>NZ_JARIXW010000002.1:0-952297 GCF_029269325.1 Mesorhizobium sp. XAP4 | reverse complement strand
TTGACGTTGTTGGCGGTGGTGACGACCTGACCCGCCACGGCGCCTTCGACATTGCCGCCGCGCTCGACGGCGAGGTCGACCAGCACCGAGCCCGGCTTCATCGAAGCGACCATGGCCGCCGAAACCAGCTTGGGCGCCGGCCGGCCGGGAATGAGCGCCGTGGTGATGACGATATCCTGCTTGGCGATGTGCTCTGATGTGAGTGCCGCCTGCTTGGCCTGATATTCCTTCGACATTTCCTTGGCGTAGCCGCCGGCCGTTTCGGCCGCCTTGAATTCCTCGTCCTCGACCGCGAGGAACTTGGCGCCGAGCGAGGCGACCTGTTCCTTGGCGGCGGGGCGAACGTCGGTGGCGGTGACAACCGCACCAAGCCGGCGCGCGGTGGCGATCGCCTGCAGGCCGGCGACGCCAACGCCCATGATGAAGACCTTCGCCGCCGGCACCGTGCCGGCCGCCGTCATCATCATCGGCAAGGCGCGGTCATATTCCGAAGCCCCGTCGATCACCGCCTGATAGCCGGCCAAATTGGCCTGCGAGGACAAGACGTCCATCGACTGCGCGCGGGTGATCCGGGGCATGAATTCCATCGAGAAAGCGGTGACGCCGGCCTTGGCAAGAGCTGCCACGGCGGCATCGTTGCCGTAGGGGTCCATGATGGCGATCACAGCCGCGCCGGGCTTGTAGCTCTTCAGCTCAGCATCACCAGGCCGGCGCACCTTCAGCACCACATCGGCCTTGGCGACATCGGAAGCCTTGCCGATAGCAGCGCCGGCGCTCGCATAGTCGGCATCGATGATGCGCGATTTCAGACCGGCACCGGCCTCGACGACGACGTCGAAGCCCAACGCCGCCAGCCGTTTCACCGTATCGGGCGAAGCCGCGACGCGCGGCTCGTTGACATCGAGCTCACGAGGGATGAAAACCGTCTGTCCCACCGCATGATCCTTTCGGCCGGAAGCTATTTCCCGCAAGACGCCGGCCGGCCTCGCGGCGGCGCCGTGGACAAGATGTCGGAAAAATCTATCGGAGGATAAAGGCGCCGACAGCCAGAATCAGCACGAACAGAATGGTCGCCGAGAAGAAGCCGCCCGCGAAGAAGCCGAAGGCCATCGCCAGGAGCAGGGCGCCACAAAACAGCGAGCCGTACTTGGCCAGCGCGAGGAAGCCCGCATAGGTGCGGTCATGCTCGGCATAGTCCATCTTCGCGCCCAGTTCGACAGGACCAGTCGGCGAGTGATCAGCCATAGGAATACCCCTTCGAAGACATCTTTCAGGCACATAGCGAAAAGCCGCGCCGAGAGCAATGGCGCTATTGCCGCACAACAACCGACAACTGCCTCAAAGAAAGATTGAAGCCAGCAGTCGACGCCGCGACGGAGTCCGATCGCTGGATTCTGATGCTTGATGCGGAACTCCGAAGGGCGGACGCTTGCGTGGCCTAAGCCGGCGCCTCAGCCGGCTAGATGCGGAAATAGCCCGAGCAACCCGACGACGATCAGATAGAGCGCGACGATGTAGTTCAACAGCCTTGGCATGACCAGGATCAGCACGCCGGCGATCAGCGAGATGAGCGGGGTTAGCGCAAGTGTGGAAATGGTCATGGCGGGTTCCCTCAAAAACCTCAGATCGACCCGGAGCGCTGCTCGTGGCCTCACCCAGAACGCCGAAGTCGCCAAAAGGCTCCTGTCGGCCCTGCAAAATCGTGTGGATCCCTGCCGTATCAGGCGGCTTCGTGATAGTATTTTGCCGTCGGCAGGATGGTCAGCGGCGCGAGTTCCCCGACATGCGGCGTATCGAACAGCATGCGCTGCTCCATTGGCGTCGAGCGGAAGAACGGGAACCGTGAGAAGGACCGCTCGCGGATTGCGTTGACGTCGGCGCGGTAGAGCACGACCTTGTTGAAAACGCCCGGATAGGCGCGCGACTCGCTGATCTTCTCCGAGTAGTAGATACGCTTGTAGAAGCCGGCGTGATCCTCGCGAATGGTCGACAGGCAGTAGGGCGCGTTGAAATGGAAGCACGCCATGCCGGCCAGCCGCAGCGTCAGGTAGGGAATCTGCGGGTAGACGCGCGACCATTCGGGATCGGACGCAAACCGGCTGGGACAGATGAAGCTCAGTCCGTCACGAAGCATCGGCATGACGATGTCGCCAAAGGCCTTGGTGGAAGGCGACATCGGCGTCGCCAAGGTGACGTGATGGATACGCAGCGTGCTGACGAGTTCCTGGTCGATATAGACCCCGAAGCGGTACACATTCGGTGCCTCGTCGAGCTCATCGTTAATGGTATGGTTTTCGTTGTCGGGCACCATATCGTTCGAGCGATATGACTTGTAGCGCAGGCGGTAGATGTCCTCGAGATCTTCGCCCTTGTCGCAGCGGCGGTATTCTGTCCGCTCAAGCATCGCCGAGACGTTGCGGGCGAAGCTGGACATGGTGTCGGCGGCGTCCTTGCCGTCCTCGCCCGTCACCGGACGAAGCGAACTCAACTGCACAATCATCAACTCAATCCCCGTACATTGCCGCCGCGATCCGACACTACGACAGGGTCTTGGGATGTAAAAGATGAAAACAGGAAGCAGCCCGTTTACCAGTCGTTAAGGTTAACGATTGCTAAAATAAAACTAAAATTGGTGGTTTTCTTCGTTTTCTGCGTCGCGACGGGGAAAGAGCGTGTCTCGAACATGACGGGAAGCGGCTGAAATTCTGGCATGGCCCGCGATGTGCAAAGAAACCTCGAATGCAGTGAATGCCTAAAGCCTGGGCGCCTGTTCAATCCTGATGGAAACAGGGATGGGCTCTCAGTGCCTGGGCACCATGCGCCAGGCGCCGCAAATCAGCGGCGTACCGCCTTTTTGGCGGTCCTGATATCCTTGGCGAAGGGCCATACCGTGTTCGACATCGTCTCGATGCCGGAAGCGCTGAGCGCCGAACCGAACAGGAACCCCTGGACAAGATCAGGCTTGACCTGCAGCGCCAGGATCTTGAGCTGCTCGAAGGTCTCGACCCCTTCGACGGTCACCGAAAGCCCCAGCGGCCGCGACAGGTTGACGATACCCTTGAGCAGCTCGAGCGAACGGGGATTCTGGGTGACGTCCATCAGGAAAGAGCGGTCGATCTTGATCTTGTCGAGCGGCAGCTTGTGCAGGTAGCTCAGGCTCGAATAGCCGGTGCCGAAATCGTCGAGCGCGATGCGCACGCCAAGCTGCTTCAGCTCCTCAATATACTGGCGCGTCAGCGACTTGTCATCGAGCAGCGCCGTTTCGGTGACCTCGATCTCGAGCCTACTGGCGGCGAGGCCGGAGCCGGCCAACGCATCGCGAACCTTCTGGATGACATCGCGGCTGCGGAAATCCTTGGCCGAGAGATTGACCGAGACGCTGGTCTGGTCGGGCCATTTGGCGCATTCGGCGCAGGCTGCCTGCAGCACGAAGGTGCTGATCTCGGAAATGATGCCCATTTCCTCGGCCAGTGGAATGAAGATGCTGGGCGAGATTGGCCCGAGATCTGGATGATCCCACCGGCACAGCGCCTCGCAACTGGCGATACGCATGGTGCTCATCGCCACGATCGGCTGATAGACCACCCGCAGGCTCTTGCCCTCTACCGCGGTGCGCAGATCCGCCTTCATCAGCTGACGGTTGCGGAAGGCGGCATCCATCGAAGCTTCGAACAATCGCCAGCTGTTCTTGCCGAGTTCCTTGGCCTTGTAGAGCGCCAGGTCCGCCTTCACGATCATGGCGTCGACATCGGTATCCTTGACCCGTGACAGCACCGCGCCGCCGCTGGCCTGAATGCGCAGCCCGTGACCGGCGACGTCGACTTCCCCTTGCAGGCCGGCGAAAATCTCGTCGAGTTGGCTGGTCAGATGGCTCTCATCCTCGACGCGGTCGAAGAAGATCATGAACTCGTCGCCACCGAAACGGCTGACCGTGATATCTTGCTTGGCAATGGCGCCAAGCCGCTCGGCAACGGCATAGATCAAGCCGTCGCCGATCGGATGGCCAAGCGTGTCGTTGACGCTCTTGAAATCGTCGAGATCGAGCACCGCAAGGCCGCAGAGACGGTCGTGATCGCCGGACGCCATGGCCTCGCCCACCAATTCATGGAAATAGGCGCGGTTGGGCAGGCCGGTGAGATTGTCGTAGCGTGCCATGAAGCGGATCTTGTCTTCCGCCTCGACACGGGCGGTGACGTCCTCGAAGGTTATGACGCCCAGTTCCTGGCTGCCTTCGCGAGCCGAGAACTCGTAATGCTGGCCGTTGGCGAGGGAAACCAGCACCTTGCGGTCGCGACCCTCACGCAGCGCACGCGTCAGCTGCGCCTCGATGTAGCGGCAATCCTTGGGCGCCAGCATGCCGCCGGCGACACCGCGCATCAACAGACCGTGGATCGACCGTCCGAGCAGCGCGTCGGGCGACTTGAGCGACATCAGATGCGCGGCCTCGGCATTGGCCACCGCGACGCGGCCGTCCGGACCGAGCATGACAAGGCCGTGCGACATGGTGTTGAGCGCCCGGTTGAAGCGCTGGGCAATGCGGTTGGCCTTCTTCTCTTCCGAGACGGCCGCAAAAAGCACATCGCGTACGGTGTTGGCGAATTTCCGGATGGCGAACAGGAACGGCGCCGACAGGAGCCCGAGGAGGACATGGTAGATGTCGCCGCGCAGCAGGAAGCCAAGCGAGATCGGCCAGGTCAAGGCAATGGTCAGGATGGTGACCATGCGCGGCGAGCCGTAGTTGCGGCCGGCGATGGAGGTCGCCGTCGCGAGCGTCAGGCAAACGGAGGCGATTTCGGCGAAACCATCGCGCGCGAAATAGATGCCGAGCAGGCAGAAAGCGCCAAGCGTCAAGCCATGCAGGGAGCCATAGAGAATGTAGTCATTCTCACGCTTGTGCGCCTCTTCCCAGGTCGTCGGCGACGGCATGCTGTTGTATTTTCGAAAGTTTCTCATGCGGAACACACCGACGAGAACCATCGAGATCGCGACCAGCAAATACCGCGGATCGCCGCTCTTCCACCAGACCAGGCCGATCAGGAAAGTCTGCGCGAGAATGCCGATCGAAAGCGTCAGCCCGTCGCGAAACAGGGTTTCCACGAACGGAATATAGACGTCGACCGGGATCTCGTTCTTTTTTCGCAGATTCAACGCCTGAATCCCAACCCTGGGGAGCCAAGCAGTGCCACATCCGCCTTAAGAAAGATTTAGAGAGACCCTCGCGCTCCTGCCGTCAAGCCGGGTGACGCATCGGAAAGCAAGGAAACTGTCGTTCAGGTAAACAAGGCGTATCGATCATTCGGCGGCCTGAAGTTCGGGCCGCGCCGGCGTACTCGACAGGCGTTCGAGCAGCCTTTGGCGCTCGCCGGCGGCCTTTTGCGCGCTGGCTTGACGGACGTGGCCATAGCCGCGGATGAGGGCAGGCACCGAGGCCAGCGCAACCGCCGCATCGACCCTGGCTGGGGCCAACGATCCGGCGATGAGCTCCAGATCCGCCTCGTACCGCGCCAGCAGCTGCCGCTCCATGCGCCGTTCGGCGGTGTAGCCGAACAGGTCGAAGGCAGTGCCGCGCAGGCCCTTCATCGCCGCCAGCACGCGAAAACCCTTCATCATCCACGGGCCGAAGCTCGATTTCCGCGGGCTTCCGTCATTGCCGCGACGGCCCATGATCGGCGGAGCGAGGTGGAATTCGAGCCTTTCGTAGCTCTGGAACTGCTTGCCCAGTTCGGCGGCGAAAGAGCCGTCCGTGTAAAGACGCGCCACCTCGTATTCGTCCTTGATCGCCATCAGCTTGAACAGGTTCCTGGCGGCAGCCTGCGACACCGCGGTCGAACCAGGCACGGCCTTCGCTTCGGCGGCGCGCAACGCGGCCAGTTTTCCGGCATAACGCCTGCCATAGGCGGCGTTCTGATAGGCGGTCAGGAAGGCGACGCGGCGGGCAATGATGTCGTCCAGCGTCTCGGCGGTATCCGTGGCCTGGCCTGCCTTTCCAGCCGCGGTCGGACCCGGCTGGGCAACCAGCCCGCGCACGAAATCCGGCTGATGGGCAGCGCGACGGCCCCAGCGGAAGGCGGCGATGTTCATCGCCACGGCTTCGCCATTGAGCTCGATCGCCTTCTCGACCGCCTCGGCGGACAGCGGCAGGCCGCTGTGCTGGAAGGCAAAGCCAAGCATGAACATGTTGGCGCCGAGTGAATTGCCGAAAAGTGCCGAGGCAGTGCGGGTGGCATCGAAGAAATGTGCCTTGTCGTCGCCCGCAGCCGCGCGGATCGCCTTTTTCAGCCGCTCTATCGGCAACGAAAAATCGGCCGAGCGGGCGAATTCGCCGGGCATGATCTCGGCGGTGTTGGCGACGAAGATGGTGTGGCCCTCGCGCACCGCGGTCAGCACCTTCTTGGCGCCCGACACGACGAGATCGCAGCCAAGCACGAGATCGGCCTTCCCCGCCGAAACGCGGATTGCATGGATGTCGTCCGGGGTACGAGCGATGCGGACATGGGTGAACACCGAGCCGCCCTTCTGGGCGAGGCCGGCCATGTCGATCATGCCGCAGCCCTTGTCCTCAAGATGCGCCGCCATGCCTAGCACCGCACCGACGGTGACGACGCCGGTGCCGCCGACGCCGTCGATGATCGCCGCCCAGCCCTGCTCGCCAAGCGGGAATTGCGCCGGCACGGGCACGCCTTCCAGCGGATCGGCCTTGCCGGCCAGGCCCTCGGCCTTGCGGATCTTGGCGCCGTGCACAGTGACGAAGGACGGGCAGAAGCCGTTGACGCAGGAGAAATCCTTGTTGCAACTCGACTGGTCGATCTTGCGCTTGCGGCCGAATTCGGTCTCGACCGGCTGGATCGAGACGCAGTTCGACTGTACGCCGCAATCGCCGCAGCCTTCGCAGACCAGTTCGTTGATGAAGACGCGCTTGTCGGGATCGGGGAATGTGCCGCGCTTGCGGCGGCGGCGTTTTTCGGCGGCGCAGGTCTGGTCGTAGAGCAAGACCGAAACGCCCTTGACGTCGCGCAGCTCGCGCTGGACGAGATCGAGGTCGTCGCGGTGATGGATAGTGGCGCCGGCCGGGAATTCGGCTTTGCCAGCATATTTGCCCGGCTCATCCGTGACGATGGCAATGCGGTCGACACCCTCGGCCCGCACCTGCCTGGCAATCATATCGACGGTCAGGCCGCCTTCGTGCGGCTGGCCGCCGGTCATGGCGACCGCGTCGTTGTAGAGGATCTTGTAGGTGATGTTGGCATCGCTCGACAGCGCGAAGCGGATCGCCAGCGTACCGGAATGGTTGTAGGTGCCGTCGCCAAGATTCTGGAAGATGTGCTCGCGCTTGGAGAACGGCGCCTGGCCGACCCATTGCGCGCCCTCGCCGCCCATGGCCGTGAAGCCGACTGTGTTGCGGTCCATCCACAGCGCCATGAAGTGGCAGCCGATGCCGGCCGCGGCGATCGAGCCGTCCGGCACCTTGGTGGACGAATTGTGCGGGCAACCGGAACAGAAGAACGGCGTGCGCGAGCCGATGTCGGTGGCCTCGGTGAGCATTGCCTGGAACTGGCGCAGTTTTGCCACCCGCGCCGAAATCTCTTCGGACGGGCCGATGGTCCTGACGATCCTCTCGCCAAGCGCGATGGCGATCTCGTTGGGATCGAGCGCGCCTTTGGCCGGAAACAGCCAGTCGCCGCGCTCGTCCTTCTTGCCGATAATGACCGGTTGGGTGGCAGTGCCATAAAGGCTTTCGCGCAACTGTACCTCGATCAGCGAGCGCTTCTCCTCGACGACGACGATGGTGTCGAGGCCGCGGGCGAAACCGGCGATGTGATGCAGGTCGAGCGGCCAGGGGCAGCCGACCTTGAACAGCCTCACCCCGATGCGGTTGGCGGCCGCTTCGTCGATGCCGATATCCTCCAGCGCCTGGCGAACGTCGAGATAGCTCTTGCCGAGCGTGATGATGCCGATCTTCGGGTTGCGGCCCCCCGAATAGACGATGCGGTTCAGCCCATTGGCAAGGATGAAGGCGGAGGCCGCGGCGCGCTTGTGTTCATGCAGCCGCTCTTCCTGGCCGAGCATGTCGATCTCGTGGCGGATGTTGAGACCGCCAGGCGGCATGTCGAACTCCGGCACGACGATGTTCAGCCGCTCGAGCGCGGCATCGACCGAGGCGGTCGATTCGATGTTGTCCTTGACGCATTTGATCGCCGCCCACGTGCCGGCAAAGCGCGACATGGCGAAGCCGTAGAGCCCGTAGTCGATGATCTCCTGGACACCGGCCGGGTTGAGGATCGGCACCATCGTGTCGACGAACAGGAATTCGGTGGCGTGCGCATTGGTCGAGGATTCGGCCATATGGTCGTCGCCCATCAGCGCAAGCACGCCGCCATGCTTCGACGATCCGGCGAGGTTGGCGTGGCGGAACACATCGCCTGAGCGGTCGACGCCCGGTCCCTTGCCGTACCAGACCGAAAAGACGCCGTCATGAGTGCCCTCGCCCAGCAGCTCCGTCTGCTGCGCCCCCCAGCAGGCGGTGGCGGCAAGCTCCTCGTTGAGACCCGGCTGGAAGACGATGTCAGCCTGGGCGAGCTGTTTCTTCGCCTTCCACAGCTGCATGTCGAGGCCGCCGAGCGGCGAACCGCGATAACCGGAGACGAAGCCGGCCGTGTTCAAGCCGGCGCGACGGTCGCGCTCGCGCTGCATCAAGAGCATGCGAATGACCGCCTGCGCGCCGGACAGGAAGATGCGCTCCTTTGCGAGATCGAACTTGTCGTCGAGCGCGACGTCGTGCAGCGTCATCAGGCATTTCCTCTGCGGAGGCCACGCGGGGCAGGCAGCCAACGTCGGGGTCGGATGACGCATCCTTTCTCCCCTTGCAAGGCAGGTCAAACAAAATCGCAGATGCCAGGCAACGCGCAACGAACAGTCCGCGGCCATCCTGAATCGGGTATGAAACCGATCCGCGGACATTGCCCGGCGCATGAACATTACAGCTGCGGCACGGGCGGCCGCGACGCGTCAGCCGCCTTTCGAGCAATCTGGCTTCGGCTCGCCCGGCAGCTTGCCGTCGGGATGGCCGACGAGATCGGGATTGGCGGTGTAGAGCTGGTCGATGACCAGCGGCCGGTCGGGCAGGATCGACTGGTCTTCCGTCGACATCAGCGTGGTGTCGATCTTCTGCAGGACCGCGCCGTCGGCGCCCTTGATGCTGATGGCAATCGCATAGGGCTTGTTCTTGACGACGCAGGTCAGTGCCGGGCTCTCCAGCGTCACCTTGTCGAGCTTCGGCCAGACCTTCTGCTCGACCACCAGAGGTGCGCCGCCGGCGGGATCCTGGAAGCTGGCGACCGCCACCTGGCCCTCTCCCATCGGCTTCAGCGGCCGCAGGGTCACCACATAAGTCGCCCTGGCGAGGCGGTAGTTGAAAACGAATATCTTGCCGGAAACCTCGAACAGCTTGCCTTCGGCGTCGCCGGTGTCGCGGCAGGCGCCGAGCGCAACGGCCACGATGAGCGCCGCGCCAACAAGGATCGAACGGGAAAGGCCGCTACGCATTCTTGACCTCATTTTCCGCCATGCGACGGCGGCGATAGTGACGGCTTGCCTTCTGACGGTTGCCGCACACTGCCATGTCGCACCACAGGCGGCTGGAATTGCGGCTTCTGTCGACGAACAGCCAGGTGCAGTTGGGACAGATCCTGAGCCTTGCGACGGTATCGTCGCGCAGAAGCGATAGCGCCGAAACCGCCAGCGCCGCCTCGAAGGCGATCGGCGTCAGGGGATCACCGAACGGCCTTCCCGGCACACCGATCTCGGTCCGGCTGCCGGCCAGACCCTCGGCGCAGGCGCTCAGGAATCCGGGCAGATCAGCGGTGGCGACCGCGCCCTTCGACACCGCTCCACGAAACAGCCGGTCCGTCGCCTCGCGGATCGACAGCACGACGGGTGCGATCGCCACCGCTGAGGATACCGCCAGCGGCCTTTCGCCAAGCTCGGCGGCGCGAAAGCGGCTCGCCGCGTCGGCGAAGCGGGCAATCTCGGCCGGATCTTCGAAGCGGTCGAACGTCCGCTCCGGATCGCCGCGCAGCACGACGGTGTTCGCCGTGTCGAGCGCGAGCAGGCCGCCGGTGAAGCGGTGCGGGGTCCATGATACCGTCATGGCGAAAATCTAACCGATAAATCGTATTTGACAAGTTAGATTCCGCGATGCAACCTCACTCCGGGATGCGGTGGTCTCCGCAGCCTTTTGAGCATGCTGTTGGCCAGGACCGCTTCGCACTTTTGGGCGGCATGCTTCGAGGTTTTGCATGCTCTATTTCTTCCAGCAGGTGCTGAACGGGCTGCATTCGGGCGCGCTGTATGCGTTGCTCGCCTTTGGCTATGTGCTGACCAACGGCATCCTGCACCGCACCAATCTCGCCTATGGCGCGTTGTTCGCCTTTTGCGGCCAGACCATGATCCTGACCGCGGCCTTCGGCTATCAGGTGCTGTGGCTGACGCTGCTGGCGGCGGTGGCGCTCGGCGTCGTCGCTGCGTTCCTCTATGCCGCGCTGATCAGCCACGTGCTGTCGCGCAGTGTCTTCGAACCGTTGGCCGACCGCACGCCCAATGCAATCGTGGTGACGACGCTCGGCATCCTGCTGCTGCTGTCCGAAGCGAGCCGCATCGCCGCCGACACGCATGATCTGTGGCTGCCGCCGATGCTGGCGCAGCCCATCGTTTTCGCGCAGGGCGCGACCTTCAAGGCAACGCTGACGCTCATCCAGCTTATCGACTGCGCCGTGGTGGTGGCGGCAATCGCGCTGGCAAGCTGGGCTTTTGCCCGGTCGAGCTTCGGACGGTGCTGGCGCGCCGTCTCCGACGACCCCAAGGCTGCCGCGATGTGCGGCGTCGACGTACGCACGGTGTTCCGGCACGCGGTGCTGTTCGGCGGCTTCTGCGCCGCGCTGGCCGGTGTCATGGCCGGGCTCTATTACGGCAATGTCAGCTTCGGGTCGGGCCTCGTCTACGGACTGAAGATCCTGTTCGTGACGGCGGTCGGCGGCTATCTCTCGCCACCGCGCGCGGCGCTCGGCGCGGCCGTCTTCGGCATGGCCGAATCACTGTGGGCCGGCTATTTCCCGGTCGAGTGGCGCGACGCGTGGATGTACCTGTTCCTGGTCACGACGCTGATCCTGATCGGCGCCGGCCGCGACACCGGCAAAATCGCCTGAAAACGTCAGACTTTGGTTGCATGACGCGAGGGCAGATCGCCGGTATTGGGCACTGTCTGCGATGCGATGATATTCGCTGCCTCTATCCTTGTTGACCCGTCAGTCCACGCGCGGCATACCGTTGGACCACGTGGCGTGACGGACAAAAAGGGGGAAGCCGGCACGCCTCCGGTACAAGGGAGGAATGCATGGCAGGGCTTCTCGCTCTATCCAGGACTATTGATCGCGCCAACGAGTTCATCGGCAAATGGATATCGTGGCTGATCCTGCTGGCGATCCTGGTGAGCGCCGCCAACGCCATTATCCGCAAGGTGTTCGACATATCCTCGAACGCTTGGCTCGAGCTGCAATGGTATCTGTTCGGCGCCGCCTTCATGCTGGCCGCCGCCTATACGCTGAAGCAGAACGAACATATCCGCATCGACGTCGTCTACGGCCTGTTTCCACGCCGCGTGCAGCACTGGATCGACCTTTTCGGGCATGTCTTTTTTCTGATGCCGTTCGTGACGCTGATGGTGATCTATTTCGTTCCTTATGTGTCGCTGTCGTTTCGCAGCGGCGAGATGTCCAACAATTCCGGCGGCCTGATCATCTGGCCCGCCAAGGCCATCCTGCTCGTCGGGTTTTTCCTGCTGGCGCTGCAGGGCATCTCCGAGATCATCAAGAAGATCGCCATCATGCGCGGAGACATGGACGACCCCAATCCCTTCATATCGGTGCATGAGCAGGCCGAACTCGAAGCCAAGGCGCTGGCCGACGAGGTGCGTTCGTGATGGAGTTCATCGCGCAGAACATGGCGCCGATCATGTTCGCTTCGCTGATCATCTTCCTGCTGATCGGCTACCCCGTCGCTTTTTCCTTGGCCGCCAACGGCTTGATGTTCTTCTTCATCGGTGTGCTGCTGTCTCCCTATTCCGGAGGATCGATCAACCTCGCCTGGCCGCTCCTGCACGCATTGCCGGATAATTTCTACGGCAGCCGGGTGATGTCGAACGACACGCTGCTGGCCATCCCGTTCTTCACCTTCATGGGCATCGTGCTCGAGCGATCGGGCATGGCCGAAGACCTGCTCGACACGATCGGCCAACTGTTCGGGCCAATCCGCGGCGGCCTCGCCTATGCGGTGATCTTCGTCGGCGCGCTTTTGGCGGCGACCACCGGCGTGGTGGCGGCTTCCGTCATCGCCATGGGCCTGATCTCGCTGCCGATCATGCTGCGCTATGGCTATGACCGCCGGCTCGCATCCGGTGTCATTGCCGCCTCCGGCACGCTTGCCCAGATCATCCCGCCGTCGCTGGTGCTGATCGTGCTTGCCGACCAGCTCGGCCGCTCGGTCGGCGATATGTACGCGGGCGCGTTGATCCCGGGCCTCGTGCTCACCGGCCTCTATATGTCCTATATCCTGATCATGTCGATCATCCGGCCGAACTCGATGCCGGCGCTGCCGCTCGAGGCCCGTACACTTGGCCATGGCGTGATGTCGCTGCTGGTGGCTTTGCTGGTCACATCGGCGGTTTCCTACGCGGCGTATCGTTATCTGGCGCCGGCGCATGGCGACAATGCCGACATTCTTGGCGCGACTGCCGGGGTGCTGTTCATCTACATCGTCGCCATTGCCGACAAGCGCCTGAACTTCAACATGATGTCCAGGCTCGCGCAGCAGGTGATCATCGTGCTGATCCCGCCACTGGCGCTGATCTTCCTGGTGCTGGGCACCATCTTCCTGGGCATCGCCACGCCGACCGAAGGCGGCGCCATGGGCTCGGTCGGCGCCTTGTTCATGGCGGCGGCCAAGGGGCGCTTGTCGCTTGACGTCGTCAAGCAGGCACTGGCCTCGACGACAAGGCTGTCGTCCTTCGTGCTGTTCATCCTGATCGGCGCACGGGTGTTCTCGCTGACCTTCTACGGCGTCAACGGCCACATCTGGGTCGAGCACCTTTTGACGTCGCTGCCGGGCGGCGAGGTCGGCTTCCTGATCGGCGTCAACATGCTCGTCTTCTTCCTCGCCTTCTTCCTCGACTTCTTCGAACTGGCGTTCATCATCGTACCGCTGCTGGCGCCCGCCGCCGACAAGCTCGGCATCGACCTGATCTGGTTCGGCGTGCTCCTGGGCGTCAACATGCAGACCAGCTTCATGCACCCGCCCTTCGGCTTCGCGCTGTTCTATCTGCGTTCGGTGGCCGCGCGCGTGCCCTATCTCGATCGTCTCACCGGCAAACAAATCGCGCCGGTGACCACCGGCCAGATCTATTGGGGCGCGGTGCCCTTTGTCTGCATCCAGGTGATCATGATCGGGCTGACCATCGCCTTCCCGCAAATGGTGATGCACTACAAGGGAACGACCGTCGATCCGGGCACCATCGACTACAAGGTACCGGAGGTGCCCGGCCTATCGCCGCTGGGCACGCCGCCGGCGGTTGGAGCGGCGCCCGCTGGTGGCGCCACGGCGCCGGCCGCTCCTGACCTTTCGCAACCGCCCAGTTTCGGCGATCCGACACCGGCAAAGCCGGCAGCGCCGCAGCCCGACTTGTCGCAACCGCCAAGCTTCAACTGAACCGGCATGGTCAAGACCATGAAAGCGGTGCGGCTGGAAGCAGTGGGCGACATCACGCTGCGCGACGTCGACATGCCCGACATCGGTGCGGATGAGCTACTGGTGCGCATCGAAGCCTGCGGCGTCTGCGGCACGGACCGGCATCTGTTTCACGGTGAATTTCCTTGCACGCCACCGGTGACGCCCGGCCATGAGTTTTCCGGCATCGTCGAGGCGATCGGAAAATCGGTCTCGGGTTTTGCCATCGGCGATCGTGTTACCGGCGACCCCAACATAGCCTGCGGGCGCTGCGCACACTGTCACGCGGGACAAGTCAATCTCTGCAGCAATCTGTGCGCGATCGGCATTCATCGCGACGGCGGCTTTGCCGAATATCTTGCCTTGCCGCAGAAGCAGGCTTTCGTCCTGCCTGTAGGCCTGAACCCCCTGCACGGTGCCTTCTGCGAGCCGCTCGGCTGTTGCCTGCACGGCGTCGACCTGGCCGGTATCAAACCGGGCAGGTCGGTGGTCGTGCTTGGCGGCGGCGTGATCGGCCTGCTCACCGTGCAGCTGGCAAGACTGGCGGGAGCCACGACCATCATCCTGTCGACCAGGCAGGCTTCGCGGCGCGCCCTCGCCGAGGACCTCGGCGCGACAGCGACGATCGATCCGACAGCCACCGATGTCATCGATGCGATCGCCGGACCGGCCGGTCTGGCGCCAGGTGGCGTCGACGTCGTCTTCGAATGCGCCGGCGTGCGAGAGACCGTCGAGCAGTCCATGCGGCTGGCCCGAGCCGGCGGCACGGTCGTCATTGTCGGCGTGACGCCGCAAGGCATGAAAGCGGAATTCGAGCCGTTCGACCTGTTGTTCCGGGAACTGAAGGTGCTCGGTTCCTTCCTCAATCCCTACACCCATCGCCGCGCCGCCGAACTCATCGCTTCCGGTGCGGTCGAGATCGACAGGCTGATCTCCAGGCAGGTGTCGCTTGAAGAAGCGCCAGCGGTGATCGCCAATCCGCCGGCGCCCGGCGAGGTCAAGGTTCTGGTGGTGCCGCGCCGCGGCTGAACCGCCGGCTTCGCCTCCCGGCATATACAGAAAAGCTCCCTGAGCGGGTCCGCCCAGAGAGCTTTTGAGCAGAAGTCCGGCCGGCTACAGCTTGCCGTTGCGCTGCTGGACCATCATGAAGGTGTCGTAATTGTATTCGGCCACCTGTGCCCAGAGATAATGCTCCTTGCGGAAGCCCTTGATCGATTCCCAGATCTTCTTGAACGGGGCGTTGGAGGCTTCCATTTCGGTATAGACCTCGTTGGCCTTTTCGAAGCAGGCGGCCATGATCTCCTGGCTGAACGGGCGCAGTTTCGCGCCGCCGGCCACCAGCCGCTTCACCGCCGCAGGGTTCAGATAATCGTATTTCTGCAGCATGTTGGCGTCGGCCGCCTGCGCGGCAGTGTGCAGCAGCGACTTGTACGTCGGCGAAAGCTCTTCGTACTTCGCCTTGTTGAACATCAGGTGGACAGTCGGGCCGCCCTCCCACCAGCCGGGATAGTAATAATAGGGCGCCACCTTGTAGAAGCCGAGCTTCTCGTCGTCATAGGGGCCCACCCATTCGGCCGCGTCGATGGTGCCTTTTTCCAACGCCGGATAGATGTCGCCGCCGGCGATCTGCTGCGGCACGACGCCGAGTTTCTGCACCACCTTGCCGGCAAAACCGCCGATTCGCATCTTGAGGCCGGAAAGGTCGGCCACCGTGTTGATTTCCTTTCGGAACCAGCCACCCATCTGCACGCCGGTGTTGCCGCCCGGCAGGCCGAAAAGACCCTGCGTGGCGAGAAACTCGTTGAACAGGTCGATGCCGCCGCCATGGTAATGCCAGGCATTCATGCCGCGTGCGTTGAGCGAAAAGGGAACCGCCGCACCGAGCGCCCATGTCGGGTCCTTGCCCCAGTAATAATATGCCACCGTATGGCAGGCCTCGACCGTGCCGGCCGTGGTGGCGTCGGCGGCCTGCAGGCCAGGCACCAGCTCACCGGCAGCAAAAACCTGGATCTGGAAATTGCCGTCGGTGGCTTCCGACAGCATCTTCGAGAACACCTCGGCGCCGCCATAGATGGTGTCGAGCGACTTCGGGAAGGACGACGCCAGCCGCCATGTCACCTTGGGATTGGACTGGGCGATTGCAGGCGCCGCCAGCGTGGCCGCCGCCGCCGCGGCACCGACGCCGGTGACACCGGCCTTGCGAATGAATGAACGACGATCCATGAAGTTCCTCCCTTTTGGATGAACAGGCCGACGTCAGAAAATCCTCGGTTTCCGTGTCGGTTCGTTCGAGACAATACACAGGCAAGAAGTCGAGTCCAGCAGGCCGGCCCGATTTGACGGCGAAGCCCGGCTGCACTGCAACTATAGTCTAACAGGCCGTTTCGTGGCCCATGCGACACGCCGAAACTTGGCATGGAAAAATAACGTGGGATCGCCTATTTTGAAGGCAGGTATCCCTTGCCCCGATGGAACATAGAGCCAAAATGCATCAGCCGCTCGTCGCCATATCGACCGACGTCCGTCAGTTCGACAACTACACCTGGCACGCCGCCCCACAACAATATCTGGAAGCGGCGATCGCCGGCGCCGGCGTGTTCCCGGTGCTGGTGCCATCGTTCGGCGACCGGCTCGATTTCGACGAACTCCTGTCGTCGGTCGACGGCGTCATGGTCACCGGCTCGAAATCCAATGTGCATCCCTCGCTCTATGGCGGCGACGCCAGTGAAGCCAATGGCCCCTATGATCCGGCGCGCGACGCCACGACGCTGCCGCTGATCCGCCGGGCGATCGAACGCGGCGTGCCGCTGCTCGCCATCTGCCGCGGCATCCAGGAACTGAACGTGGCGTTGGGCGGCACGCTCGGCACCGAGATCCAGGAGCGCGAGGGCTCGCTCGATCACCGCGCGCCGGTGAGCGAGAAGCAGGACGAACGCTTCGCCATCCACCAGACCATTTCGATCAAACCTGACAGTTGCCTGGCCGGTGTGTTCGGTGCCGGCGACATCAAGGTCAATTCGTTGCACCGCCAGGCGATCGACCGGCTCGGCTCGAAGCTGCAGATCGAGGCCGTCGCCACCGACGGTACGGTCGAGGCGGTTTCGGTGCGGGACGCCCGCGCCTTCGCCGTCGGCGTGCAATGGCACCCGGAATACTGGGTCAAGTCGGACAGCAATTCGGTGAAAATATTCCGTGCCTTCGGCGATGCGGTTCGGCTGCACGCCGCAGCGAAGGCGGGCGCGCGGGCCGCAGCGGAATAATCAGTCGCCGGATTTTTTATCACGGGTGGCCGCCAGCGACAGCAGCGGCAGCGCCGGGGCATAGGATTCGTAGCCGTCGCCATCGGCAGCCGCGAAGGTGACGATTGGATCGGTGCCATTGGCGCTGAAGGCAACGGTGCCATCGTTTTGCTCGCGCCAGAACTTCGCCTGTTCTATGCCCGGCAAGAGCCGACGGCATTTGGGAGCAACGGTGAGCAACGACAAACCGTCCGAAATTTCGGCTCCGCGGCTGACTGCACAGACCGCCTCATCGCCATTGGCGACCAGCCTGTAGCTGTTGGACGGGGCGGCCTCGTTGGCTACGCTTTCCCGGCTGCCGCCATGAAACAGCTGAATGCCACCAAACAGCGCTGCGGCAGCGATCAATGCGGAAAGTGCTTTCATCATTCTTCATCCACGTACACGGACAGGTTGAACAATGATTCCAAAGGGTTAAGCTGACGTTAATAAATGTGGCAGCCACCGATCAGTTTCTAGCCTTCACATGCGCCGTCTCGGGCACCGGCGTCAGCGGCCGGCGCTCGGTGAACCAGGACACCAGATTGTCGACGCACAGATCCGCCATGGCGCGGCGTGTATGGTCCGAGGCCGAGCCGACATGCGGCAGCAGCGAGGTGTTGGGCGCGTCGAGCAGCGCCTTGGGCACGTTCGGTTCGTCGGCAAAGACATCGAGGCCGGCAGCGGCGATGGTGCCGTTGGCAAGGGCTGCCGCAAGCGCTGCCTCATCGACCGTGCTGCCACGGCCGATGTTGACGAAGACGCCGTTGGCGCCAAGCGCCGACAGTATCTCGGCATTGACCGCCTTCTCCGTCGAGGCGCCGCCCGGCGCGACCGAAATCAGCGTATCCACGGCTTCGGCAAGCCCTTTCAGGGTCGCATGATAGTGGTAGGAAAGACCTTCGACACGGCGCCGGTTGTGGTAGGCGACCGGCAAGCCAAAGGCCTCCAGACGCCGGGCAATGGCCTGCCCGATGCGGCCCATGCCGAAAATACCCACACTGCGCCCGCGCAAGGTCAGCCGGCTCAGCGGATAGTTGCCCTTGCGCACCCAGCTGCCGTCGCGCAGCCAGGTCTCGGCGCGCGGCAGGTCGCGGATGGTGTTGATCAACAGCCCGATCGTGGTGTCGGCGACCTCCTCGGTCAACACGTCGGGCGTGTTGGTGACCATGATGTTTTTCGCCGCCGCATGACCGACATCGACCGAATCATAGCCGACGCCGAAGGAAGCGATGAGTTCGAGGTTGGGCAATGCATCCATCATCGCCGCGTTGATGCCGGCGAACGAAGCGACGCCGCGCACATCACTGCGCATCTCGTCGGTGACGAGCGCCGGATCGGCGCGTTCAATTCTGACACGCCTGAACGTGCGGTTGATGCGGTCGACCGCGTGGTCGTTGAAATCGCCCGGCACCAGGATGGCGACGGTCTGCAACTGTTCGGCCTTGGTCATGCACGCTCCACCGGCTTGCCGGTCGACTGACGCACATGCAGTTCCGGCTTGATCAATTCCTGCGAGGGTCGCACCGTCTGCCCGTTGAGCTTGTCGAGCAGCGCGCTGGCGGCGCGGCGGCCCACCTCGCGCTGGCCGTTCCAGACTGTGGTCAGCGCCGGCGTCGCGATCGCCGCCTCTTCGAGGTCGTCATAGCCGGTGACCGAGATGTCGACGCCCGGGACCAGGCCGGCGCGGGCAATGCCGTTCATCAGGCCGATGGCGACGAGGTCGTTCCAGCAGCAGGCTGCCGTCGGCCTGTCCTTCAGCGCCAGGAACTGTCCGGCGGCCTCGAAGCCGGCCTGCTTGGTGCGCGGCCCGGCGATGCGCCAGGATGGCCTGACTTCCAGCCCGGCCGCCTCCATCGCGTTGATATAGCCTTGGTAGCGGTCACGGCCGGTCGAGGTCTGGTCGGTGCCGCCGATCATGGCGATGCGCTTGTGGCCGAGCGAGATCAGGTGGTTGGTGGCGAGGCCTGTTCCATAAGAGTCGTCGCCGCGAAAGACCGGCACGTCGGCACCCTCGACGGTGCGCGCGATCAGCACAGCCGGCAGGCCGTTCTCCTCGGCCATCACGATGTCGGAAGCCGGCGTGCCTATCGCCGGCGACATGATGACGCCGTCGGCGCCGAGTTGCAAAAGCGTATCGATGAAAGTGCGCTGCTTTTCGAGCTGATCATAGTGGTTGGACAGGATGAAGGTTTGCCGGCTGCGGTCGAGCTCGCTTTCGATCGAGCGCAGGATCTCGGCGAAGAACGGGTTCATGATGTCGTGCACGACGACGCCGACAATGCCGGAACGCGAGGTGCGCAGGCTGGCGGCGCGTCGGTTGTAGATATAGCCGATGGCGCGGGCATGTTCCTTGATGCGGTCACGGGTGGTCCCGGCAACAAGAGGGCTGTCGCGCAGCGCCAGCGAGACCGTGGCCGTGGACACGCCGAGCGCATCCGCGATCGTCGAAAGCTTGATTTTTTGTGCCAGCGACGTGTGCTCCCCGGACCTGACTTTCCAGACCTAAACTGTTTAAAGGCGGCGTTATGCCACCGATCGGGGGCAAATCAAAGTTTTTTTGCCAACGCCTCGGCCTCGACGTCCGAGGCCGCGCGGCTCCGCAGCCGAAGCCTATGCTCGCGATGGACGATGTAGAGGCCGCTGGCGACGATGATGGCGGCGCCGACCAGCGTCCAGCGGTCGGGAAACTGCTTGAAGACGATCCATCCGGAAATGATCATCCACACCATCTGCGAATAGGGATAGGGCGCCAAAGCCGTGGTCGTCGCCAGCCGGTAGGCCTGGACGAGCAGCCAGTGACCGACGCCGCCGAACACGCCGAGCATCAGCAGCACGAACCAGTGCCAGCCGTCATGCGGCAAGGAAAACGAAAACGGCAGCAGGGGCAACAGCAGCAGCGCCGGCGCCAGCGCCGAAAACAGGATGAGGCTCTCCGATGTCTCGGTCGCCGACATGCGGCGCGTCATGATGACGTAGAAGCAGTTCGACAGCATCGAGCCGAGCGCGAAGAGATGTCCGATGCCGAACACGCCGACGCCCGGTCGGGTGATGATGAGGACGCCGGCAAAGGCCGCCAGGATGGCCAGCCAGCGCCGCCAGCCCGCCCACTCGCCAAGCAGCGGACCGGCCAGCGCCGTGATCACCATCGGCCCAAAGAAATAGATCGAGGTTGTCTCGGCCAGTTGCAGGGATTTGAGCGCCAGGACATTGAATATGGTCGATCCGAACAGGAAAGCCCCGCGCAGGATATGCGCAGGCAGGTTGACCGGGCGAAACCGCATGGGTTGGCGCCAGCCGCGCAACAGGGTGCCGACCAGGATGACATGCACGGCAAAGCGCACCCAGGCAACGACCAGCACGGAAATGCCGGCGAGGACGAGGTATTTGCTTGATGTGTCGAGGAAGGTGAAGCAGACGTAAGTGGAAAGCATGCACAGGATCGCCACCGGGGGCGTCGCGCTTTCTACATGTCTTTGGGGAGCACTCACTTGCAGGCCGGGTGGGAACTGGGCTGGACCCACCTTTGCGGGAATTGCCGGCTCCCGGCAAGCCAATTGTCGGCTGTCGCCACGCCAAAGCCGGCTGGCACAACAAGTGTCGGCGGCAGGCTTAGTCGATGCCTTTGAAAGCTACGGGTGCATACGGGCGCCCTTGGTGATCTTATCGACCAGCTTCTTGTCGGCGCGAAGCGCGATCCCGACCACCTTGGCATCTTCAGGCGCAAATTCGGCGAAGACGGCCCGGTTGGCCGCGTCAAAGCCGGTCGAAAACATCTCCTCGACATAGAGCGAGGTGGTCACGCCGCGCTCCAATGTGCGCCGGTGGATCGTGCCCAGCGTGGCCTGGTCGGCGGACAAAACGATGACCGGCTGGATCGACAGCGGGTTATAGAGATTGCCGGCGCGGTCGCGATAGGGTTCGCCGATGATGTCGCGAAACTGGGCGACAATGCCGCTGGTCAGGAAGGCGGTGACGTTGAGTTTCTGCCAGACCGGCAGATCCTCCCTGAGCACGATTGCAAATTTCGTATCGAACATGAGACATTGGCCATTCGGTTTGTGCCCCAATGCGAGGCTTAAGGAGACGATGTCGCACGATCTAGACAGCCAGGCCTTCGAGGGTCTTGGACGTTTGTGCATCGATGCGGCGGAAAACCGTATTATCTCCGGTCCCGATCCCGCAGGCATGGAGCGGATCGAGGCACGCTTCCATGGCAGCGCGTTCGACCTGCATCGCCACGACACCTATGCGATCGGGGTAACGCTGCACGGTGTGCAGACGTTTCGCTATCTTGGTGCTGCGCGTCACAGCCTTCCAGGCCAGATCATCGTGCTACACCCCGACGAACTGCATGACGGCGGCGCCGGCACCGAGGACGGCTTGCGCTACCGAATGCTCTATTTGGAGCCGTCGCTGATGCTCGACTGCCTCGGCGGCGCTTCGCTGCCTTTTGTGAGGGATGGCGTGGTGACGGACGCGGCCTTTTGCGCAACGCTGCTTTCGGCTCTGGGGCCGCTGGAGCAGGAACTCGACGACCTGTTCGTCGACGACTTCCTGGTCCAACTGATGCAAAGCCTGACCCGGCACGGCGGCCAGCCGGCAAAGCCGATGACACGGACGGCGTGGCGGGCGGCTGCACTGGCGCGCGGCTATCTCACGGAAAACCTGACCCGGCCGGTGCGCTCCGGCGAACTGGAAGCGATAACCGGGCTCGACCGCTATGCCTTGTCACGGCATTTCCGCGCGGCGTTCTCGACCAGTCCGCATCGCTTCCTGGTGATGCGCCGGCTTCAGCGTGCGCGGCGGATGATCGCCGCCGGCGAACCGTTGGCGCAGATCGCGGTCGAAGCCGGCTTCAGCGACCAGAGCCATTTCATCAGGCAGTTCAAGAAGGCGTTCGGCATGACACCGGGACGCTGGTCATCGCTGATCCAGGGCTCTGCCGCGGCGGCTTGATCGCCTGCCGCGACAATCCGCCGGTCAGTCGTCCGACTCGGCGTCGTCGTCGATGAGCACCAGTTCCTCGTTCGAGAGGTTGGCCTCGATGCGGGCAAGCAGTTTGAACAGCGACTTCTGGTCCTTCTTGTCGAGGCCCTTCAGCGCCTGCTTTTCGGTCTTCTTCACCGATTTCTCGATGGCGTGGATGATGTCGCGGCCTGTATCGGTGAGGAAGATGTGGGCCTGGCGGGCATCGGCTTCAGAAGCGCGCTTCTCCAGGAAACCCTGGGCCTGCAGCCGGTTGATGGTCTTGGTGATCGTCGGCGGGCGCACGCCGAGACGTCCGGCAAGATTGCCCGGCGTCTGGCCGTCCTCACGGTCGAGCGCCAGCATGATCTGGTCCTGGCCGGCATAGAAGCCGTGCGCCAGAAGCCGGGCAGCCAGCGCCGTCCTTGCCAGCCTTGCCGCGGAATGCAGCCGGCTCATTGTCGCAGTCTTGTCCGCCTTGGCCATGGTCTTCCCTCTTCGGCCGTACCGGTGCGGGCAGCATAGAGGCAGCCGGCCGGTTGGCAATCGACGATCAAAAAGATTCCGGTGCTTCAAACAGCTTTGCCGGCAAGCATTGTGGTGTCCGCCGTGGCTAATGCCAGATGTTTATTTCAGTTAGATGACAAACGAATTCCCAGCCGGAGTTTTCGTCGCGAGCAGGGTGGTGGTGGTGGAGTGACCGCCGCTCAGCCGGACTTCACCGCCACGATCATCAGCGCCTGATAGGCATCCTCCAACTCGCGCAGCGCAGCCTGCGATTGCGATCCGGCCCGCCTGGCGATGCCGTCATCGGCATTTGAAGTGTCGCGCTTGCCGGGCCGGTCATTGTAGGGCGCGACAGAGGTGAAGATCTGCTCGCTGAGGCTGTCGGGGAAAAACAACTGGCCGGTCATCACCGACCTGTCGTCAGGGAAGACCTTGAAATGGATATGGGTGGTGCGGCCGCGATACCAGCCGGGATAGATCGTGGCGAAGGAGACGATGCCGCTTGCATCGGTTTTCTGCCAACCACGCAGGAAGGTCTGGCCCGACGTGTCGACGTCGCGGCCGTCACCCTGTCCGGGATAGCCGGAATAGGCGCCCTGCGCGTCGCAATGCCAGATATCGACGCGGGCGCCGGCAAGTGGGCGGCAGTCCACGTCGACAACCTGCAGCCGGACGTCAAGGGCAATACCTTTCTTGCCTTCGGTGACATCGGCACGTTCGAGTTTCGGGTCGAAATAGAACGGTCCCTCGGTCACTTCAGGCGTAATGGTGCAGACACCGGCGCCGTTTTCGAACAAGGCCAGTCCGGCATAGGGTGAAGCCTGGGCAGCCGAAGATTGAGCGGCCATTGCCGAGGCCGGCAGGAAGGCACCACCTCCGGCGGTGACCGCGATCAACCCGAGCGCCTGGCGCCGGCTCAATGAGAAGGAGGATGGCTTGCCGGACATATCATGCCTCTCAAATTGACCTTCCGCATCCCGAGCTAGGCAATCACAGCGGCTTTCGCCAGTCAAAATCCGGTATTGTAGCAAGCCGGTTTGGCCCATCGGTTTGCCCCGTGCAAAAGCCCGGCACACATCCTATATGGAACCGACAATCCCTTTTGAGGGCCGGATCTTTCGCGGCCCAGCACTTTCGAGGCAAGCCATGAGCGACGCACAGACGCAAATCCCCGTAACCGTTCTCACCGGCTATCTCGGCGCCGGCAAGACGACGCTGCTCAACCGCATCCTGTCGGAAAACCACGGCAAGCGCTACGCCGTCATCGTCAACGAGTTCGGTGAAATCGGCATCGACAACGATCTGATCGTGGAATCCGACGAGGAAATCTACGAGATGAACAATGGTTGTGTCTGCTGCACGGTGCGCGGCGACCTGATCCGTGTCGTCGAGGGCCTGATGCGCCGCCCCGGCCGCTTCGACGCCATCGTCGTCGAGACCACCGGGCTCGCCGATCCGGTGCCGGTGGCGCAGACCTTCTTCATGGACGACGATGTGCGCTCCAAGACCAAGCTTGACGCGGTGGTGGCGCTGGTCGACGCCAAGCACCTGCCGTTGCGGCTCAAGGATTCCAGGGAAGCCGAGGACCAGATCGCCTTCGCCGACGTCGTCGTGCTCAACAAGACCGACCTCGTCACGTCAGAAGAACTCGCCAAGGTCGAGGCAACGATCCGCGCCATCAATCCGGCGGCAAAGATCCATCGTACCACCCGCGCCGGCGTCGACCTGACCGAAGTACTCGACCGCGGCGCTTTCGATCTGTCCCGGGCACTGGAAAACGATCCGCACTTCCTCGAGGCGCATGACGATCACGATCATCATGACCACGACGGCCACGATCACCACCACCATGATCATGACGGGCACGACCACCACCATCATGCGCATGCTTCCGACATTCATGACGTGACGGTGCAATCGGTGTCGCTGCGCGGCGGCGAGATGGATCCGAAGAAATTCTTCCCCTGGATCGAGAAGATCACCCAGATGGAAGGCCCCAACATCCTGCGGCTGAAAGGCATCATCGCGCTCAAGGGCGACGACGAGCGCTATGTCATCCAGGGCGTGCACATGATCATCGAAGGCGACCACCAGCGCGCCTGGAAAGACGGCGAAAAGCACGAGAGCCGGCTGGTGTTCATCGGCAGGGAACTCGACGCCGAGCGGCTGAAGAAGAGTTTTGACGCCTGCCAGGCGGCTTGATTTCCAAGCCTTATAACGCTAGCGCTGCCCCTTCTGTCCTTCTCCCCTTGTGGGAGAAGGTGGCCGTGCGAAGCTCGGTCGGATGAGGGGTGCTCCAGCTGGGCACCGACGGCGATCCGTCCAACACCCCTCAACCGTCTCGGCGCTGCGCGCCGATCCACCTTCTCCCACAAGGGGAGAAGGTTGGCGCCACACCCGGCCGCGCTGGCGACTTCCCGGGGATGGCAACAAACTTCATTGGAATGGTTCCCTGATGCCCACAGTCGCCCCCCTAGACCTCGAAGGCCATTGCATCGCCGCCGTCTTTCTCGGCGACGTGCCGCATTTCGCGATGGCCGACGGCGCCATCCATCGGCTCGACCATGGCCACAAGACGGTTCAGGCCAATGACGGGCTGCTCGCCGCCTTCCATGATGCGGCCAATGACCGGCTGATCACCGGCGGCGAGGACGGCAAGGTGTTTGCCGTGAAAACGGGCGGCGAGGCCACGGAATTGGCAAGCGCGGCCAGGAAGTGGATCACCAGCGTTGCCGCCGGGCCGCAAGGCGCCATCGCCTATGCCTCAGGCAAGACTGCCTTCGTGCGCTTCGCCGACGGCAAGACTAGGGAATTCGTCCATCCGCGTTCGGTGGAGGGGCTGGCCTTCTCGCCCAAGGGCATGCGCTTCGGCGTCGCCCGCTACAATGGCGCGACGCTGCATTTCCCGGCCGCCGAGGGCAAGCCGGTGGAACTCGAATGGGCCGGCGCCCATACCGGCATCACCTTCTCGCCGGATGGCGCCTTCCTCATCACCACCATGCAAGAAAACGCATTGCACGGCTGGAAGCTCGCCGACGGCAAGCACATGCGCATGACCGGCTATCCCGGCAAGGTCAAAAGCCTGTCGTGGAGCGTAAAGGGCAAGTGGCTTGCGAGTTCCGGCGCGCCGGCGGCGATCGTCTGGCCGTTTTCCGGCAAGGACGGGCCGATGGGCAAGGCACCGCTGGAACTCGGCACGCGCGGCAACGCCATGGTGACGGCTGTCGCCTGTCACCCGAGCCAGGATGTCGTCGCCGTCGGCTATGATGACGGCATGGTGATGGCGGTGCGTTTTGCCGACGCCAAGGAAGTGCTGTTGCGGCGGCCGGGCAAGGGCGCCATCACCTCGATGATGTGGGACAAGGAAGAACGCCGCGTCGCCTTTGGCAGCGCGGCAGGCGACTGCGGCGTCATCGACATCACGGCCTGACCCCGCTCACTCCGCTCCGCACGACACTTTGCCGCTGATTTCAACCGGTTTGCCGTCCTGGTCCGTATCCGCCGCGGCGTCGTAGATGGAGAGCGTATAGCTCCCGTCGTAGACGCCTTCGTCGCTGGTCCTGGTCAGGATCGTCAGTTCGACCGAGTTGATCTTTTGCGCGGCCTCGTGCTCACGATAGATGTTCAGCCGCAATTCCTTGCCGTCGAGCCAGTACTGCGTCAGGTTGGAATCCTCGAACACAGTCTTGCGCAGGCTGTCGCTGGCAGGCCGGCTCAGAATTTCGAGGTTGCCGCGAAAGTTGAAGGTCGGCCCGCCCATGCCTCTGGTGACGCCGGCCTCGACCTCGAATGTCGCCGCCGTGTCGTCGGTGGAGCACCAGATGCCGCCCGAGGCGAAGGCCGCGCTCGCCGACGACAGGTGCATCGCCACACAGATGACTGTCCTCATCACCCCTCCCCCCTCAATTCCCGCTCATATTGGCGCCGACTTCGGCAGCACGGTCAAGCGCCGCCGCCAAAGGCTGAGCCAACGCAGGACAGATGCGCGGCCAATTGCGGATGCAGACACGGATTGGCTAAGAGGAATCGACCAGAGGGGTTTTCATGCACAGCGATATGTCCAAGACGTCCATCGGCGGCATCGGCCGCGACCGCATTGCCGATCTGCGCGAGACCGAGGGGGCAGCCTTCCGCAAGGCGCGGCCGCAATCTCAGGCGAAGGTCGGCAACGGCCTGCCCGGCTTCTTCGGCGGCGTGCCGATGCACTGGATGAACGACTGGCCGACGCCGTTCCCGATCCTGGTAGACAGCGCCAAGGGCGCCACGATCACCGACATCGACGGAAACAAGCTCGACGATTTCTGCCTTGGCGACACCGGCTCGATGTTCGGCCATTCGCCGCCGCCGGTGGCGCGCGCCATCCGCCGCCAGGCCGGACGTGGCCTGACCTATATGCTGCCTTCGGAAGACGCGCTGGCCATCGGGCCGCTGCTGCAGCAGCGCTTCGGCCTGCCGTTCTGGCAGATCGCGACGACGGCAACCGACGCAAACCGTTTTGCATTGCGCGTCGCCCGCGCCGTCACCGGCCGGGAGAAGATCCTTGTCTTCAACGGCTGCTACCATGGCTCGGTCGACGAGACGATGGTGCGGCTGATCGACGGCAAGCCCGTCAACCGGCCGGGATTGGCGGGCGAGTTCCGCGACCTGACCCGTACGGCCAAGGTCATCGAGTTCAACGATATCTCAGCACTCGAAGCCGCGCTTGGGGATAAGGACGTCGCCTGCGTCATCGCCGAACCGGTGCTGACCAACTCCTGCATGGTGCTTGCCGATCCGGGCTACCATGACGCCCTGCGCAAACTGACACGCCAAGCCGGCACACTGCTTCTGATCGACGAGACGCACACGATCTCGACCGGCCCCGGCGGCTACACGAGGAAATATGGTCTCGACCCGGACTTCTTCGTCCTGGGCAAGCCGATCGCCGGCGGCGTGCCGGCCAGTGTCTGGGGCATGAGCGACGACGTCGCCTCGCGCTACGCGGACTACAATAGGACCAAGGAGCCGGGCTATTCCGGCATGGGCACGACGCTCTCGGCCAACCCGCTGCAGTTCGCGGCGATGCGGGCCGCGCTTGAAGAGGTGATGACGCCGGAAAATTATGACCGCATGGATCACCTGGCGCGGCGGCTCGATGCCGGGTTGACCGGCGTGATCGATCGCTATCGCCTGCCCTGGCATGTTTCCCGTGTCGGCGCCCGCGTCGAGTTCATCTGCGCGCCCGGTCCGCTGCGCAATGGCGCCGAGGCGGAAGTGGCGCATGCGCCGGAACTGGAGGCCGCCATCCATGTCGCGCTGGTCAATCGCGGCGTGCTGATCGCACCCTTCCACAACATGATGCTGATCTCGCCGGCGACCACTGCGACCCAGGTCAACCGGCTGATCACCGCCTTCGGCGCGGTTGCGGCAAAGCTTGCGGCATGAGACAAGCGGCGATGGACAATCCCAATGCCATGATGACCTCACCTTCGGGCTCGACATCAGCCGAGGCGCACGCCTTTCTCGACGCCCATCCCGAGATCGAGGCCTTCGATATCGTGCTGACCGACGCCAATGGCGTCGGCCGCGGCAAGATCGTGCGCCGGCATGAGCTGAAGAGCATCTTCGAGGGCGGCCGCCACATGCCGATCTCGATCCTGGGCCTCGACATCACCGGCGAGGATGTGCACGAGACCGGGTTGATCTGGACTACCGGCGACGGCGATCTCAGGGCATGGCCGATCCCCGGTACGCTGGTGCCGCTCTACGGCACGAGCCCGCCGCGTGGCCAGCTGCTGATGGCGATGTACATGCTCGACGGCCGGCCGATGTCGTCGGATCCGCGGCTGGCGTTGGCTCGGCAAGTCGACATCCTGGCGGCCAAGGGCCTCTATCCGGCTGGCGCCTTCGAACTTGAATTCTTCCTGCTGGCCAATGAGCGCGATGCCGACGGCAAGGTGCAGCCGGCGCGCGCCGTGCTCGACGGCCGCGTCTCGGGCAAGACGGAAGTCTATTCCGTCGACCATCTGCACGGCATGGAGCCGCTGTTCTCCGACATCTATGCCGCAGCCAAGGCGCAAGGCATTCCGGCCGAGACGGTCATTTCCGAATATGCGCCCGGCCAGTACGAATTGACGCTGAACTACCGCAAGGATGTGATGCGGGCGGCCGACGATCTGGTCATGCTGAAGCGGCTGGTGCGGGCGCAGGCGCGCCGCCACGGCGTCACCGCCTGTTTCATGGCCAAGCCGATCGAGAAATATGCCGGCTCGGGCATGCATTTCCATGTATCGCTGCAGGACAAGGCCGGCCGGAACGTCTTTGCCGAAGCCGGCGGCGAGAGCTGGTCGCTGCCGCTGCTGCAAGGGCTCGGCGGCCTCATCCAGACCATGGCGGAATCGATGCTGGTGTTTGCGCCGCACGCCAATTCCTGGCGGCGCTTCGTCTCGCAATCCTATGCGCCGGTGGCACCGACATGGGGCGTCAACAACCGATCGGTGGCGCTGCGTGTGCCGGCCGGCGACGCCAAGAACCGGCGCATCGAGCACCGGCCGTCGGGCGTCGACGCCAACCCCTATCTGATCGCCGCAACCGTGCTCGCCGGCATCATCAAGGGCATGGATGAAGGGCTCGATCCGGGGCCCGAAACGACCGGCAACGGCTATGAGGCAGCGGTCACGCGCACAACCATGCCTGTCGACTGGCGCGCCGCGATCGAATCGGCCCGGGCGTCCAGCTTCCTGAAGAACGCGCTCGGCGAGGACCTGCACCGGACCTTCGTGGCAATCAAACAGTCCGAATACCTGCGCGTGGCACGCACGGTCAGCGAACTGGATTACCACCTCTATCTGCACGAAGTCTAAGGGCCGGGCGGGCGATCACTTTTTCGCCGTTTCCATCAAATGAGGTGGCATAAGGGCGGATAAGAACATATCATGAACGGATGAGCGCACTCACCGTCCGTGAAAAACTGGCTGTCCTCTCCGACGCCGCCAAATACGATGCGTCCTGCGCCTCATCGGGCGCGGCGAAAAAGGACTCGCTGGAATCAGGCGGCATCGGCTCCACCGAGGGCATGGGCATCTGCCATTCCTACGCGCCGGACGGCCGCTGCATTTCGCTGCTGAAAATCCTGCTGACCAATTTCTGCATCTATGATTGCAGCTACTGCATCAACCGATCGTCGTCCAATGTGCGGCGCGCCCGTTTCACCATCGACGAGGTGGTGAAACTGACAATGGATTTCTACCGGCGCAACTATATCGAAGGCCTGTTTCTGTCCTCCGGCGTCGTCCGCTCACCGGACGGGACCATGGGCGAGATGGTCGAAGTGGCACGCCGGCTGCGGCTGGAGGAGAAGTTCTCCGGCTATATCCACCTGAAAACCATTCCGGAAAGTTCGGCCGAACTGGTCGAGAAGGCAGGGCTTTATGCCGACCGGCTGTCGATCAATGTCGAGCTGCCGACCGACGAGGGTGTGAAGCGGCTGGCGCCCGAGAAGAAGCCGGAGACAATCCGGCTTTCCATGGCCAGGCTGCGCCAGAAGATGGAGGAGAAGGCCGAGCCGACTTTGAAGACCAAAAAGCGCGAACGCTTTGCGCCGGGCGGCCAGTCGACGCAGATGATCATCGGCGCCGACAAGACATCTGACGACGGCATATTGCACACGAGCGCCCGGCTCTATGGCAGCTACCATCTGCGGCGGGTCTATTACTCGGCCTTCAGTCCGATTCCGGATTCGTCGTCGTCGCTGCCCCTGCAGAAGCCGCCGCTGATGCGTGAGCACCGGCTTTATCAGGCCGACTGGCTGATGCGGTTTTACGGCTTTTCGCAACCGGAAATCCTCGCCGGCAGCAGCGACGGCATGCTCGATCTCGCCATCGACCCGAAGCTGGGCTGGGCACTGCGCAACCGGGGGCAGTTTCCCGTCGACATCAATCGCGCCGACCGCGAAGCGCTGCTGCGGGTGCCGGGTCTCGGCACCAAGGTGGTGGCGAAGATTTTGGAGACGCGTCGGCACCGGCGCATGCGGCTCGAGGACGTCGGACGGATCTGCCAGTCGATCGCCAAGCTCAGGCCGTTCATCATCGCCGAAGGCTGGTCACCTGGCGCGCTGACCGACAAGGCCGGCCTGCGCGAAAAGATTGCCTCCTCCTGCGAACAGTTGTCGTTGTTCTGATCATGCGGCCGGCGGAACTCGATCTCGCCAGATACAGAGTTCGGCTCGACAGCGAGACGGATTTTGCGGGCTGGCGTGACGCGGCACGGCGGCTGGCCTTGAATGAGGTCAGGCCCGAGGACGTCGACTGGCATGTCGCGCCAGGCTCTGATCAGGCACAATTGCCTGAAGTGCCTGCGGGCGCGCAACTCGTCGTACCGCGCGACTTCCTCGGGCATGCCGAAACGGCGTTCTGCCATTCCGATCCCGGCCGGTTTGCCTTTCTCTACCGAATGCTGTGGCGATTGCGCGACGAGCCTAAACTGCTGGAAATCGCGTCGGATTCCGACACCAGGCGGCTCGAGGCCATGGAGAAGGCGGTGCGGCGCGACAGCCACAAGATGCACGCCTTCGTACGTTTCCGGAAAATCGGCGACGGTGCCGATGAGCGCTATGTCGCCTGGTTCGAGCCGGATCATTTCATCGTCGAGCGCAACGCCGATTTCTTCGTCAGACGTTTCACCGGCATGCGCTGGACGATCCTGACCCCTTATGCCTCTGCCGACTGGGATGGCGAAAGGCTGGCGATCGGGCCGGGCGCGGCCAAGGGCGATGCGCCTGATCAGGACGATACCGAGGCGCTCTGGCGCACCTATTTCGAGAACATCTTCAACCCGGCGCGATTGAAGGTGAAAGCCATGCAGAAGGAGATGCCGAAGAAATATTGGCGGAACCTTCCCGAGGCCTCGCTCATTCCAGACATGATCGCAGGAGCGGACAAGGCCGCCAAGGACATGATTGCGAAGATGCCGACAACACCCGCGCCGCACCACGCAAAGGTGCAGGCACGGCATTGGCCGAAGCAGCCCGTCGAAGCACCGGAAGATGATGCAAGCACGATTCCGGAATTGCGCGAGGCAGCGAAAGGCTGCCGCCGCTGCCCGCTGTGGCGCGACGCGACGCAGACCGTCTTCGGTGAAGGCCCTGACAATGCCAAGGTGATCTTCGTCGGCGAACAGCCGGGGGATCAGGAGGACCTCGCCGGCAAACCTTTCGTAGGTCCGGCCGGCAAGGTGTTCGATGCGATCCTGGACGATGCCGGTGTCGACCGGCAAAAGGTCTATGTCACCAACGCGGTCAAGCACTTCAAGTTCGAGCCGCGCGGCAAGCGCCGCATCCACTCCAAACCGAATTCCGGTGAGATTCAGGCCTGCCGCTGGTGGATCGAACAAGAATTCGAGCTGATCAAGCCGAACCTCGCCGTGGCACTCGGCGCGACAGCGGCGATGTCGCTGCTCGGCAAGGCGATTCCGGTGACAAAGATGCGCGGACAAGTGATCGAGCGCGAGGACGGATTGCGCGTGTTCATCACCATCCATCCCTCCTTCATCCTGCGCATCCGCGAACCCGCGGACAAGGAGGCTGAACGCGAACGGTTCCTGCAGGATATGAAGCTGGTGAAGCGGCTGATGGCCGCCTGATTGTCTGTTTTGCGCGATTCCGGACGGAAAACCGCTTCACGGTTTTCCTGGAATTGCTGCAGCTACCTGATCAGAATTGCCCTGAGATCGTTGACATTCGTACCGGTCGGGCCGGGTACGAAGAGATCGTCAACCGCGTTGAAGGCCGTCCAGGCATTGTTGCCGGCAAGCATAGCCTTGGCGTCCACCCCGGCAGCGCGCATGCGCGACACGGTCGAAGCATCGGCAAAGGCACCGGCATTGTTTTCCGAACCGTCGATGCCGTCAGTGTCGGCGGCCAGCGCATTGATACCGTCGACGCCATTGATGCCGATGGCGAAGGCGAGCAGGAATTCCGAATTGCGGCCGCCCTTGCCTTTTGCGCGCAGCGTCACGGTTGTCTCGCCGCCCGACAGGATCAGCACCGGCTTCGAGAAAGGCCTGTTGCGCGTCGCCACTTCACGCGCGATCGCGGCGTGGACACCGCCAACCTCGCGCGCCTCGCCTTCGATGGCATCGGAGAGGATAACCGCCTCGACGCCTTGCCGTTTCGCTTCCGCAGCGGCGGCTTCCAGCGATACACCGGCCGAAGCGATCAGATGCACCTCGTTGCGCAAAAAGCGCTCGTCATCCGGGCTTGGCGCATCGGCGGCCGGCGAATTGATATGCGCCATCACCGAGGCCGGCAGTTTCATGCCATAGGCCGATATCGAGGCCAGCGCGTCGGCGCGGCTGCCTGTATCCGGTACGGTTGGGCCGGAGGCGACCATTGCCGGATTATCGCCGGGAATATCGGAGACGATCAGCGACACCACCCTGGCCGGCCATGCGGCCGCCGCCAGCCTGCCGCCCTTGATGGTGGAAAGGTGCTTGCGGATAGTGTTCATCGCCGCGATCGGCGCACCCGAGGCGAGCAGCGCCTCATTGACGGCGATCTCGTCGGCCAGCGTCAAGCTGCCGGCCGGCGACGGCAACAGCGCCGAGCCGCCGCCGGAAACCAGCGCCACCACCAGATCGTCCGCCGTCAGCCCTTGCACCTTCGCCAGCAGCCGGCGCGAGGCTTCAAGGCCGGCAGCGTCCGGCACCGGGTGCGCCGCCTCGATGATCTCGATGCGCTCGCAGGTCGCGCCATAGCCATAGCGGGTGACGACCAGCCCTTCGATGGGGGCGTCCCACACTTTCTCGAAGGCTGCCGCCATTTGCGCCGAGCCTTTGCCCGCGCCGATGACGATGGTACGGCCCTTGGGCTTGGCCGGCAGATGATCCCTGATGGTTCGTTCCGGATCGGCGGCGGCGACGGCGGCGTTGAAGATAGAGACGAGGAACGATTTGGGGTCGAGCACGGTCATTCGGCTTCCCGAGGCAATGCCAAGCCGCGCTTGTCGACGCCCAAATGATCGCACAGCGCATCGACGACGACGCCGTGATCCTCGCGCTCCGGCAGTCCGGAAACGGCGATGACGCCAATGACGCCGATGCCCTTGGCGGCCACCGGAAAGCCACCGCCGGCCAGCACGTAGTCGGCAATATCCAGCCCTTCACCAATCTTGAAGGTGCGGTCGGGGCGCTGCTGTTCCAACACCATGCGATAGGTGCTTCTCAGGAACCGTTTGACCACATTGATCTTGCGCCGCGCCCAGTCGGGATTGGAAGCGTTCGAGCCCGGCAGCGCGGCGTAGAACAGCGGCCGGTCCCACAGCCTGATGTCGACTATGATGGGTAGATCTTCGGCGATTGCACGATCGCGAATGGCGGAGCCGATTTTGAAAGCGACGGCCTCGTCGAAGGTCGCGAAGACAAGGGTCTCTTCCTGTCTCTTGATCAGAGCGATGTCGTCAGCAACGGCCATTTTCTTTCTCCGAAATCGTCACACGTCGTGTGTACGACAAGCTCCGCTCGGTCAAGCTTCCGTGGCGTGGCCACCTTCTCCCGAGGGGAGAAGAGACGAGCACGGGCCTCGGCTTCCTCCTCTCCCCTCGGGGAGAGGCCGGATTGCCCCGAATTGCCTTCGCAATTCGGTTGGCAATCCGGGTGAGGGGGTCTTACCCCGCGCTCATGTCAGCCTTGGCTGGCCGCCCCGCCACATAAACTTCGCGGACGGAGCGGTCGTCGCCCAGCGTCTGCAGGAGAAACAGTTCCTGCGCCAGCGTCTCGACCGTCTCCATCCTGAGCCGCATTCCCGGCGTTGCCCTGGCGTCCAGCACGACGATGTCGGCGTCGCTGCCTTCGTCCAGCGTGCCTATCTTTTCCACCACCGACAGCGCCTCGGCATTGCCGCGCGTCGTCTGCCAGAAGGACTGGAACGGGTTGAGCTTTTCGCCATTCAGCGCGATCACCTTGTAGCCTTCGTCCATGGTGCGCAGCATGGAGTAGTTGGTGCCGCCGCCGACATCGGTGGCGGCGGCGATGCGGATCGGCTTGTCGCGTCGGCGAAAGCGCTGATAATCGAAGAGGCCGGAGCCGAGGAAAAGGTTCGAAGTCGGGCAGAACACCGCCACCGAGCCCGAGTCCGAAAGCGCATCCGCTTCGCGCTCCGACAAATGGATGCAGTGGCCGAACAGGCTCTTTTTGCCTAACAGCCCGTAATGCTCGTAGACATCGGTGTAGTCGCGCGCCCACGGGTAGAGTTCCTGCGTGAAAGCGATCTCGGCGTGGTTTTCCGACAGATGCGTCTGCATGTGCAGGCCGGGATGTTCGCGGCACAACACGCCCGCCATCTCCATCTGCTCCGGCGACGAGGTGATGGCGAAGCGCGGCGTGATGGCGTAGTGCTGGCGGCCCTTGCCGTGCCACTCCTTGATCAGCGCCTTTGTGTCGTCATAGCCGGATTGCGGGGTGTCGAGCACGCCGTCGGGCGCATTGCGATCCATCATCACCTTGCCGGCGATGTTGAGCATGTTGCGGTCATGCGATTCTGCGAAGAAGGCTTCGGCCGAGGCCTTGTGCACCGAGCAGTAGGCGGCGACCGTCGTGGTGCCGTGGCGCACCATTTCGTCGAGGAACAGCCGCGCGATGCGGCGGCCGTGCTGGGCGTTGGCGAACTTCGTTTCTTCCGGAAAAGTGTAGGTGTTCAGCCAGTCGAGCAGTTCGGCGCCGTAGGAGGCGATGATCTGCATCTGCGGAAAATGCGCATGGGCATCTATGAAGCCGGGCAGCAGCAGATGCGGCCGGTGGTCAATCCTTTTCACCGTCTCGTCGGCTTGCTTTTCAACATCGGCATAAGTACCCGCGGCGACGATCCTGCCGTCACGGATCAGCAGTCCGCCATCCTCCTCGTAGCGCCAGGCGGAATGGTCTTCGATAGTTTGCGGCCAGCGCACAAAGGACAGCGTGCGGCCGCGCAGAAGTGTCGAATTCATGCTATTTCCCTGCGCCTTCGAACCAGGCCACCAGCAGCGCCCGTTCCTTGTCGGTGATCTGAGAGACGTTGGCGGGCGGCATGGCGTGGCTGCGGCCGGCCTGCAGATAGATTTCGCGGGCGTGGTTGGCGATATCCGCATCGGTGTCGAGCATCACGCCCTTGGGCGCATGATAGATGCCCTCATAGACCGGCTCCGCCGCGTGGCACATCGAACAGCGGCCGAGCACGGTGTCGCGCACTGCCGGGAAATGCGCTGAAGCGACATAGATTTGCGCCGACGCGGATTCCTTGGGTTCGCCGGTCAGCACCTTCGGCGCGGTCGACAGCCAAATGATGACGATGAACAGGACGAGTGCCGCCATCCAGGTCCAGGTCGGATTGCCCTTGCGCGCATGGACCGAGTTGAAATAGTGCCGGATCAGCACGCCGATGATGAACACCAGCGAGGCGATGACCCAGTTGAACTCAGTGCCGAACGCCAGCGGATAGTGGTTCGACAGCATCAGGAACAGCACCGGCAGCGTCAGGTAATTGTTATGGAGAGAGCGCTGCTTGGCGATCTTGCCGTATTTCGGGTCGGGCTTGCGGCCGGCGATGAGGTCGGCGACGACGATCTTCTGGTTGGGGATGATGACCATGAAGACATTGGCCGACATGATCGTGGCGGTGATGGCGCCCAGATGCAGGAAGGCGGCACGGCCGGTGAACAGGTGGGTCAGTCCCCAGGCGATGAACACCAGCACGCAATAGAGCACCAGCATCAGGCCGGTGTCGCTTTTGCCCAGCGGCGAGCGGCACAGCAGATCGTAGACCACCCAGCCGACGCCGATCGTTGCCAGAGACAGCAGGATGCCGACCGGCACCGACATCGGCAGCACGTTCGGATCGATCAGGAACAGATCGGCCCCGGCATAATAGACGACGCACAGCATGGCGAAGCCGGAAAGCCAGGTGGCGTAGGATTCCCATTTGAACCAGGTCAGGTGTTCCGGCATTTCGGCCGGCGCCACCAGATATTTCTGGATGTGATAAAAGCCGCCGCCATGCACCTGCCATTCCTCGCCGAAGGCGCCGACGGGCATGCCGGGACGCTGGCGCAGGCCGAGATCGAGCGCGACGAAATAGAACGACGAGCCGATCCAGGCGATGCCGGTGACGACATGCAGCCAGCGCACGGCAAAACTCAGCCAATCCCAGAAAATCGCGAAATCCATCATTGAAATCGTCCCTGCCGATTGGGTGACTTTACGGGCTGGAGCGCAAACGGAAAGAGGCGAGGCGCACGAGGACTTTCAAAAAAAAATGGAAAATACTAGGTTGATCCTGCAAACCGGCGAAGGTGCTCCGCATGGCCTATCTCGACAACATCGCCGTCTTCGTTCGCGTCGTTGAACTCGGCAATCTGTCGGCGGCCGGGCGCGACATGCGCATTTCGCCGGCGGTCGCTTCCAACCGCATCAAGGAACTGGAGAAGCACCTTGGCGTGCGGCTGTTCAACCGCACCACACGGCAATTGATGCCGACCGAGCATGGCACGGTTTTTTACGGGGGCGCCAAGCAGGTGCTGGAGGCAATCACCGAGGCGGAAGCGGCGGTCTCTGCCCTTTCCGGCCAGCCGCGCGGCACCATCCGCGTCACGGCACCGCTCGGCCTCGGCCGCCGGCTGGTCGCTTCGGGCATCCCCGATTTCCACGACAAATACCCTGATATCGAGGTGCGGCTCAGGCTCTCGGACCACAATGTCGACATCATGAAGGAAGGCATCGACGTCGCCTTCCGGCTCGGCATCATCGAGGATTCCAGCCTCAGGATGCGCGGCATCATGGAATGCGAGCGCGTGCTGGTGGCGGCGCCGAAATATCTCGAAGCGCGCGGCGAACCGTTGGAGCCGCAGGAGCTGATCGGCAAGAAGCACGACTGCCTGATGCTGCGTTATTCCGGCGCGCGCGAATATGTGTGGACGCTGCAGACCCCCACCGGCCCGCAGAAATTCGAGGTACACGGGCCCTACGACACCGACGATGGCGACGTGCTCACCGGCTGGGCGCTTTCAGGCCGCGGCATCATCAACAAGCCGCGCTTCGAGGTCGAGCCATTCATCCGCGACCGGCGGCTGAAGGTGATCCTGCCCAGCACGCCACCGACACCGGTGCAGTTCGCCGCCGTCTATCCGCACAAGAAGCTGCAGGACCCAAAAGTGCGGCTGCTGCTCGACTTCATGGCCGAGCGCTGCCAGCGGCTGATCAACGATCTTCTTGCTGGCAAGTAAAGGCTGGCCGGCAAATAGGGACTGGCCGGTAGGTGAGCGGCGGTTTGGCCCAGCGCCGGCGGTTGCCATCCCAGGATGTGGCGAACATAGTTCGGGTGGCATTTCATCTCATAGGGAACCCTCGATGGACAACGGCGCCACAATGCATCTTGCCGTTTCGCTCGCCGATCCATCACTCGAGACTGGGTTGGAATTCAGCCGCCTGGCTGGTTTCGTACAAAAGGCTGAAGCAGCCGGGCTGGACATGGTGCTGCTTGCCGATGCCGCGCCAGCGTCCGAAAGCGAAGCCGCGAACAAACGGATGCCCTTCGAAGCGACGACCTTGCTGGCCGCTCTGGCGACTGTCACAAGCAGGATCGGCTTGGTTGCCGCTGCCTCGACAATTGCCCACCAACCCTACAATCTGGCACGCCGTTTCGCTTCGCTCGACGTTATCAGCCACGGCCGCAGTGGCTGGAACGCAACCATGACGCAAGCGCCACGGGAAGCAGCCAATTTCAGCCGGCCCGAAGGATTTTCGCCTAACGATTTCCGCCGTCGCAGTGAGGAATATATCGGCATCGTGCAAGGTCTGTGGCAGGGCTGGGATGCGGACGCGCTGCTGTTCGACCAGCGCGGCGGCCGCTTCCACGACCCCGAAAAGATGCACCTGCTGGAGCACAAGGGCGAATTCTTTTCCGTGCGCGGACCGCTGAACGTCGCCCGGTCGCCGCAGGATACGCCAGTGCTCGTCTTGTCGGGCCTGCAGGAATCCGACTTCGATATTGCCACTAGCACCGCCGATGTCATCCTGCTGGACGGCGGACTGGTGGAGGGCGCGACCGAACGCTATGACGATATCAGGCGCCGTGTCACGGCGTGCGGACGCGATCCGGATGCTGTGAAAGTGCTGACGAACGTCGCGCTTATCGCCGATAGTAAGCCGGCTGCCGTCGCCGAGAGGCTGGAAAAGGAATTCCTGGCGAAAAGCTGCGACGGGTTCAACATCCTGATGCCGGCACAGCTTTCAGCGCTCGACGATTTCGTCGGCTTGGTTCTGCCGGAACTGCGGCGGCGTGGCCTGGTTCGAGAAAGCTATCGCGGAAAAACGTTGCGCTCGCATCTCGGGCTTGCCGGCGGAGGTGACCGATGACCGCTCGCCAGATGAGGCTGGGCGCCTTCCTGTGGGCGACAGGCCACCACATCGCCGCCTGGCGCCATCCCAAGGCACACGTCACCGCCGGCATCGACATCGACCATTACATCGCATTGGCGCGCACGGCGGAGACGGCAAAATTCGACATGGTGTTCTGCGAGGACGCCGCCGGCCTGCGTGAAGCCAAATTCGGCATTGCCAGCCAGACGTCGCGCTCGATCGGTTTCGAGCCGATCAGCCTGCTCTCGGCGCTCGCCGTCCAGACCAGCCGCATCGGCCTCGTCTCGACAGCGTCGACAAGCTACAACGAGCCCTATGGGCTGGCACGAACCTTCCTGTCGTTCGACCATCTGAGCGGCGGCCGGGCCGGCTGGAATCTGGTCACCTCGGCCAGCCCCATCGAAGCAGCCAATTTCGGCGCGACGGGCCTCAAGCCCCATGCCGACCGCTACGAACGGGCGCGCGAGTTTGCCGAGGTGGTGACCGGCCTGTGGCACGGCAAGGCTTCCGGCCATAACGGCCAGAGCTTTTCGGTTCGCGATCCGCTCGACCTGCCGCGCTCGCCGCAGGGCGCGCCGGTGATAGTTCAGGCCGGCGCCTCGGATGTCGGCCGCGACCTTGCCGCCCGCACCGCCGATGTGGTGTTCACGGCGGCGCAGACCTTCGAGGAAGCCAAGGCCTTCTATGACGATCTCAAAGGACGTCTGCCGGCCTACGGGCGCGAGCCGGACGACATCAAGATCATGCCGGGCGTCGCACCGGTGGTGGCGGAGACCGAAGCGGAGGCCCGTGAAAAATACGAGGAATTGCAGGAGCTGATCCCCGACGATGTCGGCGTGGCGCTGCTGTCCAGCTATCTCAGCATCTCCGATCTGTGGCGCTATCCGATCGATGGGCCACTGCCGGAACTGCCGGAGAGCGAGGGGATGAAGAGCAGGCAAGCGCTGGTGATCGAGCAATCGCGCCGCGACGGCCTCTCCATCCGCCAGCTCGCCCGGCATTTTGCCGGCGCGCGGGGCCATTGGCGCATCGTCGGCACAGCGGCCCAAGTCGCCGACGAACTGCAGACGCGGTTCGAGGGTGGGGCGGCCGACGGTTTCAACGTCATGCCCTCATATTTCCCCGGGGAACTCGATGCCTTTGCCACGCTCGTCGTGCCGGAGTTGCAGCGGCGCGGCCTGTTCCGGACGGAATACCAGGGCCGCACGCTGCGCGACCATCTGGGTTTGAAACGGCCGGTTTAGCTGCGGCGCAGCTTAGCCTGCCATCACCTTGCCATGCGGAATTTGATGGTCGGCATTTAAGGCTGCGTTGTGATTGACCAGCGCCGTCATGATCTCGGCCGCAGCCAGCGCCGCGATGACCTGAGGGCGCTTGTCCTTGACGGTGTCGCCGCCAATTGGCGAGACGAGGCGGGCAAACTCGGCCTGGCTGCCGTCCGCCGATTTCAGGAACCAAGTCCTGAACGTCGCTTTCTTGGTCTTCGAGCCGATCATGCCGACATAGGCGGTGTCACCGCGTTTCAGCGCTTCCGCGACGATCAGGAAATCCAGCGCATGATCGTGGGTAAGGATGGCGAAGGCGGCGCCGGCGGGGGCATTCCGCACCATCGCTTCCGGCATAGCTGTCAGCCGTGTCTCGATGATTTCGGGCATGCCTTCCAGTGCTTCGGCCCGCGTCTCGATGACGACGCCGTGCACGGGAAGAAGTGCGATCGCCGATGCCAGCGCCTGGCCGACATGGCCGCCACCGAAGATGTAGACGTACGGCAGGTGCGCCTCCTCGGCTTCCGCGGCCGCAACCAGGTCGCCGGCAAGCGCAGCATCGACGAGCCGGATCAAGACTTCGACGCGCCCGCCGCAGCATTGGCCGATCTCGGGACCCAGCGGGACGTCTAGGATAGCGCAGACTTCGTCAACCTCGATGCGGACTTCTTTGCCCAACATCTGCCTGGCCTTGTCGATTGCCATATATTCGAGCTGACCGCCGCCGATGGTGCCAAAGATCGCCGTCTGCGAGACGAGCATGAAGGCGCCCTTCTCGCGTGGCGTCGAGCCTTTTGTTCCGGCCACTTCGACCAGGGCAACCCGACCGGCGCTGGCGAGAAAGGCTTTCAGGCTTTGCACTTTCGAGTTCATGGTTCACGTTCCCGAATGGGAAATATAGGTTTTTTCGGCCCGGATTGCACGCATTGCCGACCCTGGGGCCGGATTCAGGCGCCGGCCTCCTTCTTCAGCCGCTCGATCGCCATTAGAACCCGCTCCGGGGTCGCCGGAGCATCGAGGCGCGGGCAGATCCTGTTGTCGGCGACACTGGCCACCGCGTCCGATAGCGCATGCAGCACCGACATGCCGAGCGGGAACGGCGGCTCGCCGACCGCCTTGGAGCGGTGGATGGTCGGCTCGCCGGCTTCCGGCCAGTCGGCCAAGGTGACGTTGAAGATCTTCGGCCGGTCGGAGGCGAGCGGGATCTTGTAGGTCGACGGTGCATGCGTGCGCAGCCGGCCCTTGGCGTCCCACCACAGTTCTTCCGTCGTCAGCCAGCCCATGCCCTGGATGAAGCCGCCCTCGATCTGGCCGATATCGATCGCCCGGTTCAGCGAGCGGCCACAGTCATGGAGAATATCGGTGCGCTCGACCATGTATTCGCCGGTCAGCGTGTCGACCGAGACTTCCGAGCACGAGGCGCCATAGGCGAAATAATAGAAGGGGCGGCCCTCGCCCTTGTCGCGGTTCCAGTGGATTTTCGGCGTCTTGTAGAAACCAGCCGCCGACAGCTGGATGCGGGCCATATAGGCCTGCTTGACGAGGTCGGCGAAGGCGATTTCCTGGTTGCCGATACGCACCCGGTTGGGCAGGAACAGCACCTGATCACGCGGCACCTGATATTTTTCGGCGGCGAAATCGGTCAGCCGATCCTTGATCTGGCGCGCGCCATTCTGCGCCGCCATGCCATTGAGGTCGGAGCCGGACGACGCTGCCGTAGCCGAAGTGTTCGGCACCTTGCCGGTCGTAGTCGCGGTGATCTTCACCTGGTCGAGATCGATCTGGAACTCTTCCGCCACCACCTGTGCCACCTTGACGTAGAGGCCCTGCCCCATCTCGGTTCCGCCATGGTTCAGATGCACCGAACCGTCGGTGTAGACATGCACCAGCGCGCCGGCCTGATTGTAATGCGTGGCGGTGAACGAGATGCCAAACTTGACCGGCGTCAGAGCGAGGCCCCGCTTGATGAAACGACTGTTGGCATTGAAGGCCGATATTTCACGCCGCCGCCGCGCATAGCTCGCGCTTTGCTCCAGCTCGGCGACGATGCGCTGGATGATGTTATCCTCGACCGTCTGGTGGTAGGGCGTGATGTTGCGGCCCCCCTCGCTACTGGTGCCGTAGAAATTCTTCTTGCGGATTTCGAGCGGATCCTTGCCAACGGCAAAGGCCACCTCGTCGATGACGCGCTCGGCGCCGACCATGCCTTGCGGGCCGCCGAACCCCCGAAAGGCGGTGTTCGACACGGTGTTGGTGTAGAGCGGCGCCGACTGCGCATGCACCGCCGGCCAGAAATAAGTGTTGTCGCAGTGGAACAGCGCGCGATCGGTTACCGGGCCGGAAAGGTCCGACGAAAAACCGCAGCGCGCCGCGAAAATGAAATCGACGCCGAGGATGTTGCCCTCGTCATCGAAGCCGACCTCGTAATCGACGAGGAAATCATGACGCTTTCCGGTGGCGATCATGTCGTCGTCGCGGTCGGGCCGGATCTTCACGGCGCGGTGGTGCTTCTTCGCGGCGATCGCGGCCAATGCGGAAAACTGATTTCCCTGCGTTTCCTTGCCGCCGAAGCCGCCTCCCATGCGGCGGATTTCCACCGTGACGGCATTGCTCGGCACGCCGAGCGCATGGCTGACCATGTGCTGGACTTCGCTTGGATGCTGGGTCGAGGAATAGATGGTGACGTCCTGATCCTCGCCAGGAACGGCCATGGCGATATGGCCTTCGAGGTAGAAGTGTTCCTGGCCGCCGATGCGCATTTTTCCCTTTAGCCGGCGCGGCGCCTGACGGATCGCCGTAGCGGCATCGCCGCGCTTCAGGGTGAGAGGCGGCGTGACGAGCTTGTCCTTCTTCGGATCGAGCGCGCCGATGTCGGTGACGAAAGGCAATTCCTTGTATTCGACCTTTGCCAATCTTGTGGCGCGGCGCGCCTGCTCGCGAGTTTGCGCAATAACGCAGAAGATAGGCTGGCCGTAGAATTGCACCTTGCCGTCGGCAAGCACCGGCTCGTCGTGGCGGCCGGTCGGCGAAATGTCGTTTTCGCCCGGCACGTCACTGGCCGTCAACACGTCGACCACACCGGGCGCTGTACGCACCGCCGAAAGATCCATGCTGGTGATGGTGGCATGCGTGGCACCGGAAAGCCCTAGGCAGCCATGCAGCGTGCCTGATGGTTCCGGCATGTCGTCGATGTAGACGGCGGTACCGCTGACATGTTTGTGCGCGGAATCGTGGCGCTGATCGGTGGCGACGCCGCCAGCGATCTTTTCAGCCTTGAGGTTGGGGGCAGCGTGCTTGTTCATCATGCCGCCTCGTGCCTTGAAACCTGGACCGGCTCTCTGGTGCCGCTGCTCTCGGCAAAAAAGCGCAGCAGCAGGTTTTTCGCTGCCAGGGCGCGATATTCGGCCGAGGCCCGCATGTCGGTCAGCGGGGTGAAATCCCTGGCATATTCGGCCATCGCCGCTTCAACCGTCTGTTCGGTCCATGGCTTGCCGAACAGCGCTTTTTCGACGGAAGACGCCCGCTTCGGCGTCGCCGCCATGCCGCCATAGGCGATGCGCACCTCCGCCACCGTGCCGTCCTTGGCCAGATTCAGGAAAAACGCGCCAAGGGCCGCGGTAATGTCCTCGTCGCGACGCTTGGTGATCTTGTAGACGGCAAACTTCGTTTCCTTGGCCGGCACCGGCACATGCACGGCCTCGACGAACTCACCCGGCTGCCGATCCTGTTTGCCGTAGGCGATGAAGAAGGTTTCCAACGGGATCGTCCGCTGCTTCTTGCCCTTGCGCAAGGTGAGACTTGCGCCAAGCGCGATCAATGGCGGTGGCGTATCTCCGATCGGCGAGCCGTTGGCGATGTTGCCGCCGATGGTGCCCATGTTGCGCACCTGTTCGCCGCCGATGCGATCGAACAATGGCCCCAACGCCGGGATGCGCTTCGCCAATGTCGCGAAGGCGTCAGTGTAGGTGACGCCGGCGCCGATCGAAATGACGCCCTTGTCTTCCGAGATGGTGCAAAGCCCGTCGAGATCGCCGATGAAAATGGCCGGTGAAATATCGCGCATGTGCTTGGTCACCCACAGGCCGACATCGGTCGAGCCGGCCACGATGGTAGCGCCGGGTTCCTTGTCCAGCACGGCGGCGAAATCGTCGACATCGGCCGGCACGACCAGCCGCGCCTTGCCGGTTCCGATCTCGACCCGGGCGCCGTCACGCATGGCCTCGAGCCTTGCGGTGATCGCCTTGCGTTCCGTGGCCAGCGGGTCCTTTGCCGCCTTGCCGTAGCTGGAGATGGCATGCGCGGCGCGCATGATCGCCTCGTAGCCGGTGCAGCGGCAGAGATTGCCTTGCAAAGCCTTTTCGACATCCGCGTTCGAGGGACCAGGCGACTTCATCCACAAGCCATAGAGCGACATGACGAAGCCGGGCGTGCAGAAGCCGCATTGCGAGCCGTGGAAATCGACCATCGCCTGCTGCACCGGATGCAACTGGCCGGGTGAACCGCGCAGATGCTCGACCGTCACGACATGGGTGCCGTCGAGCGAGCCGAGGAAGCGGATGCAGGCATTGACGCTTTCATAGACCAAGCCGCCCTCCGACAGCTTGCCGACCAGCACGGTGCAGGCACCGCAGTCTCCCTCGGCACACCCTTCCTTGGTGCCGCGCAGCGAACGGTCGAGCCGCAGCCAGTCGAGCAAGGTCGCGTCGGGTGCCACCGACGAAAGCGCCACATCCCTGCCATTGAGAATGAAGCGGATTTCGTTGCGGATGCTAATTTTGGTCATACCTCAGCTCCCCCTGTAGGTCGAGTAACCGTAGGGCGAGACCAGCAGTGGCACATGATAATGCACAGGCTCGGCCATGCCGAAGCGGATCGGTATCACATCGAGAAAGGCCGGTTTCGGCAGGCTCAACCCCTGTTGGCGCAAATAGTCGCCGGCGGCGAAGACCAGTTCGTATTCGCCGGTGCGGAATTCCGCGCCGGCGAGCAGCGGCTTGTCGCAACGGCCGTCGGCATTGGTGAGAACGGTCTTCAGATGTGTCCGCGCCTTGCCCTCGAGGTGATAGAGCGCAATCGACAGTCCCGCCGCCGGCTTGCCGGTCGCCGTGTCGAGGACATGGGTCGTCAGACGCCCGCCGTCGGCTTTCGACGTTTCTGCCATTGGCCGCCTCCCATTTCCGGTACGAGCGAATTGGCCCGGTACGGTCAAGTATCAACAGTGAATTGTGCGCCAATTAAAGGCGATGCATAAGTCCCGGTCGAGCGGAGTGCGACAAAAACACTTTCAAAAATTTTCGGGGGAATGCGAGAAGCACCCTTTCGATATTCTGATCATACTTCGGGCCGTGCCCGGCGGGAGGGACGATGCGTTACAGCAGAGACATGCGTGGCTACGGAGCCAATCCGCCGGACCCGAAATGGCCTGGCGGTGCACATGTCGCCGTGCAGTTCGTCGTCAATTACGAGGAAGGCGGCGAAAACTGCGTGTTGCATGGCGACAAGGCGTCCGAAGCCTTCCTGTCGGAAATCGTCGGCGCGGCACCCTGGGTGGGTCAACGCCACTGGAACATGGAATCCATCTACGAATACGGCGCCCGCGCCGGCTTCTGGCGGCTGCTCCGGCTGTTCACCGAGTCGCAAGTGCCGATCACCTGCTACGGCGTCGCCACAGCGCTCGCCCGTTCGCCGGATCAGGTAGCGGCCATGCAGGACGCCGGCTGGGAGATCGCTTCGCACGGCTTAAGATGGATCGACTACCGCGACCACAGCGCCGAGGATGAGCGCCGCGACCTCGAGGCGGCGATCAAGCTGCACTACGAAGTGACCGGCGCGCGCCCGACCGGCTGGTATACGGGTCGCACATCGATCAACACGGTGCGGATTGTGGCGGAAGAAGGCGGCTTCGACTATGTGTCGGACACCTATGACGACGAGCTGCCGTACTGGTTCGAGCATGAGGGCGGCGCGCAGCTCATCATCCCCTATACGCTCGACGCCAACGACATGCGGTTCGCCACGCCGCAAGGTTTCAACTCGGGTGACCAGTTCTTTGCCTATTTGAAGGACAGCTTCGATACGCTCTATGCCGAGGGCAAGGCCGGCCGGCCACGCATGATGAACATCGGCCTGCACTGCCGCCTCGTCGGGCGGCCGGGCCGGGTGGCGGCGCTGAAGCGCTTCGTCGACTATGTGAAGTCGCACGACAAGGTCTGGCTGGCGAGGCGCATCGACATCGCCAAGCACTGGCAAGAGGTCAATCCTTATCAACCGGCGGCACTCCGCCCATCGAAGATGGAATTCGAGACCTTCGTCCACACTTTCGGCGGCGTATTCGAGCATTCGCCCTGGATCGCCGAACGCGCCTACGAACTGGAACTAGGCCCGGCGCATGACACTTCGGGCGGCCTGCACAATGCGCTTTGCCGTATCTTCCGCTCCGCCAGCGAAACCGAGCGGCTTTCGGTGCTCAACGCCCATCCCGACCTTGCCGGCAAGCTGGCCAAGGCCAAACGGCTGACGGCGGAATCGACCAGGGAACAGGCCTCGGCCGGCCTCGACGCGCTGACCGACAAGGAGCGCGAACTGTTTTCCAAGCTCAACGCCGCCTACGTCACCACCTTCGGCTTCCCTTTCATCATCGCGGTGAAGGGCAAGACGAAGCAGGAAATCCTGGCGGAGTTCGAGGCGCGCATCGGCAACAGCCGCGGCGTCGAATTCGAGACCGCCTGCAAACAGGTCGAGCGCATCGCGCTGCTCCGCCTCAAGGACATGCTTCCGCAATAGGTTTGAAACCATGGATACGATCAGGATGCCCGAGCGAACCTATTACGCGCCACATGGCGGTCATTCCGGCCAGAACGAGCTTCTGACCGGCCGCGCCGTCTTCACCGAGGCCTATGCCGTCATTCCCCGGGGTGTGATGCAGGACATCGTCACCAGTGCGTTGCCGTTCTGGGACGAAACCCGCGTCTGGATCTTGTCGCGACCGCTATCGGGTTTTGCCGAGACGTTCTCGCAATACATTGTCGAGGTCGCGCCCGGCGGCGGCAGCGATCGGCCGGAACCCGATGCCGGCGCCGAAGGCGCTCTGTTCGTGGTCGAAGGCGAACTGACGGTTCTGCTTGCCGGCAAGACGCATGTGTTGCGGCCCGGCGGCTTTGCCTTCCTGCCGCCGGCCAGCGGCTGGACGGTTCGCAACGAAAGCAGGGCCGCCGTGCGCTTCCACTGGATTCGCAAGGCTTACGAGGTGGTCGACGGTCTCGATGTGCCGGAAGCCTTCTTCACCAATGAGCAGGAGATCGCGCCAACGCCGATGCCCGGCACCGAAGGCCGCTGGGCGACGACGCGGTTCGTCGATCCGGCAGATTTGCGCCACGACATGCACATGACCATTGTCACGCTGGAACCCGGCGCGGTCATTCCCTTCGCCGAGACCCATGTCATGGAGCACGGTCTCTATGTGCTGGAGGGTAAGGCCGTCTACCGCCTCAACCAGGACTGGGTCGAGGTCGAGGCCGGCGACTATATGTGGCTGCGCGCCTTCTGCCCGCAGGCCTGCTATGCCGGTGGCCCGGGTAAATTCCGCTATCTGCTCTACAAGGACGTCAACCGGCACGCCAAGCTCGGCGGCGCCGGCATCGCAAGGCGCGCGCTGTGACCCGTATCGTCGCGCGGCCGCTGACCCGCGAGGGCTTTGCCCCCTTCGGCGATGTCATCGACATGGGCGGCGACAACCACTACCCGATCAATGGCGGCAGGGCCGAGCGCTATCATGATCTGGCTACCGCCGAAGCAACCGGTCCGAACGCCCGCGTGCTGATCTCGATGGTGCGCGGCACGCCCTACGAATTGCCCCTGAAATTGAGCATGGTCGAGCGCCATCCCTTCGGCAGCCAGGCCTTCATCCCGCTCTCGCCGCGCCCCTTCCTGGTCGTCGTCTGCCATGACGGGGAGCAGGGGCCGGGCGAGCCGCATGCCTTCATCACCGCACCCGGACAAGGCATCAATTACCGGCGCAATCTCTGGCATGGCGTGCTGACGCCGCTCGGCGAGGCTCAGGACTTCCTGATCGTCGACCGTGGCGGCGATGGCTCCAATCTCGAAGAGTTCCATTTCTCGCACGCCTACGAGATCCACTTGCCCAACGAGAGCCTCCTGTGACCGATATTTCACTGATCGACCGCCTGCTCGATGTGATCGAGCACGACATCGTGCCGAAGACGGCCGAGGGCGTTACCTATGGCAACAAGCTGTTCGGCGCGGCGATCCTGCGCAAGGACGACCGTTCGCTGGTGCTGGCTGAAACCAACAACGAGATGGAAAACCCGCTCTGGCATGGCGAGGTACACTGCCTGAAGCGTTTCTACGAAATGCCCAGGGCTGAGCGCGTCGATACGAAAGACGCCATCTTCATCGCCACGCACGAACCCTGCTCGTTGTGCCTGTCGGCGATCACCTGGACCGGCTTCGATAATTTCTACTATCTGTTCAGCCACGAGGATTCGCGCGACAGCTTCGCCATCCCGCACGACCTGAAGATCCTGAAAGAGGTCTTCACCCTCGATCCCGGCGGCTACAATGCCGAGAATGCCTATTGGAAGAGCTTTTCTATCCGCAGGCTGGTGCGAGCGTTGCCCGAGGCAGAGCGGCGACGGCTGGAGACCCGTATCGGCGCGATTTCGGCGCGCTACGATGAATTGTCCAACATCTATCAGGCGAACAAGGACGATAACGATATCCCGCTGAACTGACGCGGATTGACCAGCCGAATTCGTTGGCTGGCCCACGACGCGGCACGGCAGGTTCCATCATCTGGCGATCCTGGAGCATGCCATGAAAACCGTCACCGAATTTGCCCGCAAAATCGTCGAATTCCCGGATATGGGCATCGTCACGCCGGATGGCTGCCGCCTGTCGGCGCGGGTGTGGATGCCGGAGGATGCGGGCGACGATCCGGTGCCTGTCATCCTAGAGCATCTGCCCTACCGCAAGCGCGACGGCACCATCTTTCGCGATCAGCTGACGCATCCTTATTTCGCCGGCCACGGCTATGCTTCGATCCGCGTCGACATGCGCGGCAATGGCGATTCCGAAGGGCTGATGGACGACGAATATTCCGAGCAGGAATTGCAGGACGCCTGCGACGTCATCGCCTGGGCGGCAAGCCAGCCCTGGTGCAACGGCAATGTCGGCATGATGGGCATTTCCTGGGGCGGCTTCAACTGCCTGCAGGTGGCGGCCAAGCGGCCGCCGGCGCTGAAAGCGGTGATCAGCCTGTGCTCGACCGTCGACCGCTATGCCGACGACATCCACTACAAGGGCGGCTGCCTGCTGATCGAGAATTTCGGCTGGGCCTCGACCATGCTGTCCTACTCGTCGCGGCCGCCGGATCCGCTTTTGGCCGGCGACAACCGGTGGCGCGATCTGTGGCTGACCCGGCTGGAGAACCAATCCTTCCTGGCGCCGCTGTGGCTGAAACACCAGCACCGTGATGCCTACTGGAAGCGCGGCTCGATCTGCGAGGATTTTTCCGCCGTCAAAGCCGCCGTGCTGTCGATCGGCGGCTGGCATGACGGCTACCGCAACACCGTCTCGCATCTGGCGACCAACATCCAAGCCCCGGTCAAGGGCATCGTCGGGCCATGGATCCACAAATACCCGCACTACGCCGGGCCCAAGCCTGCCATCGGCTTCCTGCAGGAGGCCTTGCGCTGGTGGGACCGCTGGCTGAAGGGTGTCGACACCGGCGTCGAGGCCGACCCGGCCTACCGCGCCTATGTCATGGACAGCGTGCGTCCGGCGCGCTGGCACCCCGAGCGTCCCGGCCGTTGGGTGGCGGAGCAGGAATGGCCCTCGCCAACCATCAAGATGCAAACGGTTGATCTGATCCCCTCAACGGAAAAACCCGCCATCATCGCCTCTCCGCAAAGCTGCGGCCTGGCCGGCGGCGAGTATTTTCCCTTCACCTTCGGCCCCGAACTGCCCGGCGACCAGCGCCCCGACGATGCCCTGTCGGTGTGTTTCGACCAGCCGGAACTCAGCGAGCCGATCGACATCGTCGGAGCGCCGGAGGTCGAGCTGCGGCTATCCTCTGATCGTCCGCAGGCCAACATCGCGGTCCGGCTTTGCGATGTGCATCCCGACGGCGCCTCGGAGTTGATCTCCTATGGCGTGCTCAATCTGACGCACCGCAATTCGCACGAATTCCCCGAGGCGCTGGTGCCGGGCGAAACCGTCTCGGTGCGCGTCGTGCTCGATCAATGCGCCTATCGTGTGCCGGCCGGCCACCGGCTGCGTGTTGCCGTTTCGAACGCCTATTGGCCTGCCATCTGGCCGTCGCCGGAGCCGGTCCAGCTCACCTTGTCGACGGCGACGCTCAATTTGCCGCTGCGGCCGCTGGCGACAGGCGACGAAGTAACGTTCGCCGAGCCGGAAGGTGCCACCCCCTGGGCAACAGAGACGATCCGCGCCGCCAATTCAGAGCGTCATGTCGATCGTGATGAGAAGACCGGAATGGTGACGCTTTCCATTGTTGACGATTTCGGCGAGGTGCGCGATCTCGCCCATGGCCTCGCCAATGGCAGCATCGCCCGCGAGACCTGGACGATCCATCCCGACGATCCGCTGTCGGCCTCGGGGAAGACGCACTGGACGCAGACCCTGTCGCGAAACGGATGGTCAGTACGCACCGAAACGACAGCCGAAATGCGATCGGATGCGCAAAAATTCATCGTCAGCGCCAGAATCGAGGCCTATGAGGACGAAACTCTCGTCTTCGAGCGCAATTTCGAGGAGAAGGTGCCGCGCGCGCTTCTTTGAATGCCGATTTGATTGGTCCAATTGCGACGTACGATTTACGCCACGGCATGTCGCATTCGGTCTTGCTTACCGCTTTCCCTTGCGGTCATTATTCTCCTCACAAGAAACAAGAAAAACGACCGCAGAGTCGAACCAACAGAGTGAGGAACTCAAAATGTCGAACGAACTGGAATTTCTTAGCCGGCGTGTCGCGTCGGGCAAACTGAGCCGTCGTGATTTTCTCGGCCGGGCGGCGGCGCTCGGTATCTCCGCGCCCTTCGCCAACTCGCTGCTTTCAAGCGCTGCACGCGCGGCAGGCCCGGTCAAGGGCGGCACACTGAAGGCCGGACTTGTCGGCGGCGAATCCACCAACAGCCTTGATCCGGCACTGTTCATGACTCAGGTGCCGTTCGCCTTCGGCAAGATGTGGGGCGAATTGATTGTCGAGCTTTCGCCGGAAGGCAAGCTCGAGAACCGCATCGCCGAGGAGATCGGCTCGTCGGACGACGCCAAGGTGTGGACGCTGAAGATCCGCGACGGCGTCGAATTCCACAACGGCAAGACAGTGACCGCCGAGGACGTGGCCGCCACACTTGAGCGCCATTCCGACGAGAAGTCGAAATCCGGCGCGCTCGGCTACATGAAAGGTATCGAGACCATCAAGGCCAGCGGCAAGGAAGTCGTGCTGACGCTGAAGGAGGCCAATGCCGATCTGCCCTATTTGCTCAGCGACTATCACCTGATCGTCCAACCAAATGGCGGCAAGGACAAGGCTGACGCAGGCATCTCGGCCGGTCCTTACAAGGTCACGACCAATGAGCCCGGTGTGCGCCATGGCGGCGAGCGTTTCGCCAATTACTGGCAGGGCGACAAGATGGGCCATGCCGACCAGATCGAGATCATCGTCATCAACGATGCGACAGCGCGCACGGCCGCCCTGCAGGGCGGCCAGGTCAACGTGATCAACCGCGTCGAGCCGAAGATCGTCGACCTGATCAAGCGCCTGCCGGGCGTCACCATCCGCAACCACGCGGGTCCTGGCCACTACGTGTTCATCATGCATTGCAACACGGCGCCGTTCGACAACGCCGATTTGCGCATGGCACTGAAGCTGGCCATCGACCGCGAGGAAATGCTGGACAAGATCCTGCGCGGCTACGGTTCGCTCGGCAACGACTTCCCGATCAATGCGTCCTATCCGCTGTTTACCGAGATCGAGCAGCGCAAGTACGATCCCGACAAGGCCAAGTTCCACTTCAAGAAGTCCGGTCACGACGGCGCCGTCCTGCTGCGGACCTCGGACGTCGCTTTCCCGGGTGCCGTCGATGCATCGCAGTTGTTCCAGCAGAGCGCGGCCAAGGCCGGCATTCAGATCGAGCTGAAGCGTGAGCCCGGCGACGGCTATTGGAACGAGGTCTGGAACAAGCAGCCCTTCTGCGCGTCCTACTGGGGCGGCCGCTCGACCCAGGACCAGATGTACTCCACCGCTTATCTGTCGACCGCCGACTGGAACGACACGCGCTTCAAGCGTCCTGACTTCGACAAGATGGTGCTGGCGGCGCGCGCCGAGCTCGACGAGACCAAGCGCAAGCAGATGTATCATGACATGGCTGTCCTGGTACGAGACGAGGGCGGCCTGATCCTGCCGATGTTCAACCAGTTCATCGACGCTACCGGCGCCAAGGTCGGCGGCTGGGTCGACGATCCGCATCAGGAGCTGATGAACGGCTACGCGCTGGCGAAGTGCTGGCTCGAAGCCTGAGCTTGGCCTTGCGGATATGTCCTCACCCATCTTGAAACTGGTGGCCCAGCGCGTTGCGCTGGGCATTCTGCTCTTGTTGGCCGTTTCGGTCCTGATCTTCGCCGGCACCCAGATCCTGCCCGGCGACGTCGCGCAAGCCATTCTCGGACAGTCGGCGACGCCGGAGTCGCTTGCCAATCTGCGCGAGCAGCTCGGACTCAACCAGCCAGCCTATCTCAGGTATTTTCATTGGCTGGGCGGCGTGCTGACCGGAGATCTCGGCACGGCCATGTCGAGCGGGCAGGACATCGCCACGTCGATCAAGGGACGGCTGTGGAACACGCTGTTCCTCGCCTTCTGGGCGGCGATCGTCGCCGTGCCGCTGGCGATCATCCTCGGCCTGATCGCGGTGCGCTACCGCAATGGCTGGGTCGACAAGCTGATCTCCGGGCTGGCGCTGGCCTCGACCTCGTTTCCCGAATTCTTCATCGGCTATGTGCTGGTCTATTTCTTCGCCGTGAAATGGCAGATATTCCCCGGCATTTCGACCGTCTATGACGGCATGCCTTTTGGCGAACGGATGCAGGCGATCGCCTTGCCGGCGACGGCGCTGACGCTGGTCGTGCTCGCCCACATGATGCGCATGACACGCGCGGCGATCCTCAATGTCATGCAGTCGGCCTATGTCGAGACGGCGGAACTGAAGGGCCTGTCGGCCTTCAACGTCATCCGCAAGCACGCCTTCCCCAATGCCATCGCGCCGATCATCAATGTCGTCATGCTCAACCTCGCCTACTTGATCGTCGGCGTCGTCGTGGTCGAGGTGATCTTCGTCTATCCGGGCATGGGACAGTATCTGGTCGACCACGTCACCAAGCGAGACGTGCCGGTGGTGCAGGCGGTCGGCCTGATCTTCGCCGCCGTCTATATCAGCCTGAACATCATTGCGGACATAGCGGCGATCGTCGCCAATCCGCGTCTCAGACATCCGAAATAAGGGGCGGATATGCTCGATATCAAACGCATCCCCATCCCTGCGCTGATCGGCATCGTGCTGACGGCACTGTTCGTGCTTGCGGCGGTCTTCGCCCCCTGGATCGCGCCGCACGGCAATGGCGAGATCGTCGGCGACGTCTGGGAACCGATGTCGGCTGCCCATTTGCTGGGCACCGATAATCTCGGCCGCGATCTGCTGTCGCGCATGATCTACGGCGCCCGCATCACTTTGTTCATCGCGGTGCTGGCCACCGCGCTGTCGTTCTCGCTCGGCGCCATCCTCGGCTTCTCGGCGGCGGTGTTCGGCGGCTGGTTCGATACGCTGCTGTCGCGTCTTGTCGACCTCTTGATGTCGATCCCGACGCTGATCATGGGTCTCGTCGTGCTGTCCGTACTGCCGACCAATCTGGTGACGCTGATCCTGGTGATGGGCATTCTGGATTCGACCCGCGTCTATCGCCTGTCGCGCGCGGTCGCCGTCGACATCAACGTCATGGACTATGTCGAAGCGGCGAAACTGCGCGGTGAGGGCAGCGGCTGGATCATCTTCCGCGAGATTCTCCCCAACGCATTGTCGCCGCTGGTTTCCGAACTCGGTCTGCGCTTCATCTACGCGGTGCTGTTCCTGTCGACGCTGTCGTTCCTCGGCCTTGGCGTGCAGCCACCGGACGCCGACTGGGGCGGCATGGTCAAGGAAAACAAAGACGGCATCGTGTTCGGCATCGCGGCCGCACTCATCCCAGCGGGGGCGATCGCGCTGCTGGCGATTTCCGTCAACCTGGTTGCCGACTGGGTGCTCAACCGGACGACAAGCCTCAAGGGAGGACGCGGGTGATGGCCGACACCAAAGCGAAGCTCGGGCAACCGAAGTCAGGCCTGCTGCTCGACATCCGCAATCTGCGCATCGAGGCTACCGTCTTCCCGCCCGGCGAACCGCCGAAGAACATCGTGCTGGTGCACGATGTCTCGCTGACGCTCGAGAAGGGCAAGGTGCTCGGCCTGATCGGCGAATCCGGCGCCGGCAAGTCGACTATCGGCTTGTCGTCTATGGGCTACGGCCGCGGCGGCGTGCGCATCACAGGCGGCGAGGTGATCCTGAACGGCCGCGACATCCTCAAGGGCGGCAAGGACGGCTTCCGCAAATTACGCGGCCGCGAGGTCTGCTATGTCGCGCAGTCGGCGGCCGCGGCCTTCAACCCGGCGCACAGACTGATGGACCAGGTGGTGGAAGCCACCCTGCTGCACGGCACCGCGACACGCGCCGAGGCCGAGAAGCGCGCGGTTGCGCTGTTCAAGAAGCTCAGCCTGCCGAACCCTGAAACCATCGGCGAGCGTTTTCCGCACCAGGTTTCGGGCGGCCAGTTGCAGCGTGTGATGACGGCGATGGCCCTGTGCTCCGAGCCGGACCTGATCGTCTTCGACGAGCCGACCACGGCGCTCGACGTGACGACGCAGATCGACGTGCTGGCGGCGATCAAAGACGCCATCCGCGACACCCATGTCGCTGCGCTCTACATCACGCACGACCTTGCCGTCGTCGCCCAGGTCTCCGACGAGATCATGGTGCTGCGCCATGGGAGGCTGGTCGAATGGGGCGGCACAAGGCAGATCATCAAGGAGCCGCGCCAGGAATACACCAACGCGCTGGTCTCGGTGCATGAGATCGAACACCAGGAGCAGAAGCCCGGCACGTCGCCGTTCCTGTCGGTGAAGAACGTCACCGCCGCTTATGGCCGCAGCCATATCAAGGTGCTGAAGGACGTATCCGTCGACATCTATCCGGGCCAGACGCTGGCCGTGGTCGGCGAGTCCGGCTCCGGCAAGTCGACGCTGGCGCGCGCCATCACGGGACTTTTGCCACCCGAACAGGGCACCGTCACCTTCGACGGACGCCCGCTGGCCAACAGGCTGGCCGACCGGCCGAAGGAGGATCTGCGCCAGTTGCAGATGATCTACCAGATGGCCGATGTGGCGATGAACCCGCGTCAGACCGTCGGCACCATCATCGGCCGGCCGCTGGAGTTTTATTTCGGCATGCGCGGCCGTGAGCGCGACAGACGCGTTGCCGAACTGCTCGACAAGATCGAGATGGGCAAGGGATTTTCCGACCGCTACCCGGCCGAGCTTTCCGGCGGCCAGAAACAGCGTGTCTGCATCGCCCGGTCGCTTGCCGCCAAGCCGAAGCTGATCATCTGCGACGAGGTGACCTCGGCGCTTGATCCGCTGGTGGCACACGGCATCCTCGAGCTGCTGCTGGAGCTGCAGAAGGAAGAGAACGTCGCCTATCTGTTCATCACGCATGACCTTGCCACGGTGAAGTCGATCGCCGATTCAATCGCGGTTATGTATCGCGGCGAGGTGGTGCGTTACGGCCCCAAGGGCAAGGTGCTGAGCCCGCCCTTCGACGCCTACACCGACCTGCTGCTCTCCTCGGTTCCAGAGATGGAAATCGGCTGGCTGGAAAAGGCAATCAAGGGACGGCGCATGGCCAGCGCGGGGAACTAAAGCAATTCCGGGAAAACTGGGAACCAATACTGCCGGAAGAAAAAGGCAGGCGCTTCCCCTGGAAATTGTGTCAGACCAAGCTGCCACATAGGGGCGTCAGCGACCGTCATCCGGATGCAACACTAGAGCGCCACACGTCCTTCGGGACGAGCGCCGCTCGCACGACTTTTAAACAGGGGTAGGACATGAAAACTGAACTCGATTATCTCGCCGAACTCGCCGGTCACGGCCGGATATCGCGCCGTGCCTTTCTTGGGCGCGCCGCCGCGCTCGGCGTATCGGCGGCCATGATGCCGGCGCTGGCCGGCAAGGCATTTGCCCAGACGGCGGTGAAGGGCGGTATCATCAAAGCTGGCCTGCAGGGCGGGGAATCCACCAACAGCCTCGATCCGGCGCTGAATCTCAGCCAGGTAACCTTCAGCTTCGGCAAGCTTTGGGGCGAGTATCTTGTGCGCCTCACACCGGACAACAAGCTGGTCAACCTGATTGCCGAAGAGATTGGCGCCTCAGCCGACGCCAAGACATGGACGATCAAGATCCGCGATGGCATCGAGTTCCACAATGGCAAGACGGTCGGCGCGGAGGACGTTGCCGCCACCATCGAGCGCCATGCGGACGAGAAGTCCAAGTCCGGAGCACTCGGCATCCTCAAGAACATCAAGGGCGTCAAGGCGAGCGGCAAGGAAGTCATCGTCACGCTCGGCGACGCCGATGCCGACTTCCCCTATCTGATGGCCGACTACCATCTCGTCATCCAGCCGAATGGCGGCAAGGACGATCCGAATGCCGGCATCAGCGCCGGACCCTACAAGGTTAGCGTCAACCAGCCAGGCGTGCGCCATGGCGGCGAGCGTTTCGCCAATTACTGGCTTGGCGACAAGGCCGGCCATGCCGACCAGGTCGAGATCATCGTCATCAATGATGCGACCGCACGGCTTGCAGCCTTGCAAGGCGGCCAGGTGCACATGATCAACCGCGTCGAACCCAAGGTCGTCGATCTGGTCAAGCGCATCGCGGGCGTTTCCATCGAGAACGTCTCGGGCAAGGGCTACTATCCGTTCAACATGTTCTGCGACACCGCACCTTTCGACAGCAACGATCTGCGCATGGCGCTGAAGCTAGCCATGGACCGCGACGAGATGCTGGAAAAGATCTTGCGCGGCTATGGCTCGGTGGGTAACGACTTCCCGATCAACGAGGCCTATCCGCTGTTTTCCGCCGATATCGAACAGCGCAAGTTCGATCCGGACAAGGCGGCGGCAGCCTACAAGAAATCAGGCCACAGCGGCTCGATCGTGCTGCGCACCTCGGACGTCGCCTTCCCGGGCGCCGTCGATGCCGCACAGCTCTATCAGCAGTCCTGCGCCAAAGCCGGCATCAAGATCGAGATCAAGCGCGAACCCGGCGACGGCTACTGGTCGGAGGTCTGGAACAAGCAGCCCTTCTCGCTCTCCTACTGGGGCGGACGCGCCACGCAGGACCAGATGTATTCCACCGGCTATGTCTCGACCGCCGACTGGAACGACACGCGCTTCAAGCGGCCGGAATTCGACAAGATGCTGTTTACCGCGCGCGGCGAGCTCGACCAGGCCAAGCGCCAGGCGATCTACCACGATATGGCAGTGATGATGCGTGACGAAGGCGGGCTGATCGTGCCCTTCTTCAACCAGTTCATCGACGCGGCCGCCACCAACAAGATCGGCGGCTATGCCAAGAGCCCTATCGGCGAAATGATGGACGGCTACGCGCTTGCCGAGTGCTGGCTCAACGCTTGAGCGGACCCTGATCGGCCGATTTCATCTATCAGAACGCCGTGTGCCCGGGACGGCACACGGCGTTCCCGTTTCAACCGCCAACCGCATGGAGCAGCCCGTGGCGCTCAAATCCAAGCTTCTGCTGATCATCCTCGATGGCGTGCCTTACCGGAACTGGCGCCGGCTGATGGGCAATCTCGAAGGCTGGGTGCAATCGGGCGAGGCGCAGGTCTGGAAGATGCGCTCGGTGCTGCCGTCGACCTCGGCCTGCTGCTATGCCTCGATCCACACCGGGGTTTCGCCGCAGGTGCACGGGATTCTCTCCAATGAGAACCGTTTCCGCGTCGAGCAGCCCGATATCTTCTCCGAGGTCAGCAAGGCAGGCGGCAAGACGGGGGCGGTGACCCATTCCTACTGGTCGGAATTCTTCCGCGCCTACCCGTTCGACCTGGTGGAGGGCATGGAATTCGACGAGCCAGGCGGGCCGATCACGCATGGCCGCTTCCACACCATGACCGGTTACAATCTTCGCAACCAGATGACGCCGAGCGATGTCGACCTGTTCGCGACGCTGACCATGCTGACGAAACGCCATGGCATCGACTACGGCATCCTGCACACCTGCACGCTGGATTCGATGGGACACCGCTTCGGCCACGACTGCCACGAGATGGACCATGCCGTCTATGCGATGGACGGCATGCTGGCCGCCTTCCTGCCGCGCTGGATCGAAGCCGGCTATGAGGTGATCGTGACCGCCGATCACGGCCAGACCGATCGTGGCCATCACGGCGGCCATGACGACGAGATGCAGGATTTCGCGCTGTATTATTTTGGACAAGGCAAAGGGCCGGATGCGGACACACTACTCGACCAGCTGCAGCTGGCGCCGACGGTGCTGAGCCGACTGGGCGTTCCCGTGCCCGCAACGATGAAGGCGAAGTCTTTCTTGGAGTGAGAAGCGATCCGCGAAGCTCTTCCCTTCTGCCCTTATGGGAGAAGGAAGAGGCGCACCTCTGGCAACCTCCGCGCTCTTCGGTTAGCCTCCGCAAAATTCCTTGGCGGAGGATGAACCTTTTTGGGCCGATCAGCGACAGAGCAGACAGGAGCCAGGCGGCTCGACCGGCCATGACGGCAGCGACGGAGACCGATCGCGCGCTTGTCGACCGGGTCGCGAAGGGCGACCGAGCCGCCGTGCGGCTCCTGTTCATGCGTCACCACGCGCGGGTCTACCGCTTCGTGGCGCGCCAGACGGGATCGGAAATGATGGCCGACGATATCGCCAACGAAGTCTTCCTCGAGCTGTGGCGCCAGGCGCCCGGCTTCGAAGGGCGTTCCGAAGTCTCGACATGGCTGCTCGGCATTGCCCGTTTCAAGGCGCTGTCCTTTCTGCGCAAGAAAAAGGAAGACTGGATCGACGACGAGGCCGCCGCCGCAGTGCCCGACGGCGCCGACACGCCGGAAGTCGTCACCATGAAGGAAGACAAGGCGGCCGCCCTGCGGCGCTTCGTCGACGCCTTGCCGGAAGAGCATCGCGTCGTCATCGATCTTGCCTATTATCACGGGCAGTCGGTGAGCGAGATCAGCGAGGTGCTCGACATTCCGGTCGCCACCGTCAAGACCCGGATGTTCTACGCCCGCAAGAAACTCGGCGAGGCTCTCAAGGTGGCCGGTTACGACAGGGGGTGGCCATGAGCGCCGCTGAAAAGATGTCGCGCCGCGACGAAATGGAAACGCTGCTGCCGTTCTACCTGAACGGCTCGCTGGAAGGTTCCGACCTGGAAGCGGTCGAGGAATGGCTGGCCAGCGATCCGGCCGCACTTGCCGCCCTTGGCGAAGCTGAAGCCGAATTCTCCGGCGCCACGGCCGCCAACGAAGCAATCCGGCCGCCGGCCGATGCGCTCAGCCGCTTTGCCAAGGCACTCGACGCCGAGGCCGGGCCTGCGCGCAAGCCGGCAGGATCGTCCTGGCTGGCGCAGGCCTGGGGCCGCTTCATGGCGGTGCCGGTCGGCGTCGCCTGGGCGGCAGCCGCGGTTCTGCTGGCGCTGGTCATGGTGCAGTCGTTTGTCGAACCCGGCGGAAAGGGCAATGATTTCGAGATTGCCGGCGCGCAAGACGATCTGGCGAAAATGCCGTACGCCCTGGTCAAGTTCAAGCCGGATGCGAAGATGTCGGACATTTCCGCCTTCCTCGGCAGCAACGGGCTGAAGATCGTCGGCGGACCGACCGCCGACGGCGTGTTCCGGCTTGGCATCCCTGCTGCCAACGCAGCCGACTACACCAGGCAAATCGGCCTTGTTGCCGCCCAGGCTTTCACGGAGACTGTGATCGAGGGAAGGAAACCGGTTGATGGCGGCTGAGGCGGTCATTCGATTTGCGGCAATGCTTGCGGCGGCGATGATAACCGTCGCCGTGCCCGCGTCGGCGCAGACCAAAGATCCCAATCCCGACCAGACGAAAATCGACTGCCGCGACGGGACCAATGCGGCAGGCGCCGACTGCGCCAAGGATGGCAGCGACACAGAGGGCGGATCGGATGCGGCGCAATCCGGCGCGGTGTTCCTGCCGGCCCTGATCGTCGACCTGTTTCCCAGCCCGGCGGCGCCCCCGACCCCTGTGCCGACGCCACGGCCCGAACCGGCGATGCCGCCGGCCGATACTCAAGCCGGCCCCCCGCCCGGTGGCCCGATCGTCTCGCCGACCGATCTCATTGCCGTTCAGCCGCGGCGCGCGGTGGTTGGCGACTTCGTACCCGACGAGGTGCTGGTGACCGTCGACGGCGATGCCGGCGCTATCCAGCAGATCGCCGCCTCCTTCGGCCTGCAGGTGCGCTCGCAGCGCCAGTCGCGCCTGCTTGGCACCACGCTGGTGCGCTTCGGCATTCCCGACGGCCGGCCCGTCGGCGTCGTGCTGGCGCAACTGGCCGCCGACGGCCGCACCCAGCGGCGCGAGCCCAATCACGTCTATTCGCTGCAGCAGGCCGCCGGCATCGTCAACTATGCGTTCGACCGCATTGCACTCGATTCCAAGCAGGCCAGCGGAGAAAACGTCCGCATCGCGGTGATCGACACAGGCATCGACGACACCAACCCGGCGCTCTCGGGCGTCATTGCCGGGCAGTTCGACGCCATGCCCGACGTGCCGATCGAAAAGCGCGATCACGGCACGTCGATCGACGGGCTGATCGCCGGCGTCGGCGCGCTGGAAGGCATGGCACCGGGCGCAAAAATCTATCACGCCCGCGCCTTCGAGGGCGGCAAGTCGACCATGGACGTCATCCTGTCGGCGCTCGACTGGGCGGCGGAACAGGACGTGCGCATCATCAATATGAGCTTTGTCGGGCCGAAGAACGATTTGCTCGGCGTCGCCTGCCGCAATGCCCGTGCGCTCGGCATGGTGCTGGTCGCCGCAGCCGGTAACAACGGGCCGAAGGCGCCCTATGGCTATCCGGCCGCCTTCGATGGTGTCATCGCGGTGACCGCCACCGATGCCAAGGACGGGCTGATGCCGCAGGCCAATCGCGGCGCCTATGTCTTCATCTCGGCACCCGGCGTCGAGATGGTGGCGCCGAGCGGCGCCGGCTCGGATGTGGTCACAGGCACCTCGTTTGCCGCGGCGATCGTGAGCGGCGCCATCGCCAATCTCATCCATGCCGCGCCCGATCGCTCGGCCGACGACATCGAAAAGGCGCTCGCGGCAACGGCCAGGGATCTCGGCCCCAAGGGACGCGACAATGATTTCGGCTACGGCCTGCTGGACATCAAGGCGGCGGCGGCAAAGGACTAGTCTGCGACAGTCCAAGCCGCGGCTTGCGGAGGACGCACCAGAAAATAGAACGCGACGATGTGCGTGATCATCAGCAGCGGCACGTAGATGATCGGGATCGCGTAGGTGGCGCCCAGTTCGCCCGCACGCTGGGGGAGGCCGACCTGGATGGCGTGGTAATAGTCTACGATCAGATCAACCGCCCCGACCAGATTGAAGGCGACGACGAGCGCCCAGAAGAGCCGAGGTATCCTTGCCGTGAGCAGCGCCAGCATGGCCAGCACTCCTGTTGCAAGGTCGCCGTAGGCAGCAAACACGGCAAAGCCGGCAGGCAAATCGGGGCTGACGACACCCGGAACGAGGAAGACCAGCCCGAAGAAGCGGAAGCTGTGCAGAGCGGCAACAGCGCGCTGCGCCGCGACCCGGTCCATCGACCTGAGCCACGGCAAACCGTATGTAGCGAAGCAAAGCAGCCACGCGACATAGCCCAGAACAAGATGGATTTGGAATAGGACTTCGGTGGACATCTGGCCTCCTCTCGACAATTGGTTCATGCGGCCTCGAACACTGCGGTCAGGATACCGAGCCGACCTTGCATAAGATTTCGTCCGAGGTTGGCCGCAAGCTCAGCGAAGTCCGGTCCCATCACCACGCCGAGATTGGGCGAAGGCGGCGGCCCCGACGCGCGCAACTGTGCGAACCACGCCTTGGCGGCGTCGGTGTCGTCTTGCCATGCCAGCATGCGGAAGCTGGCCGGTTCGATCGCCTCGCGCGTCGCACCGGCTGTTAGGAGAAAGCTCGTCGCCGGCGTTCTCGCCCAGGGAAGCGGATAGTGCGGCTCGCCTCCAGACAACACGACGTCGTATGTGGCAAACCTGCCGCCTGGCTTCAGCACGCGCCGAATCTCGCTGTAGAGCAGCGTCCGGTCAGAGATGTTCATCGCCACGTGCTGCAACAGCACCGCGTCGAAACGGCCATCGTCGAATGGGAGCTCCAATGCGCTGGCGGTCTGGAACGACAGCTGCCCGCTCTGTCCCGTGCGCTCGGTCAGATAGCGCGCGGCATCCACGAAAGGCTCGCTGAGATCCACGCCAGTAACCCGGCAGCCATAGGTCGCAGCCAGAAAGCGCGCCGGCCCACCGACGCCCGAGCCGACGTCCAGTATCGACATGCCGGCAGCGATCCCCGCCAATTGGGCAAGCTCGGCGGTGGCAGCTAGCCCACGGGTGTGAAACTGGTCCAGAACGCCCAATTGTTGGGGCGTGAGGAGCTGGTCCTCCGGGCCGAGGGCAGCCAACACCGTCTTCAGCCGCTCGGTCAGGCCCGTCGCGCGATAATGGTCGCGTACCCCTTCAAGTTCATCGGTCATCGCATGATGTCTCCTAGGTTCAGCTCATACCTAGGCCCACTTCCATAATTCGACTACCCGGCGTAATAACAACAACCTATGAAGCAGAACTACACAGTCCGACATGGTGCGCTGGAGGGCATCGAGGCGTTCCTGGCTGTCGCCAGGCACCGCAACTTCCGCCGCGCCGCAGCGCAACTCGGCGTGACACCGTCCGCCGTGAGCCAGGCGGTGCGCGCGCTGGAGGCACGCATGGGTGCGGCGCTGTTCGTCCGCACGACACGGAGCGTCGGCTTGACCGAGCCTGGCCAGCGGTTCCTCGATCGTGCCGGCCCTGCTTTCGAAGAACTCGTCGCGGCCGGCGAGGCCGTGCGTGACATCGGCCAACGGCCGACCGGTCTGCTGCGCCTGTCCGTGCCCCGCGCTGTCGTGCCGTTGATCCTGGAGCCAATGATCGCGTCGTTCTGCCGGGCTTACCCCGAGATCGAACTGGAGATCGCCGCGAGCGACGAGATGGTCGATCTCGCGGCCGGCGGGTTCGATGCCGGCATCCGTCTCGGCCAGTTCATCGCGGTCGACATGATCGCGGTGCGGCTAACCCCATCGTTCTCGTTCGTGGTCGTCGGCAGCCCTGACTATCTCAAACGCCACGGCCGCCCCGAACGCGTCGATGATCTGCGCAACCACGCCTGCCTGCGCTTGCGCCGTTCGAATGGCGCCATAGCGCCCTGGGCTTTCGTCGACGGCAACGAGGCGATCGAGGCGATGCTCTCAGGCCCGCTGATAGCGCACGATTATCCGACATTGCTCGGGGCCGCGATGCGGGGCGTCGGGCTGGCGCAGACGCCTCGACCAATCGCTGAAGCTCCGATAGCCGAAGGTAAACTGGAACCGGTGCTGGACGGCATCGCCGCCACGACGCCGGGCGTCTTCCTGTATCATCCCGGCAAGCGCCAAGTCCTGCCGAAGCTGCGCGCCTTCATCGACCACCTCAAATCCGCGGCGTGAGATATCGGAATCCGGCCCCCTTGCGGTGGTCTCCCTACTGCCGGCGTCGGGCGAGATTGATGCGGCGTGAGTGTCGCGTCTCAACTCGATCCCGCAGAGCACATGGATTTGATCTCCAGCTACGCCGGCGCACCGGCGACTGACCCTCTCACCACCAGGTCGACCGGCCAGACCTCGCCTCGCGCGCCCTCCTCCAGTCCTGAAATCCGTGCCGCCAGCCGCTCGGCGACACGGGCGCCGGCGAGACGGATCGATGAACGCGTCGTCGACAGCGGCACCGAGAAATTCTCCGGCCTCAGCCAGGGGAAGACATCGTCATGGGCGATCAGCGAGACGTCGCCCGGAATGCTCAAGCCGAGGTCGCGCACCGCACGCACGACGCCCAGCGCCATGATCAGGCTGGAGCAGGCGATCGCCGTCGGCGCATCGTCCCCTTCCAGCAAACGCCTGGTGGCGCGGTAGCCGTTCTCCTCGGTCATGTCGACCGAGCAGACATGGCGTTCGATCAATGTCAGTCCGCTCGCGGCGAGTGCCCGGCGCACGCCGCGTTCGCGATGGATGGCGAAGGTCTCGCGGTCGTCACCGTTGATCAGCGCCAGCCGCCGATGACCGAGCTGGATCAGCAGCCTGGCCGCTTCGTGGAAGGCGCCCTCATTGTCGATATCGGTGAAGGCGTAGTCGAAATCGAAGCCCTCACTGCGGCCATGGACGATGAAGGGAATGCCGAGCGTGTTGACCAGCGCCACGCGCCGGTCGGCGGGCCTTGGAGAGGAGATATAAACAGCGTCGACCTGCCGGTTGGCGACGATGCGCCGGTAGGTCGTCTCCTGGTCGTCGGCGTCGGCCGGCGACAGCACAAGGTCGAGCTCGTGCGAGCGGGCATAGTCGCCAAGGCCGGACAGGAACTCGACGAAATGCGGATCGATGTCGACGGACGCACCGGTCGGCAGGACATAGCCGATCATGCCGGTCTTGCCGGTCGCCAGCCGGCGCGCGCTCGGGTTGGGCCGATAGCCATGGCGCTTGGCGGCATCCATGACACGCCTGCGCGTCTCCTCGTTGACCTCGGGATAGCCGTTCAGCGCGCGGCTTACCGTGGTTTGCGAAAGTGCCAGCATGTGGGCGAGCTGCTTGAGGTTCACGAAAGTCTCCATTCCCTCAAAGCGCTTTTAAATTGAATCGACCCAAGTGCCACCGGGGCCGAGCCATACGAAGCCCAACCATAGACGCGGTTTGGGCATGTTTGAAACAAAAATTGCTGCTGCACTGCCATAATAGCGTGCTGCGACGCACTTTTTGGGCGCAAATGCGCGAACCTAAATCGATTGATTCGCCAGCCCCTTGACTTCCCCGCGATTCAATGGCGTGATCGAAAAAGCCAAAGCGCTTTGGAAGACTCTTCGAAAGGTTGCGGTTCCTTTCCGACTGAGTCACAGTCCTGCGGCGTCGGCGGGCGGAATGGAGGTTCCGTCCGGTGTGTGAGACCCACTGGGAGGAATACCGATGAAGAAAATGCTTTTGCTGGGTGCTGCGTTTGCCACGTTCGCCCTGAACGCGCCCGCGCAGGCCGAACTGAAGTTCAAGCCCGGCGAAGACAAGCGCTTCAACTGGGCGAACTACGAAGAGCTCAAGAAAGTCGACCTCAAGGGTGAAACGCTGTCGATCTTCGGACCGTGGCGCGGCGAGGACGAAGGCCTGGTGCGCGGCGTCCTCGACTATTTCTCGGAAGCCACCGGCGTCGAGATCAAATACTCCTCCTCGGAGAATTACGAGCAGCAGATCGTCATCGACACGCAGGCCGGCAGCCCGCCGAACATCGCCGTGCTGCCGCAGCCGGGCCTCATCCAGGACCTGGCGTCGAAGGGCCTTTTGACGCCGCTCGGTGACGACACCGCCAAATGGGTCAAGGACAATTACGGCGCCGGCCAGTCATGGGTCGATCTCGGCACCTTCAAGGACAAGGACGGCAAGCCGGGCTTCTTCGCCTTCCCTTACAAGGCCGACGTGAAGTCGCTGGTCTGGTACTCGCCGGATAATTTCGAGGAAGCCGGCTACAAGGTGCCGAAGACCCAGGAAGAACTCGCCGATCTCGAAAAGAAGATCATCGCCGATGGCGGCAAGCCGTGGTGCATCGGCCTCGGCTCCGGCGGTGCCACCGGCTGGCCGGCAACCGACTGGGTCGAAGACCTGATGCTGCGCACCCAGCCTCCGGAGGTCTACGACAAATGGGTGAAGAACGAGATCCCGTTCAACGATCCGGCGGTGGTCAACGCCATCGACATTTTCGGCAAGATCGCGACCGACGACAAGATGGTCGACGGCGGCGCCAAGGCGGTTGCGGCGACCGACTTCCGCGACAGCCCGAAGGGCCTCTTTTCGGTGCCGCCGAAATGCTACCTGCACCACCAGGCATCGTTCATTCCGACCTTCTTCCCGGAAGGCACCAAGGTCGGCCAGGACGCGGACTTCTTCTACTTCCCGCCCTATGCCGCCAAGCCTGAACTGGGCACGCCCGTGCTCGGCGCCGGTACGCTGGCGATGATCACCAAGGACAGCAAGAGTGCGCGCGCGTTCATCGAATTCCTGAAGATGCCGCTCGCCCACGAGATCTGGATGGCCGAGGGCGGCTTCGTGACGCCGCTCAAGTCGGTCAACAAGGATGCCTATGCCAGCGACGCGCTGAAGAAGCAGGGCGAAATCCTCGCCAATGCCTCGACTTTCCGCTTCGACGGTTCCGACCTGATGCCGGGCAAGATCGGCGCCGGCGCCTTCTGGACCGGCATGATCGACCTGGTCGGCGGCAAGTCGGCGCAGGACGTCGCCACCGACATCCAGAAGAGCTGGGACGCCATCAAGTAGACGGCTGGCACGTAGACGACCAACCATTCTCGCACTGGATCCGGACCGTACCGGCCCGGATCCGACGGCGGCCCGTGCCGCAGCCTTTCGTCATGAGCGCATTGACATGAAGCGCGATCGGCAATGTGCGCAAGCCGCCGATGACGCGCTCCAAACAACTGAATCGGCGCCTGGTCCCCGTCACCAAGGTCATTCCTTGTCGGGTCATGCGCAGGGGGAGAGGGACCCATGGCGGCTCAGATTTTCTCGGCCATATTCGTCATCATCGTCGGCGTCGGCGGTTGCGTCGCCTATTTCTGGGGCGCCAACAAACTGGTCGACCTGATATTCCCATCACGCGGCGTCGCCGGTGCCGCGGCCATCGACAATCTACGCCGGCAAGGGTTGGTCCGCCCATGGCTGTTCGTCGGCCCGGCGATGATCATCCTCACCATCTACCTGATCTATCCGGTGGTCGAGACGCTGCGGCTGTCGTTCCTCGATCGCGGCGGCATCAATTTCGTCGGCCTGGCGAACTATGAATGGGCGTTCGGCGACCGCGAGTTCCGCAACTCGATCCTCAACAACATCATCTGGCTGGCGGTGGTGCCGGCCGCCTGCACCTTCCTCGGGCTGATCATCGCCGTGCTTACGGACAAGATCTGGTGGGGCACGATCGCCAAGAGCCTGATCTTCCTGCCGCTGGCGATCTCCTTCGTCGGCGCCAGCGTGATCTGGAAATTCATCTACGAGTATCGGGGCGAGGGCCAGACGCAGATCGGCATCCTCAACGCCATCATCCAGCATTTCGGCGGCCAGCCGCAGGTCTGGATATCGCTGCCGTTCTGGAACAATTTCTTCCTGATGATCATCCTGATCTGGATCCAGACCGGCTTTGCCATGGTCATCCTGTCTTCCGCCCTGCGCGGCATCCCCGAGGAAACGCTGGAAGCCGCCGTCATCGACGGCGCCAATCCGTTCCAGATCTTCTGGAAGATCATGGTGCCGCAGATCTGGGGCACCATCGCCGTGGTCTGGACCACGATCACCATTCTGGTGCTCAAAGTATTCGACATCGTGCTGACCATGACCAACGGCCAGTGGAACAGCCAGGTGCTGGCCAATCTGATGTTCGACTGGATGTTCCGCGGCGGCGGCGATTTCGGCCGCGGCGCCACCATCGCCATCATCATCATGATTGCGGTCATTCCGATCATGGTCTGGAACATCCGACAGGCGAACAAAGAGACGGGAGGACATTGAGATGGCAGTCGCGACCGGAAATTCCTTCGCCAGCCGCTTTGGCGTCCACATCGCCGTGCTCATCTTCGTCGCGATCTGGACCATACCGACCCTCGGCATCCTGGTTTCATCGCTGCGCGACAAGAACCAGATCATCGCCTCGGGCTGGTGGAACTCGTTCGCCAGTTCCACCCAGACCGAAGCCGGCCGGCTGCCGCCCGCCTCGGCGCAAGTCGAGAAGGACGGCAAGTTCGTGCTCGAGGGCAATATCTTCGGCGACGGCGCCAAGCGCGACATCAGCGCCTTCGGGGTCAAATCGGCGGCACCGACGCAGTATCCCGCCGGCACCACAGCCGATCTCGGCGACGGCGTGACCTTGCAGCTCAATGCCGACGGCAGCTTCGTCATGCAGTCCCCGAAAGCGTTCGAAGGCGATCGCGGCCAGCGCGTCTATTATGCTTCGTCGGCGCCGCCGAAATTCACCACCGATAATTACAAAACCGTGCTGTTCTCCGAAGGCATCGGACGGTCTTTCATGAATTCCCTGACCGTCACCATTCCGGCAACCGTCATCCCGATCCTGATCGCCGCCTTTGCCGCTTATGCGCTGGCCTGGATGCGGTTTCCCGGCCGGGCGCTGCTGATCGCGGTCATCATCGGCTTGCTGGTGGTGCCGTTGCAGATGTCGCTGATCCCGCTGTTGAAACTCTACAACGGCGTCGGCGCTTTCTTCGGCATGCCGTCGAAGACCTATCTCGGCATCTGGCTGGCGCATACCGGCTTCGGCCTGCCCTTCGCCATCTACCTGCTGCGCAGCTACATTGCCGGCCTGCCGCGCGAAATCATGGAATCGGCGCGCATCGACGGCGCCAGCGATTTCGAGATCTTCGTCAAGATCGTCTTGCCGCTGTCGTTTCCGGTGCTGGCTTCGTTTGCCATCTTCCAGTTCCTGTGGGTATGGAACGATCTGCTGGTGGCGATGGTTTTCCTCGGCACAGAGGCAGACCAGATCGTGCTGACCGCCAAGCTCAACGCGCTGTTGGGCTCACGCGGCGGCGACTGGGAGATTCTGACGACATCGGCTTTCGTGACCATCATCGTGCCGCTGATCGTGTTCTTCTCGCTGCAGCGCTATTTTGTCCGCGGGCTGCTTGCCGGCTCGGTGAAAGGAGGCTGAGACGATGCAATCCGCTTTGAAGGCCAGCTCGAAGCCTGACCTCGCCATCGATCGCGACTGGTGGCGGGGCGCGGTGATCTACCAGATTTATCCGCGCAGCTACCAGGACTCGAACGGCGACGGCATCGGTGACCTTAAGGGCATCATCGGGCGGCTACCCTACATCGCGGCACTCGGTGCGGACGCCATCTGGATTTCGCCGTTCTTCAAGTCGCCGATGAAGGATTTCGGCTATGACGTGTCGGATTACTGCGACGTCGATCCGATGTTCGGCACGCTGGCCGACTTCGACGCGCTGACCGCCGAGGCACACAGGCTGGGCTTGAAGGTGATGATCGACGAGGTGCTGTCGCACACCGCCGACAACCACCCATGGTTCAAGGAAAGCCGGTCGAGCCGCAGCAACCCGAAGGCCGACTGGTACGTCTGGGCAGACGCCAGGCCGGACGGCACGCCGCCCAACAACTGGCTGTCGATCTTCGGCGGCTCGGCCTGGCAATGGGACACCAGCCGCCAGCAATATTACATGCACAATTTTCTGGCCGAGCAGCCCGACCTCAACTTCCACAACCACGAGGTTCAGGACGCGTTGCTCGACGTCACCCGCTTCTGGCTGGAGCGCGGCGTCGATGGTTTCCGGCTCGACACCATCAATTTCTACTTCCACAGCCAGGGGTTGGAAAACAACCCGCCGCTGCCGCCGGAAGAGCGCAACGACCAGACCGCGCCGGCGGTCAACCCCTACAACTACCAGGACCATCTCTACGACAAGAGCCGGCCCGAGAATCTCGGCTTCCTCGAACGGTTCCGTGCCCTGCTCGATGAATATCCGGCAACGGCAGCGGTCGGCGAGGTCGGCGATTCGCAGCGTGGGCTTGAAGTGGTGGCCGCCTACACCGCCGGCGGCAAGCGCGTGCACATGTGCTACTCCTTCGATTTCCTGGCGCCGGAAAAGATCAGCGCGGGCAAGGTCCGCTCGGTGCTGGAATCCTTCGGCAAGGTCGCCAGCGATGGCTGGTCGTGCTGGGCCTTCTCCAACCACGATGTAATGCGCCCGGCCTCGCGCTGGGCCGCCAATGAGCCCGACCCGACCGCCTACCTGAAGGTCATCTCGGCGCTGCTGATGTCCTTGCGCGGTTCGGTCTGCATCTATCAGGGTGAGGAACTTGGGCTCGGCGAGGCCGACCTTCGGTTCGAGGATTTGCAGGATCCCTACGGCATCCGCTTCTGGCCTGAATTCAAGGGCCGCGACGGCTGCCGCACACCGATGGTGTGGGACGGCGGCGCCAAGAATGGCGGCTTCTCCCAGGCAAAACCCTGGCTGCCGGTGCCGGCCAAGCATTTGGCGCAAGCGGTCAATGTCCAGCAGGGCGACGAGGCTTCGCTGCTCGAGCACTACCGGCGCTTTCTTACCTTCCGGCGTGCCCATCCGGCGCTGGCCAAGGGCGACATCACCTTCATCGAAAGTGAGGGAGATACCGTCGCCTTCACGCGCCGCGCAGGCAACGAGCAGATCGTCTGCGTCTTCAATCTGGGAGCCGGGCGGGCCAAGGTTGACCTTGGCGGCCGATCGCTGCAACCTCTGCCCGGGCACGGATTTTCGGGGCAGGCGAGCAGCGGTTCCATCGAGCTTGGCGGCTACGGCGCCTGGTTCGGGCGTCTCGACTGAATTTCCAATCACTGGAGGAAACCAATGGCCGATGTCACGCTAAGACAAGTGAAGAAGTCCTACGGCAATCTGAACATTCTCCACGGCATCGACCTCGATATTAAGTCGGGCGAGTTCATCGTCTTCGTCGGCCCGTCGGGCTGCGGCAAGTCGACATTGCTGAGGTCGATCGCCGGGCTCGAGGAAATCACCTCCGGCGAACTCAGAATAGCCGGCGAAGTGGTGAACGACGTGCCGCCGTCGAAGCGGGGCATCGCCATGGTGTTCCAGTCCTACGCGCTGTACCCGCACATGACCGTCTACGACAACATGGCGTTCTCGATGAAGATCGGCAAAGAGAACAAGGCCGAGATCGACCGCCGCGTGCGCCAGGCCGCCGAGATCCTGCAGCTGACCAAATATCTCGACCGCCTGCCCAAGGCGATGTCGGGTGGCCAGCGCCAGCGCGTCGCCATCGGCCGCGCCATCGTGCGCAATCCGAAGGTGTTCCTGTTCGACGAGCCGCTTTCGAACCTCGACGCCGCGCTGCGCGTCGCCACCCGCATCGAGATCGCCAAGCTCAAGGAATCGATGCCCAACACGACCATGATCTACGTTACCCACGACCAGGTCGAGGCGATGACGCTGGCCGACCGCATCGTGGTGCTCAAGGACGGCCATATCGAGCAGGTCGGCACGCCGATGGACCTCTACAAGAAGCCCGGCAATCTGTTCGTTGCCCAGTTCATCGGCTCGCCGGCCATGAACATCCTGCCGGCGACCATCGAAAAGACCGGAAACCCGACCGTCGTCAGCCATGTCGGCGGACGCAAGGCGACCGTGCCGATTGCGACGCCGGCTTCGGCAAAGGGCGCTGCGGTGAGCTTTGGCGTGCGGCCGGAGGACCTGATCATCGCCAGCGGCGCGGACTATCTGTTCGAGGGGACGGTCGACTATGTCGAGCAACTCGGCGAGGTGCAGCTTGTCTATGTCGACATCGGCCGCGCCGATCTGCCGCTGGTGACCAAGCTGCCCGGCAATGTCGAGGTCAAGCGCGGCTCGACATTGCGGCTGAGCGCCAATGGCGAGGACCTGCATATCTTCGACGCGGATGGACGTTCTTTCGCGTTGCATGAAGTGGAAGCAAAGGCGGCTTAACCGCAATTACCGTGTCAGGCACAAAAAGAGCGGCGGGCCGGGCCCGCCGCTCTTTGACTTGGAGATCGACTTCGGTTGTTAGTTGTTGCCGAAGAGGTTGCGGTCGGCACCTTGCGGAGCAGACTTCTGGGTGGTGTCACCCGACGAGTTCAGCAGCTTGTAAACCGGCGAACCGGTGTTGCGTACCGAAGAGGTGCGCGTGCTGTCGACCGAAGTCGTGGCGGCAGGCTGATTGGCACCATTGGAGCCAAAGTTGTCGCTGCCGGCGAAGGCACTGCCGGTGATGGCCAGAACGGCGGCGGCAGCAATAAGGATCTTGTTCATTTTAGTCTCCTGAATTCTGGATTTCGCCAGGACGGCAGACACAGCTGCCGTCGGTTGCGAAATTGGTTGTTAGCGACCGAAGAGGTTACGGTCGCTGCCCTGAGCGGGCGTCTGGGCAGCCGGTTCCGAGGTCTTGGTGGAAGCCGTGTACGACTGGTCCACAGCGGCGGCAGGCTGGTTGGGGCCGTTCGAACCGTAGTTGTCGCTGCCCGCGAAAGCGCTGCCGGTGATGGCCAGAACGGCGGCGGCAGCAATGAGGATCTTGTTCATCTTGAATACTCCTGAATGTCTGGATTTCGCCAGGGCGGCGGGCGAGCCCGCCGTCGACCGGGAAACTGGGAATCGGCTGTTAGTTGTTGCCGAAGAGGTTGCGGTCAGCACCCTGGGCAGGCGCCTGAGCAGCCGGTTCCGACTTCTTGGTCGAAGCGGTGTACGAGCTGTCGACAGCAGTGGCTGCCGCGGCGTTGGAACCGTAGTGGTCGCTACCAGCGAAGGCGCTGCCGGAAATGGCCAGAAGGGCTGCGGCAGTGAGAATGATCTTTTTCATTTTTGGTACTCCAGTATCGTCTTTTTTCCGTCCGTCTAGCGGCGTGTCTTGGAAATGAAATCGCGTCGTTCGGACAGCCCCGATGTGGGAGGGCAAGGTCGTCTTTTCCAATCACGAAGTTGTTCCGTGTGGACCATGAATCCACACCTTGAAATTGTGCCAATGGAATCTAGGGATGCATTTTTCTTCTTCATATCAGTGTGTTAGGTGTAGCCACCTGATGGATCACTGACTGTTTCAGAGGCCCAGCGTTCACACCGTCCTGCACGCACCGTCAACAGAAACGAACCGTTCGGTTCGATTTTAGGGCGAGCTAATAGTCACTTTTCGAAACCATTAACCTTTTTTGATCCCCGCGAAGGGTCGGATTCGGGAAGATCGCAGCCGGCAAATGGCCGCCCGGGAGGTGAGATCTCGGCCCGCGACGATCTGCAGTAGCGTTTCGCATGCCGTGTCGCGCCGCATGGATACGATGTCGTTTTCATGCCGACGGCGCGCCCGCGATCGTGGTTAGATCATACCATCTCAGGTGCCGCTTCGTGACGACGAGGCGGAGAATTGGGAAGCCGGTCAGAATCCGGCGCTGCCCCCGCAACGGTGGTGGAGTTCAAGTCGCAACGGGAGACCACTGGGCAACCGCCTGGGAAGGTGTCGCGATGGTCCGCAAGGACAACTCCAGAGCCCGGAAACCAGCCCGAGATTTTTAGACTCGACTGATCGCGGTGGGCGGTCAAGAGGTGGATAGCGCATGTCCGGCACACAGCCGGCCTGCGTTTCAATCCTTCCTCCGTCACCACCAGTTCAGTCCTTAGGAACGAGGACAGGACATGGATATCCGCAACGACATGCTGAGGCTCCTGAAGGGGCGCCGGCAAGGCTTTTCGCTGGAGCAGCCCTTCTACACCGATCCGGACTACTTCAAGCTCGACATGGAGCTGATCTGGTATCGCGACTGGCTGTTCATCGGCCATGATTGCGAACTGCCGAAGCCGGGCAGCTACATCACCGTGCAGGTCGGCGATTATCCGGTCGTCCTTGTCCGCGACCAGCACGGCAAGATCAACGCCTTCCACAATTCCTGCCGCCATCGCGGCAGCCGCGTGTGCAACACGGAGAAGGGTACCGCGGCAAAGCTCGTCTGCCCGTATCATCAGTGGACCTACGAGCTGGACGGCCGCCTGCTGTTTGCCCGCCAGATGGCCGACGGTTTCGACAAGAGTGATTTCGGCCTGAAGCCGGTCGCTTGCGAGAGCGTCGGCGGCTACTTCTTCATCTGCCTGGCCAAGGAACCGGCAGATTTCGCGCCGATGCGGGCGATGATCGAACCCTATCTTTTGCCGCACCGGCTGCGTGAAGCAAAGATCGCCTTCGAGAGCACGATCGTCGAGAAGGGCAACTGGAAGCTGGTCTGGGAAAACAACCGCGAGTGCTACCACTGCGCCGCCAATCATCCCGAGTTGTGCAAGACCTTCCCCGAGGCTCCAACCATAACCGGCGTCCATGGCGCCGACAGCGACCCTGAAATGGTCGCACACTGGGCCAAATGCGAGGCATCAGGCTTGCCGAGCAAATTCCGCATCGATCCGGCAGGGCAGTACCGCGCCACCCGCGCGCCGCTGCTGCGCGATGCCGTCAGCTACACCATGACGGGAAAACGGGCGGTCCAGAAGAACTTGTCCGACAGCGTTTCAACCGACCGCATCGGCTCCTTGCTGCTCTATCACTATCCGACGACCTGGAACCATATCCTCGGCGACCACGCCGTTACCTTCCGCGTGCTGCCGATCAGTGCCACGGAAACCGCGGTGACAACGAAATGGCTCGTCCACAAGGATGCGGTCGAAGGCGTCGACTACGACCTCGCTGAGCTCACCCATGTCTGGACCGAGACCAACGACCAGGACCGCCGCATCGTCGAGGAAAACGCCTTCGGCATCCTGTCGCCGGCCTATGAACCAGGCCCCTATTCGGAGCTGCATGAGGGCGGCGTGATCCAGTTCGTCGAGTGGTACGCGTCGTTCATCGGGCCGCGCCTTGCCGAAGGCGGCCGGCCGGCCCTGCGCAGCGTCGCCTAGCCCAGGGGATAAGAGGATGAATGCGATGACGGACCTTGGCCTCTATCGCCATCTCGACCAGATGACGCCCTGGAACGACAGGCTGCAGGTGCTGGAAGTGATCGGCGTCAGCGACGAAGCGCCTGACGTGAAGACCTTCACCTTCCGCTCCGACAACCAGACCTGGTTTCGCTACAAACCGGGGCAGTTCGTGACTCTGGAATTGCCGACATCGGACGGGCCGCTGATGCGCACCTACACGCTGTCGTCCTCGCCGTCGCGGCCGTTCTCGATCGCGGTGACGGTCAAGGCGCAGGCGGGCAGCACCGGTACGCGCTGGATGTTCGACCATCTGACGCCCGGTTCGCACGTCAAGGCCTATGGGCCGACCGGCGACTTCTCGCTGCACAGCCACCCGGCCGCCAAATACCTGTTCATTTCGGCCGGTTCCGGCGTGACGCCGATGATGTCGATGCTGCGCTGGCTGAACGACTGCGCGCCATGGACCGATGTCGGCTTCGTCAACTGCGCGCGCCGCCCGGAAGAGATCATTTTCCGCAAGGAGCTCGAACTGCTCGGCAGCCGCATGCCTGGGCTGTCGCTCGGCTTCATGATCGAGGAGCGGTCGAGCCGCGAGGGCTGGTTCGGCCATATGGGCCGCATCGACGCGATCCGGCTGCCATTGCTGGCGCCCGATTTCCGCGAGCGCGAGATTTTCTGCTGCGGCCCCGATCCTTTCATGCGCGCCGTGCGCGGCATGCTGGACGCAGCCGGCTTCGACATGGCGAAATACCATCAGGAAAGCTTTGCCGCGCCTGCCGTGGAGGAGATCCCGGCGCCGTTCTCGCCGCCGGCGGACGACGGCGCCGCTGCCACCGTGGAGGCCGTGACACCGATCCGGTTCTCGCATTCCGATGTCGATGCCGAATGCGTCGCCGGCCAGACCGTGCTGCAGACGGCACGCGCCTCGGGGGTGCGGATTCCCGCCGCCTGCGAGTTCGGCCTGTGCGGCACCTGCAAGGTGAGGAAGGTCGCGGGCGACGTCGAGATGAGCCACAATGGCGGCATCCTCGATCACGAAATCGAGGACGGCTTTATCCTCGCCTGTTGCTCGAAGCCGCTTTCGGCGCTTGAAATCGAGGCGTGACCGGCAGGCACGGTCAGAGACTGTCCATGCCCGCGCGGCCTGCAGCTGCGCTCGCCCGGGCCTAAGCCATCTTGCCAAAAACCCTGCAAATGGTTAGACGCCTGCAACGGTGGGGTTGACCGTAGGGCCCGAAGATCATCTCCGCGGCCTGCTTCGGCGGGGAGCAAACATGCGACAATCCGGCGTATATGCCATTGCCAGCAAGGATATCGTCTTTGAATCCTTCGATGGCGAAGCCGTCGTTCTCGACCTGACCACCGGTAAATATTTCGGCTTCTCTGATTCAGGCAGCAGGCTTTGGGATGCACTGTCGTCCGGCGTGCCTGCCTCCGAACTGGTCGGCGCCGCGACCGGAATTGGCGCCCTCGATGCCGCCGCGATTGACGGCTTTGTTTCACAATTGCTCGAATTCGGTTTGCTGGCGGCCGCAACCGATGGCGTGGCAAGACCGGTTCCCAGCGAATTGCTGGCTCAGCTCGCCGCTGCCGGCGAGCCCCTCAAGGTCGACATCCATGACGACCTTGCCGACCTCATTGTCGTCGATCCCATCCACGAGGTCGAGGAGCCCCTCGGCTGGCCCGCGGTGAAGCAGGCCAACTGAGGCGCCCGCCAGGCTCTCGTTGCCGGACAGCTCCGGAACAGGCAGACCATGCCAAACGTCACTCTCGAAAACCTGACTGACTACGCACGTCATGTCCTGGCGCAAGCGCAGAGCAGCGCCGCGCATTATCCACTGACCTGCAAGGTGGGCTTGCCGCATCTGGAGTTGACCGCGCTTGTGAGTGCCGGCGCGTTGGCGGATGCCTTCGCTCATGGCTTTGTCACGGCTCCGGACAACCGAGCGCCTGCCGACATCTGCCGCATCTTCGTCGCACATCCCGGCATTGACGGCATCGCGGCACCGGCCAGATGGGGCCAAGGACCCTTCACGCAGCATGGCTTCGCCACCAGGCTGGCGGAAGCCGGATTGCGCGGCAACCATTTCCATGACCTGGATTTCTGGCAGTTCTATGATCCGCAACGTCGCGTTGGCGTGCAATTGATGGCCTCGGCCGATGCCTTTCCACCGTGGGAGCCGGGAGCGCCGCTGCGCCCCTTCCTCCATTGGGAATATGCGGCACGTGGCATGCGGCTGGCCCATGCGGGGACGCTCGGCACCAAAGGCAGGGGCGTACTGCTGGCCGGCGCGGGCGGCGCCGGGAAATCCGGGACCGTCGCCGCCGGCCTCCTCCACGGGCTGGACAGCGTCGGCGACGATTATGTGCTGGTCGACCTCTCCAACGGCGTGACTGCCCGCCCGTTGTTTTCAACACTCAAGCAGGATCCCCAGGGATTCGCGCGACTTGGGCTGAAGCACCGGCTGAAGGCGCACGGTCCGCTCAACTGGCAAGGCAAGCATGCTTTTCACATTGACGACATCGCGCCACGGCCGGTGCCCGAAACTCTGGACATCGTTGCGCTGCTGGTGCCACATATCGGCGGAGGCGAGGCAAGTTCGATCGTGCCGGTGTCGCGCAGGGATGCCATGATTGCCTTGGCGCCGTCCGGCATAGCGCAGATGCCGGGCGAGCGGGAGAGCGGCTTTCGCTTCTTCAGCGACCTGACCCGCCTGCTGCCGTGCTATCGTCTGTCGCTGGGGACGCAGCCACAGGAGATAGCCGGCACGATTGCGGACTTTCTTGTGCGGGGCGCTTCGTGAAACTGAGCGTGATAATGCCCGTCTACAACCGTGAGCGCTATGTCGTTTCGGCATTGCGCTCGCTGGTGCGGCAGCGGGACGCCGCCGATCTCGACATCATCGTCATCGACGACGGTTCGACCGACGGCTCTGCTGAGGCCGTACGCTCGATGATGCGCGAAAACCCCTGCATCCGACTCTTCCAGCAATCGAACATGGGCGTGGCCAGGGCGCGCAACGCCGGGCTGCGGCAACTGCCGCCGGATGCGGAGTTCGTTTCATTCCTGGATTCTGACGACATCTCGCTGGCCGGACGGTTCAAGGCCGATCTCGCCCGCTTCGAGGCTACCTCCGGGCTTGAGCTAACCTATTCGCTGATGACGCTGGTCGACCGGATCGACGACGAGAAGCTCGAGCCGGAGGCGGACTGCTGTACCATGACGCTTCGCGGAATTTCGCTGAGCACCGCTCTCTTCAGTCGAACGCTTGTCGATCGCATCGGCCATTTCGACGAGGACTTTGAGCAGTCCGAGGACACGGATTATCTGTTGCGAGTCTTCGAAACCGGTCCGCGCTACGAATTGCCGAACACCGTCGCGATCTACTACCGACGCCACGCCGGAAATGTCACCAAGGAACATAGCGGCAGGGTCCGCAACCACTTGCGTGCAATCCACAAGTCGATGCGGCGGCGCAAGGCCGATCCGTCACGGCGAGAGGTCCAGGGTATCTTCGAATTGAAGAGTCCCGCCGATTGGCGGATGCCATGATGCTCGACACAATCGGCTCGGATCAGCCAAGCCCGCAACGCTGCTGGAGACGCCGATGAGGCTGAGCGTCATCATGCCGGTCTACAATCGCGAACAATTCGTTGGCCTGGCGCTGCGCTCGTTGCTCAGGCAGCGCGAAGACATCGATCTCGACATCATCGTCATCGACGACGGGTCGACCGATGGCTCGGCAGCCGTCGTACGGTCGTTGATCGACGAGGCCCCATGCATTCGTCTTTTCCAGCAGATCAATGGCGGGGTCACCAAGGCGCGCAATGCCGGGCTGAAGCAGTTGCTGCCGCAGACGCGTCTGGTGTCGTTTCTCGATTCGGACGACATCTCCCCGATAGGCCGCTTCAAGGCGGATCTCGCCTGCTTCGAAGAGGATCCTGGCCTCGAGCTGACCTATTCGCGCATGACGCTGATAGACAAGATAGATGGCGAGACACTGGAACCGGCCGCCGACAGCCACTCCATCACCGTGCGAGGAATCCACCTGTCCGCCGGGATCTTCGCGCGAGACCTCATCGAGCGCACCGGTGGTTTCGACGAGGATTTCAAACAGGCCGAGGACACCGACTATCTGTTGCGTATCTTTGAGAGCCAGGCAAAATACGTTATGCCCGATACGGTGGCTCTCTATTACAGGCGTCATCCCGGCAACATGACCAAGGAAGCCGATGTGCCCTTTCGCGAGTTCATGCGCGCCATTCACAAGTCGATGAAGCGTCGCAAGGCCGATCCCAGCTTGCGCCGGGTGGAGGGGATCTTCGACTTCAAGGATCTCGCGCAGTGGCGGTTCCTTTGATGGCAGGCTACGGCGTCGTCATTCCGGCTTTCAACGCGGCCGCCACCATAGGCGCGGCCCTGAACTCCGTTCTGGCCCAGACGGCAAAGGCGGAGGCCATCGTCGTGGTCGACGACGGTTCGACCGATGATACGGCCGCGGTGATCGATGCGATGAACCTGCCGGTGACGGTGCTGCGACAGGACAATGCCGGACCCGGCAGCGCAACGACCCGTGGCATTGCGGCACTCTCGACGCCGCTCATCGCGACGCTCGATGCCGACGATTTGTGGTTGGCGGACAAGATCGAACAGCAGCTGGCCTATCTCGGCCGTCATCCCGGGACAGCGGGCGTCTTTACGCACTGGCGGACGTTTCGCGGCGACAGCCCCGATTTGCCCGATGCGGCCAGTGGAGCGGGCTGGTCGCGCACGACGATGATGATCCGCCAGGAGGTGGTGCAGAGCGTCGGTTCCATCATCGACCCACCAGGCGGTCGCGGCGAGATGATCGACTGGATCGCCCGGGTTCGTGAGGCAGGCTTTGTACTTGCCATGCTCGACGACGTGCTTGCATTGCGCCGCATCCGTCCGGGCAGCCTTTCCTACGGCCGCGATCCGGCACGCGACCGGGGCTATCTCCAGGTCGCAAGGCTCGCCATGCAGCGGCGGGCCCAGAACAAGGCGGGCTCCAGTTGAACGCCAGGCCTGTTCGCCGCATCAGCCGCCGCTTCCCGGACTATGGCTGGTCGTGGCCCACCGGCCAGTTGGACCTGTTGCTGAAGGCGGCGCTGCTCTCCGATGAGGACGCAGCCGCTGCCTGCGCCGCGCGCTGGCTCGACGAGAACGACATCGACCTCGTCTCGTTTCGAGAACATCGTCTGCTCGCCGCCATCTCCGACAGGTTCGGCAGAAAACTGGCCGGGCATACCGCGCACCCGCGCCTCGTCGGCCTGCAGAAGATGCTGTGGACGAAGTCGCGCATGGCGATGCGCGAGGCCGAGCCGGCGCTGAAGGCGATGGCCGACGGCGGCGCCGACATCATGCTGATCAAGGGCGCCAGCCGCATTGCGTTGAACGCGTCGGCGCAGCGTGGTCGGGTGGCGCATGACATCGACATACTGGTGCGCCCGCGCGACATGGCTGCCGTCTTCGACATCTTGCGCGACCGCGACTGGCAGATCGCCTCGGGCGTCAGCGCGCAATATCTGCGAACCCGGTTGGCGTCGCTGCGGTCGATGAACTTCTTCAAGGGCCGTTTCGGCGACATCGACCTGCACCAGCTCGGCTATGATGGGTCGCAGACGAGCGCGGAAGACGACCTGGCGATCTGGCAACGGGCGGTCCCGGCACAATTCAGCGGCGTCGCGGTCTTCGTGCCATCGCCGGCCGATCGCATGGCACTGGCCATCGCCCATGGCGGCCTCGACGCCCACACCCACAGCGACTGGCTTGTCGACTGCGCGGTCGCCATTCATGCCGAAGACGTCGATTGGGGGATGTTCCTCGACATCGTCGGAAGACGCGGCCTGGCGGTTCCAGCGGCGGTGGCGTTATCCTATCTGGCGTTCGAGATCGGCATTCCGGTGCCGGAACGGACAATGGCCAGAATCTTCGAGATGGCCGACCGGGCTGGCCTGTCGCGTTGGTCGTCGGTTCTGCAAGCCAAGCCGCGCACGGATTTCGGCGGCCTGGTCTGGCTGTCGCGCGGCCTTGCCAAGCAGTTGCGCCTGAAGCGGAAGAAGGGCCGGTTGCAGCAGGAGCCGCCCGCCAAACCCTGGCGCGGGAGACCGGCCGCGGGCAAGCCGCAAGCCGCATCGGCGCCTCTGGTGTTTTCGCAGGCCATCGCCTGTCCGCAAACGACCGGCGACATGATGCTCGACATCACCGTCAGGATCGGCGTTCCGCCGGTCCGGCGCCGCATCGAAATGGAGATCAATGACGGTGGCGAGCATATCGCTCGCCTGCGTGCCGTGGCTATCAGCCGATCCGGCAGGGAACGCGTGCTGCATTTTCGCGGCAAGGTGACGCTCGACGGCGCGCGAGTTGCCTTGACGCTCGAGGCGCGACCATCGCGACAGTTTCGCGAGTGGAACGACGCGGCCACGGTGGCCGCCTATGGCGCCTTGCCTTTCCAGTTGCTGTCGGCGGGTTTCTTGCCGATCGGCTGAAGGCGAATCCGACGAACCTTTCTCGCAAGGCGGCGTCCGCTCAAACTCCGTAGCGTTCGGTGCGGATGATTTCGGCTGCAACGCCGGCATCGATCAGCGCCTGGGCTGCCGCGGAAACGAAGGCATTGGAGCCGCAGACGAAGGCGAGACCGGGCGGCTCGGGCAGCCGCGCCATGGCTTGCGCCATCATCGCGACGTCCACCCGCCGCGCATAGTCGGCCGGGCGGCGTGCGGCTTCGCGGGTCAGTGTCAGCACCAGCTCGAAGCCGTCCTGACGCTCGTCGAGGGCGATCAGCTCGTCACGAAAGATCACTTCGTCCCAGACCCGGACCGAAAAGACCAGGACGACGGGCACCGCTGAATTCCGTGCGGCGCGGTGGCGGATCATCGACATCAAGGGCACGACGCCCGAACCGCCGCCGACCATCACAAGCGGCCCACTCTCATCCTTCGGCCAGACGAAATGCCCGCCAAGCGGCCCGCGCAGTTCGATTTCGTCGCCAATTGCCGCGACTTCGTGGAAGAAGGGCGAAACCTCGCCATCGTCGAGTTTTTCGATCGCCAGTTCGATTGCGCCATTCGTTTCGGGCGCGGAGGCGATGGAATAGGAGCGGCGCGCCTGATAGCCGTCCGGCGCCGTCAGCCTGACGTCGACATGCTGCCCGGCGCGATAGGCGAAGGGCCGAGACGGCTGAAAAAAGAAGCTGGTGACACGCGGCGTGCGCTTTTCGATGCGGACGATGCCGGCTGTTTGCCAGGGCGACTGCACTGCCGCCGTATCGCTCACGGATCGTCCGTGTAGCGTTGCTCGCGCCATGGGTCGCCATAGATATGGTAGCCGCGCAATTCCCAGAAACCGGGCTCGTCGCGCGTGGTGAATTGCAGGCCGTTCAGCCATTTGGCCGACTTCCAGAAATAGAGATGCGGCACCAGCAGCCTTGCCGGGCCGCCATGATCCGGTGAGATCGGCTTGCCTTCGTAGAGCAGCGCGACCATGGCCTTGCCGGCGGTGAGATCCTTGACCGGCACATTGGTGGTGTAACCGTCGAACGCGTGCGCCAGCGTGAAGCCGGTCGGCGGCTCCACACCCGCGTCGGCAAGGATATCGTCGACCAGCACGCCCTGCCACGGCGTGTCGAACTTGGTCCATGCGGTCACGCAATGGATATCGCGCGTCATCTTGGTCAACGGCAGCGCGTTGAACTCGGCCCAATTCCATTTCTTGATCGGGCGTGGCCCATGTTTCAGCGTGAAAGACCAATCCTCGGTGCGCACGCGCGGCGTCGGACCGGCCGACAGCACCGGAAAACCCTGTTCAAGATGTTGGCCGGGCGGGATGCGGGCATCGTCATCGGTTGGCGGGCGCCGTCCTGAAGAGAAACCTCGGGTGACCATCGCGGCAATCTCCCTGCATCGGGCCGACATCAACCTGATGCAATGTTCTCGAAGATGTCGTGGCGGGCAACCAAAATCTTGACGGGCGGAGGCCGGAGGGGATCGTCGCCGACGAACCCTGCCGGTCCCGTTCACGTCAAGGCCATTACTCAGCCATTGGCAAAAGGCACCGCGATGTAGATCTGAGCGTCGCCACGCTCGACCAGCAACAGCACCGACTTGCGGCCAGACTTGCCGGCTTGCGCGATTGCCTGGGTTACCTGCCTGGCGTTCTTAACCGGCACCTGATTGACGGCAACGATGATGTCGCCGGCCTGTATTCCGGAAGCGGCGGCAGCTTTGTCGGGATTGACGCTGGCAACCACCGCGCCGTGCTGCTTGCCGGCTAGGTTCATCTGCTGGCGAATGTCGGGCGTTATATCCATCAAGCCGAGCCCTATCGCCGGAGCGCGCCCGGCACTGGGCGTGTCGGACCCGTCATCCAGCGACGCGGTCTTCGCATCGGCGCTGTTCTGGCCGACATCGACGGAAATCCGCATCGGCTTGCCTTTGCGCCAGACATCGACCGTTTCCGTGGCGCCCGGCGCGACATCGGCGACCGCCCGCGACAGGTCCTTGGGGTCCTTCACGTCCTGCCCGGCAAAGCTGGTGATGACGTCGCCCGTCTCGATGCCGGCCTTGGCCGCCGGCGAGCCGTCATTGACCTCTGAAACCAGCGCGCCGCCGGGATGGTCGAGCCCGATGGCGCTCGCGACATCCGGTGTCACCTCCTGGATCTGAACGCCGAGATAGCCGTACTGGATGGAGCCGCCCTTCATCAGCTTTGCCACCACCTTCTGGGCCTGGTCCGACGGAATGGCAAAGCCGACGCCGACGCTGCCGCCATTGGGCGAATAGATCGCCGTGTTGATGCCGACGACATTGCCGGCGACATCCACCAGCGGACCGCCGGAATTGCCGTGGTTGATCGGCGCGTCGATCTGGATGAAATCGTCGAACGGGCCGCTATGCAGGTCACGGCCGCGCGCCGAGACGATACCTGCCGTGACGGTGGTGCCGATGCCGAACGGGTTGCCGAAGGCCAGCACCTGGTCGCCTGGCATAAGCTTGTCGGAATCGCCCCATTTGACGGTCGGCAGGGGTTTGTCCGACTTGATCTTCAGCACGGCGAGATCGTTCTTGGCATCGCGGCCGATGAGCTTGGCCGGAAGTTCGGTGCCGTCGTCGAGCGTCACCTTGATCGAAGAGGCCCCATCGATGACGTGATTGTTGGTGACGATGGTGCCGTCGGAGGCGACGATGAAGCCGGAACCCAGCGCCTCGGCGCGCTGCGGTTGCTGTTGCGGCGGCGTCTTGGGCGTCGGCATGCCCTGGTCACCGAAGAACTGGCGGAAATAGTCGTCGAAAGGCGAGCCGCCGTCGAAAGGAGAGGCATCGCTCATCGTTTCAGGCTGTGCCTTCATGACCGTGGTGACCGTCACCACCGCCGGCTTGTCGGCGGCCACGATGGGTGCGAACGAGCCATTGGGCGCTGTGATGCCGGCGACAGGTGTCTGGGTCGTCGGAACGGTGTTGCCCGCGCTTTGGGCGAAAGACATGACGAAGGGGGATATGATCAGCGCAGCGCCCAGCAAGGCCGCGACGCGATGCCTACGAAGGATATCTGACATGGTCGTTTGTCCGGGCGAGAGTTGATCCAGCGCCGTGGCCTCCCATGCGGGAAATCGGTCATCGGCGTGTCGAGGTTGCAATTGCCCGTCTCGCCTACATGGCAGCCAACCGGATCGACGGCCTTGCATCTAGGGCGCGGATTGGCCCGATTTAGGGTTTTCGGGCGACCTTACGAAGATTTAATATCCGCACGGCGGCAGGGTCACAAAGTCGTCGGGTCGCGCCTTGCTGCCTCGCTGAAGCCTCAGCCACCGGCGGTTCGTCCGAGATAGGCCGTGGCAATCTCGCGCATGCGCTTGCCGTCGAAGCTCGGTCCGTGTCCTCCATGACCGATACGGATCGGCAGGTCGAACAGGCGCCGCATCGTACTGATATAGGCGGCCCGGTCGGAATCCGGCAGGTCGTCTATCAGCATGGCGTCGTAGATGGCATCGCCGCTGAAGAACAGTCCGTCGGCCTCGTCGAACAGCGCGATCGAATCCGGTGAATGGCCCGGCAAATGCAGCACGCGAAATTGCCGGTCGCCAAGATCGACGACATCGCCCTCGTCCAGGGTTCGCGTCAACGGCGCGGGCGGGATCCTGTAGTCGGCCGACTTCCATCCGGGCGCCGGCAGTTTCGAGACGGCACCCTCGAGGTCGTGGAACATGTAGGCGTAGGTCGCGGCCTCATGCATGGTCTCGAACCGGGCCGCGCTCATTCTTGGCCCGGCCCGCAACGGGAATTCATGCAGCGAGCCGACGTGGTCGAGATGGATGTGGGTGGCAACGACCAGCAACGGCTTGCCCTGCGGCGTCTCGATCTGCGGCGCCAGCGGACAGATGCCCATACCGGTGTCGACGAGCAGGTCGGCATCGCGTCCGCGCAGATGCCAGATATTGGCCCGAACATAGGCATGCACGAAGGGCTCGGTCAGCATCGTCGTCTTGCCGTCGACCACGCTCCTGCTGAACCAGCTCGGCATCAAGTGTGAGTCCGGTATACGAAGTGAGCCGGGCATCAGGTGTGAGCCCGGCATCAGACGAAGGGCTTCCCGACCTTGTACTTTTCCGGCACCAGCCGCTTGAGATAGGCCATGCCGGCATCCGACAGCTGATTGACGTCGGGCTTCATGAAATCGTCCGGCATGTGGCGGGTCTTGCCGGCGACGTTCTTGAGCGGCACTTTCTTCAGCACCGTTCTGGTGCCGTCATATTGCAGCGCCACCGAGCCGCCGCCCTGTTCGGCGACGGTGACGGCGAAAGCGCCGGCATCGAAAGCCTCCTGCGCGTCGACCGCGCTGATAGCGCCGATATAGCCGCGCGGCATGTAGCCGAGCGCGTCGACGCGGGCACGTTTGCCCGGCAGGCCTTCCGCCAACGCGCGCTCGAGTGCGGCCGGCAGATCGCTGCCCGACAGCTTGACGTTGCCATGCGCGTCGCGCTCAAGCTTGTCCGGCGGCACCAGGCTTTCGACCAATGCCTTGCCGTCGGCGGTGCTGACGCCTTCCGAAACGGCGACGATGCAGCGCTTGTGGCGATCGAGCGTGGCACGCACGTCGTCGATGAAGCCAGCGGCCGAGAACGGCCGCTCGGGCACGTAGACGAGATGAGGGCCGCTGTCGGGGTCGAGCTGCCAGGCAGCGGCAGCCGCGGTCAGGAAGCCCGCATGCCGGCCCATGACGATGCCGACATAGATGCCGGGCAGCGCGCGAAAATCGAGATCGACGGACAGGAAGGCGCCGGCGACGAACTCGGCCGCCGAAATGAAGCCCGGCGTGTGGTCGTTTTCCTCGAGATCATTGTCGATGGTTTTTGGCGCATGAACAAAGGCAATTGAGCCGCCGGCGGCGTCGGTCAGGATCTGCTGGGTACCCGACGTGTCGTTGCCGCCGATATAGATGAAGGCGTCGGCGCCGGCCTTCTTCAGGCCGTTGAGGATGACATCGCAATAGGTGGCGTCGGGCTTGTCGCGCGTCGAGCCGAGGGCGGCGCTCGGCGTGCCGGCAATCAGCCGCAGGCGGTCTTCCGGAATGGCGGAAAGGTCGACATAATTGCCGTCACGGATGCCGCGCACGCCATGGATCGAGCCCAGCACCTTGGCACCGGGATGCCGCTTGCGGATCTCCAGCGTCGCCCCGACAACCGTCTGGTTGATGACGGCGGTTGGGCCGCCGCCCTGCGCGATGACAAACGTTCCAGCCATGCTTGATTTCTCCCGGCGCGATGGTTTTCAAGGCACCTTGGCCTGTCTTGCCGCATCGCGCAACGGGAGTTTCGAGCGGCGCCAACACGCCGCATAAGCGTCAGACGACGACGACCGGATTTTTCTTGGAGACGCGGCTGTAGAGGTCGATGATGTCCTGGTTGATCAGGCGCACGCAGCCCGACGACATCGCTTGCCCGATGCTCCACCATTCGGGCGAGCCGTGGATGCGATAGCCGGTGTCCTTGCCGTCCTGGTAGATGTAGAGGGCACGCGCGCCGAGCGGATTGGTTAGGCCGCCGGGCTGTCCGGCCTGCCATTTCACCAGTTCAGGCTTGCGGGCGATCATCTCCGGCGGCGGCGTCCAGGTCGGCCATTCCCTGCCGTACTGGATGTTGGCGCGGCCGGACCAGCGGAAACCGTCCTTGCCGATGCCGACGCCATAACGGATGGCATCGCCACCCGGCTGGACGAGATAGAGCATGCGCTCCTTGAGATGGACGACGATGGTGCCGGGCGCCTCGCCTGTCGTGTCGACGACGATCTGGCGGCGGAATTCCGGCTTGACCTTCAGATATGGCACTTCCGGCACGTTGAAGCCGCCGTCGGTCAGCCCGGCATACATGACCCCGGGGCTGGTGACGTTCTTGTCGACGCTGATGCTTGGCCGGATCGGCCGCACGGAACCCGTGGTGACGTCGTCGAGCTCGAGCGCCGGCAGGCCGCCGCCCGAGGTCGAGCAACCGGCGGCGCTCAGCAGCGCAAGCGCCCCTGCCCCGGACAGGATGGCGCGGCGGGAAAGATGATGATCGGTTTCGATTGCGTCGCCATTTCGCGGCGGCGTCAGACCTTGCGGCAACTCACGCATATACCCAGACCCTACGCTGTCGGCGGGAAGCACGGTCCGGCCGGATAGCGGGCATTTTCCTCATTCATGGTTGATAAAGCGTGAAGACCTTGCACAGCCTGCATTTGCGCATGGCCTTGACGATGTTCGACCTTCTTGCCTGAACTTGAGCGCAGGCTGCTGCACAAAAAGACCTCGGTCGAGTCATATTCCCGGCGCCGGCGTCTCCTACTCCTCGAACCATCAGCGAGGGGCCTCCATGTGCAAGACCTTAAAAACCGACATCAAGCTTTTTGCCGCTGCCATTGTCGCGGCGGCTACCGTTCTCGGTGCCAATGTCAGCCTGGCCGATATAGTGAGCACGCTGAGCGGCGCGAACTGACACCGATCTGCCGCTGGCGCAGTTAGGGAAATCGCCTCTTTACATTCTCCCGGGCCTAAGGATTTATCCTCTTCTTTAAGCTCAAAGGAGACGAGCATGTCCTTCGAAAACTGGGCCGCCTTCGCTGCCGCATCGACGATCCTTCTCATCATTCCGGGACCGACCATCCTTCTCGTCGTGTCCTATGCGCTGGGCCAGGGCTGGCGTACCGCTCTGCCGATGGCCGTCGGCGTGGCGTTGGGGGATTTCACTGCGATGACGTTGTCGATGCTGGGTATCGGCGCGCTGCTGGCGGCCTCGGCGACCGTCTTCACCATCCTGAAGCTGATCGGCGCCGGTTATCTGATCTATCTTGGCGTGAAACTGTTTCGCGCCGGCGGCGCGTTGAAGGCCGAACCGCGCACCGACGCGGTCTCCTCGGCCAAGATGATGGCGCACGCCTGGCTGGTCACCGCGCTCAACCCGAAAAGCATCACGTTCTTCGTTGCTTTCCTGCCGCAGTTCCTCGACCGGCACGCCGATTTCTGGACGCAGATGCTGATCTTCGAGACGACCTTCCTGGCGCTCGCCTTCGCCAATGCCTTCGGCTATGCGCTGATCGCGGCACGCGCACGCAACGTGGTGCGCAATCCCAAGGCGATCCGCATCTTCAACCGCACCGGCGGCACGCTGCTGGTCGGCGCCGGCATCGCCACGGTGGCGATGCGTTCCAGCAATTAAGCTGTCTTTTTGATCATGATCCCGAAACTGGTTTTCGGGATCATGAACGGCCTTACCATTTGACGCTGAAGCCCAGATTGCCTTCGAGGATCCGACGCTTGTCGCCACCGAGATTGGTGGTGTAGTCGCCGGTGGCGAAGATGCTGACCTTGTCCGTCACCTTGGCAATCACGCCGCCGCCGAACTCGAACGAGGTCGATCTGCCCTCGGTCGAGATGTCGGTGGTGTCGAAATTCACATGGCTGGTGCCGCCGAAATCGTGCCAGATGTTGGCCTTGAGATACGGCTGCAGCGCCATGCCATTGATCGCTGTTTCGCCTTGCAGCCGTGCGCCGAGCCGGCCGGTCACGCTGCCGTCCGTATCGAAGGAAACCGAAGCAAAGCGGTCCGACGCATCGTCGAGCGACAATTGCTGCCAGACCAGTTGCGCCTGCGGTTCAAGCGTCCAGCCTTGCGCCAGCGCGATGGGATAGCCGCCTTCCAGCGAAGCGGTGACGCCGGTCCCGCCGACGTCGATGCCAATGTCGCGCGACGATGTTGCGTTGCCGCCGAAGAAGGTGGCCATGAGGACGCCGTCCAGGTACCAGCCACCCTGACCGATCCGGGTCCAGTAGCCGCCGATACTGGTGCCGTTGATATCCATGCTGCCGACGGACAGATTGTCCCTGCCCAGCGCCTGGCCGCGCACGTCGCCATTCATGCTGGCATAGGCGACGAACAGGCCGGCGCGATCGGTCTGGCCCGACGCGGTTTCGCGGCCGAACAGATCGAAGCCCGCCTGGAGGCCGAACAGGGTGCCGTCAAAGGACGGCGATACCGTTCCTGAATAGGCCATCTTGCTGTCCTGACCGAAGATGCGGCCCCAGACCGGCGACAGCTCGGTGTTCGACAACAGGCTCTGCTCGCCGCGCCGTTCGTGGAATGTGCCGAGCGTCGTCATCGCCAGATGTTCGGCGACCGGCGGCAAGGCCGAATAGACCGGAACCTCGATGCGATAGAGCAGGATTTCCTCGCCCGCCGACGGTGTCGGCAGGTCGGGCACCTCAGTTGGCACCACCGGCGGCGGCGGGGGCGGATCCGCCACTGGTGCCGGTGGTGGTGCCGGTGGTGTCGCGGGCGGCGGATCGGTCGGCACGACCGGCGGCGCCGGATCAACCGGATCGGGATCGCCGGGGGTGGATTCCGGCGGAGGCGGCGGCGCAGGGTCGATGGGCGGCGGCGGCGGCGGTTCGGCCGCCGGCGGCTCAGGTGCCGGCGGCGGAGCAGGCTCCAGCGCCGGCGGGGCTGCGGCCGGCGGGGCCGGCGTGTTCAGCGTCGAGCGCAGGTACCAGTTCTCCTCGCTGCCGGCGCTGACGCCGCCCTTGAACAGATAATATTCAAAGGCCCCGGCGGCGACCGGGGCGTCGAGCGCGAATGTCGTGGCGCCCGAGGTGGCGCCGTTGATTGCCTGGATGACCATGATGCCGTCCTGCGTGGTCGCAGCCCCCGCGCCGCCGAGATTGACCACGGAGATGCCGGTCGAACCGGAAGCCGTTCCGCTCGACAGGACCAACTTGTCGGATGCGGAGGAATCGTCACCGAGCTCGGTCTGGATAAGCAGCAGGCCACCCAGGCCGACATAATTGCCCGAAATCGTCAGGCTGTCGGTGGCGCCGGTGCTGCCATTGGTCAGGTCGATGCGGCCGGCATTGGTGACCTGAGCCAGCTGGCCTGCCGTAAACGCCTGGATCGCCGCATTGAAGCCGCCGCCATAGAGCGTGCTTGCGGCATCGACACTGAGCGAACCCGTGCCGGTGCCGCTGTCGCCGAGCACCAGATTGCTGTCCATCGTCAGCTGGGTGTCATTGGTGGCGTCGATGCTTTCCCAGTTCTGGAGCCGGCTGACGCCATCCAGTTTGACGTTGTCCAGGGTCAGCGCATCGGTGCCGGCACCACCTGATATGGCATCCGTGGCACCGAGATTGGCGTTGGTGAGGTTGCTGAGCCTGGCGGTGTCGTTATCGCCGCCGAGATCGACGGAACCATAGACGATGCCGCCACCGTTCCAGACGAAATTGTCGGCGCCAAAGCTCATCAGTATATCGCCACCGACCGTGCCGCCGGTGACCGTGACGCTGTCATTGCCGCCGCTGACGCTGATGTTGCCGCCGATGGTGCCGCCCGACAGGATGATCGTGTCCTTGTCGAAGCCAGTGACGAGGTTGCGGTCGATGGTGCCGCCTGACATGTTGAAATAGTTCTGATCGAGCTTCATGTTGACCCGGCCGATGCGGCCACCGGTCATCACGGCGTGGTCGCCATCGTCGAAGAAATCGACGATGCGTCCGCCGGTCATGGTGAAGGTGTCGAGGCCGTCGCCCTGGTTGAGCGAGCCGATCTGGCCGCCGCTCATGTTGAAGTCGTCGATGCCGGCGCCCTGCTGGACATTGCCGGTGACGGTGCCCGCGCCAATTTTGAAGAAATCCGTGCCGCCACCCTGATCGACGGTGCCGGTTATGGTGCCTGACTGCATGTCGATGCGGTCCGTGCCGACGCCAAAGGTCACATTGCCTGATATCTGCCCGGTGCCGCCGGCGGGAAAATTCAGCGTGTTGTCGCCGTCGAGATCGGTGAGGCTGCCGCCTGAGTCGCCGCTGTCACAGGTGTAGACGGTGTTTCCGGCGGATGGAGCCAGCACGCATGCGGCAAACGCGGCGGAGTTGGGCAGCAACGCAAAAGCTGTAGTTGAGAGGATGCTAATAAGCCACGGATGTAACGGATGCGGCTTTCGCCATTGCGAAGCAATTGTCACCTGCGCATCCGCCGAACGACTGTTCGGAAGCGAGTTCTTCACATGCCGCATCGCGTCCCCTCTCGATTCGCGATTTCCAGCCCCCGCCAGCCGCCGCAATGAAGACACAATTCATTCAATTTTACAAAGCCTAATCTGCCCCGCATGGTTGCTAAACTGCAAAGACTACTGAAAGGTCTGGCGTAGCGCACGGTTGGCGTGTCCGTGGCCTATGCTTTAGGATCGGTTTGGGCCGAAGGATCAAGGGCCTGTCACGGGTCGATAAAGGACATCGCATGGCAATCAGGGACGCATTCGGCCTGGCACTTTCGGGCGCGACGGAGGCGGGATTCACGCCTTACAACCAGGCAGTGCGTGAACTGCAGTGCTTCATCGGCGATCCCGTAGCCTCCGTCGACCGGGCCATCGCGGAAGATCCCGGCTTCGTCATGGCCCATGTCTTCAAGGGATACCTGTTCGGCCTCGCCACCGAGCGGGAGGCGACGGCCGTGGCCAAGGCTTGCCATGAGGCCGCACTGCCGCTTGCCGCGACCACGCGCGAGCGGGCGCATGTCTCGGCCCTTGGCCATCTCGCCAGCGGGCGCTGGCATGAGGCCAGCCGCGTTCTCGAGGACATCACCATCGAGACCCCGCGCGACGGGCTGGCGCTGCAGGTCGGCCACCAGATCGATTTCTTCACCGGCAATGCCCGCATGCTGCGCGACCGCATCGCTCGTGCCCTGCCTTCGTGGCAAAGCGGCATGCCCGGCTACCACGCCATGCTCGGCATGCAGGCTTTCGGGCTGGAGGAAATGGGTGACTATGTCAGGGCCGAGCAGCTTGGCCGCGAGGCAGTCGACATCGAGCCGCGCGACGGCTGGGCGCAGCACGCCGTCGCCCATGTCATGGAGATGCAAAGCCGGCAAAGGGATGGCATTGCCTGGATGCGCGCCAATCCGGAAGCGTGGACACGGGAGAGCTTCCTGCAGGTCCACAATTGGTGGCACCTGGCGCTGTTCCACTATGATCTCGGCGAGACCGACGCGGTGCTGGCCCTCTATGACGGCCCTATCTACAGCGTGCAATCGACGATGGCGCTCAACATGGTCGATGCCTCGGCAATCCTGTGGCGGCTCCACCTCGGCGGCGTCGATGTCGGCGACCGCTGGGCGGCGCTCGCCGCCAACTGGGGCAAGGCGGGAGCGGGCCTTTATGCCTTCAACGACGCCCACGCGATGATGGCCTTCGTGGGTGCCGGGTTAGATGCGCCGGCCCTCGCCTTGCTCGAGGCTCAGCGCGAGGCCATGCGTGGCATCGACGACAATGCGGCTTTCACGCGGGATGTCGGCCATCCGCTGACGCTCGCCATCAAGGCATTCGGTGAGGGCAGCTATGCCGAGACCGCGCGCCTGATCCGGCCGATCCGCGCGATCGCACATCGTTTCGGTGGCAGCCACGCCCAGCGCGACGTCATCGACCTGACGCTGATCGAGGCGGCCTTGCGCGCCGGTGAGGGTGCGCTGGCCAGGGCGCTCACGGCGGAGCGTTCGATGGCGCGGCCCGACAGTCCGCTGTCAGCGCTGTTTGTGCGACGCGCCGCCGATTTGTCGGAGAATTGACCCGAAGCGGATCTTGTTTTAAAAACTGGCCAAGCCAGATTTTTTCGAGACCCGAAAAAATTAACTGGCGTGGGAGGAAGACATGTATCTGGGCCTCGATCTCGGGACGTCGGGCGTCAAGGCGCTGCTGATCGATGCCGGGCAAACCGTCATCGGTTCCGGCCATGGTTCGCTTGATGTTTCACGGCCGCACCCCGGCTGGTCGGAACAGAATCCCGAGCACTGGATCCGGGCCTGCGAAGACGCAATCGCCGAGCTCAAATCCTCCCATCCGCATGAACTCGCGGCAGTCAAGGGCATTGGCCTGTCCGGCCAGATGCATGGCGCCACGCTGCTTGACGCCGCCGACAAGGTGCTGCGCCCCTGCATCCTGTGGAACGACACGCGCAGCCATGCCGAGGCCGCCGTCCTCGATGCCGATCCGCGTTTCCGCGTCCTGACCGGCAACATCGTCTTTCCCGGGTTCACCGCGCCGAAACTGGCCTGGGTGAAGAACAACGAGCCCGCTGTCTTCGCCAAGGTCGCAAAAGTGCTGCTGCCCAAGGATTTCCTGCGGCTCTGGCTTTCGGGCGAGCACATTTCGGAAATGTCGGATTCTGCCGGCACGTCCTGGCTCGATGTCGGCAAGCGGCGCTGGAGTGCGGATTTGCTCGCGGCGACATCGCTCGATGAAAAGCAGATGCCGTCGCTGGTCGAGGGTACGCAGAAGGCAGGCGCGTTGCGCAGCGAATTGGCATCGAAGTGGGGCGTTCAGGCCGGCATTCCGATCGCCGGTGGCGCCGGCGACAACGCGGCCTCGGCCTGCGGCATGGGCACGGTTGGCGCCGGCCACGCTTTTGTTTCGCTCGGCACGTCGGGTGTGCTGTTTGCCGCCAACGCTTCCTACCTGCCCAACCCGGCTAGCGCGGTTCACACCTTCTGCCACGCGCTTCCGAACACCTGGCACCAGATGGGGGTCATCCTGTCGGCAACCGATTCGCTCAACTGGCTGTCGGAAATCACCGGGAAGAGCGCCGGCGAGTTGACCACTGAGCTCGGCGACACATTGAAGGCGCCGAGCGGCGTGTCCTTCCTGCCATACCTCTCGGGTGAGCGCACGCCCTACAATGATTCCGCCATTCGCGGCGCGTTCACCGGGCTGGCGCATCAATCGAGCCGTGCCGTGCTGACCCAGGCCGTGCTGGAGGGTGTAGCCTTTGCCTTCCGCGACAGCCTCGAAGCGCTGGCCACGGCCGGCACAGCCTTGACGCGGGTGACGGCGATCGGCGGCGGTTCGCGCTCACGCTACTGGTTGAAGGCGATTGCCACCGCGCTTCAACTGCCTGTCGACATTCCTGCCGACGGCGATTTCGGCGCCGCCTTTGGTGCCGCGCGGCTCGGCCTGATCGCGGCGACGGGTGCCGATCCGCTCGAAATCTGTACGGCCCCGAGGACGGACGCAACTATCGAACCGGATGCGGCGCTCGGCGGCGCCTATGCCGATGCCTATCAGCGCTACCGGGCGCTTTATCCGGCAATCAAGGTCGCCACGGCGTGAGCGATCTTTCGCCCACGCCGCGGCTGTCCGGCTCACTGCGCCGGCACCTTGTCGAGAAAACCGGTGACGCTCTTGAGGCGGCCGTTCTCGATGATTCCGATGTCGGTACCTTCGATCACCGAAGGCGTCCCCTCAGGTCCGAGATTCCACGAGAAGCGGATCTTGTCGGCAAAACCGTCCGGCGTACCCTTCAGCGAGAACCGGAAACCGGCAAAGCGCTGCTGCACGCCGTCGATCAGAGCCGCGACGCCTTCATGGCCATCACCCTGCATGAGCGGATCGCGGTAGCTGACGTCTTCCGTGAAGGTCGCCTTGAGCAATTCGGCCCGGCGGCCGGCATCGCTTTCGTTCCAGGCGGTGATGTAGTTTTTAGCGATCTTGGTGAGGTCGGTCATGGTCTGTCTCCTTCGTTTGGTGGCTTTGACATGACCCTTTTCAACCAGCGCCGGCGTGAAACCAATTACGCCTGAGGTAATGGCGTCAGAACTTTGTGAGAGGACAGAAATCATGAGCAGTGGATTTTTCGGCGACATCCAGAAGATCAAATATGAAGGGCCGGATTCGACCAATCCGCTGGCCTATAGGTTCTACAATCCCGATGAGGTCGTCGCCGGCAAGCGGCTGGAAGATCATCTGCGCTTCGCCGTTGCCTACTGGCACTCCTTTGCCTGGCCGGGTGGCGATCCGTTCGGCGGCCAGACTTTCGACCGGCCGTGGTTTCCCAAGGCCGGCGGCGTCGACACGATGGAGCTGGCAAAACTGAAAGCAGACGTCGCCTTCGAGATGTTCTCGTTGCTCGGCGCGCCCTACTTCTGCTTCCACGACGCCGATGTACGGCCGGAAGGCAAGGATTTTTCCGAGAGTGCGGCGCGCCTCGATGAGATCGCCGACTACTTCGCGGGCAAGATGAAGCAGACCGGCGTCAAGCTGCTTTGGGGCACCGCCAATCTGTTCTCCAACCGCCGCTTCATGTCGGGCGCGGCCACCAATCCCGATCCGGATGTCTTTGCCTACGCGGCGGCGACGGTGAAAAGCTGTATCGACGTCACCAAGCGGCTGAAGGGCGAAAACTACGTGCTGTGGGGCGGGCGCGAAGGCTATGAGACCCTGCTCAACACCGACCTTGCGCGCGAGCAGGAACAGGCCGGCCGGTTCCTCAGCATAGTCGTCGACTACAAGCACAAGATCGGCTTCAAGGGCACGATCCTGATCGAGCCGAAGCCGCAGGAGCCAACCAAGCATCAGTACGATTACGATGTCGCCACGGTCTACGGCTTCCTCAAGCGCTTCGGGCTGGAGAAGGAGGTCAAGGTCAATATCGAGCAGGGCCACGCCATCCTGGCCGGCCATTCCTTCGAGCACGAACTGGCTCTGGCCAATGCGCTCGGCATTTTCGGTTCGATCGATATGAATCGCAACGACTACCAGTCGGGCTGGGACACCGACCAGTTCCCCAACAACGTGCCGGAAATGGCACTGGCCTACTACCAAGTCCTGCAGGCTGGCGGCTTCAAGACCGGCGGCACCAATTTCGACGCCAAGCTGCGCCGCCAGTCGCTCGATCCGCAGGACCTGCTGATCGGCCATATCGGCGGCATGGACTCTTGCGCTCGCGGCCTGAAAGCCGCGGCGCGCATGGTCGAGGACAAGGCACTGTCGGCGCCGCTGGCCGAACGCTATGCCGGCTGGAACACGGCCGAGGGCAAGGCGATGCTTGCCGGCAAGCGCACGCTTGAGGATATCGCCGAGCGTGTCGTCAAGAAGAAGATCGAGCCGCAGCCGAGGTCCGGCCGCCAGGAACTGCTGGAAAACATCGTCAACCGCTACGTGTAGGGCGAGCGCCGCTTCATCTTTGGACCGACATCCGGCGCCACTGGCTGAAAGCCGCCGCCATCGCCATCTGCTAGTCAGCCCACTTCGCGACAAGCTGCCGAGGATCGCACAGATCTTCGGCAGCCTGCGTGGGACCAGGACGCTACACGTGTCACCGAAAGAGGGCCCGTGCGGCGGCATGTCGTCGTCCCAAATCGCTGTGCACTTTGGGCGACATGCATTGGCAGGAGACGGAAATGGCAGAGGATCGAATCATCGTGCGCCCGGCGCAGGCGAGCGATATTCCGGCGCTGAAGCAGGTGCTGCAGGAAACCTTCGAAGGCACCTGGCTGCCGAACATCACCGAAGCAGCCGCGCAACGCTATGTCGAGACGGATATTGGCGGGCGCTATGTCGACCAGAGCTGGCCTGAATTCGCCGTTGCCGAGATCGATGGCGAGGTCGCCGGCTTGATCCATTGGCGCGCGGATTTCATCGAGGCCCTGCACGTGATGGCATCCCGTCAAGGCCAAGGTGTCGGCCGCAAGCTGCTTTCCCATGCCGAACAGGCGGTCAGTGCGGCCGGATTGGCGCAGGCGCGGCTGGAGACCGACACGTTCAACCTGCCCGCACAAGCACTCTACAAAGCGGTCGGCTATATCGAGAAAAGCCGCTATCCCGATGACGAATGGGACAGTGGCTTCACCACGGTGCTGTTCGAAAAGCGGCTTTGAGCAATTCCAGGAAAAGTGGGTAACGGTTTCCCCGGGAAAAGCGTACAGCGCTTTGCCTTGGGAATTGCGCAATCCAACAATAGATTTCTCGTTGACCTGACCTGCCTGGGCGCAGGAACAGCTTTGCGCATGGCCCGGTCCAGCGACATGGTTTTGCCCTTCGACGCCCTTCAATGACCTCGCTCTTGCCTTCAAACTGCCGTCACGAATCTCGTATAAGAGTGGCTCGTGGCGGGAGAGGAAGAAGGAGGCGAACCGATATGCAGAACGAACGTGAAATCGACGCCCTGCTCTCACCTGGCGAGGCTGGATCGATCATCGACCGGCTGATGGCAATGCCGCATCCGAAGGACGGCACGCGCCGCTCGAACGAATGGGATCGCGCTGTGGCCAGCCGTTTCGAGACCCATCTTGCCAAGCAAATGCGCTCGCAGATCGACGGCGGCAGCGACCGTCAGAACGCTGCCTGATTCTATCATAGTCAGCTCCGGCGCAGCCTGACCGGCGCTTCGCCGAAAGCCCTTGAAAACGCTCTTGAAAACGCCGCGGCGGATGAGAATCCGGTCCGCCCGGCAATATCGGCCATGGCGATCCTTGTATCGACCACCAGCCGGCGCGCGGCGCCCAGGCGCAGCCTGAGGTAATAGGCGCCCGGTGTCTCGCCGATCGATTTGCGAAAGATGCTCTCCAGCGTCCGTGCCGTCACGCCGGCGCGCTTGGCCACCGCTTCAATGGTCAGCGGCTGGTCGACATGCGCTTCCATCAGCCGGATCGCTTGCGCCAGCCGCGGATCGTAGCCATCGAGCCGGCCGAGCGAGACCAGCGGCTGTGCGTCGGTGGCGGCGCGCGCCTGGTCGTAGATGAAGACGCTGGCGACATCGAGCGCGACGGCCATGCCGAGCCTCGTGCGGATGAGATGCAGCATCAGGTCGAAGGTCGGCGACGCGCCGCCCGAGGTGAACACCGGCCCGTCGATAACATAGCGGTCAGGGCGGACATCGACGCCGGGGAATGCCGAGGAAAAATCCTCCATGTCCTCCCAGTGGGTGGTGGCGCTGCGTCCTTCCAGCAGGCCGGCGCGCGCCACCAGCCAGGTGCCGGCTTCGACACCGCCGCAAGCGCGTGCTGTCCGTGCGGCCCGGCGCAGGCCGGACAACAGAGCCGAGGTTGCATAGTTCTGGGTGCCGAAGCCGGCGACGACGACAAGAACGTCGGTCGACTCGCCCGCATCGAAGCGGCCGCCGACCGCCACCGGCAGGCCGCAAGTGGTGACTGGAGCCTCGCCGGTCACCGAGACCAGCTTGAAATCGAACAGGGTCTCGCCGGAGATGCGGTTGGCCGCGCGCAGTGGATCGACGGCGGATGCGACGCACATGATCGACGAACCGGAAAATACCAGCAGCGTCACCCTAAGCGGCGAGCGCTCGGCGCGAAAGATCGTTGGTTTTTCGCTTTTCGTCATGGAAGCTTCGTAAAACGCAAAACAGTTTCCGGCAAGTCGGGCATTGTTGAGGGCTATTTCTTTCGGAGGAGAGTTCCATGCCGCTTGCGATGAACCGTGAGGTCTTCATTACCTGTGCCGTGACCGGGTCCGGCGGGTCGCAGGACCGCAGCCCGCATGTGCCGCGCTCGCCCAAGCAGATCGCGGATTCCGCCATCGATGCGGCCAAGGCGGGCGCCGCCATCGTGCATTGCCATGTGCGCGATCCCGAGACCGGTAGGCCGAGGCGCGACGTACATCTCTACCGCGAAGTGACCGAGCGCATCCGCGCGGCAGAAGTCGACGTCATCCTGAACCTGACCGCCGGCATGGGCGGCGACATGGTGTTCGGATCGCCGGAAGCGCCGCTGCCGCTCAACGAAAAAGGCACCGACATGGGCGGTGCCACCAACCGCATGGAACATGTGCGCCAATGCCTGCCGGAAATCTGCACACTCGACTGCGGCACCATGAATTTCGCCGAGGCCGACTATGTCATGACCAACACGCCCGGCATGCTGCGCGCCATGGGCGGCATGATGACGGCGCTCGGCGTCAAGCCGGAGATCGAGGCTTTCGACACCGGCCATCTGTGGTTCGCCAAGCAACTGGTCGAGGAAAAGGTGCTCAACCCGGATGCGCTGGTGCAGCTTTGCATGGGCGTGCCGTGGGGTGCGCCTGACGACCTCAACACCTTCATGGCCATGGTCAACAATGTGCCGTCGACCTGGAACTGGTCGGCCTTCGCCATCGGCCGCAATCAGATGGCCTATGCCGCGGCGGCGGTGCTGGCCGGCGGCAATGTCCGCGTCGGCCTCGAAGACAATCTGTGGCTCGACAAGGGCGTGCTGGCCACCAACGCACAGCTGGTCGAGCGCGCCGCCAGCATCGTCACCAATCTCGGCGCCAGAATCATTGGACCGGAAGAGGTACGGCAGAAGCTCAACCTCACCAAGCGGGCGCCGATCGCGGCATAGATTATTCGTCGGGAGGGTCGGCATGACTACCGTAAAATTCACCGCGATGAAGGATGGCGACCGGGACGACTACGAGTTCCTGACCGCGCATGAAATCGACTATGCGGCCAGGACCGGCGAGCGGCTGGTCGACGCGCTGGTGCAGCTCGACGCGGGTCTTTCCGGCTACAAGATCACCCGGCTCGGCCATTCGCTGCAGGCAGCGACACGTGCCTGGCGCGACGGCGCAGACACCGACTGGATCGCTTGCGCGCTGCTGCACGACATCGGCGACATCTATGCGCCTTACAATCACGACGAATATGCCGCTTCGATCCTGAAACCTTTCGTGCGCGAGCAATGCACTTGGGTGGTGGAAAAGCATGGCGACTTCCAGCGGCTCTATTATGCCCATCATCTCGGCGGCAACCGCCACGCCCGCGACCGCTTTGCCGGCCATGCTTATTTCGACGATTGCGACCAGTTTTGCGAACGCTGGGACCAGTCCAGCTTCGACCCCGACTATGACACGCTGTCGATGGAATTCTTCCGGCCCTTCGTGCTCGAAGTCTTTGCCCGCAAGGCCTACGATCCCTCGGTGATCCGAGCCGGCGAGCGCGTGCCCCTCATCGATCCCGCAACCGCCGCGACAAGAACCGGAGCTTCAGCATGAGCATCATCAACAAGGCAGCCGCCATCGGCGGCGGTGTGATCGGCGCCGGCTGGGTGGCGCGCCTGCTGCTCAACGGCATCGACGTGTCGATCTTCGATCCCGATCCCGAGGCGTCGCGCAAGGTCGGCGAAGTGATGAAGGGCGCGCGCCGCGCCTACAAGCAGATGGTGCCCGGCGGCCTGCCGAAAGAGGGCAAGCTGACCTTCGCCAAGACCATCGCCGAAGCGGTCGCCGATGCCGATTTCATCCAGGAGAGCGTGCCGGAGCGGCTCGACCTGAAACACCGCGTGCTGGCCGAGATCGACGCTCACGCGCCGGCCAACGCGATTGTCGGCTCCTCGACTTCCGGCATCAAGCCGACCGACATGCAGGTGGCGATGAAGAAGCATCCGGAGCGGCTGGTCGTCGGCCATCCGTTCAACCCGGTCTATCTCCTGCCGCTGGTGGAGATCGTCGGTGGCGAGCAGACCTTCCCCGAGGCGATCGAGGTCGCCAAGGAGATGTATGCCTCGATCGGCATGAAGCCTGTCGTCATCCGCAAGGAGATCGAGGCCTTCGTCGGCGACCGCCTGCTCGAAGCGGCATGGCGCGAGGCGCTGTGGCTGATCAAGGACGGCATCTGCACGGTCGAGGAACTCGACGACATCATGCGCTACGGCTTCGGCCTGCGCTGGGCGCAGATGGGCATGTTCCAGGTCTATCGCGTCGCCGGCGGCGAGGCCGGCATGCGCCATTTCATGGCGCAGTTCGGGCCGTGCCTGAAATGGCCATGGACCAAGCTGATGGACGTGCCTGAGTTCAACGACGAACTGGTCGACCTGATCGCCACGCAGTCGGACGAACAGGCGCATGGGCTGTCGATCCGCGAGCTGGAAAAGATCCGCGACGACAATCTGGTCGCCATCATGGATGCGCTGTCGAAACAAAACAAAGGCAAGGGCTGGGGCGCCGGCGCGCTGCATAAGGACTATACCAGGCAGCTGGCCAAGCTGGCGGCGAAGAAGCCCATGGCCTCCAAGGCGGCCGAGAAGGCCAAAGCCTTGAAACCGGTCAAGAAAGCCGAAAAGCCGAAGAAAAAGACCGGCAAGAAGAAAGGCTGAGAGCATGGATTTCGGGCTGTCGGAGGAACAGAAGCTCATCGTCGAGACGACGCGCGCGTTCGTCGAGAACGAGCTTTACCCGCATGAGCGCGAGGTCGAGCGCACCGGCGTGCTGCGCCGCGACCTGATCGAGGAGATCAAGGTAAAGGCGATCGAGGCAGGGCTCTATGCCGCCAACATGCCGGCCGATGTCGGCGGAGCCGGCCTCGATACGGTGACCTGGCTGCTCTACGAGAAGGAACTCGGCCGCGCCAATTACGCGCTGCACTGGACCTGCGTGGCGCGCCCCTCCAACATCCTCCTGGCCGGCACGCCCGAACAGCGCGAAAAGTATCTGTTCCCCTGCATCCGTGGCGAGAAATGGGACTGCCTGGCGATGACCGAGCCGGGCGCCGGCTCCGATTTGCGTGGCATGAAGGCAACCGCCGTGCAGGACGGTGACGACTGGGTGCTGAACGGCACCAAGCATTTTATCTCCCACGCCGACCTCGCCGACTTCGCCATCGTTTTCATGGCCTCAGGCGAAGAGGATTCGCCGCGCGGCAAACGCAAGAAGATCACCGCCTTCTTCGTCGATAAGGGCACCAAAGGCTTCACCGTCCGTGACGGCTACCGCAACGTCTCGCATCGCGGCTACACCAACGCCATCCTCGAATTCGACGATTGCCGGCTACCCGGAGCCCAAGTGTTGGGCGAAGTCCACAAGGGGTTCGATGTCGCCAATTCCTGGCTAGGCGCCACCCGGCTGCAGGTCGGCGCCACCTGCCTCGGTCGCGCCGAGCGTGCGCTTGGCCATGCCGTCGAATACGCCGCGCAACGCCAGCAGTTCGGCCAGCAGATCGGCAAGTTCCAGGGCGTATCGTTCAAGCTTGCCGACATGGCGACCGAATTGAAGGCCGCCGACCTGATGGTGTTCGAAGCCGGCTGGAAGTACGATCAGGGCACCGTCACCGACCAGGACATGGCCATGGCCAAGCTGAAGGCCACCGAAATGCTCGCATACGTCGCCGATGAAGCGATCCAGATCCATGGCGGCATGGGGCTGATGGACGATCTGCCGCTGGAGCGCATCTGGCGCGACGCGCGCGTCGAGCGCATCTGGGAAGGCACATCCGAGATCCAGCGCCACATCATTTCAAGGGCGCTGCTGCGCCCGTTCGGGGCATAACATATGCATAAACTGGAGCGTCTCCTGCGGCCTAAATCGATCGCCGTCTTCGGCGGCGCGCAGGCCGCAGCCGTCGTCGCGCAATCGATCAAGATGGGTTTTGCCGGCGAGATCTGGCCGGTGCATCCGACCAAGGACGAGGTTGCCGGTCGCAAGGCCTATCGTTCGGTGGCTGACCTGCCCGGCGCGCCGGATGCTGCCTTTGTCGGCGTCAACCGGCATTTGACCATCGAGGTGATCAAGGCGCTGGCCGAACGCGGCGCCGGCGGCGCCGTCTGCTTTGCCGCCGGCTTCCTCGAAACCGAGGCCTATGACGATGATGGCGAGCGGCTGCAGGCCGAGCTGGTCGCGGCGGCCGGCCAGATGCCGATCATCGGGCCGAATTGCTACGGCCTGATCAATTATGCCGACGGCGCGCTGCTGTGGCCCGACCAGCATGGCGGCATAAGACTGGCCGAGGGCGGCAAGGGCGTCGCCATCATCACCCAGTCCTCCAACATCGCCATCAACATGACCATGCAGAAGCGCGGCCTGCCGATCGCCTTCCTGATGACCGCCGGCAACCAGGCGCAGACCGGCCTATCCGAAATGGCGCTCGGCCTGATCGAGGATGAGCGCGTCACGTCGCTCGGCCTGCACATCGAGGCCTTCGATTCGGTAGCCGGCTTCGAACGGCTGGCGGCACGAGCCCGCGAGCTGAAGAAGCCGATCATCGCCATGAAGGTCGGCCGTTCCGAACAGGCCAGGCAAGCGACTGTCTCGCATACCGCGTCGCTCGCCGGCTCGGACGCGGCCTCGGGTGCGTTCCTGCGGCGGCTCGGCATTGCGCGTGTCGATTCGATCCCCGCCTTCATCGAGGCGCTGAAGCTGCTGCACATCACCGGACCTTTGCCCGGCTATAGGCTGTCGTCGATGAGCTGCTCCGGCGGCGAGGCCTCCGTCATGGCCGACAGCGCCGAAGGCCGCTGGGTCAATTTCCCTGTGCTGACCGACAGCCATCGCGCCCATGTCAAATCGACGCTCGGGCCGCTGGTCGCGGTCGCCAATCCCTTGGACTATCACACCTTCATCTGGAACAACGAGCCGGCGATGACCGCCACCTTCACCGCCATGGTGTCGGGCGGTTTCGACCTCAACATGCTGGTGCTCGATTTTCCGCGACCCGACCGCTGCTCGGTCACCGACTGGTGGGCGACGTTGCGCGCTTTCGAATCGGCGCTCAAGACCAACAAGGCGCATGGTGCGATCGTCTCCTCGCTGCCGGAGAACCTGCCGGAGGAATACACCGCCGAACTGATGGCGCGCGGCATGGTGCCGTTGTTCGGCATTTCGGAAGCGATGGATGCAGCCGGCGCAGCAGCCTTCATCGGCTGGGCTTGGGCTGAACCGCAGGCGCAGCCGATCGACACGTCGGCCTCCGGCGCCTCTGGCGGGGACCACGTCACGCCCGACGAAGCCGAGGCGAAGTCACGGCTGATCAAAGCCGGCCTGCCGGTGCCGAAGGGCGAGCGCGCCGCCAATGCCGTCGAAGCGGTGATTTCGTCGATGGCGCTCGGCTTTCCCGTCGCGTTGAAGGCGCTCGGCGTCACCCACAAATCCGAAGTTGGCGCTGTCAGGCTCAATCTCAGGGATGCCGAATCCGTCAGCACCGCAGCGCATGACCTGTTGCCGCTCGGCACCGGGCTCTATGTCGAGCGCATGGTGCGCGACGGTGTTGCCGAACTCATCGTCGGCTTCACCCGCGATCCGATGTTCGGCGCGGTGATGACGCTCGGCACTGGTGGCGTGCTGGTCGAACTGTTGCGCGACAGCGTCACGCTGATGCTGCCGGCGACCCGCGACGATATCGAGGCGGCGCTGCGCGGCCTGAAACTGTTCCCGCTGCTCGAAGGCTATCGCGGCCGGCCGAAGGCCGATGTCGCGGCTGCCATCGATGCTATCTCTGGCATTGCCGCCTTCGTGCAGCAGAATGCCGGTGAGATCGAGGAACTGGACATCAACCCGCTGATCGTCTGTGCAGAGGGCAAGGGCGCCTGGATCGCCGACGCGCTGCTGGTGCTGGGAGAGAACAAGAATGTCTGACGTCATTTCGACCCGCCGCGAGGGCACCATCCTCGAAGTCACCCTCGACCGGCCCAAGGCCAACGCCATCGACCTGAAGACCTCGCGGCTGATGGGCGAGACCTTCAAGGCGTTCCGAGACGATCCGGAATTGCGCGTCGCCATCGTCAAGACCGCTGGCGACAAGTTCTTCTGCGCGGGCTGGGACCTCAAAGCAGCTGCCGGCGGCGATGCGGTCGACGGCGACTATGGCGTCGGCGGCTTTGCCGGCCTGCAGGAGCTGCGCGACCTCAACAAGCCGATCATCGCGTGCGTCAACGGCATGGCGGTCGGCGGCGGCTTCGAGCTGGCGCTGTCCTGCGACCTCATCTACGCCTCCGATCATTCCTCCTTCGCGCTGCCCGAGATCCGAGCCGGCACGCTGGCCGACGCGGCGACGATCAAGCTGCCGAAGCGCATCCCCTACCATGTCGCCATGGACCTTCTGCTCACCGGCCGCTGGATGGATGTCGCTGAAGCGCATCGCTGGGGCTTGGTCAACGAAGTGCTGCCCAAGGAAAAGCTGGAAGATCGCGTCTGGGAGATCGCCCGGCTGCTCGCAGGCGGCCCACCGCTGGTGTTTGCCGCGATCAAGGAGACGGCGCGCGTGGCCGAGGCGCTGACCTTCCAGGACGCCATGAACAAGGTGACCCGCCGGCAATTGCCGACGGTCGATGCGCTCTATGGCTCCGAGGACAATATGGAGGGTTTTCGGGCTTTTGCGGAGAAGCGTGAGCCGGTGTGGAAGGGGAAGTAAGGATTGTTGCCGAAATGACGGCGCTCACCCCCCTCTGTCCTGCCGGACATCTCCCCCTCAAGGGAGGAGATTGGCAGCTTCGATCTCTGCACTCTTCTTGCGACGCAGAAGGTTGGCGAAAGCCTTCGCAACATCCGATCTCCCCCCTTGAGGGGGAGATGTCCGGCAGGACAGAGGGGGGCGCCCAGGCTCAGCCTTGGCCGCCTCTCCAGCACCCATGACCGACTACATCAAGCTCATCGATGCCGAGACCTGGGCCTTCATCGAGCGGACCAATTCCTATTACCCGCCCGATACGATCGACTACACGATCGCGCAGCAGCGCGAGATTTACGACCGCATGTGCCGGGAATTCTTTGCCGGCTACCCCGAGGGCGTCGCTGTCGAAACCTCCGCCATTGCAACGCCGACGCATGACATCCCGATCCGCATCTACCGAAGCACACTTCAGGAAGCCGTGACGGTGCTCTATGTCCATGGCGGTGGCTTCATCCTTGGTGGGCTGGACAGCCACGACGATGTTTGCGCGGAGCTGTGCTCGCGCACAGGCTATGAGGTGGTCTCCGTAGATTACCGGCTGGCGCCGGAACATTTGCATCCAGCCGCCTTTGACGATGCCATGAGCGCCTTCGAATGGGCCGCCGCCAATCGCGATCATCCTATCGTGCTCTGCGGCGACAGCGCCGGCGGCAATCTCTGCGCCGCCGTCAGTCACGCCACGCGCGGCCATTCGAAAAGGCCGGTCGGCCAGGTGCTGATCTATCCCGGCCTCGGCGGAGACCGCTCGAAAGGCTCCTATGTCAAGCACGCCGAAGCGCCGATGCTGACCGTGCGCGATCTCGAATTCTACAAGCACATTCGCACTGGAGGGCAAGACCGTAGCGGCGATGCGACGCTGGCCCCGCTTGCCGACACCGATTTCTCCAACTTGCCGCCGACAGTGCTGATCACCGCCGAATGCGACCCGCTGTCATCGGATGGCGAGACCTATCGCGACCTGATCATCACGGCAGGTGGCCACGCGACGTGGTTCGAGGAGCCGGGATTGGTTCACGGCTATCTCAGAGCCCGGCACACGGTTGGCCGCGCCCGCACCAGCTTCACCCGGATCGTCGATGCGGTGACCGCGCTTGGACGGGGCGGCTGGCGCTGGTGATCGCGGCAAAACTCTGAGGACCAAGTGGCGCCCCTTCACGCCACCGAGGCAGCCGCTGCCCGGCCGGCGCTGCGGCCGGAAAAGATGCAGCCGCCGAGGAAGGTGCCTTCGAGCGCCGCATAGCCATGCACGCCGCCGCCGCCGAAACCGGCGGCTTCGCCGACGGCATAGAGCCCGGCGACCGGCTGCCCATCTGCCCCCAGCACGCGGCTGTCGAGATCGGTCTGCAGGCCGCCCAGCGTCTTGCGGGTCAGGATGTTAAGCCGCACCGCGATCAGCGGGCCATTTGCCGGATCGAGCATCTTGTGCGGCTTGGCCGTGCGGATCAGCCGGTCGCCGAGATAGGCGCGCGCGCCGCGCAGAGCGGTGATCTGCATATCCTTGGAGAACGGGTTGTCGAGCTGCCTATCGCGGGCGCGGATCTCGCGCTCGACTTGAGCCACCCCAAGCAGCGCCTCGCCGCCGGCCAGCGCGTTCATGCGCGCGACCAGCGCCGGCAAATCGGCCTCGACGATGAAGTCTTCGCCCTTTTCCATGAACGCCTTGACGGGGCCCGGAATGCCCGATGTGGCGCGGCCGAGCACCTGGCGCCAGCTCTTGCCGGTCAGATCGGGGTTCTGCTCGGAGCCCGACAGCGCGAACTCCTTCTGGATGATCTTCTTGGTCAGGATGAACCAGGAATAGTCGAAGCCGGTGCTCATGATGTGGGAGAGCGTGCCCAGAGTGTCGAAGCCGGGATAGAGCGGCACCGGCAGGCGCTTGCCGCGCGCATCGAGCCACAGCGATGATGGGCCGGGCAGGATGCGTATCGCATGGTCGGTCCAGATCGGCGCCCAGTTCTTGATGCCCTCGACATAGTGCCACATGCGGTCGCGGTTGATGATCGAACCGCCGGCCTGTTCCGTGATCGCCAGCATGCGGCCGTCGACATGGTCGGGCACGCCGGTGATCATGCGCTTGGGCGCCGCGCCCAGCCGCTGCGGCCAGTTTTCCCGTACAAGCTGATGGTTGGCGCCGATGCCGCCGGAAGCGACGATCACGGCTTGCGCGCGAAGCTCGAAATCTCCTGATATTTCGCGCGAACTCTTGTGGCCGCGCTCGGCGGTGCTCGGTTGCAGGATGTCGCCGCGCACCCCGTCGACAGTCGCACCCGTGCGGGTCAATTCATCGACCCGATGGCGGAATTTGAAACTGATCAGTCCGCGCTTCTGCGCCTCGCGCACGCGCTGTACGAAAGGTTCGAGAACGCCGGGGCCCGTGCCCCAGGTGATGTGGAAGCGCGGTACCGAATTGCCGTGGCCGATGGCATTGCCGCCGCCTCGCTCGGCCCAACCGACCACGGGAAAGAATTTCAGGCCGCGCTGTATCAGCCAGGAGCGTTTTTCGCCGGCGGCAAAGCCGACATAGGCTTGCGCCCATTTGCGCGGCCAGAAATCCTCGGGCCGATCGAAAGCCGCGGTGCCCAGCCAGTCTTCCAGCGCCAGGTCATGCGAATCGCGGATGCGCATGCGCCGCTGCTCGGGCGAATCGACGAGGAAAAGGCCGCCGAACGACCAGAATGCCTGGCCGCCGAGCGACTGCTCCGGCTCCTGGTCGACGATGATGGTTTTCTTGCCGGCCTCGGCGAGCTCGGCGGCGGCAACCAGCCCTGCAAGGCCGGCGCCGACAATGATCACGTCCGCATCGTCAGCCATTTTTCCTCCCAGAATTAGCCGGCTATTTCAATGCGAGGAATTCAGACGGTCTCCCAGCCTTCTTTGCCGCCGGCGCGGAAGATGGCGTCGATGACTTTCTGGTTGAGCACCGATTCCTCCAGCGTGAAGACGCGCTCCTTGCCGCCCTGTGCCGCGCGCGCGAAGGTCTCGACCTCCAGCCGGTACTGCTGCGTGCCGGGAAAGCGGAAAACCTGCGCCTCGGTGTGGTTCTGGTTGTGCAGTTCGACGCGGTGGTGGTCGTAGAGCCCGGCATTGAAAGGCGAGAACAACTCGATGAAACCCTTCTCGCCGTGGAACACCATCACCTGGCGCGCCGCCATCTGCGTCGACAGATAGAACGACAGCTCGAAGTCACCGAAATCGGCACGGATCGAGGAGTAGATGTCGGTGCCGAATGTCTTGTCGCGCTCGATCGTCGCCTGCACGCGCAGCGGCTCCTTGCCGGTGGAAAAGCGCGTCGACACGGTCGGGTAAACGCCGATGTCGGGCAGCGCGCCGCCGCCGAGGTCGAGCTGGTTGCGCATGTTGCTGGGGTCGACGTTGTAGTAGGAGAACGCGCCCTGCACATGGCGCAGCCGGCCGATGGCGCCGCTGGCGATGAGCTCGCGCACCTTGATCCATTGCGGGTGGTAGATGACCATGAAGGCTTCGCAGACCAGCACCTTTTTCTGGTCGCGCAGCTTGATCAGCGGCAGGATGTCCTTGGCGTCGAGCGCCAGCGGCTTTTCGACCAGCACATGCTTGCCGGCTTCGATGGCCTTGGCCGACCACTCGACATGCTGCGAGGTCGGCAGCGGGATGTAGACGCCGTCTACTTCTTTCGAGGCGAGCAGTTCCTCATAGGAGCCGAAGGCATGGCGTGCACCGAAGCGGTCGGCCAGCGCCTTGGCCTTCGACAGGTCGCGGCTGGCGATCGCCGACAGCACGCCATTCTCCGCCTCGACCATCGCCGGCAACAAATGCTCGCGGCCGATCTTGGCCGTCGACAACACACCCCATCGGAACATCAGGTTTCTCCATCACGATTACAGGCGACGAGGTTTGCCCGAAATCGCCGGAAAAGCCAATGACGAGGTCAGCCCCTTTTGCCGGTCAGCGTCATGTCGAAGTCGACGATGTTGGAATAGATCGGCGTGCCGACATCCATGCCGTAGCGCGACCTCAGCACCTTGCCGGTGACATGGAATTTGATCATGCCGGCCTTGAGACCGCCGAGCTCGGCCGTGAATTTTTCCGGGAACGTCTTGCCGCGCGCCGTCAGCCGGCCGCTGACCAGAGCCGTGGTGTCGCTGGTTCGGGTCACGCTGGTAGAGCGGAACTGGATTTCCGGGCTGTTGGCGGCATCAAACACCGCGTCGGAGCGCAGGAAGGCATCGATACGGCCCTGGCCGGTGCCGACGCTTTCGGGAAAAATGGTGAAATTGACAGCTGAGCGCCCGACATCGCTGTTGTCGATGCGGATCGAGCCCTTGAAGCGGGCGAAGGTGCCATTGAGGCCGCCGCCGCCGACCTTGCCGATGGAGAAGCGGATGCTGGAACTGGCCGGGCTGATCGAATAGCTGCCGGCGGCGTCACCCAGCGCGACGGCCGCAGAAACAGGCATGGCAAGGCAAGCGGCGACCGCCGCAAATCCGAGGATGCGCGTGTACATGGGGATGTTCCTTGTTGGAGGCAGCGCATTTCTTGCGCCCTCACTCCATGAACGAATGAACCGCTCGCTCTATTCCGAATCTGACGAAGGCGTGACCATGCGCGTGAGCACGCCATCCCTGAGCTGGAAATGATGCCGCAGCGCCGCCGCGACGTGGAGAGCCACAAGCGTCATGCCGGCATAGGCGAGATACCAATGTGCCGCCGCCCAGAAGCTCTCGGCACCATCCGATTCGGCCAGCGGCAGGTTCGGCATGACGAACAGGTTGAATGGCAGGCTGGGGATCTCCAGCATCGAGACCGACACCAGCGCCCAGCCGGACAAGGGCAAGGCAAGCTGAAACGCGTAGAGCGCAAGATGGGCCAACGGTGCTGCCCGACGCTCCAGGGTTCCGACCGAGCGCGGCAGCGCCGGCGTTGCATTGCCAAGACGCCAGGCGATGCGCAGCAACACAAGCCCGAGCAGCAGGAAGCCGAAAGATTTGTGCAGTTGGATCAGCTCGAAGGCGGTGCGCTGGCTGGTCAGCCGCACCATGACGAAGCCGAGCCCGAACTGGCCGATGAAAATGAGCGCAATCAGCCAGTGGAGAAGGATCGCGCCCCAGCCATAGCGGGTGGCGCTGTTGGTGATCGATGTTTGCATGGGGAGTGAACGAATGTTGGTTCGGCTTTCTTCCAGCGCGCTTCACCCTCCCCCTTGTGGGGAGGGGCGCGCAGCAAATGCCGCGAAGCGGCTTTTGCGAGGCGGGGTGGGGGTCTCGTAGGGCGCTACCCACCCCGTCCCTCAGCCGACCTATCGGGGCGAGCCGCCGATCTCGCCCGTCCTTCGGACTCCCATCAGGGCCCTCCGGAGGGAGACGAAAGGCGCGAGCTTATCACAGCCGGTGCCCTTCCTCTCCCTCCGGAGGGCCACAAGGGGAGGGGCGAGCCCGCTCTATCCACTCACCTTGAAGAAATCGACAAACGCCCGGAGCGCCGGGCGCATTTGCCGGCGGCTCGGATAATAGACGAAGAAGCCGTCGAAGGAGGGGCACCAGTCCTCCAGCACACGGATCAGCCTGCCGTCGGCGAGCGGCGCGCGGACATAATCCTCAAAGACGAAGGCGAGCCCAGCGCCGTCGACCGCCGCCTGGGCGATCAAGTGGTCCTCGTCGAGGATCAGCGGTCCCTCCACCGCCATCTCGATCGCCTCGCGGCCTTTCTCGAACTCCCAGCGGTAGAGGATGCCGCTGGAGAAGCGGAAGCGGATGCAGCGGTGGTCAGCCAGGTCGCGCGGGTGACGCGGCTTGGGGTTGACCTCGAAATAGACCGGGGCGCCGACCACCGCGCCGCGAAGGTCCGGCCCGATGCGCACCGCGATCATGTCGCGCTGCAGGCTCTCGCCTAGCCTGACGCCAGCATCGAAGCCCCCTTCCACCACGTCGGTGAAACGGTCCTCGATGACGATCTCCAGCACGATATCGGGATAGGCCGACGCAAAGGCGCCCAACCGTGGCGTCAGCGCCAAATGGGCTGCGGTGCGCGGCACGGTCAGGCGCAGATTGCCGGCCGGCCGGTCGCGTGTCTCGATTGCCGTCTCCAGCGCCAGATCGATCTCCGACAGCGCCGGCCGCAGCCGTTCCAGCAACTGCGCACCTTCTTCGGTCGGCGCGACGCTGCGTGTGCTGCGCGCCAGCAGCCGAACGCCAAGCCGCGCCTCTAGGCTGGACACCGCATGGCTGACCGCCGAAGGCGCGATGGCCAATTCCCTGGCCGCGCCGCGAAAGCTGCCGCATTGGGCAACGGTTGCCAGCACGGCCAGTTGGGAAAGATGCGCGCGATTCATTGATCTATCTTTTAGAACAGCCCGTGCAAATGAGAGCCGATTATCGAACACAAGGCAAGGCGCTATTTCTCCCGCATCGCAACAAGGAGACGCGTTATGCAAACCCGCAAGCTAGGAACTGAATTGAACGTCTATCCCGTCGGCCTCGGCTGCATGGGCATGAGCTTCGCCTATGGCGGCCAGGCGGAAGCCGACGCAATCGCCACGCTGCACCGCGCCATCGATATCGGCGTCAATTTCTTCGACACGGCGGAGGTCTATGGCCCGTTCGAGAACGAGATCCTGCTCGGCAAGGCGCTGAAGTCCGCGCGTGACAAGGTGACGATCGCGACAAAATTCGGCTTCAGGATTTTGGAGGAAGGTACAGGCCTCGACCGCATGGCCGGCGTCGACAGCCGCCCCAAGCACGTCAAGGCGGTCGCCGAGGCGTCGCTGAAGCGGCTCGGCACGGATGTGATCGACCTCTACTACCAGCACCGTGTCGACCCCAACGTGCCGATCGAAGACACGGTCGGTGCCATGGCCGAGCTGGTGCGCGAGGGCAAGGTGCGCGCGCTCGGCCTGTCGGAGGCGAGTGCGGCGACCATCCGCCGGGCCCATGCCGTGCATCCAATTGCTGCCGTGCAGAGCGAATATTCGCTGTGGAGCCGCGACCCGGAAGACGAGGTGTTCGCCGTCTGCCGCGAACTCGGCATCGGTTTTGTTCCCTACAGCCCGCTCGGCCGTGGCCTGCTGACCGGCACGATCGCCAAGCCCGAGGCGCTGAGCGACGACGACTGGCGCCGGACCTTGCCGCGCTTCCAGGCCGAGGCGATGGAAGCCAACGCCGCTGTCATCGCGACGCTGGAAAAGCTGGCAGCTGAAAAGGGGGTAACTTCGGCCCAACTGGCGCTGGCCTGGGTGCTGCACCAGGGCGATTTCATCGTGCCGATCCCCGGCGCAAGAAGGATACGCCATCTGGAGCAGAATGCGGCGGCTGCCGGGATCGCGCTGAGCGCGGTCGAGGTGCAGGCGATTGGTGACGCGCTGTCGCCCGACAAGGTGGTCGGTAGGCGCTATGCGGAGAAGGAGCTGACGCTGGTCAATGGTTGAAAACTGGTGAGTAATCGGAAGGGGCGCCGCGCGCCCCTTTTTCGTACGCAGCGCGGTGCAGAAGGTGGGGACGCTGACGTGAAGCGCCCCCCTCTGCCCTGCCGACATTTTTACCAAGGCTCGACACTAATCTCCGGCCAGTTCTCCCTTGCACGCTTACCCTTCGCCTCATGCGTGCGCTGATTGTCCATCACCCGGTTCGGCGTGATGCGAAACGAGAAAATGTCGTCAAGACCAAACGGTGCCACGATCTCGAGCTGCCCGTCAGCGTCGTATCGAACCCCGACGGCGTGCGTCTTCGAGGCAAAATGGCTGACGGATTCGCTGGCGCTCGAATAGCGCGGGCACGGCCGTCCGAACTTCTGCGGATACCACAGATGCACCCGCGCCTGGTTGCGCACCTCGACCGGCAACGCCAGCCCCTCGAAATGCTTCTCCGCCCGGCGGATCACCGCGTCCTCGGCCTCATAGGACAGGTCGCTGTCATCGAAGTAGAAAAGATCAACATCCTTGATGCCGTAGCCCGACGGTTTGCCGGTCAGGTGGTTCCAGATGCTGTTGTAGAGAGCGCCGGATACCGCCAGCCAGTCCGGCAGGTCGAGCGTGCGAGCCCGCGCCACCGCGTCGCATAACAGCGGGTCGGCAGACACGATGGCGAGAAACGCCGCGCGCTGTTCTTCAAGGGGAAGGCCGGAATACCGCAGATGGTCCATCGCCCTTTGGAGGGCGATTCGCCATCTGCTCGCAAGTTTTTTAGCCCCGCAGAACGCCCCCGGTCTGCTTGCCGACATTCTCGATGATGCGCTTGGCCAACGCCTCGAAATCCTCGTCGGTGAGCGTCTTTTCGACCGGCTGGATCGACACTTCGATGGCGATCGATTTTTTGCCCTCGCCCAGCGAAGCGCCTTCGAAAATATCGAAGACCGAGACGGCGGTGATGAGCTTCTTGTCGGCGGCGAGCGCTGCGCGCACCAGCGTGCCGGCCTCGACCGACTTGTCGACGACGAAAGCGAAATCGCGCTTGACCGCCTGGAAGGGCGACAGTTCCAGTTTCGGCTTGGTTTTCGTCGGCTTGGCCTTCGGTTCAGGCACGGCATCGACGAAGACCTCGAAGCCGCACAGCGGGCCGGAAACATCGAGGCCCTCCAGCGTCTTCGGATGGAATTCACCGAAAGTGCCGAGTACGGTTTTCGGGCCGAGCTTGATCGTGCCGGAACGGCCGGGATGATACCAGGCCGGGCCGCCGGCCTCGATCTGCAGCCGGTCGACAGGCGCACCGCAGGCTTCAAGTGCGGCGATCGCATCGGCCTTGGCGTCGAACACGCCGACCGGGCCGGAATTGCCGGCCCAGTTGCGGCCGGAACCGTCGAGCTTGGCGGTGCCGCGGCGCACGCCGGCGGCGACGCGCCGCTGCTGGTCGGCGCCGTCGCCCTCATAGGTGCCCGACACTTCGAACAGCGCCACGTCGCCAATACCCTTGTCGGCATTGCGCTGGGCAGCCGCGATCAGCCCCGGCAGCAGTGAGGGCCGCATGTCGGACATGTCGGCGGCGATCGGGTTGGCGAGCTTCAGCGCGGTCTGGCCGCCGCCGAACAGCTCGGCGTGCTTGGCCGGAATGAACGACCAGGTAACGGCTTCCATCATGCCGCGCACGGCAAGCGCGCGCTTGGCCGTGCGGGTACGGACCTGCAGCGTGGTGAGGATCTTTGCATTGACCGCGTCATGCGCACCGAGCGGCTGCGGCGCGATGTTGTCGACACCGTGGATGCGCATGACCTCCTCGACCAGGTCTGCCTTGCCATCGACGTCGGGGCGCCAGGACGGCACGGCGACATCGACGACATCGCCCGAGCCCTCCGGCTTGAAGCCGAGGCGCGACAGGATGTCGAGGCTTTCCGCGCTGGGAACCTCGATGCCGGTCAGCCGCTTCACTTCCGAAAGCGGGAAGGAAACGATCTTCGGCGTGTGACCGGCATAACCGACGACCTCCATTTCGGTCGGCGTGCCGCCGCAGAAATCGAGCACCAGTTTCGTTGCCAGTTCGACGCCCGGAACCATGAATTCGGGGTCGACGCCGCGCTCGAAGCGGTAGCGCGCATCGGTGATGATGCCGAGCGTGCGGCCGGTGCGCGCCGTGGTGATCGTATCCCAAAGGGCGGATTCGATCAGCACATCTGAGGTGTTCTCGTCGCAGCCCGAATGCTCGCCGCCCATAATGCCGGCGATCGACTCGACGCCGTTGTCATCTGCGATGACGCACATTTCCGGCGTCAGCGTGTATTCGCGGCCGTCGAGCGCCTGCACCTTTTCGCCATCGCGCGCGCGGCGCACGACGAGATTGCCGGCAACCTTGCTGGCGTCGAACACATGCAGCGGGCGGCCGCGGTCGAAGGTGACGTAGTTGGTGATGTCGACCAGTGCGCTGATGGGTCTCAGCCCAATGGCGATCAGCCGCTGCTGCAGCCATTTTGGCGAGGGTCCATTCTTGACGCCCTTGACCAAGTTGAGCGCGAAGCCGGGGCAAAGCTCCGGCGCTTCGATCGTCACCTTGACCGGACACATGCCATTGCCGACATGCGGCATGATGGCGCCGCCGACGAGGCGGCCAAGCCCGCTCGCCGCCAGATCCCTGGCGATGCCGTAGACGCTGGTGGCATCCGGCCGGTTCGGCGTCAAGTTGATCTCGATGACCGGATCGTCGATGTGCGCATAGGCGGCGAAGCTGGTGCCGACCGGCGCATCCTCAGGCAGGTCGATGATGCCATTGTGTTCGTCGGACAGCTCCAGCTCGCGCTCGGAACACATCATCCCGTGGCTTTCGACGCCCCTGATCTTGCCGACCGTCAGCGTTACGTCGATGCCGGGCACATAGGTGCCGGGCGCGGCAAAGGCGCCGATCAGGCCCGCGCGAGCGTTTGGCGCGCCGCAAACGACCTGCACCGGAGGCTTGCCGTCGCCGGTGTCGACGGTCAGCACGCGCAGCCGGTCGGCATCGGGATGCTGAACCGCCGTCAGCACCCTGGCGATGACGAATGGTTTCAGGCTCGACTTGTCGTCGACATGCTCGACTTCGAGACCGATCGAAGTCAGCCGCTCGACGATCTCGTCGAGCGTGGCGTCGGTCTCGAGGTGGTCCTTGAGCCAGGAGAGGGTGAATTTCATGGGACTGTTCCGTCTGGTCTTTTGACGCTTGATTTCAGATGTCTCGGCAGGTCGTCGGACATATGCAGGAAGGCAAGCTGCTCGCCGATATAGGCATGCAGCGTCGGCTGGAAATCGGCCGGCATGTCCATGGCGCCGAGCATGAAGTAGATGTCTTCTTCCAGCTGCTCGTCGACATAGGCGATGGGTGAGCCGCAGGTGCCGCAGAAAGAGCGCGTCACCGGGCCGTTCTCATACATCTTCAGCGCCTTGCCGGTGAACGCGACCTGATCGACCAGGAAGCCGACAAAGGCCGACACCGGCGCGCCGCTGGCCCGCCGGCAATCGCCGCAATGGCAGTAGCTGACGTGATGCGGTTCGGCAGAGGCCTCGAACCGCACGGCGCCGCAGCGGCAGCCGCCGGCATAGGGCGCTGTCATGCGCTCAGGCCTCCGAACAAAGTCGGCATGTCGAGCGGCCGGAAGCCGTAATGCGACAGCCAGCGCACGTCTGCATCGAAGAAGGCGCGCAGGTCCGGCATGCCGTATTTCAGCATGGCGATGCGGTCGATGCCCATGCCCCAGGCAAAACCCTGATATTCGTCCGGATCGAGACCGCCATGGCGCAGCACGTTGGGATGCACCATGCCACAGCCGAGGATCTCCATCCAATCGGAGCCTTCGCCGAAGCGCACTTCGCCGGGCCGCGAGCGATCGCACTGGATGTCAACCTCGAGGCTTGGCTCGGTGAACGGGAAGAAGGACGGCCGGAAGCGCATCTTGACCTGCGGCACCTCGAAGAAGGCCTTGCAGAACTCCTCCAGCACCCATTTCATGTTGGCAACGTTGGCGGTCTTGTCGATCACCAGCCCCTCGACCTGATGGAACATCGGCGAGTGGGTGGCGTCCGAATCCTGCCGGTACGTCTTGCCAGGTATGACGATGCGGATCGGCGGCTTCTTCGTTTCCATGGTGCGGATCTGCACCGGCGAAGTGTGCGTGCGCAAAAGCTTGCGCTCGCCCTTCTCGTCCGGCTGGAAGAAGAAGGTGTCGTGCATCTCGCGCGCCGGATGGCCTTCGGGGAAATTCAGCGCGGTGAAATTGTAATAGTCGGTCTCGATGTCGGGACCTTCCGCGATGGAAAACCCGAGGTCGCCGAAGATCGCAGCAATCTCGTCGATGACCTGGCTGATCGGATGGATACGGCCGCGCTCGGCCGGCGACTGCCGCACCGGCAGCGTCACGTCGACCTTTTCGGCGGCGAGGCGGGCGGTGATCGCCACATCCTTGAGCTCAGCCTTGCGGGCAGTCAGCGCGTCGGTGACGCGGTTCTTGAGGCCGTTGATGGCTGGGCCTTTGATCTGGCGCTCCTCGGCGGTCATGGCGCCAAGTGTCTTCAGCATCTCGGACACGCTGCCCTTCTTACCGAAAGCAGCGATGCGCACGGCCTCGATGGCCGGCTCATCGGCGGCCGAGGCGATCTCGGCCAGAAGTGAGTTTTCAAGCGTATCCAGGCCAGTGGTTGCGTCGTTCACGGTCAAACTCGCTGCGTTGGGAGGTCGGCCTCAAAGTGAAAGTCACTCCTAAAGTGAAATCACTCCAAGGATCAGGCAAAAGAAAAACCCGCGCCAGCCGTGCCAGCGCGGGTTCCCCAAATCAGAATTGCGAATGCTTGGGAAGCGCTGGTCTTAGGCGACAGCGCTTTCAAAAGCGTTCGGCGTGGTGTTCTTCAGATATTCGAGCGCCACCTTGGCCTTGGCGACCAGGGCCGCGAAAGCCTGCGGCTCGTGGATGGCCATGTCCGACAGGATCTTGCGATCGATCTCGATGCCCGACTTGTTGAGGCCGTCGATGAAGCGGCCATAGGTCAGGCCATGCTCGTGGGTCGCGGCGTTGATACGCTGGATCCACAGCGCGCGGAAGGAGCGCTTGCGGTTCTTGCGGTCGCGGTAAGCGTATTGCAGCGACTTTTCCACCGCCTGCTTGGCGATGCGGATGGTGTTCTTGCGGCGGCCGTAGAAGCCTTTCGCGGCTTTCAGGACCTTCTTGTGCTTGGCGTGCGAAGTGACGCCTCTTTTTACGCGTGCCATGTCATGATCTCCTTAAAAGCAATTCCAGGAAAAGTGCCTTGCGGTTTTCCGTTCGGAATTGCGTAAAACAAATGCGTGTCCGGACCGAATGCCTTAGAGGCCGTTCGGCAGAAAATTCTTGATGACCTTCTTGCCATCCGGTTCAGCCAGAACCATCGTGCCGCGGGCATTTCGAATGAACTTGTTGGAACGCTTGATCATGCCGTGACGCTTGCCGGCCGCAGCCGACAGGACTTTACCCGTACCTGTGATCTTGAACCGCTTCTTGGCGGCCGATTTGGTCTTCATCTTGGGCATTTTGCTACTCCGTATTGTTGGCGCACTATCGCGCTTCTTGTTCGCTTCAGGCCGACCAAAGCCCGAAAAGCAAATGAAACCGCCACGGCATGCCCTGCCGGGCGGTTTTCTTGAACGGCGGTGCTATACGTCAAAGACGGCCCGCGCGCAACACCTGTGGAGATGCGGCGCTGTGTCCTCGTCAGGGCAGCGTGAACCAGACCGGCAACATGCCTGACAGCTGGGCGCCGTCGATCAATTCGAAGGCCGGCAGCGCGATCAGAAACACCAGGCCGTCGAGCAGCGTGGTCAACAGCAGGCGCGGCTTGAAGTTTCCGGTATCGCCCTCCTGGTAGAGCGACAGTTTTGGGAAGAAGCGCGGCACCCGCGCCAGATAGGCCTGATACGGCGCGCCGAGCGCTTCCTTGAGGAACTTCTCCTCGCGCAGGATGACGATATGGAACGCCCCCGCGCACAAAAGCCCGAAGAGGATGATACCGGAGAACGAACCGATCTGCGCGCCGACACCGGCTGCGGCTACGGTCGAGAACACATAGAGCGGGTTGCGAGTGATCGAGTAAGGCCCGCCAGTCACCACCTCGGACGATTTGCGCCCGCCTATGTAGAGTGTCGCCCAAAGGCGGCCCACGATGCCGAGGAAAATCAGCAGCACGCCGAACATTTCGATCGTCTCGTGCACGGCTGTGTCGGGCGGAAACGTCGATTGGCCAAATAGCAATGCTGCAAACAGCACGACCACGAGAACGGCAAGCACTATCCGGCGCATATGCTGGTAATTGCCCAGCCCGTGTTTGAAGTCCACGTCCGAAACCTTGACTTCATCGACCATAGTGAATCCGATCGTCAGGAATTTTGCCGGCGATCGCAGCGTCTGAACAAGAAGAAGGCGTCCCGCCGATCGCCGGGACGCCTTGCGATGTGATTCAGGCGGATTTAAGCGCGATGGCCAAGCCTGACGTCATCGTGATCCTAGATACGCGCCGATGCAGATCTTAGCGCGGCGACAGCACCATCATCATCTGGCGGCCTTCGAGCTTCGGTTCCGCTTCGACCTTGGCAATCGTCGCCACTTCCTCGCGGACCTTGTTCAGAAGCTGCATGCCGAGTTCCATATGCGCCATCTCGCGGCCACGGAACCGCAGCGTCAGCTTGACCTTGTCGCCTTCCTCGAAGAAGCGGCGAACCGCCTTCATCTTGGTCTCGTAGTCATGGCTGTCGATGTTCGGGCGCATCTTGATCTCCTTGATCTCGATGACCTTCTGGTTCTTGCGCGCCTCGGCCGCCTTCTTCTGGTTGGCGTATTTCAACTTGCCGAGATCAAGGATCTTGACGACGGGGGGCACCGCGTTGGGCGATATCTCGACGAGATCGAGCCCGGCCTCTTCGGCCAGCAGCAATGCGTCGTTGATGGAAACATCGCCGCGGTTCTGGCCTTCGGCGTCGATAAGCTGGACCCGGGGAACCCGGATGTCACGGTTGGAGCGCGGGCCATCCTTGGTCGGCGCCGCTGCTTTGAAAGGTCTGCGAATGGTCGTGGTCTCCTTGGCCGTTTCGTTCAGGATTTGTCAGTGTTGATGCATGGACGCGCCAATGTGGTGAGCGCGCGGGCGGAGTCAATAGCACAGCATTGACAGAAAATCACCCTGATCGCTGCCCTGCACCAAACAAAGAACATAGTGAGCACTTTTCGCCACGCCACCGACCGTGCCACAAGAATCCCGCGCCAGAAGAGGGCCTGAGGAAAAAGCCATGACCGCAACGCCCCCCGTCTTTATGGATGTCGACGGATCGCGCATCGCGGTGCGCCATACTGCTGGCTCTGCGCCCGGCATCGTCTGGTTCGGCGGCTACAAGTCGGACATGCTGGGCGCGAAGGCGCAGACGCTGTCGGGCTGGGCGGCAAAAGAAGGCCGCGCCTTTCTGCGCCACGATTATTCCGGCCATGGCGAATCCGGCGGCGCCTTTGCCGACGGCACGATTTCGACATGGCTTGCACAAAGCCTTGCCGTGTTCCGGCATTTCACCAAGGGCAAACAGATCCTGGTCGGCTCCTCGATGGGCGCCTGGATCGCGCTGCGCATGGTGCAGGAATTGCGCAAGGCTGATGACAGCAACGTCGCCGGCCTGGTGCTGCTGGCGCCGGCACCGGATTTTACCGCTGAACTGATCGAACCGGTGCTGACCAAGGCGCAGAAGCGCGATCTCGCCAAAAAAGGTTTCTTCGAAGAGCCGTCGGACTATTCCACGGAACCCTACATCTACACCCGCGCCCTGATCGAGGACGGGCGCGACAACCTGACAATGACAGGCCCGATCGACACCCATTGCCCGGTGCATATCCTGCAGGGCCTGGCCGATGCGGATGTGCCGGCAAGCCATGCACTGAAGCTGGTCAGCCTGCTGCCCGCCGACGACGTGACCCTGTCGCTGATCCCTGACGGCGACCATCGCCTGTCGCGACCGCAGGATCTCGACATGCTGGTGCGGGCCGTCGATGCGATGGCGCAGAGGGGAAACTGATGCGCCTTTCCATTCCGATATCCGCCTTCGTCGCGGCGATCGTCGGCTTCGGCGGCACGCTGGCCATCGTCATCGCCGCCGCCAACGCAGTCGGCGCGACGCAGATCGAGACGGCAAGCTGGGTGACGACGATCTGCCTGGCCATGGCGATCGAGAGCCTGTGGCTGTCATGGCGCACGAAAATGCCGGTCATCACCGCCTGGTCGACACCGGGCCTGGCGCTGATCGCGGCATCGAGCGGCTTTTCGATGGGTGAGGCCGTCGCCGCCTTCATCGTCACCGGCGTCCTTCTGATCGCCACCGGGCTGTTTCGGCCCCTGACGAAGCTGATCTCGAGAATACCGCCTTCCGTCGCCTCGGGCATGCTGGCCGGTATCGTCGTCACCTTCGCGCTCAATGCGGTGAAGACCATTCCCATCGACCCGTGGCTGATCCTGCCGCTGATTGCAGCCTTCTTCGTCATCCGGCTGTTCAACCCGGCGCTGTCGGTGCTGGCGGTGCTGATCGGCGGTGGCCTTGCCGCTTTCCTCACCGGCCGTGTCGGCGGCCTGCCGACACCGGAACTGTCGACGCTGACGCTGATTGCGCCTGATTTCACCGCCAAGGCGATGATCGGGCTGGCACTGCCGCTCTATCTCGTCACCATGGCTTCGCAGAACCTGTCCGGCCTCGCCGTGCTGCGCGCCGCCGGCTACCATCCGGAGCCCGGCCCGCTGATCGGCGTCACCGGCCTGTTTTCGCTGCTGTCGGCGCCGTTCGGCGGCTCGACCACAAATCTGGCGGCGATCTCGGCCGCGATCTGCACCGGGCCGGACGTCCACCCCGACCCCGCCGAGCGCTGGAAGACCGGGCCGTTCTATGCGCTCGCCTATCTCATCTTTGCGATTTTCGGCGCTTCGCTGGTGGCGATCTTCGCGGTGCTGCCACAGAGCCTGATCGTGCTGGTGGCGGGCCTGGCGCTGATGGCTTCCCTCGCCAACGCGCTGTCTATCGCGCTGAAGGAAGAGGCGGATCGCATGGCCGCCACCGTCACCTTTGTCGTCACCGCGTCGGGTCTGACGTTGTTCGGCGTTGGCGCCGCATTCTGGGGCCTGGTTGCCGGGCTGGTCGTGCTTTTCCTCGATATGATCAAAAAGCGATAAACATTTCAGATGCTTGTCCGGATTTGGCGGACATTGTCTTGAATCGCCGTTTTTCTCTTCCCATTTCGATTCCACGCAGCCGGGTTTGGCTGTCTCCAACCGAAGGAATGGGAGAAAATGAACACATCCGCATTGATCCGTCCGGCCTGGACGCCGGCAACCATCGCGTTGATGGTTGTGGGTTTCATGGTGTTCTGGCCACTCGGCTTCGCCATGCTCGCCTACATCATCTGGGGCGACCGCCTCGATGGCTTCAAGCGTGACGTCAACCGCGCGACCGACGGCATCTTCGCCGGTTGCCGCCGCGGTTCCGACAAGGCCGCGCGCTGGGGCAATGGTTCCGCCCGCACCGGCAACGTCGCTTTCGACGACTGGCGCGAAAAGGAACTTGAGCGGCTGAACGAAGAGCGCCGCAAGCTCGACGAGATGCTGACCCAGTTCGACGAATACGCCCGCGAATTGCGCCGCGCCAAGGATCAGGACGAGTTCGACCGCTTCATGGCCAACCGCAACAAGTCGACGGCGCCGACGAAGACCGATCCGAGCACCGGAACGACGACCACCAAGCGTGGCAAGGGTTCGAACCTGCTTGACGACTGAGATCCGGCGACTGGTCACATCGTGAAAAAACGGCGTCGCGCGAGCGGCGCCGTTTCTTTTTTGTTCTAGTCGTTTTTCTCGAATCGCGTATCGTCCCGCCATGACTCTCGGCTTCTTTCGCAATCTGACAAAGCCCAAGCCCACGCCTGTCGTGGAGCGCGAATATTGCGTCGCCGGTCGCACGCTGCCGCTCAAGATCGTCGAGAGCGCCAGGGCGCGCCGAATGACGCTGCGTATCGATTCAGGCGGCCAGGGTCTGCGCATCACCGTGCCGCCAGGCCTGCGCCGCGGCGAAGTAGACAGGTTCCTCGAGCGGCATCAGGACTGGCTGGAGCAGCGACTGGCCAAGGTGCCGACGCGGCCGCAGGTGCGGCCCGGCATCAGGATCCCGGTGCGCGGCGTGCCGCACCGCATCGTCCATGAACCGTCAAAGCGCGGCACCGTCACCGTGTCGCGCGACGAACGTGGTCCGCTCTTGATCGTGCATGGCGACCGCATACATCTGCCGCGCCGCCTCGCCGATTTCCTCAAGCGCGAGGCCAAGAAGGAAATCGAGAAGCTGGTGGCCAAGCACACCGAGGCGCTTGGCAAGCGCGCCAAGGCGATCCGCTTCAAGGACACGTCAAGCCGCTGGGGGTCATGCACCTCCGAAGGCAATCTGTCCTTTTCCTGGCGCATCATGATGGCGCCGTCGCCGGTCATCAACTATCTCGTCGCGCATGAAGTGGCGCATCTCAAGGAGATGAACCACGGCCCGAAATTCTGGAAACTGTGCGAAAAGCTCTGCCCCGACACCGATCGCTGCAAGGACTGGCTGAAGCGCAATGGCGGTGCGCTGCAGGCGATCATGTTCGAGTAGATCGCTCAATCGTCGTTGGCGGCGTTCAAGTCTTCGGGCCGCAACCCCTCATCGCCATGATGCGGCCACGGCAGGAAATTGCCGTCGAACTCATCGCCGCCGAAATAGTCGAGCGCGCGGTGCGCCTCGGCGCCATTGAAGGCGGCCTTGTCGATCAGGTGCGCGATGACCTCGCGCGCCTGCGCAATCTTCTGCCTGAGTTCGGCTACGGTTCTGTCGGCCATGATCGTGCTCCCGCCTTGCGTCCTGTCCATCCATAGATAGCGCCTTTGGCCGTGCCGGCAAACAGCATGCTTTTTCTCGACTCTTATCGCTTTTCATGCCAATTCCCGCGCCATGGCACTCGACATCAAGATCTGCGGCTTGAAGACCGACGCGGCAATGGCCGCGGCGCTGGCCGGCGGCGCCAGCCATGTCGGGTTTATCTTCTTCGCCAAAAGCCCGCGCTATGTCGAACCTGCCGAGGCTGGCCGTCTGCGCGAGGGCGCGCGCGGCAAGGCGATGGCGGTTGCCGTCACCGTCGATGCCGGCGACGCCTTCCTGGATGAAATCGTTGCCAAAATGCAGCCCGACATGCTGCAGCTGCACGGCGCGGAAACGCCCGAGCGCGTCGCCGAGGTCAAAGCCCGCTATGGCCTGCCGGTGATGAAGGCGCTGCCGCTCAGCGAGGCCGCCGATCTCGAACGAATGAAGCCATTCATCGGCATAGCCGACCGGTTCCTGTTCGACGCCAAGCCACCGAAAGGCTCCGAACTGCCGGGCGGCAATGGTGTTGCCTTCGACTGGCGCATTCTCGCCGGCCTTGACGGCGGCGTCGATTACATGCTTTCCGGTGGGCTCAACGCCGCCAATATCGGCGATGCCCTTCGGCTTGCCAACCCGCCTGGGATCGACATTTCTTCAGGCGTGGAAAGCGCGCCGGGCGTCAAGGATCCGGCGCTGATCGAACAGTTTTTCCGGGCCGTCAGGGCCGCGCGGAACACCCGCGCAGCCTAGTGGTGCCTCAAACCAGAGCATGTCCCGGAAAAGTGGGAACCGGTTTTCCGACAAGGACATGCCTCATAGTCAAGATGCTAGGAGATCGGCGATGAACAAGCCGGCGACACCCAATTCCTTCCGCACCGGGCCCGACGAACAGGGCATGTTCGGCATTTTCGGCGGTCGTTTCGTTGCCGAAACGCTGATGCCGCTGATCCTCGATCTGGAGCGGCACTGGAACGAGGTCAAGAACGATGCGGATTTCAGGGCTGAGCTGACTGACCTGTCGACCCACTATGCCGGACGGCCGTCGAAGCTTTATTTCGCCGAAGGCCTCACGAAGCATCTTCGTGAGGTTTCCTCGGCCAGGGGCCTCGCGGGCGGCGCGAAGGTCTACTTCAAGCGGGAGGATTTGAACCACACCGGTTCGCACAAGATCAACAACTGCCTCGGCCAGATCCTGCTGGCCAAGCGCATGGGCAAGAAGCGCATCATCGCCGAGACCGGCGCCGGCCAGCACGGCGTGGCCTCGGCCACGGTTGCGGCCCGCTTCGGCTTTCCCTGCGTCGTCTACATGGGCGCCACAGACGTTGCCCGGCAAAGCCCGAACGTCTTCCGCATGAAGCTGCTCGGCGCCGAAGTGCGCCCGGTGACCGCCGGCCACGGCACGCTGAAGGACGCCATGAACGAGGCGTTGCGCGACTGGGTCACCAATGTCGAGGACACTTATTACCTGATCGGCACCGCCGCCGGCCCGCATCCCTATCCGGAGCTGGTGCGCGACTTCCAGTCGGTGATCGGCATCGAGGCGCGGGCACAGATCCTCGAGCAGGAAGGCCGGCTGCCCGACACCATCATCGCCGCTGTCGGCGGTGGTTCGAACGCCATCGGCCTGTTCCATCCCTTCCTCGACGACAAGGAGGTCCGCATCATCGGCATCGAAGCCGGCGGTCGCGGTCTCGACGGCATCGAGCATTGCGCCTCGATGAATGCCGGCGCGCCGGGCGTGCTGCATGGCAACCGCACCTATCTCCTGCAGAATTCCGACGGCCAGATCATGGACGGCCATTCGATCTCGGCCGGCCTCGACTATCCCGGCGTCGGGCCGGAGCATTCCTGGCTGCGCGATTCAGGCCGGGTCGAATACGTGCCGATCCTCGATGACGAGGCGCTGGAGGCTTTCAAGCTGACGACGCGCGTCGAAGGCATCATCCCGGCGCTGGAATCGGCGCATGCCATCGCGCATGCGGTGAAGATCGTGCCTGCCATGAACAAGGATCAGATCGTCATCGTCAACCTGTCCGGCCGTGGCGACAAGGACGTGCACACGGTGGCCAGCATGCTGGGCATGGAGATCTGATCATGGCCACCCGCATCGACCGCCGCATGGCGAAGCTCAGGAACGAAGGCCGCCCGGCGCTCGTCACCTATTTCATGGGCGGCGACCCCGACTACGACACCTCTTTGTCGATCATGAAGGCGTTGCCGGGCGCAGGTTCCGATATCATCGAGCTCGGCATGCCGTTCTCCGATCCGATGGCCGACGGCCCGGCGATCCAGGCGGCGGGCTTGCGGGCGCTGAAAGGCGGTCAGACGCTGGCCAAGACGCTGAAGATGGCGGCCGACTTCCGCGCCGGCGACAATGAAACGCCGATCGTGCTGATGGGCTACTACAATCCGATCTACATCTATGGCGTCGACCGCTTCCTCAAGGACGCGATCGCCAGCGGCATCGACGGGCTGATCGTCGTCGACCTGCCCCCGGAGATGGACGAGGAACTGTGCATTCCGGCATTGAAAGCCGGCATCAACTTCATCCGGCTGGCGACGCCGACGACCGACGACAAACGCCTGCCCAAGGTGCTGCAGAACACGTCGGGCTTCGTCTATTACGTGTCGATGACCGGCATCACCGGCTCGGCACTGGCCGACACCGGCAAGGTGGCGGCGGCGGTCAAGCGCATCAAGGGCCACACCGACCTGCCGGTCTGCGTCGGCTTCGGCGTCAAGACCGCCGAGCAGGCCCGGGTGATCGGCGCCAATGCCGACGGCGTCGTCGTCGGCACCGCGATCGTCAATGCGGTGGCCAATGTGCTGGGGCCGAAGGGCGAGAAGACCGCCGATCCGGCCGAGGCCGTCGCCACGCTGGTCAGCGGCCTAGCGCAAGGCGTGCGCTCGGCCCGCCTTGCTGCTGCCGAATAGTTTCCCTACGTCAGGTCTTGTGCATGCCGTTATCCCAGAACCGGTTCCCACTTTTGGGCGACATGCATTAGCAACTCTTCGTCAGGACAGGAGCCGAAGCGATGAACTGGATCACCAATTACGTTCGCCCGAAGATCAATTCGATGCTCGGCCGGCGCACCGACATGCCCGAGAATCTCTGGATCAAGGATCCGGAGACCGGCGAGATGGTGTTCCACAAGGACCTGGAATCGAACCAGTTCGTCATTCCCTCGTCCGGTCATCACATGAAGATCTCGGCCAAGGAGCGGCTGAAATTCTTCTTCGATGGCGGCAAATACGAGACCCTGGACAACCCCAAGGTCATGCAGGATCCGCTGAAATTCCGCGACGAGAAGCGCTATGTCGACCGGTTGAAGGACGCCAAGGCCAAGACCGGCCTTGAGGACGCGATCATCAATGCGCTGGGCACCGTCGAGGGTCTGCCGGTTGTGGTCACGGTGCAGGACTTCGCCTTCATGGGCGGTTCGCTCGGCATGGCCGCCGGCGACGCCATCGTGCACGGCTTCGAAGTGGCCCTGCAGCGCAAGCGGCCGCTGATCCTGTTTGCTGCTTCCGGCGGCGCCCGCATGCAGGAAGGTATTTTGTCCCTGATGCAATTGCCGCGGACAACGGTCGGTGTCGACCGGCTGAAGGAAGCCGGCCTGCCCTACATCGTCGTTTTGACCAACCCGACCACGGGCGGCGTGACCGCCTCCTACGCCATGCTGGGCGACGTGCACATCGCCGAGCCCGGCGCGCTGATCGGCTTTGCCGGACCGCGCGTCATCGAACAGACCATCCGCGAGAAACTGCCCGATGGCTTCCAGCGCTCCGAATATCTGATGGAGCACGGCATGGTCGACATGGTCGTATCCAGGCTGGAAATGCGTGAAACGATCGCGCGCCTGCTCAAGATGCTGCTCAAGCTGCCGGAAGAGCAAAAAACGCTGGAGCCGGAAATCCTGCCGCCGGCGGTGGTTGCCGCGGAAGCTCGGCCGCAAGCCTGAAGCGACACGAAGCGCCGCGACCGCGATTGCACGAGGGCTTCGGCGCGCTGTAGCCTTTGATTGCCATGGCCATTCGAAACCGATTCTGGTTTTCAGGCCCATGCGCTAGGATTCCACCATGACGACGCTTGCCGCCGACCGCGAAATCGAAGCCCTGATGGCGCTTCATCCGAAAGGCTTCGACCTTTCGCTCGACCGCATTTCGCGGCTGCTGGAGCGGCTTGACAATCCGCAGGACCGGCTGCCCCCGGTCATCCACATCGCCGGCACCAACGGCAAAGGTTCGTGCGCAGCCTTTTCACGCGCCCTGCTCGAGGCTGCGGACTACCGCGTCCATGTCCACACCTCGCCGCATCTGGTCAACTGGCATGAGCGTTACCGGCTGGCCGCCGATGGCGGCGGCAGGCTGGTCGAGGACAGGGTTTTCGCCGATGCCATTGCCCGTGCGGCCAGGGCCAATGAAGGCGAGAAGATCACCGTCTTCGAGATCCTCACCGCCGTCACCTTCCTGTTGTTTTCCGAACACCAGGCCGACGCTGCGATCATCGAAGTCGGGCTCGGCGGCCGCTTCGACGCGACCAATGTCATCAAGGAGCCGGCCGTGTCGGTGATCATGCCGGTGTCGCTCGACCACGAGGCCTATCTCGGCGACCGGGTCGAACTGATCGCGGCCGAAAAGGCCGGTATCATCAAGCCCGGCTGTCCGGTGGTCATCGGCGCGCAGGAGAGCGAAACGGCGCTGCAGGTGCTGATCGAAACCGCCGAGCGGCTTGAATGCCCCACCTTCGTCTACGGCCAAGACTTCCTTGCCTTCGAGGAAAACGGCCGCATGGTCTACCAGGACGAAGACGGCTTGATGGACCTGCCGCCGCCCAGGCTGCCCGGCCGCCACCAGTTCGCCAATGCGGCGGCGGCGATCGCCGCGGTCAAAGCGGCCGGTTTCGAGATCAGCCATCGCGCCGCCGAAAAGGCGATGGTCAATGTCGCCTGGCCCGGCCGCATGCAGAAGCTGGTGCAGGGCCGGCTGGCCGAACTGGCACCCAAGGGCGCCGATATCTGGCTCGACGGCGGCCACAATCCCGGTGCCGGCGTGGTGGTTGCCGAAGCGCTGGCCGAGCAGGAAGAGAAGAACCCGCGTCCGCTGTTCCTCATCTCGGGCATGATCAACACCAAGGACCAGAGCGGCTATTTCCGTGCCTTCAAGGGCCTCGCCCGGCATGTCTACACGGTGCCGGTGAGCCTCAGCGAGGCCGGCGTGCCGAACGACGAACTGGCGATCCGCGCAACGGAAGCCGGGCTGACCGCCGAGCCGGTGAGTTCCGTCGCCAGCGCGCTGATGCTGCTGCGCGACACCTGGGACGGCCCGTCGCCACGCATCCTGATCAGCGGTTCGTTGTATCTGACCGGAGCGGTGCTGGCCGAGAACGGCACCCCGCCGACCTGAAGCAGGCGACTATTCATGCCTTGGGTGGCTGCGGCGGCTGAGGCCGAACCTTGGCTTTCGACCTTCAGAAATCCCACGGTGAGATCAGATCAAGGCTGGTGGTGCCAAAGTCGCTGAGATTGCGCGTTGCCAGCCGGCCACCGTTCACGCGCGCTATCGCCGCAATCATGCCATCGGGGGCTGACATGCCGCGACCTTGGCGTGTCGCGGCCCCCATGATCTCGCCGTAAGCCAAGGCAGCATCTTCAGTCAATCCAAAAATCCGGCCGGCAAATCGATGGCGCCACCGGGAAAGTCCCTGCTCCAGCCGATCGGCACGCTCATCAGGCCGTATTTTTTGGATGCCGAAGGCGATTTCAGCAATCGTCACTGTGGGAAGGGCCAGTTCAGCGTCATTGCGGACAAGCCACGCCAGGACAGCTTGGTCCGGCGCCTTCTTCAGACTCTCCGAAATCACGTTGGTATCGACGAAAATCAAAGCTCAAGTCCCGAATGAACCTGGCGGCCTTCGCGAATGATCTTTTCCAGATCGATGTCGGCGCCATGGTTTGCAGTCAAGCTGGCATAGAAGGTGGAAGCAGGTTCACGGCCAGCTTCACGAATTTCGTAGGATTCGAGCGCACGTTCGACCACATCGGCTATCGAACGATTTTCACGACGAGCAAGTCTATGAGCCAGGTCGCGTGCTTTTGCGCTTCGGACTGAGAGTTGTGGTTCGGCCATTTCGAACTCCCTTTTAGAACGGATATAGGCCGATCCACCGCTGCCATCAAGGTGGCAGTTGATGGCGTGCCATCACGCGGTGGATTTCCAGCGCATTGATAGGCGGCGTTACTTCAACTCTATCTCGATAAAGGCGTATTCGCCTTCATTGGCGTTGATGACGTCGTGCTCTACGCCCTCCTTGCGGAAATAGGGCGCGCCCTTCTTCATCTCGGCAAAGGATTCGCCGTCCTTGGTCAACAGCTTCACCTTGCCGTCCATCAGCGGCACGACGACATAGTCGTGGCCGTGGCGATGCCAGCCGGTGTTCTCGCCCGGCGCGAAGCGGTATTCGGTGACGATGACACGCTCGTTGTCGATGAAGACGGTGGCCTTGGCGGATCCGGTCATGGAGTTCTCCTGTCTGCCTCGAGCAGATGACATGGAGTGCCCGGATGCGAGAGCCAGAGCCACGCACCGATGACGCCAACAAAAAGCCCGGCGCGAGGCCGGGCTTGATACCAGGAATTTCAGATGGGTCAGGCGAGGTTGCCATTGATCCAGTGCGACAGCGCGGTCTTCGGCGCGGCACCGACCTTCATGTCGGCCATTTCGCCGCCCTTGAAGATCATCAGCGTCGGGATCGAGCGCACGCCGAACTGGGCGGCAAGCTCCGGATTCTCGTCGATGTTGAGCTTGGCGATCTTGACCTTGGCGCCAAGTTCGGTGGCGATATCTTCGAGCGCCGGCGCAATCATCTTGCAGGGACCGCACCATTCCGCCCAGAAATCGACGACGACCGGTACGTTGGCGTCAAGCACGTCAGCCTGGAAGTTGCTCTTGTCGACCTTCACGGTTGCCATATGGAAAAATCCTTTTGAAAGTTTTTGTCCCACCAAATGTGGTGGTGATCGCGCCCTTCTTCAAGCAGGTGTTGTGTCACGCTCCCGTGAGTCGAGCAAGGGCGTCGTCCATGGCGCTGGCAGGCAGTTCGATCAGCTGCGGCGCCTCGGTGAACAGCAAGGCCGCCTTGACCGTGCGGCCGGGATAGAGCGGCTGCAACAGCGCGCGGTAGAGCGCCAACTGCAGGACATAGGCCGGCGGCACCTCGGCCAGACTGGCGGGCGCCGGCCGGTTGGTCTTGTAGTCGACAATCGATACCGTGTCCGGCGTTACCGCCAGCCGGTCGATCTTGCCGGAAATCGAGCGCTTCTTGCCCTTGACCTCCAGGCTGCCCATGATCGCAACCTCGGCACGCGACGATGGCGCAAACAGCTGACCGAAGCCGGGATCGGCAAGGATCGATGTGACCGACGCCAGGGCCTTTTCACGCTCTGATGGCGGCCAGTCCGCACCGGTTCGCAAGAGATAGCGTTCTGCCGCTCCCGCACGTTCGGGCTCGGCAATACCGGGCAGCATCTGCAGCAGTTTGTGGAGGGCGAGCCCACGCAGCACGGCAAAGCCGGGCTCGGCGTCGGCGTCGAGCACCGGCGACGCCTTGTCGACAACGGCTTGCTTGCCTTCGTCGATCAGCGCCGAGGCGCCCGATGGCGACAACGGACGCGGCAGATCCTCGAAGGGCAGCAAGGGCCGGAACAGCGTCGCCGGCAAAGGCGCGAAAGCGTCGGCCTGCCGTACCTGCTCGGCGGAACTTGGCGCGACGGGGGGCAGCTTGGTGACATGGAAACGGTGCACCGGCTCGCCGCCGGCGGGATGCGCACGCTGCTCGCTCTCCGACGCGCCGATCAGCGCGCGGCTGACGATCGAGTGCCAGGTGCCGGCGTTCGGCGCCCGCTTGCCATGATAGCCGCAGACGATCAGCCGGTCCTCGGCACGGGTCATGCCGACATAGAGCAGCCGGCGGTATTCGTCGTCGGCGAGTTCCCGTGCCCTTGAGGCCGCTGCTTTCGAAAAACCGTTGGCGACCTCGCTGGCCGAGCGCCAGAGATAGCCCTTGCCGTCCCAGTTCGCGCCGGAGCCATCGAAGGGCATCAGGCGCGGCAAATGCTGGTCGCTGAACGGCGCGGAACCGCCATCGACCAGGAACACGACGGGCGCTTCCAAGCCCTTGGCGGCGTGCACGGTCATGACCCGGACCTCGTCGCGGGTCTGGTCCATCTCGCGCTTGATCTCGGGACCGGCGTTTTCCAACGTCGACAGGAAGGCTTCCAGCCCCGGCAGGCCGGTTCGCTCCTCGGCGAGGCAGAAGCTCAGGAACTCGTCGAGAATATCGCCGGCTTCGGGCCCGAGCCGCGCGATCATCTTGCGGCGCACGCCATCGCGCGCCAGCAGGGCGGCATAGAATTCGAACACCGGCTTAAACGCGGCTTCGTTCGTCCAGATGTCGACCTGGGCGACGATCTTCGCCAGTCTCTCGCTGTCGCCGGCGTGCTGTCGCAGCGACGCGATCAGCGACAGACCCGACGGCCTCTGCGCGGCGAGCATGAACAGCGTCTCTTCCGGCAGATCGAAGATCGGGCTGCGCAACACGGCGGCAAGCGACAAATCGTCCTGCGGCTGGATGAGGAGGTGACCGAGCGCGATCAGGTCCTTGACCGCGATGTGCCCGGGCAGGCTCAGCCGGTCGGCGCCGGCAACCGGAATGTCGCGGCGTTTGAGTGCGCGGGTCAGGGCATGGACGAAGCGATCGCGCTTGCGCACCAGCACCAGCACATCGCCCGGCCGCAGCCGCTTGCCGCGGCCCTCGATGATTTCGCCACTGCCGATCCAGCCGGCGATGGTGGCGGCGACGTTCTCGGCCACGCGCACCGCCGGCGCATGGGCATGGTCGATGGCTTGTGTCCAGTCATCTGGCTCATCGACGGCTTCAGCGCCGACCGACGGCCACACCTCGACATAGCCCGGCGCGTCGGTGCGGATCGCCTGGTGGCGAAGCGGATCGGGATCATGACTGATGCCGCGCCGCACGGCTGGATCGGCGAAGACGCGGTCGACCGCGGTCAGAACATCGTCGGTCGAGCGGAACGACCAGGTCAGCTTGAGATCGGCGAAGGACGCCTCGGCGTCACGCACTCGTCCGGCAAACAACAGCCGGCTGTCGGCGAAGGAGTCCGGGGCCGCACCCTGGAACGAATAGATCGACTGCTTCTCGTCGCCGACGGCGAACACCGTGCGATGGACCCTGTCGCGTGCGCCAAAGCCGGCAAAGAATTCCTCCGCCAGCCGTTTCACCACTTCCCATTGGTCCGGACTGGTGTCCTGCGCCTCGTCGAGCAGGATGTGGTCGATGCCCTGGTCGAGCTTGTACTGCACCCAGGGGCCGGCGTCCGGCCGCGCCAGCAGGTTGACGGTGCGGGTGATCAGGTCGTTGAAATCGAGGAAGCCGCGGCTGCGCTTCAGCATTTCGTAGCGGGCGATCAGCCAGTCGGCGATGGTCAGCGCGGCAGCCGTGCCTTCAAGCATCCGGAACAGGGCCAGCCGATCGGTGGTTTCGACTATGGCGTTGGCGGCCGAGAGATAACGCTCCGCCAGATCCGGCAACCGGTCGACCAGGGCCTTCTTGAAGGCCTTTGCCGGGTCGTAAGCGTCGCCATCGGTCTTGAGGAAGGCTCGCGCGAGCAGTTGCAGGCGGCGAATGGGATCGCCCTCGGCAAAAGCCTGCCGCGCATAGGGCAGGATGTTGTTCAGTACCGATCTGGCGTCGGTGGCCTCGGCGGCGTGGGCGAAGCCGGCAAAATAGTCGGGCAGGAAGCCCGGCAACGGCCATACCGAAGCGGCTATGCCCTCGGCTGTCTGGCCTGGATGGAAATGGAATTCGTCGAACAGGGCCTGGAAGTGCGTGCCATCGCGCCCGACCGCGTCGATGAAATGGCGCAAGCCGTCGCGCTTGCGCACAATCTCACCCAGCAAGGCGTCGAGCCCGGCTTCGCCGCCCCGATCGAGAATGGCGGCAAAAGCCTCGGCCAGATCCCTGTCACCGGCGGACGTGCCCGAAATCATCTCGCGGCGCGCCGCGGCAAACAGCGATGCCTCCATCTGGCCGTCGAGCATCTCGAAATGGGCCGGGATGTTGGCCTCCAGCGGGAACTGGTGCAGCACCGATTCGCAGAAGGCGTGAATGGTCTGGATCTTCAGCCCGCCGGGCGTTTCCAGCGCCTCGGCGAACAGGCGCCGCGCCCGGCGCATGGTCTCGAGATCGGGCCGGCGCCCCTCCAGCGCCTCGACCTTTGCCGCCAGATCCACGTCACCAAGCGTCGTCCACTCCGACAGTGTCGAAAAGACCCGGTTCGACATGTTGGCGGCGGCGGCGCGCGTATAGGTCAGGCACAGGATCTTCGACGGATCGGTGCCGCGCAGCAGCAGCCGGATGACGCGCTGCGCCAGCACATGGGTCTTGCCGGAGCCGGCATTGGCCGACACCCAGGCGGAATTGCCGGGGTCGGCGGCGCGGGCCTGGCTGGTCGCGGTGTCGCTGGGAATGGGATAGGCCTTCTTCATGCCTCCCCTCCCTCGTCGCCGCCATCGCCGCCTGCCGACCATTCGAGCACGCGGGCAAGATGGTCGTAGTCGCCATCCGTCTCGCCTTCGCGGAACGGCAGCGCGCGCGACAGATACCCGGTCGCAGGGTCTGCATAGTGGATCAGCAGCTTTTCCAGCCGTGCCCAAGCCTCTTCGGCAAGATCGGTCGCGGTTCGCGGCTGGCGGTTGTGTTCGAGGATGGATTCCTCGAACACCTCGCCATTCGGCTTCAGCCTGATGAAAGCCAGCTGAGAGGGCTCACGCACGCCCAAATCCTTGAAGGCGCCGCGCCTGAGCAGCGCGCCCTCCAGCGCCAGTTGCGGCGCAAGCAGTGTGTGCGCCTGCGCCTTGGACGGCGAGGAGCCGGTCTTGTAGTCCAGTATGTCGGCCATGCCGCCGGCCAGAAGGTCGACCCGGTCGGCGTAGCCGGACAGCGTCACGCCGGACTGGCCGACAACGGTCTTTCCGGCGCGCTCCTCGGCATGGCGCCTTGTCACAGCATCAGCGCGCGTGCGCTCCCACTCGATGATGTTGGCGGCGAGTTTTTCGAAGCGCGGCCACCACACCGCCTCGACGTCGGCCGGAAGGGCGGCTTCGGCAAAGCAGGCGCGGCCGGCGGCGATGAGGCCCGCAAGCGCATCGGGAGCGCGCGGATCGGCGACGCTGCCTGAGAACAGGTACAGGATGGCGTGAAACAGCGTGCCGCGCTCGGCCGCACCGGGGTCGCGAATAACCAGATCGAGCGGCATCAGGCCGAGGATGCGTCTTGCATAGACGGCGTAGGGATCACGGCGCAGGGTCTCGATCTCGGTGACCGAGAAATGCGTCGGGCGCACCGACAGCGGCGGCTTCGGCTGCGGCCGTGGCGCGAAATCCTGCCTTGGGCCGGTATCGAGCGCGCGCGCCCAGGTAAGCAATTCGTCGCCGCGCCGGCGCAGCGCGGCCGCCTGGTCATTACCTATGAAGGTGAGCAGCCGCTGAAGCCAGCGCGACGGCACGGCGGGTGCATCGCCGGCACGTGCCGAGCGGGACAGAACCACCTTCCCGGCGCCCATGGCCATCTGGAAATCATGCGCGGCAAGGCCGATACGCCGCTCGGGCGGCTCGAGGTCGATGCCGGTCTTCATCAGCCGCGACATGAAGCGGTCGCTCTCTGGCTTGCGCGGCCATACGCCCTCGTTGAGCCCGCCGATGACCAGCGTGTCGACCGTCTGCAACCGGGCTTCCAGCGCGCCCCAGATGGCGATGTTCCGGTCGGTGCCTTGTGCCGGCTTGACCGTTTCAGGCGCGATCAGCGCCGCCATGATGTCGGGCCACTCGGTCGCCGCGAAGGACAGCGAAGCCGAAGCCGCGACCAGCCCGCGCAGCAGTTCGGCAAGCTTCTCGCCGGCGTCACCGGCATAGATCTCGCCAAGACCCCCGTCGGCGGAGCGGCCGAGATTTTCGAGTGTCACGACACTGGCCCTGACAAGCGCGGCAAGGTCGGCGTCATCCCGGCCTCGGAAGGCTGCGAGCGGCGCCAGCGCCTGCTTGAGACGTTCGAGCAAATTCCGCGCAGTTTCGATAGAGCGCACGGTCAGCCGGGAAAACCAGAAGGGCTGTCGGCTGCCGCCGCCCAAGCCGGTGAGGCGGGCTTCGAACAGTTCCGGTAGCGAAACGATGTCGGGGCGGCCTGTGCCGCCGCGCAACGCCACCAGTTCGATCAGCTCCGCCGCGTGGCGCACATCGGCCCGTTCGAGGCCGAGGCCGAGCAGCGGATGCTTGAGCAGCGACAGCAGGCCAACCGGATCGCCTGGCCGGAACAGTGCCTCGAGCGCCAGCCTGAGCAGGCTGGCCGCCGGGGTGTTGGCGAGCGGTGTGCCACCGGAATCGTCGGCAACGACGCCGAAGCGCTGGAGCTCGATCGAGACGCGCCGCGCCAATGCGCGGTCGCCGGTGACGAGAGCCGCCCTTTGGCCGGGATGTTCGACCGCGCGCTTGAGCGCGACGGCGATGGCCACGGCCTCATCACGTTCGCTGGCGGCTTCGAGCAAGGTCACCTCGGCGAAGGCGCCGGCAATGTCGGACGCCGGGAAACCGGCACGTGTCTCGGCCCAGAGTTCGGTGGTTTCGGCCGGCCGCAGCGCTTCGCCGACAAGGGCAGCGCGAAGCGCACGTCGCGGTTCGGCCACGCCAATCTCCTCGACGTCGCCGCGCAATACGCCGATCTTGCCGATCAGCCTGGCCAAGCCATATTGCGGGTGGCCGAGTACGGCTGGACGCGCGCCAGGCGCGGCAATCGCCTGGAACGACGCTTCGTCCAGCGTCCGGTCGAGACCCGGCAGCACGATGGCGCCGCCGGGCAGGCGCGCGATCGCGGCAAGCAATTCGGCCGTCGCTGGTATCGAGCCGGTCGAGCCTGCGGCGATGACCGGGCCGACGGGCGGATTGCGCTGCAGCCGCGCCGCCTCGGCGCGGATCAGCGCGCTGCGATGCGCGGCCGGATTGGAGCAGTCGCTTTCCGCGAGGAATTTCGGCCAGGCTTCGGTGACGATGCCGAGGAATTCGAGCGTCACCTGCCACCATCCGGCAAGATTGCCGGTCACCAGATCGGTGAGCTTGGCCCAGTCGGTGCCTTCCGTCTCGATCTCGTCCATCAGCCGGGCGAGATCGCGCGCCAGCCAGATCGCGTCGGCGGTGGAAGCCGGGATGACGATCTCCTCGGCGAAAAGGGCGGCGACATGCGCCGGCAGCCGGCGTTTCCAGGCGCGCACCAGCGGCGTCAGCAGCAACAGGCGTTCGGTTGCCGAAATCGGCGGCGCCAGATCGATGGCCGCCGATGCCTCGGTCTCGAACGCGGCCTCATCCTCGTCGAATTCGCCGAGTGGCCGGATGACCGGCAGGATCGCCGAGCCGCCGCCGCCGCGTGCCGCCAGGCTGTCGACGAAGACACCCCGCAAGGCACGCGCGGCACGGCGTGTCGGCACATAGATGGTGGCATCGGCCAAACCGAGCGGGTCGCCGTCGAATCGAAACCCCGGAACAAGACGGCCGGCAAGCAGCGCCTCGGCAAGCGTCGGCAGAAACGGCGCTCCGGGCGGGATCGAGAAAACGCGGCTGGAGCCGCTCATTGCGACTCGATGAGCGCACCGGCGACCGCCGCTTCCGCGAGCGGTACGGCATCGGGCGTGCCGACGGTGATCCAGTGGCCATGCAGGGGCATGCCGAACAGGCGCCCTGCGGCGATGGCGGAATCGAAATAGGCGTTGAGCGAGTGCGGCCCGGCCGGTGCGCCCTTGAACAGGCGCGGATGGACGATCGCCGCGCCGGCATAGATCAGCCCCGCCGGATCCCCCTTTGAACGCCGCAAGCCGCCATCCGGCGCCACCAGGAAATCGGTGCTGCCGCAGTGTCCGGTCGCCTGTTGGAGATCCGCCAGCATCAGCAGAATATCCATTTTCGCCGCGTCCCATGCAAGGGCGAGGCGCTGGAGATTGAGAGGACCGTCATCGATCCAGAAGGTGTCGGCATTGAGGATGTAGAAGGGTCGCTCGCCCAGTTCCGGCAGCGCCTTGACGATGCCGCCGGCGGAATCGAGCAGTTGTTCGCTCTCATCGGAAATGACGATTTTTGGCGCGCGGCGGGCGGCGACATGGGCGACGATCTGTTCGGGAAAATAGTGGACGTTGACCACGGCCTTCGCGACACCGGCGGCAGCCAGGCTGTCGAGGCTCCAGTCGAGCAACGTCTTGCCGGCAATCCTGACCAGCGGCTTGGGAATGGTGTCGGTAATCGGCCGCATGCGTTTGCCAAGGCCGGCGGCAAGTACGATGGCGGTGTCCGGTCCTGCTGTCACAGCGCTCGCTCCTCCAGCAAACCGTGGGCGTCGTAGAACTCGCGCAGGCTTGCCAGCGCCGGATGAGACAAGGCCCGGCGCAGATAATCGCGAATGCGCGGCAGGTGTTTTAGATAATAGGGCTTGCCGTCGCGCTTTTCGAGGCGGACGAAGATGCCGAGGATCTTGGAATTTCGTTGCGCCGCCATGATGGCGTAGGATTCCAGGAAGCTTGCCTCGTCGAAAGCACCGGCTGCGTGGCGCGCCGCGACATAGGCATCCAGCGTCTTTCTCTCGATCTCGGGCGACATCGTAACACGCGCGTCCATGGCCAGCGAGGCGACGTCATAGGCGGACGGGCCGATCAGCGCGTCCTGGAAATCGACGATGCCCAGCCGATCATGCCCTGAACGGTCGCCGCGCCAGATGATGTTGGGCGAATGGAAGTCGCGCAGCATCAGCGTATATTCGCGGCCGTGCAGCCGGTCGAGGAGCGCGCCCCATTGCTTGTGGTAGCCGGCGCGCAAGGCACCGCTTGCCGGGCTGCCCGTTATTGCCGGCACGTACCAGTCGACCAGCAGATCGGCCTCGATCATCATGGCCTCGCGGTCGAAAGGCGGGACATCGTGGAAGCCGCCATGCCCTGTTTCCAGGCGCTGCGGCCAGGTCCTGCCATGCATCATGGCCAGCAGCTCGGCCGCCGCCGCGCAGCGCTCGGGCAGCGGCTGGCCATCGCTGCCGAGGAACCCTTCCGAGCCAAGATGTTCGAGTAGCAGGAATCCCTGCTCCTGGTCCTCGGCATGGATTTCCGGAACGCTGACGCCGCCTGCCTTCAAGGCGCGGTCGATGGCGACGAAAGCGGAAACCGACTGGGCGGTGTGGGCGATCTCGGCATAGGGCTTGCCGTCGCGGACCGGCGGGCCGAGCACCAGCCGTGGCGAGTTCATCAGCACTTGCGGCTTTTGGCCCGGCAGCGAAACGATCTCGTAAGAGCGGGCAGAAGCATCGCCAATGAAATGGCGGCGCTGCGCTTGCGCCCAGCCGGCGCTCACGAGAAAGTCGCGCATGGCCAGCGACCGTGCGGCCCGATCGAAGGCAGGTCCCTGCCCCGACAATCGTGCCAGCCGGCCGTCGCCATGCTGGACGAGCTCGATCAGGACCGTGGTTTTCGGCAGATGGGCTTCCGCCCGCTCCGGCCATTCGACCAAAGCAGCACCTTGCGCCAAGGCTTCGTCGAAACCAAGCTCATCGATCTCGTCGGCCGAGGACAGGCGGTAGAGATCGAAATGATGCACCGGAATGCGGGTGTCGTAGCTCTGCACCAGCGTGAAGGTCGGGCTCGGAACGTCGAGGCCGGCATCGTCGGCCAAGGTCCTGATCAAGGCCCGCGCCAGCGTCGACTTGCCGGCGCCCAGATCGCCCTTCAGGGCAAGCACGTCGCCTGGGCGCAGCGACAGCGCCAGATCTTCGCCCAGCCGCGCTGTCTGGGTCTCGTCGGCGAGTAATCGCTCCAGCACCAGTCCGGTCATCGAACGCGCTACTCGGCCGCGGCACGGATGCCCGGCATGTCTGGAAAGGTGCAGATGACGGTCGTGCCCTTGTCCTTGCCGGTTTCGATGCGAACGCTGCCGCCATGCAGCTCGACGAAGCTCTTGACGATCGACAGGCCGAGGCCGGCGCCGCGCCGGCGGCCACCATTGGCGCGCGGCTCGAAACGGCGGAACACCGAATCGAGCACATCGGGCGGCATGCCGGGACCGTCGTCATGGACCGAGAATTCCACCCCATCCGCCAGATGGCGGCAAGTGAGCCGGATGGTGCTGGCTTCCGGGGCGTAATTGGCGGCATTGCTGAGCAGATTGTAGAGGATCTGGCGGACGCGGACCTCATCGCCGTGAAACGTCTTCGGCGCCGAGGCTGCTTCGACCTCGAGCCTGATCGAATGCTCTTCCAGGCGGTCGGCCACCAGTTCGGCCGCAGCGGCGATGGTGCGATCGACCTGCACCTCGGAAATATCGAGCTGCATGATGCCGGCGTCCACCGTCGCCAGGTCGAGTATGTCGTTGACGATGGTGAGCAGGACCGCGGAGGAGGAGCTGACATGCTCGACATATTCCCGCTGCTTCTGCGTCAGCGGACCGGTCGTGGGCTGTGACAGGAGTTCGGTGAAGCCGATGATGTTGGTCAGCGGCGAGCGCAGTTCATAGGAAACATGCTGGACGAATTCGTTCTTGAGCTGGTCGGATTTTTGCAGCGCCTCGTTCTTGTCCTTCAGCGCCCGCTCGACATGGACGCTGTCGGTGACGTCGACGAAGGTCATCATCACCTGCCCGTTGGGCAGCGGGATCATGGCGTAACTCAACACGTTGCCGTTGTTGAGCTCGGTCTGTCCGTGGCGGTCGCGGCGCTCGTCGTCGAAGCCGGTGACGGCGGCAACAAAGCCGGGCCAGGGGCTGTCCGCCGCCTGCCGGTCGCAAAGGTCGCGGATGGTGGAAACATGGACGCTGGGCTTGGCCGCTTCGCCGCTCAATCCCCAGAGCGTGGCAAAGGCAGGATTCGACAGCCGGAGCCTGCCGTCGGGTCCGAACACCGCTACGCCTTCGGCAAGATTGTCGAGCGTCTCGCCCTGGACCCGCACCGCTGTCTGGTAGCGGCTCTCGAGGTCCATCTTCTCGGTCAGGTTCTCGAACACCCAGGTCACGCCGCCCTTGGGCTGGGGGTTGGCGACGACGCGGATGGTCTTGCCATCCGGCAGATGCCACCAATGTTCCTGGGATTCCACAGCGCGATAGGCGCCGAGCAGGCCTTCCTTCCAGCGGCGCCATTCAGGCTGTTCGGCGATCTTGCCTTCGCTGCGCAGCCGGTCGAGCAGCAAGGCATTGTCTGGAGCGCTGTGCAGGAAGCCTGCGTCCAGGCCCCAAAGCTTCTGGAAGGCCTGGTTGAAGAACCGCAGCTTCTCGTCGGTGTCGAAAATGGCGACCGCCGTGTTGAGCTGGTCGAGCGTGTCGGCGTGGCTTCGCACCGTCCGTTCGTATTCGCCGCGAACGGCTTCGATGGCACTGGTGTCGCAGGCAAGGCCGGCCGAGCCATCGCTGCCGGCGAAATCGGTGACCGCGAACACACGGCGATCGCCTTCGATCACGGTGGACAGCGACTGCTCGAAAACCGGATGCGTCCTGTGCTGGGCGGCAATCGCATCGCGCGCCTGGCCGCCGAGGAACTCTTTCTTCTCCCGAACCGCGGCTTCGGCATTTTCGGCTTCGACGGCATCGGCATAGGCGCGGTTGACCCACTTCAGCCCGCCATCCTCGCCGCGGAGCCACGCCGGCATGTTCAGCGCGTCGAGCAGGCCGATCATCGTGTCGTGGTCGGCGGCCAGCCGCTGGTTCTCGATCTTCAGTCTGGCCTGGCTGCGCTGCGTCTCCGAGAGCGAGAGGAAACGCACGAGCACATGCGCGGCACTCTTGCGGCCATGCACTTCGAGCGGCGCACCGGCCTGCGATTCGATGACCAGGTCGAAGGGTTTGGCCTTTTCGCGCAATCCCGCGACGGCATGTTCGAGTGCCGCCGCCGAACGCGGCATCAGCCAGCGGCCGAAAGCAAGAAAAGCGGCCCTATCCTCGGGAGCGCCGCTTTCGACGGGCAATGTGCCGATGAGCTCGGGCTTCTTGTTTTCCGCAGCCCAGACGACGACGCGCTGGTCGCGCAGATTGAGCAGCGCCTCGGAACGGCGGAGCGCCGCGTTGATGTCGGCGAGGCGGCTCCTGAGTTCGACATTCTCCGCCGAGGTGCGGGCTCTTTCGCGGATGAGAACGATGGCCGATATCAGTGCGGCACCCGTCACGCCGACGAACACTGCAAGCTGCATGACATCAATGGCGCTCACCGACAGTCCGGCGACGCTGGCAACAGCGGTCTCGGCATGCGCGGCGGCGCCGGCCAAGGGCCCCGCGAGCGCGGAGGTGGCAAGGAATGTCGACGCGCGGGCGCGCCAGGACAGGCTCCCCCCTTCCAGGGCGGAGCCAGCAATCCCCGAATCGTCATGGCCGCCGGAAACGGCCCGTCCCGCTCTGTGCGGGTGTTGCCCCGGCATGTCTTGGTCCTCTCCGCCGCCTGAATGCAAGACCGCCCTGATGCGTGCCTCTCTTGACCCTCTCGGGCTGGAAGCATCGCCGAATCACCTGACAATAACCCCTCGCCGAATCGGCGTGAAGGCTGATGGCGCGCAAAAATAAGGCCGGGCGAAAAGTCAATCGCCCGGCCTCAATATCTGGTAGTAATTTTAGCTTTGGTTAATAGCGGTAGTGTTCCGGCTTGAACGGACCCTGCGGCGTGACGCCGATATAGGCGGCCTGTTCACCCGACAGTTCGGTCAGGCGGGCGCCGAGCTTGTCGAGATGCAGGCGGGCGACCTTTTCGTCGAGATGCTTGGGCAGGACATAGACCTGGTTCTCGTACTGGCCGGGCTTGGTGTAGAGCTCGATCTGCGCCAGCACCTGGTTGGTGAAGGATGCCGACATGACGAAGCTCGGGTGGCCGGTGGCGTTGCCGAGATTGAGCAGCCGTCCTTCCGACAAAAGGATCATCCGCTTGCCGTCCGCGAAGGTGATCATATCGACCTGCGGCTTGACGTTGGTCCATTTCAAATTGCGCAGCGCGGCGACCTGGATCTCATTGTCGAAGTGGCCGATGTTGCCGACGATGACCATGTCCTTCATAGAGCGCATATGGTCGAGGGTGACGACATCCTTGTTGCCGGTGGTGGTGATGACGATATCGGCGGTGGGGGCTGCATCTTCCAGCGTGACGACTTCAAAACCGTCCATCGCAGCCTGCAGGGCGCAGATCGGATCGACCTCGGTGACCTTGACGCGGGCACCGGCGCCCTTGAGCGAGGCCGACGAGCCCTTGCCGACGTCGCCATAACCGCACACGACAGCGACCTTGCCGGCCATCATCGTGTCGGTGCCGCGGCGGATGCCGTCGACCAGCGATTCCTTGCAGCCATACTTGTTGTCGAACTTCGACTTGGTGACCGAGTCGTTGACGTTGATGGCAGGGAAGGGCAGCAGGCCCTTCTTCTGCAGCTGGTAGAGCCGGTTGACGCCGGTGGTCGTCTCTTCGGTGACGCCGCGGATCGCCGCCTTCTGCTTGGTGAAGAAGCCGGGCGAAGCCTTCAGGCGCTTCTTGACCTGGGCGTAGAAATATTCCTCTTCCTCGCTCTGCGGGTTGGACAGCACGTCCTCGCCGGCCTCGGCGCGGGCGCCGATCAGGATGTACATGGTGGCGTCGCCGCCATCATCGAGGATCATGTTGGAGAGGCCGCCATCGGCCCACTGGAAAATCTTGTCGGTGTAGTCCCAATACTCCTCGAGCGACTCGCCCTTGACGGCGAACACCGGGATGCCGGCTTCGGCGATGGCCGCAGCCGCGTGATCCTGGGTCGAAAAGATGTTGCAGGAGGCCCAGCGGATGTCGGCGCCCAGTGCCTTCAGCGTTTCGATCAGCACCGCCGTCTGGATGGTCATGTGCAGCGAGCCGGTGATGCGCGCGCCCTTGAGCGGCTGCTTGGGACCGAATTCCTCACGGCAGGCCATCAGGCCCGGCATTTCGGTTTCGGCGATCTCGAGTTCCTTGCGGCCCCAGCCGGCAAGCGAGATGTCGGCGACCACATAGTCCTTGCTACCCGTCATGGCAGTACTCCGATGCGAATGTTGTGCTTGCGAATTTGTTGCGGACACGTCCGCGCCGGTCGGCGCGTCCAAGGGCGCGAATTGCCGGCCTGACTAGCAGATCGGAGCAAGGACGACAATGGGATATAAAGAAATCTTTATCCCTGCATGTCTCGCGGACGCATATCGCGCTCTACCAGATCAGCATTCCTCGCCGAAGCGGGACGCCACCAACTGCTCCAGCGCGTCGATGACCTGCCGGGCCTCCGGGCCGCTGGCGGTGACGCGGATCGAATAGCCGGGGCTTGCCGCCAGCATCATCAGGCCCATGATCGAGGTGCCGCCAACCTTGACGCCATCCTTCTCGACATGCACCGAGGCATCGAAGCCGCTGGCCAGCTGGACGAACTTCGCCGAAGCGCGCGCATGAAGGCCGCGCTGGTTGATGATGGGAAAATCCCGGACTATCTGATCTTTTTCCGGGGACAGCGCGGTCATTTGCTGCTCAGGAGCTGGCTGGCAACATTGATGTATTTGCGACCGGCGGCCTGGGCCTCATCAAGGGCGGCCGCCATGTTGTCGCCCTTGCGGATCGAGGAAAGCTTGATCAGCATCGGCAGATTCATGCCGGCGATCACCTCGGTGCGGCCGGACTCCATCACCGAGATGGCAAGATTGGAGGGCGTGCCGCCGAACATGTCGGTCAGCACGATGACGCCCGCCCCGGTGTCGACACGGGCAACCGCGTCGACGATGTCGCGGCGACGCTGCTCCATATCGTCGTCGGCACCGATCGCCACGGTTTCGAAATTGTCTTGTGGCCCGACGACATGTTCGACGGCATGTCGGAACTCGGTGGCCAGTTGACCGTGCGTTACAAGCACGAGTCCGATCATTCTTTGGTGGCTCCCGTCATCGCCGCTTCACAGGCGCATTTTATGCTCGCCAGCCAATCCAGGCGGCGGGAGCGCTATCTTGTCGACGCGCGGCCCGTTGACAAGCCCAAAATTGCGCAGGCGCATGCCATTTTGACGCATTGCAGCAAAAAACCCGGAGCGGATCATAGAAAAGGCGCGATCGACAGCCGCGCCATCACGACCGGTAAGGCCGCCGGGATATTGCGTTCGACCACATCGACCTGTGGCACCAGACAACCCACGATGCTGCTTGCGGCATCCTCCTGGAAGCGCGGCGCTTCATCGGCCGGCACCAGGTGGACATGCAAGTCGACGAGGCCTGCCGGCTCGAATGGCAGAGGCCGGGGGCCGAGCCCAGGCACCTCGACGAGGCCTTCTATGGCGGCGGGAGCGCGGCACAGCAGCCGCCCGGCATGCGCCTCGACAAAGAGCTGATCGTCACCGACGAGCCGCGCGAACGATCCGCGCTGGCGACAATGATCGATGAGCGCCAGCGCCAGCGCCGTCTTGCCCGAGCCGGAGGCTCCGGTGATGAGAATGCCGCGCTCGCCGATCAAAACCATTGTCGCGTGAATGTTTTCAGGCTGCACGGCTGGACCAGGCATGGTTGGAATTCATGCTCTCAGCCTTCGGCCGGCAACGTCACCACAAAACGCGCGCCTTTGATCTCGCCGGGTTTGGTGCCGGGGATGTTTTCGGCGGTTAGCGTGCCGCCATGGGCCTCGACGATTTGCCTGGATATCGACAGGCCAAGGCCCGAATTCTGGCCGAATGCCTCGCCGGCCGGCCGATCCGTGTAGAAGCGCTCGAAGATGCGGTCGATGTTGTCGGCGCGGATGCCGGGGCCATTGTCGTCGATGGTGACGATGTTGAACTTGCCGGCACGCGCCAGCGACAGGCTGATGTGGCCATGATCCTCGGGAACGAAGGAACGGGCGTTCTCGATCAAATTGGTGATGACCTGGCCGATGCGCAGATCATGGCCGACGACGACATAGCCTTTGACGCCCTGCGGCAGTTTGGCGGCCTTGAACTCGATCTCGACCGCCTTCTTGTTGCGCGTCGCTTCGCGCGAAACGGCGACCAGATCGGTGATGAATTTCTTCAAATCGACCGTTCCCGCATCTTCACGCGCGAGTTCCGCGTCCAGGCGCGATGCGTCGGAAATATCGGTGATGAGCCGGTCGAGCCGCCTGACATCGTGCTGGATGATATCCATCAGCCGGCCGCGCGAATCGTCGTTCTTGGCCAGCGGCAGGGTCTCCACCGCGCTGCGCAGCGACGTCAGCGGGTTCTTCAGCTCGTGCGAGACATCGGCCGCGAAGCTTTCGATCGCCTCGATCCGGGCGTAGAGCGCGTTGGTCATGTCGCGGATGGCGATCGACAGATTGCCGATCTCGTCCTGGCGGTCGGAAAAGTCGGGGATCTCTTCACGGCTCTTGACGCCGCGCCGCACTCGCACCGCCGCCGCCGACAGCCGGCGCAGCGGATTGGCGATGGTCGAGGCGAGCAGCATCGACAGGATGGCGGTGACAAGGGCCGCGATGCCGAAGACGCGCAGGATCGCCTTGCGCTCGGCGGCGACGATCTTGTCGATGTCGCCGCCTTCGGTCGACAGCATCAGCACGCCCAGGACGGCACGAAAGCGCTGGATCGGCACCGCCACCGAAACGATCTGCTCGCCCTGCTCGCTGACGCGCACGATGGTCGAAGGGCTGCCGGTGAGCGCCTTGACCACTTCCGGGAAAGCGGCGCCATTGCCGCCCGGCTGCTCGTGATAGACCGGCAGCTCGGTGTTGCGGAAGAAGTCGAAGACGAATTTCTGGATGCGCTCGACCAGATCGGGCTCTTCTTCCTCGACCGGCGGCAGGTCGTAGCGCAGGATCTGGCCACGCGAATAGAGGTGGCGCGAATCGAGCAGCAGATTGGCGTCGCGGTCATAGATGCGGGCGCGGGTCCTGGTCGGCGAGATCAGCCTTCGCAGCACCGGGGCGACACGCTCCGGGTTGATGGGGAAATCGAGATTGTCGAGCTGGTCGGAGCCCGGCCCCAGGCTTTCGCCGGCCTGCAGTTCAAGCAGCTTTTCCGGGTCGATGCTGATCGAATCCGTCTCGACCGTCGCCGAAGCGGCAATGGCGCCGGCGATGATCTCGCCCTGGGTCATCAGGCTTTCGACGCGGGCGTCGATCAGCCCGTCGCGGAAGGTGTTGAGATAGAGGATGCCGGTCACCAGCACGGCGAGGCCGGCAAGGTTGAGGAACAGGATACGCCGCGTCAGGCTGGAAAAGATGTGATGGCCAAGGAAGCGGCGCATCGGCACCGTGATCTTCGAGACGAAGGACGGCATGATCCGCGACGGCCGCCTGGAGGCGCCCGCCGGTCTTGTTCGCTGTGCTTCCACTGCCATCGAATAGCAGGCCCTGCTACTTATGCTTCGCGGAACCGGTATCCGACTCCGTAAAGGGTTTCGATCATCTCGAAGTCGTCGTCGACGGCCTTGAACTTCTTGCGCAGCCGCTTGATGTGGCTGTCGATGGTGCGGTCGTCGACATAGACCTGTTCATCATAAGCCGAATCCATCAGCGCATCACGGCTTTTTACGACACCGGGACGCTGCGCCAGCGAATGCAGGATCAGGAACTCGGTGACGGTGAGCGTCACCGGCTCGCCCTTCCAGGTGCAGGTGTGGCGCTCCTGGTCCATGACGAGCTGGCCGCGCTCGAGAGAGCGGGCCTGCTGGCTGGGTGTCTTGGCGGCGGCCTCGCGGGCACTGGCGCGGCGCAGCACGGCGCGCACGCGCTCGACCAGCAGGCGCTGTGAGAAGGGTTTGCGGATGAAATCGTCGGCACCCATCTTGAGGCCGAACAATTCGTCGATCTCGTCGTCCTTGGAGGTCAGGAAGATCACCGGCAGGTCGGACTTCTGGCGCATCCGGCGCAGCAGTTCCATGCCGTCCATGCGCGGCATCTTGATGTCGAGGATGGCAAGGTTCGGCGGGCGTGCCGCCAGGCCTTCCAGCGCCGACGCACCATCCGTGTATGTCTCGACGCGATACCCCTCGGATTCCAGGGCGATCGACACCGATGTCAGAATGTTGCGGTCGTCATCGACAAGCGCGATTGTTGCCATTTCAAGCGGCTCCCTCATGAGCTGTCCCTTCTGTCGTAGAGAAGGGGCTTTTGCAGGACAAATTAGGTACAAAATGTGGCATAGGCCTTGTCCGCTGTCACGCGCGGCATGCCGGCGGCCACAATCCTACCTCGACATGGATTGGACGAACGTACATCGCCAATCCTTTGGGCAACCGCGAAACTTTTTGCACATATAAACGATTTAAACAACTTTCAAAATATTTAAATCGATTAATGATTTGATATCATTTGGCTTTTCTGGTTCTGACCATCTCAGCCCGCGTAGTGGGCGTGCCGGGAAGGTGCCGGCAAAGATGCGGCAAATCCAAGAGGGACACTCGATGTCGGAAGTCGGCAAACGCAATTCCGCCTGCGCGATCGATCATATCGGCCTGAAAACCACCGGCGTGGTGCGCTATAATTTCGGTGCGGCTGCCCTTTATGAGGACTCGATCCGGCGCGGCGAAGCCCGCTTGACGGCACATGGCGCGCTGGTCGCCGAAACAGGCCAGCACACCGGCCGCTCGCCCAAGGACAAGTTTGTCGTCCGCAACAGTGACACCGAACCGCACGTCTGGTGGGACAACAACAAGGCAATTTCACAAGCCCAGTTCGACACGCTGCTCGCCGATTTCCAGGCGCATGCCGCGGACAAGGATCTATACGTCCAGGACCTGATCGGCGGCGCCGATGCGGAGCTGAAGCTGCCGACCAGGGTGGTCACCGAATTTGCCTGGCACTCGCTGTTCATCCGCAATCTGCTCATTCGTCCCGATGCCGCCGAGCTCGAGCATTTCGTGCCTGATATGACGATCATCGACCTGCCGTCCTTCCGCGCCGATCCCGCCCGCCACGGCAGCCGCACCGAAACGGTGATCGCCGTGGATCTCACGCGCAAGGTCGTGCTGATCGGCGGCACCTCCTATGCCGGCGAGATGAAGAAGTCGGTGTTCACCATGCTCAACTATCTGCTGCCGGCGAAAGGCGTGATGCCGATGCATTGCTCGGCCAACGAGGGTACGTCCGGCGACGCCGCCATCTTCTTCGGCCTGTCGGGCACCGGCAAAACGACACTCTCGGCCGATCCCTCGCGCACGCTGATCGGCGACGACGAGCATGGCTGGGGACCCCACGGCATCTTCAATTTCGAAGGCGGCTGCTACGCCAAGACGATCAAGCTGTCGGCGGAAGCCGAGCCGGAAATCTTCGCCACCACGCAGCGCTTCGGCACGGTGCTGGAAAATGTCGTGCTCGACGCTGATGGCGTGCCGGATTTCAACGACGGAAGGCTGACCGAAAACACACGCTGCGCCTACCCGCTGGATTTCATCCCCAACGCCAGCAAGACCGGCCGCGCCAACCATCCGAAGAACATCATCATGCTGACCGCCGATGCGTTCGGCGTGATGCCGCCGATCGCGCGGCTGACCCCGGCGCAGGCGATGTATCATTTCCTCTCCGGCTACACCGCCAAGGTGGCCGGAACCGAAAAGGGCGTGACCGAGCCCGAAGCGACGTTTTCGACCTGTTTCGGCGCCCCGTTCATGCCGCGCCATCCATCGGAATACGGCAATCTGCTGCGCGAGCTGATTGCCCACCACGGCGCCGATTGCTGGCTGGTCAACACCGGCTGGACCGGCGGCGCCTACGGCACCGGCAAGCGCATGCCGATCAAGGCGACGCGGGCCTTGCTTGCCGCCGCACTCGACGGCTCGCTCAAGACGGCCGAGTTCCGCACCGACCCTCATTTCGGTTTCGAGGTGCCGGTGGCGGTTCGAGGCGTCGACAGCGCCATTCTCGACCCGCGCTCCACCTGGGCCGACAAGGCCGGCTATGACCGGCAGGCGGCAAGGCTGGTCGGCATGTTCGCCGTCAATTTCGAGAAATTCGAAAGCCATGTCGATGCCGTGGTGCTGGGTGCGGCGCCGCGCATGCAGGAAGCGGCGGAGTAATCGCGCTACGGGGTTCAGCTTCGTTGAAAGGCCCGGTTCGATCGGGCCTTTTCTTTTTCGATCCGCCGCGCCATGACTGCGGCATGGCGAGCGACGACAATATCTTCATATCAGGCGATGCGGTGATCCATCCGGGCGACCTGCACGAGGATTTCATCCGCTCGTCCGGTCCCGGCGGCCAGAACGTCAACAAGGTGGCGACGGCGGTGCAACTGCGCTTCGACGCCGCCAACGCAGCGGGTCTGTCGGAGCGCGTGCGCGAGCGGACGATCAAGCTTGCCGGCCAGCGTGCCACCAAGGACGGCGTCATCGTCATCGAAGCGGGCCGCTTCCGCACCCAGGAACAGAACCGGGCGGACGCCCGGGCACGGCTGACGGCATTGGTCGCCAAGGCCGCCGAGCCGCCACCGCCGCCGCGCAAGAAGACGCGGCCGTCGAAAGGTGCCGTGGAACGGCGGCTGAAGAGCAAGGCCGGGCGCGGCACGATCAAGAAACTGCGCGGCCGGGTGGAGAACGATTAAGCACCACACCAATCACGCGCACAAAACGACTTCCCAAGCACGCTCACTCAAAGGAAATATTGCGCCCTGGCGGAAATTCTCCCGGATCGGGCAGAGCGTCCGTAGACGCGGCGCGTCCACGTCTGATTGCATTGCATTCATGAAAGTTGGCTTGCAAATAGCAAGACCGTATGCAGAACGCCGGACGCCGGCGGGAATATTCCATAGCTTGGCTCTCGGCCCTGCGAGCAGCGGGAGTGCCGCAGCATCGGTCAAACAAGACCGGGGATCGGCCTCGTCTTGCCGCTCATATGGGCGCCCAGTGTCAATGCTCGCGGGAAATTCCGAACAGCCGCCGCCATCAAGGCGGGACCGGCGGGGCTGAGGGCTATTCGGGCGAGGACTGCAGCTGCGTGAACCCGCGTCGAAAACAATTCTCTCCAGGCCGCTTGATAGCGTCTGCCGGCCAGTTCGCGCCCGGCTCGGCCGCGTGGCGCGCGCGCGAGTTCCTCGGCCAGCAGCCAACCGGACTGAAGCGCCATTGAAATGCCTTCGGCGATGATCGGATGCGACTCGCCTGCGGCGTTGCCGACGCGGAAGATATCCCGCTCGTAACAGGAGCGGATGCCAGGCTGGATTGGACCTGCGGCAAGCCACGGACCATCGAGGTGGACTCCATCCAGAGCATCGCTCACGCCTCGGCAAGAAGCCATGAGATGGCGAAACACCGCTTCAGCAGCCGACACTTGGCCATCCTGTTTGGGGCCATCCCATCCGGAGCTACGGTTCCTGCGCAGTCGGGCGAGCATGTCGCGCCTTATGCAGCACGAGATCGACAGCCGGCCATGATCGGCCAGGACCATGCCGCCGTAGCCGCCGGGAAACGCCAGCAACGGCATCAGATCAGGCGCGAGTGACGACCCGGTGAAATGCGCCTTGAAGCCAAGCAAGTCCGACGGGTGGCTGGTCTTTTGGAGTTGGCTTGGCAGCGGTCCCGGTTCCCAGGAACCGTGCGCTCCAACAATTACCGGCGCCCGCAAGGTCGTCGTCTCGTCGCCCGAATTCTCGTCCCTCGCCTGAATGCGCACCCTTTGCATGTCCTCGTCCCGCTCGATGGCGACCGCCCGGCAAGGCTGGAATATCTCGGCGCCCGCCGATCGCGCCGCCTGCAAGAGCAGAGCGTCGAGAACGTCCCGGCCCAGCGCCCGGCCGAAGCCGTCGTTTGCAGCGAGCCCATATTTTGCACCCGGCATAGGCGCCTCGACGCAGGTCTCGCTGGAAAAGAAACCGACGCGGCGGACTTCGGGGCCGGCGTTGGCGCGCCAAGCATCGCCGATGTCCAGACGGTCGAGCAGAGCGATGTTACTCGCCGAGATGTACTCGCCGCAGACTTTGCGGCGGGGGAATGCACTCTTTTCCACAATGGCCACGGCCCATCCGCGCAGGGCCAGCGCCAGCGCGACGGAGGAACCTGCGGGGCCTGCGCCTATGATGATGGCATCGTAGGTCGACAATCGCGTCATGGGTCACTACCGGCATTGGTACTGGCGCCGACGAATACGTGCGAAAAGGGACCAACGCGCCGCTCTCTCAATGACTTGCCATTCGCTGCAAGCCAGAGAGCAGATAGCTCCCTGCCGCGAAAGCCGGCGCGCACGCTCTGGGCCGCGTCATGTCGGGTGACGTCGTTGGCGCCGATCGCCAGGAGAAGCCGGGCTGCGGCGAGCGCCGACATTGCCCTCTGCGGTTCGATCGCCAGGAGCAGCGGGGCCTTCGGCGCCAGCAGCAAAAACAGACGCACCAGCTCTGCGTCGTCGAAATGATGCAGGAAAAGATTCACAGTGATAGCGTCGAAGCCCCTGCCGTCAGTTCTTTCCATCCAGTCGAAGACGTCGGCGGTGATACCTTCGACAGCCCATCCCAGCCTGTCGAACTCGGCCGAAAGTTCAGTGGTGACGAGGCCGACGCGATCGAGGAGCGTCAGTTCGACCTCAGGCCAATGCCTGGCGATGCGCCGCGCCACTGCGAGCATGGAGGTACCGTCGCCAGCGCCGATCTCCAGAATGCGACGTGGTGGCGTTGGCACGAATTTCCGCAACAATGACGCCATGATCGGCGCCTGAAACATCAACGCATTAATACGTCGAAGGTCACGGCGCGACGCGCGCGCCCGCGGATCGTCGGCTGCAAGCCCGTCAAGGATTTCCGGGACAAGGCTGCGGTGGCTGAGCGAATTCATGACACGGTTCGAAAAAGCATGGTTTCGGCCGTCAATCCGGGTCCGAACGACATGCCGCAGCCAAGCAGTCCGGACGGCGCCCTCAGCATCTCTTCCATCACAAACATGACCGTCGCCGACGACATGTTGCCGTATCGGCGCAGCACATCGCGCGATGGAGTGAGCGCGGTGGGCGCGAGGTTCAGCGCCCTTTCGACGGCGTCAAGAATCGAACGTCCGCCGGGGTGTATGGCCCAGAGATCGATCGCTTCGGTTGGCCGGTTGCCGAGGATGGCGCCCTGGTTGGTCCGCACAATTTCATGAACCGTCGCCGGCACCTGACCGGAAAGAACCATATCGAAGCCGTGGTCGCGAATGCCCCACCTCATCAGGTCCCGCCGCTCGTAGGCGACGGTGCAATGAAAGCTGTCGAGTTCGATGCCGGGCGGCTCGGCGGTGACAAGTGCTGCCGCGCAGCCGTCGCCCCAGAGGCAGAAGGACAGCAGTTTTTCCAGCTCGGCGGTTTCCCTGAGATGCAACGTGCAGAGTTCGATATTGACCAGCAGGACCCTCGATTGCGGGTCGGAGCGAACGATGTGACGGGCCAGCTTGAGGGCGTTGACCGCGGCATAGCAACCCATGAACCCGATCATCGTGCGCTCGACCCTGTCCGACAGACCGCAGCGCTGAATCAGGTCCAAGTCGATACCTGGCGCGGAAAACCCTGTGCAGGTGGTGACGATGAGATGGGTGATGCGTGATGCTTCGTCGCCAAGCTGCAATCCGTCGACGCCTTTTTGTGCCAGCACAGGCGCGGCTTCGCAAAACATCGCCATTCTCGCGGCCGTTCCGGGGAATGCACCACGGACAAAGGTTCCGGCACGATCTACATAGGCCCCCTCGGGGTCGAGGGCGGGCGCAAAGCAGGAATAACGGCTTTCGATGCCGGCAAGGCCGGCCATGCGTTCAAAAATCCTCCGGTGATCGGCAGCAAGCATGGAAGCCGCGAATTGCAGATAGAATTGATGAACCTCATGTTCCGGAACCACTGTCGCGATCCGGTTGATATAGGCGTTGGCAGACATTTCCGGTCTCCCTGGGCGTCGTGCGGCGTCGCGCTGCCGCCAAAGGGTCTTTGCTCAATAGGCACCAATGTTGGTCGCCGGGCTTTGAGCGTTGCCTGTTCCATAAACGTTTCAGAAAACGAGTTTCGTCCCGGACGGGGCGGCCGCCTGCCGGCCCGGCTGACATTGCAGCAGCATTTTCTGCTCAGGGCTGATGTCAATGGGTGGCGCAGCTCATCCCAGCGTACCACCAAGGACGGTATCATCGTCATCGAAGCGGGCCGCTTCCGCACCCAGGAACAGAACCGGGCGGATGCGCGGGCACGGCTGACGGCATTGGTCGCCAAGGCCGCCGAGCCGCCACCGCCGCCGCGCAAGAAGACGGGGCCGTCGAAAGGTGCCGTGGAACGGCGGCTGAAGAGCAAGGCCGGGCGCGGCACGATCAAGAAGCTGCGCGGCCGGGTGGAGAACGATTGAGCACCGCGAAGCTGCAACGCGCGGGTGGCTTCCAATTCTGGGTTGCAGATGGCAAGCTGCGATCACCCACCACAGCAATGGAGACCAACGATGGGCATGTTCGATTTCGTCAAGAGTGTCGGCAAGAAACTGGGCATCGGCGGTGACGACGAAGCCGCACCCACGGCCGACACACTCAAGAAGGAGCTCGATTCGCACAAGCTCGGCACCGATGGCGTCGAGGTCGTCGTCAACGGCGATACGGCGGTGCTGAAGGGTGTGGTCAAGGACCAGTCGATTTTCGAGAAGGCGGTCATCGCCGTCGGCAACACGCTCGGCGTCTCCAAGGTGCAGGCGGACGAATTACAGGTCGCGCCAGCACCTGGCACGGCCGCCGCCCCGGCCAAGGAGCCCACCTTTTACACCGTGAAGAAGGGCGACAATCTCTGGAAGATCGCCGAGAAAAGCTACGGCAAGGGCCAAGGCGTCAAGAACACGGTCATATTCGAGGCCAACAAGCCGATGCTGACCCATCCCGACAAGATCTATCCGGGCCAGGTGCTGCGCATCCCCGACCTCGCCTGATCGGCGACTGCCAATTCGACAAGAGCGGCGGCTTTCGGGTCGCCGTTTTCATTTGATCGTGACATTTTACGGTTCCGAACCATCCAAAAGGTGATCGAATCCGTGCTCGTTCTGCCCAAAGGCGTCCGCCACATGCCGGCCTACCTGTCACGCACCGTGCAGGAAGAACTGGTCGACGAGGTGAGACGGATCGTGCAGCAGGCGCCGCTGTTCGTGCCGGCCATGCCGCGCACCGGCAAGGAGATGAGCGTGCGCATGACCAATTGCGGGCCGCTGGGCTGGGTCACCGACAAGGAGCACGGCTATCGTTACCAGCCGGCGCATCCGCTAACCGGGGCGCCTTGGCCGCCAATTCCGGATGCGCTGCTCGACCTGTGGCGCGAGGTCTCGGGCTATCCGCATCCGCCGGAAGCGTGCCTGATCAATTTCTACACGGCGGATGCGAAGATGGGCCTGCATCAGGACCGCGACGAGGCCGACTTTTCGGCGCCGGTCGTCTCCGTCTCGCTCGGCGACGACTGCCTGTTCCGGGTTGGCCAGACCACGCGTGATGGCGCCACCAAGTCGTTCAGGCTGCAAAGCGGTGATGTCGTGGTGCTCGGCGGCGAGGGGCGGCTGTGCTTTCACGGCGTCGATCGGATCTATCCCTCGACCTCGGCGCTGCTGAAAAACGGTGGGCGGATCAATCTGACATTGCGACGGGTGACGAAGCCGGCCGTCACAGCTTCCTAAGCGCCACTTCCTCGATCAGGTGGTCGGCGCCCTTGCGCAGGATCAAGTCGGCGCGGGCCCGCGTCGGCAGGATGTTCTCGCGCAGATTCTTCAAATTGATGTTGGTCCACAGGCCTTCGGCGATGGCGCGCGCCGAACCCTCCGACAGCTGCGAGTAGCGGTGAAAGAAGGAGTCCGGATTGCGGAATGCGGTCTCACGCAGCCGCATGAAGCGGGAAATGTACCAGTTGTGGATCAGCTTCTCGTCGGCATCGATGTAGATGGCGAAGTCGAAGAAGTCCGACAGGAAAGGCACGATCTTGCCGTCCTGCGGCAGCTTGCCGGGCTGCAGGACATTGATGCCTTCGAAGATCAATATGTCGGGCCGGTCGATGGTGACGAACTCGCCGGGAATGACGTCATAGGTGAGGTGCGAATAGACCGGCGCGCGGACATCGGGCAGCGCCGACTTGATGCCCGACAGGAAGCGCAGCAGCGCGCCGACATCGTAACTGTCTGGAAAACCCTTGCGCTCCATCAGGTTCTCGCGGCGCAGGACCTCGTTGGGCAGCAGGAAGCCGTCGGTGGTGATGAGATCGACCTTGGGGCTCGACGGCCAGCGCGCCAAAAGCTCCTTCAGCACGCGTGCGGTGGTCGATTTGCCGACCGCGACGGAACCGGCGATGCCGATGATGAAGGGCGTCTTGACCACGTCGACCGCGTTGAAGAAGGCCTGGCGTTGCCGAAACAGCAGCTGGCTCGCTTCGACATGAGCCGACAACAGCCGCGACAGCGACAGATAGATGCGCGTGACCTCTTCGAGATCGATCGGATCGTTGAGCGACCGCAGGCGGCGGAATTCGTCCGCGCTCAGCGTCAGCGGCGTGTCGGCGCGGAATTGCGACCATTGCTCGGCGGAGAAGAAGCGAAACGGGGAATACTTCTCGGTCGGCGCGAGCTGATCCATCGAGATACCTGCCCTTCCTCGCGGTCAGCCCTTGGGCCGTGACGCCTTCTCGGCGATGCCCGAACGCCGGGTGCGGCCTTCGAGCTCCTTGAGCACGTCGCTCAGCAAAACCCCCGAGAGGCCGAGAACGACGAGCCAATGATATATAAGATCGGCACTTTCCGAAACGAGGGCCTGTTTGTCGCCCTTGACGGCGGCAATCACCGTCTCGACCGCTTCCTCGCCGAGTTTCTGCGCCGCCTTGTCGATGCCGCGCGCGAACAGTTTTGCCGTCCACGAGTCCGGGTCGCCGGAATGGGCGCGTTCCCTGATGGTTTCTTCAAGATCTGACAGCGAAAACTCAGCCATGGCGCCATCTATCTGCTTGTTTAGGCATGATCTTTTCCGAAAACCGGTTCCCATTTTTCGGGATCATGCTTTAGGGCCGATTATTCACAGAGTCCAGCCGCATCGGCAGCCCTGCGGCGGCCATATGCGCCTTGGCCTGCGCTATCGTGTAGGTACCGAAATGGAAGATGGACGCGGCCAGCACCGCACCGGCATGGCCGTCGCGAATGCCTTCGACCATGTGGTCGAGCGTGCCGACGCCGCCGGAAGCGATGACCGGCGCGCGCACGGCGTCTGATATCGCGCGGGTCAGCGCGATGTCGTAGCCGGCCTTGGTGCCGTCGCGATCCATCGAGGTCAGCAGGATCTCGCCGGCGCCGCGATCGACCATTTTCCGCGCGAACTCGACCGCGTCGATGCCGGTCTTTTCGCGCCCGCCATGGGTGAAGATTTCCCAGCGGTCGGCCTCACCGGTGGCGGACACTTTCTTGGCGTCGATGGCGACGACGATGCACTGGTTGCCGAACTTGTCGGCGGCCTCGGCAACGAAATCCGGGTTCTTCACCGCCGCCGTGTTGATCGACACCTTGTCCGCGCCGGCCAAGAGCAGCTTCCTGATGTCGGCGACCTGGCGCACGCCGCCGCCGACGGTCAGCGGCATGAAGCATTGTTCGGCGGTGCGTGCGATGACGTCGAAGATGGTTTCGCGATTGTCCGACGAAGCAGTGATGTCGAGGAAGCAAAGCTCGTCGGCGCCGGCCGCGTCATAGGCCTTGGCCGCCTCGACCGGATCGCCGGCGTCGACGAGATCGACGAAGTTGACGCCCTTGACGACACGGCCGTTCTTGACGTCGAGACAGGGGATGACACGGGCTTTCAGCATCAGCGGCCCTCTATCGTGGCGATGAGATCGTTCAGCAACTGGCCGACCAGCGGCGGAACATCGGCCTGCGCGTCGAAAGCCGGATCGTAGGCGGAGACGGTGATGCCGACGACCGGCACCGCAAGCGCCATGGCGCAAGTGGCGTCGCGCAACTGCTCCGGGCTCGGGCCGCCCGAAGTGATATAGCGGTTGGCCTGCAACTCGCGGGGATCATGCACGTCCATATCGAGGTGCATGTGCACGCGTTTGGCGCCGGCGATCTTCAGTCTTTCGGTCGCCTGGGCCACCCCGGCGCATTCCGTCCGCACGATCGGCAGCGTCTCCAGCAGCCGCTTCTCGTCCGGATCGAGATCGCGCGCGTTGACGAGCACGCAACGCGACGGATCGATCGGCTTGAAGCCGGGAATGGCCGACGCCATCGGCCTCCAGCACAGGCCAAGCACCGTCGCCAGCGCCATGCCGTCGAGAAAGCCGTATGCCGATGTCTCGGGCGTGTTGAGGTCGCCATGCTGGTCGGCCCAGATGATCGCATCGGCGTCCTCGCCGGCGACCGCACCGGCTGATGTCAGGCAATTTCCCGCAAGGACGATGGGAAACCGACCGGCGTCACGGGCAAGGCGAACCTCGGTCGCAACCGCGTTGCAGACAGCAAAGCCGGTGGCGATCTCGCGCTCCTGGATGTCTCCGACCCTGCCGATGTCTTCCACCGTAACGTCATGGCCGGCCATGGTCAGCCCGTCGACGAGCCCGCCTGATATCAGTGCGTCCGGGCCCTGGCCCATGCCGCCATGGTAATGACCGCTGTCGTAGGAGGCCAGGATGATGGAGATTTTCACGTCCGCGTCTCCGCCCTGCCCTGCAGGATCGCCAGGGCCTCGGCCGGATCGATGCGGCCGTCATAGAGCGCGCGCCCGGAGATCGCCCCTTCGAGCTTTTGCGCATCGGGCATGGTCATGCGCACGATGTCGGCGATCGAGGCGAGGCCGCCCGACGCGATGACCGGGATCGATACGGCATCGGCGAGATCGATGGTGGCGTCCCAGTTGATGCCGGTCAAAACGCCGTCGCGGTCGATATCGGTGTAGATGATGGCGGCGACTCCGGCGCCCTCGAATTTCCTCGCCAGTTCGACGACGCCGAGGCTCGACGCCTCGGCCCAGCCCTCGACGGCGACCTTGCCGCCCTTGGCGTCGATGCCGACGGCGACCTTGCCCGGAAACGCCTTGCAGGCCTGTCTGACCAGGTCCGGGTCACGCACCGCCACCGTGCCGAGGATGACACGGGCCAGCCCGCGATCGAGCCAGTCCTCGATCTGCGCCAGCGTGCGGATGCCGCCGCCGAGCTGCACAGGGTTCTTCGTCGCCTTGAGGATGGCGCCGACCGCCGCGCTGTTGACGCTCTGGCCCTGGAAGGCGCCGTTGAGGTCGACGACATGCAGCCATTCGAAGCCCTGTTGCTCGAAGGCCCGCGCCTGCGCTGCAGGATCATCGTTGTAGATGGTCGCGGTGGCCATGTCGCCGTGCTTCAGGCGCACGCACTGGCCGTCCTTGAGATCGATGGCGGGGAAAAGGATCATCCGTTCAGGCGCCTTCCACAATGGCGAAATGCGATGTCGAATAGAGACGTCGGAACTTCAGCGCCGCCTGGTATTCGGGCGAATGGAAGCAGGCGAGTGCGACCGCGTAGCTCTCGAACTCGATGATGACATGGCGATTGCCCGACGACCCTTCCGGGCTCGACGACTGACCGCCGCGGGTCAGGAATTTTGCGCCATATTTGTCGAAAGCCGCTTTGTTGGCGGCAATGTATAGCGGATAGTTTTCCGGATCGGTCACCTCGACCATCGCCATCCAGTAACCCTTCTTGCTCATCGGTTTCCCCTTTGCTTGAGCATGATCTCGGGACAAACGGGACCGTTTGTCCGAGAAAACCGGGGTCCACTTTTCGGGATCATGCTCTAGGGCCTCCAGCGCAGGAAATTGGTGATCAGGGCGAGGCCCAGCGCCTGGCTCTTTTCCGGGTGGAATTGCGTGCCGACGAGATTGTCGCGGGCGACGGCCGCCGTCACCGGGCCGCCATAATCGGCGACCGCCAGCACTTCGTCCGGCTTGCGCGCATCGAGGTGGTAGGAGTGCACGAAATAGGCGTGCAGCCCGTTGGTCCCGGTGGGAATGCCGGCAAACAGTGGATGCTGGCGTTTGAGTTCGATCGTGTTCCAGCCGATCTGCGGGATCTTCAGCGCCGGATCGGAAGGCATGATCTCCTTGACGTCGCCCGATATCCAGCCGAAGCCCTCGGTAATTGTCTTTTCAAGGCCGCGCTGCGACATCAGTTGCATGCCGACGCAGATGCCGAGGAAAGGCCGGCCCTTGACGATCGCGACATCCCCGACGGCTTCCCACATGCCTTCGACGGCCTGCAGGCCGGCCGCGCAATCGGCATAGGCGCCGACGCCGGGCAGGACGATGCGATCGGCCGTGCGCACCCGCTCGGCATCGGCCGTCAGGTCGATCTGCGCCGCGATGCCGGCTTCGCGCGCGGCGCGCTCGAAAGCCTTGGTGGCCGAGCGCAGGTTGCCCGAGCCGTAGTCGATGATCGCAACCCGCATCTCAGCTTCTTCCCGGAATCATGTCAGTTTCTTCCCGGTATGTGGGTCAGCCCCAGCGCAATGCCCGGCAGCGCTGGCCGCGCGAGGGCAGCATCGGGGACCATGCGCGGCGCCGGCACAACCTCATCGGCAAGCGCTTCCGCCTCCAGCGCATAGCGTGTGTCGGCTTCGTCGAGCCAACCGGCTTCGACCGCGCCCCACTCGTGCCAACCACGCCGGCGAAGTGCCGCGATGCGCAGGCCTTGCCCTTCCAGGCCGACATAGAGCGAAACCAGCAACGACAGCAGCGACCCGGCCACACCAAGGCCGAGCTTCTGGCCCAGCATCGAAAGCAGGCCCATGACGACGAAGGCAAGTGCTGCTTCGATCCACAGCCGATGCCAGGCGAACCATAGCGGCGGCACCAGGAGGCCCAGCCAGGTGAAGCCATCGCGGACAAAGGCCGTCGCATCAGCCTTTTCGCTGCGGCCTGGCGGTTCCATCACGACGTAGGTGGCCATGGCCTTATCCCTTCAACGATCCTTTGGTGGAGGGAACCGCATCCGGCTGGCGCGGATCGCGTTCGAGAGCAGCGCGCAGCGCGCGCGCCACCGCCTTGAAGCAGGTCTCGGCGATGTGATGGTTGTTGGCGCCATAGTGGTTGGTGACATGCAGCGTAATGCCGGCATTCTGCGCCAGCGCCTGGAAGAACTCGCGCACCAGTTCGGTGTCGAAGGTGCCGATCTTCGGCGACGAGAAGGAAACGTTCCAGACCAGGAAGGGACGGCCGGACACATCGATCGCGGCGCGCGTCAGCGTCTCGTCCATGGCAAGGTCGATCGAGGCATAGCGCATGATGCCGCGCCGCTCGCCGAGCGCCTTGGTCAAGGCCTGGCCGAGCGCGATGCCGGTGTCCTCGACCGTGTGGTGATCGTCGATATGCAGGTCGCCCTTGGCCCTGACCGTCATGTCGATCAGGGAATGGCGCGACAGCTGGTCCAGCATATGATCGAAGAAGCCGACTCCCGTAGCGATATCCGACTTGCCGGAACCGTCGACATGGATCGACACGGAGATGTCGGTTTCCTTGGTCTTACGGCTCGCTTCGGCGGAACGGGGCGGCATCACTCTATCCTTGTCCAGAGGTTCACATCGTGACCGGCTCAGAGGCTTCAAGCGCTCGCAGGCTTGAAAACGAAAGCCTTCTAGCAGCATGATCCGGCGATTGCCAGTTGCCTCCGGCAGCGGTATCGGCCTTGCCAGAGAGCGATTTGCAATCACCGGCCCCATGCATACATATGGCCGATCAAAGTTACTCGTACCGCGCCAATCGCCTTATCGGGATGGCGCTGCTCGGAGCCCAAGAAATGTCCAATGAACTGACCATGCACGCCACGACCATCGTGACGGTGCGCAAGGGCAACAAGGTGGTGATCGCCGGCGACGGCCAGGTCAGCCTTGGCCAGACCATCATGAAGGGCAACGCCAAGAAGGTGCGCCGCATCGGCAAGGGCGGCAATGTGATTGCCGGTTTCGCCGGCGCCACCGCCGACGCCTTCACGCTTTTGGAGCGGCTCGAGGCCAAGCTCGAACAATATCCCGACCAGCTGACGCGCGCCTGCGTCGAGCTCGCCAAGGACTGGCGCACCGACCGCTATCTGCGCCGGCTGGAAGCGATGATGCTGGTGGCAGACAAGTCAGTCTCGCTGGCGCTGACCGGCACCGGCGACGTGCTCGAACCCGAATTCGGCGTCATGGCCATCGGTTCGGGCGGCAATTACGCGCTGGCCGCGGCCCGCGCGCTGATGGACAGCGACAAGGATGCCGAGGAGATCGCCCGCAAGGCGATGCAGATCGCATCCGACATCTGCGTCTACACCAACAACAATTTCGTCGTCGAAACGCTCGATGCCGCCTGAAGAGGTGGTGACCTATGATTTTCGGCCGGTGACGGAGAAAGACCTGCCGATGATCGCCGGCTGGCTTGCCCAGCCGCATGTTGCAGAGTGGTGGGACGATCCGGAGACGGAAATCGCCGGGATTAGCGATCATATCGACTCGATTTCCGTCGAGCCGCTGATCGTCGAGCTCGACGGCAAGCCGATCGCCTATCTGCAGAGCTACGATCCGCATCTGGAAGACGACCACCCCTACGCCGACCAGCCGTTCGGCACGCTCGGCATCGACGTGTCGATAGGCGTGCCGGAGCTGGTCGGGCGTGGCCATGGCTCGGCGATCGTGCGCCAATTCGTCGAACAGCTTTTCGAGGAAGGTGTTCCGCGCGTCATCATCGACCCGGATCCCGCCAATGTCAGGGCGATCCGCGCCTACGAAAAGGCCGGCTTTGTTGCCTTTGACACCAGAACATCGGAGTACGGGCCAGCCCTGATGATGGCGCGCGACGCGACGCAGGAGCCCAATTGATCAGCGCCGAAACCCTCGACAAGGCAGTCGCGAAAGGTTTGATCTCGCAGACCTTGCGCGATCAGTTGGAGGCCATGGAACGCGCGGTCGCTCTCGCCCCCGAGGCCAGGCGCGCCGATGACGAGCGTGACGAGGAAAACCTGCGGCTGGTCGGCGGCGGCAACGATCTGTTCGTCACCGTCGGAACCGTTCTGCTCAGCGCCGGCTTCTTCTTTGTCCTCACCACCTTGCTTCCAGGCCAGACATTCTGGATCGCCGGCATCCTTGCGGTTTTCGCCTGGGGGCTCGCCGAAATCGTCACGCGTCAGCACCGGATGAAGCTATCGTCGTCCGTGCTTGCCCTGATTTTCATGGCCGCCATTCTGGCCGCTCTGGCGCTGCAAGTGGAGGCCAGCTTCGGCATACGCAAGCCGGAAACCATCTGGCAGCTATTGGCGTTGCGCCAGACGGCGTCCCGGGCCGGATATCTGTTCCTGGGCGGAGGAATAATCGCGGCGGCAATCTATTTCTGGCGCTTTCGCGTCCCCATCATTGCCGGGACCATCGCCATCGCCTTCACACTGCTTGCCTTCCTGCAAACGGCGATAATCCTGTATGACAGTGTGACAACCGGCGCGATTGCGCCGCCGCGCCTCGAGGACGTTCCCGAATTGCTTCGCGCGGCTCTTTACATGCCGCTGATCTGCGGCCTGATCGTGTTCGCAACGGGTGTCGCTTTTGACATTTACGACAGGGATCGACGCAAGATCTGGTCCGATTGCGCTTTCTGGCTGCATGTCGTCTCGGCGCCGATGCTGGTGCATCCGCTCTTTATCATGGCAACCGGCCAAAACGTCGTATTCGGACATATCGCGCCGGATGCCAATGCAACCATCATGCTGACGATTCTGATCCTTGGCTTCCTCTATGTCGCGCTGGCCATAGACCGCCGTTCGCTTCTGGTTCCTACATTGGCTTACTTCGGCTCGCTGGGCATCTATTATCTGGTGAATTCCGCCTCCGATTCGACGGGCATCCCGCCTTTTGCCTTGATCCTGGTCGTTGTTGGCGCGCTGATTATCCTGTTCGGGGCCGGCTGGCAGCGTATCCGGCGGATTGTGGTCAACCCCACCTTGCCGGCGGCCGTGATCCGCCGGCTACCGCCGCTGAAGGCGTGACAGGGCTTTGTGATGGTCGAGACGGCGACGCGAAACGAGGGGGAATGAACCGATGACGACACCGGCCACGGAAAACAGCTATTCGGCCTACGAAGACAGCTGGCGGATGGGGCTTCTGCTGGTGCTTGCCCTGGTCATCTTCCAGGCCGGGGCGCTCTACGGCATGGGGCGGACGCCGATCTGCACCTGCGGCTACGTCAAGCTCTGGCATGGCGTGGTGAACAGTTCGGAGAATTCCCAGCACATTTCGGACTGGTACACCTTCTCGCACATCATCCACGGCTTCCTGTTCTATGCGCTGGCGCGGTTCCTGTTCCCGCGTTCGCCGATCGGCCTGAGGCTGGCGTTCGCCGTCTTCATCGAGGGCGGCTGGGAGCTGCTGGAAAACAGCCCGTTCATCATCGACCGCTACCGCGCCGGCACCATTTCGCTCGATTACTATGGCGACAGCATCATCAATTCGGTGTCGGACACACTGGCCATGGTGCTGGGATTTGTGATGGCGCGAAGGCTACCTATATGGGTGATCGTCAGCCTCGCCATCATCTTCGAACTCGGCACCGGCTACCTCATCCGGGACAATCTGACACTCAACGTGATCATGCTGCTGCATCCGTTCGAGGCCATCAAGCAGTGGCAAAGTGGAATTTAGTGATATGAGCACATTTTCTCCCCGCGAAATCGTTTCGGAACTCGACCGCTTCATCATCGGCCAGAAGGACGCCAAGCGCGCCGTGGCCATTGCCTTGCGCAACCGCTGGCGCCGCCAGCAGCTGGAAGGCCAGATGCGCGAAGAGGTGATGCCCAAGAACATCCTGATGATCGGGCCGACCGGCGTCGGCAAGACGGAAATCTCGCGCCGCCTGGCGCGGCTGGCCGGTGCGCCCTTCGTCAAGGTCGAGGCGACCAAGTTCACCGAAGTCGGCTATGTCGGCCGCGATGTCGAGCAGATCATCCGCGACCTGGTCGAGATCGCCATCGGCCTGGTGCGCGAGAAGATGCGTGAGGACGTCAAGGCGCGCGCCCACGTCAACGCCGAGGAACGTGTGCTGGAAGCACTGGTCGGCAAGACGGCGAGCCCGGCCACCCGCGACAGTTTCCGCAAGAAGCTGCGCGACGGCGAGCTCGACGACAAGGAAATCGAGGTCGAGGTTGCCGACACCGGCAGCGGCGGCATGCCCGGATTTGAAATCCCCGGCATGCCGGGCGCCAATATCGGCGTGCTGAACATCAACGACATGCTGTCGAAGGCGATGGGCGGCAAGAAAACCAAGATGCGCAAGACGACGGTGAAGGAGTCCTACGACCTGCTGGTCAATGACGAGTCCGACAAGCTGCTCGATCAGGACGAGGTGGTGCGCCGGGCGCTCGATGCCGCGGAAAACGACGGCATCGTCTTCCTCGACGAGATCGACAAGATCGCGGCGAGATCGGACATTTCCGGCGGGCCCTCGCGCGAAGGCGTGCAGCGCGACCTGCTGCCGCTGGTCGAAGGCACCACGGTGGCGACCAAATACGGACCGTTGAAGACGGATCACATCCTGTTCATCGCCTCCGGCGCCTTCCACGTCTCGAAGCCGTCCGACCTGTTGCCGGAATTGCAGGGCCGCCTGCCGATCCGCGTCGAACTGCGGGCGCTGGAGAAGGACGATTTCGTGCGCATCCTGACCGAGACCGAGGCCAGCCTGATCAAGCAGTATATCGCGCTGATGAAGACCGAGGGCGTCGAGTTGACCTTCACCGACGACGCCATCGATTCGCTCGCCGGCATCGCCGTCGATCTCAACGCCAGCGTCGAGAACATAGGCGCCAGGCGCCTGCAGACGGTGATGGAGCGGGTGCTGGACGAAATCTCCTACGATGCGCCCGACCGCAACGGAACGAGCGTCACTATCGACGCCGCCTATGTCGAAAAGCATGTCGGCGATCTGTCCAGGAATACCGACCTGTCGCGGTTCATCCTTTAAACGACGGCGCCGAAACGTTCCGGCGCCGGTCCAGGCAACATTTTCCGGCAAGCAAAATCATGTGTGGCCAGATGGTACCATCTGGCCACCTTTCGTCCTGCCGGGTGAAGGGGCGCTCTCGACTCGACCAAGAGCTTTACCTAGTTTGCGCGGCAATTCTCGATCTCTTGGTTGACGCAATTCCGGAAAACCGTTTCACACTTTTCCTGGAATTGCTTGGGCGGCGGGTGCATGAAAAAACTGATCCTGGTCATTCTCGGCTTGACGCTGGCGGCGACGCTGTTCGCCGCCGAGGCAGCGACATTGGTGCCGCCGGGAAATCGCAATGCCGTGCAGCCCGACATTCCCGGCGCCTCCAGCCGGCGCACGCAGGCGACCAACACCAGCTTCCAGGCGAAGTACCGCAAGGTCTATGCCCTGCTGCAGAACGACGCCGATCTGCGCGGCAAGATCAGGAAGGCGGCGGCCGCCTACGGCATCGATCCCCTGCACATCGTCGGCGCCATCGTCGGCGAGCACACCTACAACGTCGATGCTTATGACCGGCTGCAGACCTACTATGTCAAGGCGATCTCCTATCTCTCCAGCAAGCTGTCCTTCGCCTATGACGGCGAGGACATCACCGACTTCGTGCAACGGCCGGAATTCAAGAAATGCGCGGGGATGTCCGACAGCTACGATCTGTGGGAATGCCGCGAACAGGTGTGGAACCGTTCGTTTCGCGGCAAGTCGGTCGGCGGGACCAGCTTTCCCGACGACCGCTTCGGCGCCACCTTCTTCCAGCCTTATTATGCCGGCCAGACCTTCGGCCTCGGCCAGCTCAATCCGCTGACCGCCCTGCAGATGAGCGATCTGGTGCACAAGGTTTCGGGCCTGCCCAAGCTCGACGTCGGCGATCCCAATTCGGTCTACAAGACCATCATGGATCCCGACCTGACGCTCCCCTACGTCGCCGCGACGATCAGGAAATCGATCGATGCCTATAAAAGCATTGCCGGCTTCGACATTTCGGGCAATCCTGGGCTGACCGCTACGCTCTACAATGTCGGCAATCCGGAGCAGCGCGCTTATGCGTTGAAGGCGGAGAACGACAGGCGCCGCGCCGCCGGTGAGCCCGAAAAGCTGCCGGAAGAGAATTATTATGGTTGGCTGGTGAACGACAAACTGCCGGAGCTGAAGGCGCTGTTTTAGGGCTGGGGTTCAGAGCCTTTACCTGCCCCTTGTAGGGCAGGTCGGACCGAAGGTCAGGGGCGGTGCCGCACTCCCATCCCGCAGCTGCGCAGCGGCCCCCAAAAAGGGGGAGCGTAGGCTCAGGCGGCCAACAACGACTTCAGCTTCACATCCGGTGATCCCAGCGCTTCCGGCGCCGGCTTGGCCCGCTTGGCGATCAGCATTTCGGCCAGCCTGATGTCGCGGGCGACCGCGTTGCCGGGGCCGATGCCGCTGGCCGCGACCAGCCTGCCGTCTTCAGCCAAATGGAAGAGGATGAAGGCGCCGTCGCCGAGATCGCGGCGCACGGTGTTTTTGCCCTCGTCGGAGAGCCCGGCGATCTGCAGCGACAGACCATATTGATCCGACCAGAACCACGGCACCGCCGCATGCGCCTCGCCGGCGCCGAGCATGTTCCTGGCCGCCAGCGCGCCCTGTTCCTGGGCGTTGCGCCAGGCTTCCAGCCGCACCCGGCGGCCGCCATAGACGGCGAGCGGAAACGAGCAGCAATCGCCGGCGGCAAAGATGTCGGGATCGCAGCTGCGCAGCTCGGCATCGACTGCAATTCCATTGTCGATCGTCAGCCCCGCTTCGGCCGCAAGCCCGGTCACCGGCACGGCGCCGATGCCGATGATCGCGAGGTCGGCGACGATTTCCCGGCCGCCGGCAAGTGTGGTGCGCACCTCGTTGCCATCGTCGGCGATGGACGCGATGCCGTCGCCGCACAGGATGTCGACGCCCTCGGCGACATGCGCCTCATGGATGATTTCCGCGATCTCCGCCGGCACGCCGCGAATCAGGATGCGAGGCTGCGCCTCGATGACGGTGACCGCGGCACCGAGCTTGCGGGCCGCGGCGGCGAGTTCGAGGCCGATAAAGCCGCCGCCGATGATGGCGATACGGTTGCCGGGGGTGAGATGCGCGCGAATGGCGAGCGCATCAGCGAAGGTTCTAAGATAGACGCAGCGCGGACCCAGGCCCGGCATCGGCAGCTTGCGCGGCGTCGAACCGGTTGCCAGCAGGAGCTTGTCGTAAGGCAGGACCGATCCGTCCGACAGGCGCACAGTATGCGCCGCGCGGTCGATCGCGACGGCCTGGACGGAATGGATATGCCGGATCGACTTCTCGGCCAGAATTGCGTCGCTGGCGATCGCCTTGATCTCGGGCGCATCGCTGGCCATCGCCTCCTTGGACAGAGGCGGGCGCTCATAGGGCAGATGCGGCTCGTCGCCGACCAGCGTCACCGGCCCCTGATAATCGAGGTCGCGCAGCGCCAATGCCGCCCGCCCGCCGCATTCGCCGGCGCCGATGATGAGCATCCCCCCCGCCATGTCAGTCATCCGATCTGGATCAGGACTTTGCCGGCATCGACCTTGACCGGATAGGTCTTGAGATTGATGCAGACCGGGGCGCCGCGGGCGTCACCCGTCTTGTAGTTGAAGCGCCCATTGTGCTTGGGGCATTCGATGATGTCATCCATCACCAGCCCGTCGGCCAGGTGCACCTTTTCATGCGTACAAAGGCCGTCGGTGGCGAAGAACTCGTCGTCGGGGCTGCGATAGATGGCGAAGGTGCGGCCGCCGTGGTCGAAGCGCATCACATCCTCCTCGTCTATGTCGCCGGTGGCGCAGGCCTCGACCCAGTCGCTCATTCAAGTCCTCCCAAAAGCAAAAAAGTGCGCAGCGGTTTTCCGTCCGGAATTGCGTTAAATAAACAGTCTGGATCGGATGGAAGCACGATCATTCCGCCGCGGCGGCGATAGTGTCGTTGTGGAATTCCTCGCGATATGGCCGTGCGCTCGGCGGCAGCTCGCGCTTGAGGAAATAGTCCTCGTTGCGCAGCTGGCGCAGGAAGACCGGGATCATCTCGCGGTAGCCGGCCAGGATCGACGGTGTCGCTTCCGGCAGATCGTGCTTGATCAGCTCGTGCAGCCTCGGCAGCGCATGATAGGGCACCATCGGAAACATGTGATGCTCGACATGGTAGTTCATGTTCCAGTAGATGAAGCGGCTGATTGGGTTCATGTAGACGGTGCGGCTGTTCAGCCTGTGGTCGGTGACATTGTCGGCCAGGCCGCCATGCTGCAGCAGCCCGACCATGACATGGTGCCAGGCGCCGTAGAGCCTGGGCAGGCCGACCAGCATCAGCGGCAGGAACGAACCGGTGTAGAGCGCCAGCCCGACGGTGGCGGCATAGATCGCCGTCCAGATGCGGGCGACGCGGATCGCCTTGGGCTGTTCCTGTTCTGGAATGAAGGTCTTTTCGGCGGCGCTGACGGTGCCGGCGGCGTTGCGCAGCATATCGCTCATCGCATGCCAGGCGTCGAGCACGCCGACGAAGCCCAGCATGGCGCGAACCAGATCCGGCGGCCGCATCACCGAGATTTCCGGGTCGCGGCCGACGATGACGGTGTCGGTGTGGTGGCGCGTGTGGCTCCAGCGCCAGGTCACCGGATTGCGCATGATCATGAAGCAGGCGATCTGATAGACCACATCGTTCATCCATTGCGTGCGGAAGGCGGTGCCGTGACCGCATTCGTGCCAGCGTGAATCCGTCGAGGAGCCGTAGAGCACGCCATAGACGAAGAAGAACGGCACGCACCACCATGTGCCCCAGAGCCAGGCGCCGCCGGCGCCACTGACGATCAGGGCGGCGAACCAGATCGCGGTATCGCGGATCGCCGGCCCGTCGGAGCGCTGCATCAGCTCCTTCATCTGCTTGCGCGGTATGTCGGTGTGATACCACTCGGCCGCCGACAGGCCGGTCTCGACGGCGAGCTTGGCGTCGCGGCCGATCAGGCTGTAGTCACGCCGGGACGGCGCAGTGGACATGATTGCCTCCCTCGGCAAAGGCATCCGCCAGAGCGAATGCCATGAAATCCCTTGGCTTCAGGCGTCAAAGTAACGCCGACCGATGATAGACTCAACATCATAAAGATAGTTTCTATCATTTCCCATCAGGATGATGTACGAAGGGCTCGAGCAAACCCGACGAGGCAAGCATGGTGAAGCGGCCGACAATATCCGATCTGGCGCGCATCTCGGGCGTCAGTGTCGCCACCGTCGACCGCGTGCTGAACAACCGGCTGCCGGTGCGCGAAGAGACAGCGCGCCGCGTCTACGAGACCGCTACCGACATCGGCTACCACGCCGCCGGCCTTATCAAGCAGCGCATGCGCCAGGAGTTGCCGGAGTACCGCCTGGGCTTCCTGCTGCTGCGGGGCAATGATGCCTTCTACGGTGACTTCGCGCGGGAACTCGAACTGGCCATCTCGCAATCGCAGCGCTTCCGCGGCGTTGCGAGCATCGATTTCGCCAGCTCCCTGGCTCCCGACGAGATCGCCTTGCAGATGCGCAGGCTGGCGGCGAAATCGAGGGCCATCGCCGTTGTCGGTCCGGACCATCCGACCCTGACAGCGGTCGTGGAAACCTTGAAGGCGAGAGGACAGCCGGTCTTTTCGGTGCTGTCCGATTTTGCCGCCGGTATCCGGGAGGGCTATATCGGCCTCGACAACCGCAAGGTCGGGCGCACCGCCGCATGGATGATCTCCAAGGCAGCCAAGCGGCCCGGCAAGGTCGCCCTCTTCGTCGGCAGCCACCGCTTCCACGGCCATGAGCTGCGCGAGATCGGCTTTCGCTCCTTCTTCCGCGAGCATGCGCCGGAGTTCAGCGTGCTTGAAACGCTGGTCAATCTGGAAGCCAACCAGGTGACCCATGACGCGATGATCGATCTTCTGGCGCGCTATCCGGATCTTGCCGGCTGCTACGTCGCCGGCGGTGGCATGGAAGGCGCGGTCTCGGCGCTGCGGGCAGCGAAGCCCGCGACCATGCCGGTGGTCGTCTGCAACGAGATCAACGCCGAGTCGCGCGCGGCGCTCGCCGACAACATCCTCACCATGGTGATCTCGACCCCGCTCGCCGCTTTATGCCGTGAGCTCGTCGACCTGATGGCGCATGCCATCGAAACCGGCGCCGCCAACGCTCCGGGCCAGACCTTTCTGCCCTTCGACATCTATCTGCCGGAAAACATCTAGCCAGCCGCCGCGCAAGGTGCCGAGGCAAATGATAGAATCCATCAGAGCGATGCGTAAATCGGCCGGCAGGCCGCGGAATCGCCCTTGACGCCCCGATGTGAAATGGAATAAATATTTCATCATCTGTATATTTTGGTTCTTTCGTTCCGGAATATCTGTTTCAAACAGAGGGTTTGACGTTCCAGCCAACGGCAAGCGTCACCCGGAATAGAAACGACATCAGGGAGAGATTCCCCGGGGAGATCGGGGATTCCGGATAAATCGGTGAAACCGGACACCAATATGTGGAGGAGAAACACAATGAAGAAATTGATTTTAGGCGTCGCCTTCGCGGCGCTGATGAGTTCATCCGCCCTGGCCGCCAAGGTTGGCGTGTCGATGGCCAAATTCGACGACAACTTCCTGACCGTGCTGCGCAACGGCATGATCGAGCAGGCCAAGGGCATGAGCGGCGTCGAGCTGCAGGTCGAGGACGCGCAGAACGACGTTGCCAAGCAGCTTGACCAGATCAAGAACTTCGCCGCTTCGGGCGTCGACGCCATCATCGTCAACCCGGTCGACACTTCGGCCACGCAGGCGATGTCGGATGCCGCCGCCGCAGCCAAGATCCCGCTGGTCTATGTCAACCGCGAGCCGGTCAATGTCGACACGCTGCCCGACAACCAGGCCTTCGTCGCTTCGAACGAAGCCGATTCCGGCACGCTCGAGACCAAGGAAGTCTGCCGCCTGTTCAAGGAAGCCGGCAAGAAGGAAGCCAATGTCTATGTGATCATGGGCGAGCTTTCCAACCAGGCCGCCGTGCAGCGCACCAAGGACATCGACGATGTGATCGCGACGCCGGATTGCAGCTTCATCAAGATCATCGACAAGCAGACGTCGAACTGGAACCGCGACGAGGCGCAGAACCTGATGACCAACTGGCTGTCGACCGGCAAGCCGTTCGATGGCGTCATCGCCAACAATGACGAAAGTGCCATCGGCGCCATCCAGGCGATGAAGGCCGGCAACATCGACATGAAGGCGGTTGTCGTCGGCGGCGTCGATGCCACCCAGGACGCGCTGGCGGCCATGCAGGCGGGCGACCTCGACGTAACCGTGTTCCAGGACGCCGCCGGCCAGGGCGCCGGCGCTCTCGATGCGGCGCTCAAGCTCTCCAAGGGCGAGAAGGTCGAGCACAAGGTCTACGTGCCCTTCCAGCTGGTGACGCCAGCCAACATCGACAAGTTCCTGAAGAAGAACTGAGCCGCCAGCGGTTCGATACGGAGCGGCGCTCTCGATCAAGACAGCGCCGCTCCCCTCTCTCCCTCAGCGCCGGCACGGCGCGAGGGCGACCGCGGCTGATGGAGGACAGAATACGTGGCACAGACATCTCATGGCGTCGGCGGCGTCGGTTATGATGCGAAGAAGCGCACATGGCCGGCCGAGTTCAATGTTTTCCTGGCCCTGGTCATTCTCGTCGTCATCTTCGAACTGATCGGCCGCATCTTTCTCGGCGACAGCTTCCTGTTCAACACACGCAGCGATGTCGGCGGCATCTTCAACGAAGCGCGCCTGCAGATCATCATCCTGCAGGTGTCGATCGTCGGCATCATCGCCATCGGCGTGACACAGGTCATCATCACCGGCGGCATCGACCTGTCCTCGGGCTCGATCGTCGGCGCGACCGCCATGATCGCCATGAGCTTCGCCCAGGTGGCGACGGTCAACGGCAACCCCAATCCCAAGGCGATGTTCCTGGCGCAAGGCTGGACCGACCTGCCTGTCATCGTGCCGCTGCTGGTGGCGATCGCCTGCGGCCTCTTCGCCGGCCTGGTCAATGGCGCGCTGATCGCCTACACGCGCATTCCGCCGTTCATCGCCACGCTCGGCATGATGGTGACCGCGCGCGGCATCGCCAAATGGTGGTCCAAGGGCCAGCCGATCTCGTTTCCCACCGAGAGTTTCGCCAGCATCGGCAAAGGCCTGATGCCGGTCGTCATCTTCCTGTCGCTGGCCATCCTGTTCCAGCTGATCATGACCTATACGAGGTACGGCAAGCACTGTTACGCGATCGGCTCCAACGAGGACGCCGCGCGTATGTCCGGCATCAAGATCGCCAATCACAAGATCCTGGTCTACGTCATCGCCGGCATTCTCGCCGCGCTCGCCGCCGTGGTGCTGAGCTCCAAGAACCTGACCGCGCAGTCCGGCATGGGCGTGATGTACGAACTCGACGCCATCGCCATGGCGGTCATCGGCGGGGTCTCGCTGTCGGGCGGCCGCGGCTCGATCATCGGCACGGTGATCGGCTCGCTGATCTTCGGCGTCATCATCTCCGGCTTCACCTTCCTGCGCCTCGACGCCTACTACCAGGAGATGGTCAAGGGCGTGATCATCGTCGGTGCGGTGGTTCTCGACCAGTGGCGCCAACGCCTGCGGGCAATGAGGGCATGACCATGTCAGACATCGTCCTGAAGACCGAAAACCTGACCAAGCGCTATGGCGGCGTGCATGCGCTGGAAGGCGCGAACTTCGAGCTGCGCAAGGGCGAGCATATCGCCATCATGGGCGACAACGGCGCCGGCAAATCGACCTTCGTGCGCCAGATCACCGGCGTCGAGCAGCGCACCAGCGGCCAGATCTGGTTCGACGGCAAGGAAGTGAATTTTGCCGGGCCGATCGAGGCCCGCACGGCGGGCATCGAGACCGTGTTCCAGAATCTGGCGCTGGCCGACGATCTCGACGTGCCGTCGAACCTGTTCCTCGGCCGCGAGAAGGTTTTGTTCAACCTCGGCCCGTTCTCGATCCTCGATCGCAAATACATGCGCAAGGCGACCGAGGCGGCATTGGTCCGCACGGCGGTGAAGATCCCCAATCTGTCCAACACCATCCGCCACATGTCGGGCGGTCAGCGCCAGTGCGTGGCGATCGCCCGGACCGCGACCTTCGCCTCCAAGCTGATCATCATGGACGAGCCTACCGCCGCCCTTGGCGTGCAGGAGACCGCCCAGGTCGAAAACATCGTGCGTACGCTGAAGGACAATGGCGAGCCGCTGATCCTGATCAGCCACAATATGCGCCAGGTGTTCGATCTCTGCGACCGTATCGTCGTGTTCCGGCGCGGCCGCATCGTCGCCAATCTGCGCAAGGAGAACACCGACGGAAACGATATCGTCTCCTACATCACCGGCGCCAAGACCGGGGAGGCGGAACTCGCGGCCTAAAACAGGATGGTCATCCTGTTTTCTGGCGCGCTCGAAAAATAGCCTTGCCACCTTTCCCCAAAAGCAAGGTGTGGACAACTCTCTCCAACCCATTCCCCCAGAGGAAATACCCATGACCGTTCGCTTCGCTCTCCTCGGTGCCGGCCGCATCGGCAAGGTCCACGCCCGTGCCGTCGGCTCCAATCCGCAGGCCAAACTGGTTGCGGTTGCCGATGCGTTCGAGAAGGCGGCCACCGAACTGGCCAGCGCCTATGGCGCCGAGGTGCGCAGCATCGAGGACATCGAGAAAGCCGGAGATATCGACGCCGTCATCATCTGCACGCCGACCGACACCCATGCCGATCTGATCGAGCGCTTCGCCAAGGCCGGCAAGGCGATCTTCTGCGAGAAGCCGATCGACCTCGACGTCAAGCGCGTCGAGAAATGCCTGGCCGTGGTCGAGAAGACCAAGGCGACGCTGATGGTCGGCTTCAACAGGCGCTTCGATCCGCACTTCGCCGCCGTGCGCAAGGCGATCGACGACGGCGCCATCGGCACCGTCGAGATGGTCACCATAACCTCGCGCGATCCGGGCGCGCCGCCGATCGATTACATCAAGCGCTCGGGCGGCATTTTCCGCGACATGACCATCCATGATTTCGACATGGCGCGCTTCCTGCTCGGCGAAGAGGTCGTGGCGGTCAGCGCCCATGCCTCGGTGCTGGTCGACAAGAAGATCGGCGCTGCCGGCGATTTCGATAGCGTCAGTGTCATCCTCGAAACCGCTTCCGGCAAGCAGGCCGTCATCTCCAACTCGCGCCGCGCCACCTATGGCTACGACCAGCGCATCGAGGTGCATGGCTCGAAAGGCATGGTCGCGGCCGAGAACCAGCGCCCGGTGTCGATCGAGCTGGCCAACGAGAAGGGCTATACCCGCCCGCCGCTGCACGACTTCTTCATGACCCGCTATCTCGACGCCTATGCCAATGAGATCGCTGCTTTCATCGCCGCAGCGACATTAGGCAAGAAGGCCGCGCCGAGCGGTGCGGACGGACTGGTGGCGCTGAAACTGGCCGACGCAGCGCTGAAATCAGCAACGACCGGCAAGACCGTCAGTCTCGACAAGTAAGAGAACCCTTAGGAAAAACCACAGGAGCAGAGCGATGAGCGCATCAGCCGATCGCAATTCACAGACACGCGCCATCGTCACCGGCGGCGCGCAAGGCATTGGCTTTGCCGTCGCCGAGGCCTTGGCCGATGAAGGCTGCCGGGCACTGGCGCTCATCGGCCGCTCGCAGGAGAAGGGCGACAGGGCCGTCGCCCATTTCAAGAAAGCCGGCGTCGATGCGATCTTCATCAGCGCCGATGTGTCAAAAGTGGCGGACTGCAAGCGCGCGGTCGCCACCGCGATCTCGCATTTCGGCACCGTCAACGCGCTGGTCAACGCCGCCGCCACTTCGGCGCGCGGTTCGCTGGTCGAAACCTCCGAAGAGTTGTTCGATACGATTTTCGATACCAATGTGCGCGGCCCGTTCTTCCTGATGCAGGGCGTGGTGGCGCATCTCCTTGAGAAGAAGGCACCCGGCTCGATCGTCAACGTGCTGTCGATGTCGGCGCATACCGGCCAGTCGTTCCTGACGCCCTATTCGACCAGCAAGGGCGCGCTGATGACACTGACCAAGAATGTCGCCAATGCCTATCGCTACAACCGCATCCGCTGCAATGCGGTGCTGCCCGGCTGGATGGACACGGAAGGTGAGGACATCGTGCAGAAGAAGTGGCACGACGCGCCGGACGACTGGCTGGCGAAGGCCGAAGCGACGCAGCCGATGGGCCAGTTGGTCAAGCCGGACCAGCTTGCCCGTCTGATCAGCTACATGGTCAGCCCACAGTCCGGTGTCATGACCGGGTCGCTGGTCGACTACGATCAAAGCATTGCGGGGGCGTCACCGGAGTAACGCCGGCGAGTCTCAAACGCCCATCACTTCGTCATCCACGGGCGGAGCAAGGAGCGTAGCGACGCGGCGCAGACCCGAGGATCCATGCCGCGACTTCTGAGCGGTGCTGCGGTGCGGAATTCTGCTCCGCTGCACCATTCGGCCAAAGTCACGGAATGGATCCCAGGGTCTCCGCGACGGAGCTTCGCTCCTGCTCCGCCCAGGGAGCACGAAGTTTGGGTGCTTCGGCCATCCCGAATTGTCTCCGCATCAGGGCACGTGACAAGTGCCTCCGCATCGACTATATGAGCCTCATGATCAACCTGACCGCCACATATTGGTACTTTAGGAGCTCGCTGGCGGCGGGAGGATTGCGCTCGATCTGAAGATTGCAGCAACAAGATCCGAACAGCCGCCATACCTGGCGGCTTTTTTGTTTTCAGCCGGCAGGTTCCCTCTAAATCAAAGAGGAGCATGATGTCGTCCGAAAACCGCTTCACACTTTTCGGCATCATGCTCTCGACAGGAGCAGAAAGCCGTGTTGACCACCACAGACGACCTCCGGGTCAAAGAAATCCGAGAACTGAGCACACCGGACGAGGTGATGCGGGAGATACCGCGCACTTTGACGGCGACGCGCACCGTCAGCGCATCGCGCAACGCAATCCATGCCATCTTGAACGGGACCGACGACCGGCTGCTCGTCATCGTCGGCCCGTGTTCGATCCACGATCCGGTCGCGGCGGTCGATTACGCCAGCCGTCTCGCGGCGCTGCGCGAGAGCCTGTCGGACCGGCTGGAGATCGTGATGCGGGTCTATTTCGAAAAGCCGCGCACGACGGTCGGCTGGAAAGGCCTGATCAACGATCCCGACCTCGACGGCAGCTTCAACATCGACAAGGGGCTGCGGATGGCACGCAATGTGCTGTCGGCCGTCAACAATCTCGGCCTGCCGGCGGCGACCGAATTCCTCGACATGACCACCCCGCAATACATTGCCGACCTCGTGGCCTGGGGCGCGATCGGCGCGCGCACGACCGAGAGCCAGATCCACCGCGAACTGGCCTCGGGCCTCTCCTGCCCGGTCGGCTTCAAGAACGGCACCGACGGCAATCTGCGCATAGCCGCCGAGGCGGTGAAATCCGCCGCGCAGCCGCATCATTTCATGGCGGTGACCAAGGGCGGGCGCAGCGGCATCGCCACGACCACGGGCAATGAGGACTGCCACGTTATCCTGCGCGGCGGCGTTCAGCCCAACTATGACGCGGCGAGCGTCGAGGCCGCCGCTGTGGAACTCGCCCGCATCGGCATTGCGCCCCGTCTGATGATCGATGTCAGCCACGCCAACTCGGCCAAGAAGCCCGAGAACCAGCCCAAGGTGGCGGCAGATGTCGCCGGCCAGGTCGCGGCAGGCGACGAGCGCATCATCGGCCTGATGATCGAGAGCAATCTCGTCGCCGGCCGGCAGGACGTGGTGCCGGGCAAGCCGCTGGTCTATGGCCAGAGCATCACCGATGGCTGCATCGACTGGGCGACCACCGAGACCGTGCTGCACGGCCTTGCCGGCGCCGTCGAGTGGCGCCGCTCGGCACGCCGCGCCATGATCGACAACCGGCAGGGAGCTGCCTGACAGGGCATAGGGAAGTGGGCGGCGGTGACCGGGATTACGCCGCCCTTAATCCTTCCCATGCCATGAACACCGACACGGCAAAGAGCAGCAGTCCGGCCGCCCGGCCGGCAAAAATGGTCGCCCGCGGATTGGCGATCAGAACGTTGCGGCTGCGGCCGGCCGTGATCGCCAGCCCGCCATAGATCGCAGCCTGCGTCACCACGGTCAGCAGCCCCATGACCGTCGCCTGCATCCAGATCGGACCGTAGTCCGGTTTCAGGAACTGCGGGTAGACGGCAAGCACGAACAGGTATGCCTTCGGGTTGATCAGGCAGGTCACAAACCCCTGGCGAAACGCCTTCCATGCGGAACGGCTGCCGGCAGGCCCCTCCTGGCCGACGATGATGGAACTGCGCATCAGCGTGATGCCTATGAAGGCCATGTAGGCGGCGCCGGCAAGCAGCAGCGGCTTGAACAGGATCGGCACGAAATGCATCAGCAGGCCGACGCCGATGGCGCCGTTCAGCGTGTGCACCATGCCGCCGACCATGATGCCGCCGGTCGCGGCAAGGCCTCGGTCGCGGCCGCCCGTCAGTGCATTGGCAAGCACGAAGAGCATATCCATGCCCGGAACGGCGATGATGCCTAACAGCAGGATAAAGAAAAGCCAGAGATTTTCCGCATAGCCCATGTCAGTTGCCTGCCGCCTCGCTCCGCCAAACCGCAGCGGAACCTGTTGATTTTCAATTCGATAGGCGCTCCTATAGGTCAGCCCAACTGACGATGGTGTGTCAGTTGTGATGGAAACCGGGCGAGAAAAATGCGCAAGGCGTCGCGCCTGTTCGAGATCATCCAGATCCTGCGGCTGGCGCGGCAGCCGGTGACGGCAGCGACGATCGCCGAGCGGCTGGAGGTGACGGTGCGCTCGATCTATCGCGACATTGCCGCCCTGCAGGCGATGCGCGTGCCGATCGAGGGCGGGCGCGGCATCGGCTACATCCTGCGTCCCGGCTTCGACCTGCCGCCGCTGATGTTCTCGATCGAGGAGATGGAGGCGATCGTCCTGTCGCTGGCGCTGCTGGAGCGCACCGGCGACAGCGAGCTCAAGCAGGCGGCCAAGCGCGTCAGCGCCAAGATCGCCGGCGCGGTGCCGCCGCCCTTGCGCCAGGTATTCGACGCCAATGCGCTGCATGCGTGGGGGTTCGCCGCGCCTTCGACCGGCGCGATCGACCTTGCGCTGGTGCGACGCGCCATCCGCGACGAGGAAAAGCTCGACCTCTCCTATCGAGACGAAATGGGCCGCGCCTCCGAGCGCCTCATCCGCCCGATCGCGCTCATCTACTACGCCGAAACCGCCAACATCGTCGCCTGGTGCGAGCTGCGCCAGGCGATCCGCAATTTCCGCAGCGACCGGATCGCGGATTGCCAGGCGACCGGGTTACGCTTCAAGGGCGAAGGCGACCGCTTGCGGCAGGTCTGGGTGAATGGATGGGAGACGAACGTCGCTGCCACGGTCGTTTGAGCGGGCTTATATCACCGTACGTCCACCCAGCGCTTTTCCTCGAACGAGCGCGCCATCGCGTGCACCGTGCGCTCGATCTCCAGCCCTTCGGCAAACTCGATGAGCCGCGCCGGCCTGCCCTCAAGCCGCGTCAGCAATTCGTGGCACTCGATGATCTTGAGATCGTTGAAGCCGAGGCCATGGCCCGGCGCCGGCACGAAGAGGTCATAGGGCTTGTGGTGCGGCGCCACCAGGATGGTGCGGTAGCCCTGTTCGGTCGGCCGATCTGATGTGAGGTAGAGCTGGAATTCGTTCGATCGTTCCTGGTCGAACAGGATCGACCCCTTCGAGCCGAAGATCTGGACGGCGATGCGGCCCTTGCGGCCCCAGGCCGAGCGGTTGACCAGCAGCGTGCCGGCAATGCCGTTTTCCAGATGCATCAGCACGCTGGCGATGTCGTAGGTCTCCACCGCGCGACGGCCGCCACTGGCCAGCTTGCGGTCGGCATAGGGTTTGGCCATGTCGCAGATGACACTGGCGACGCGGCCGAACAGGGCTGAGACCAGCGACAGCGGATGCACGGCGAAATCGTCGAGCGCGCCATAGCCGGAAGCTGCTTCGTGCTTCCAGAAGAACAGCGCCTCCGGGTCGGCCATGAAGTCCTCGTCCATCTCGATGCGCAGATGGTTGACCTCGCCGATGATCTTCTCTTCCAGCAGCGCGCCGATATGGCGGATGGCCGGGCTCTGGATGTAGTTGTAGCCGAGGGCCGCGACCTTGCCGGACTTTTTCGCCGCGTCCGCCATCGCCTCGGCCTCGGCAAAGCTCGGCGCCATCGGCTTTTCGCACCACAGATGCTTGCCTGCCTGAAGAACCGCGATGGCCATTTCCGGATGGAACTGGTTGGGCGTGGTCAGCGAGACGATGTCGACTTCGGGATCGTTGACGACGGCGCGCCAGTCGCCCGACGCCTTGGCGAAACCGAACTCGCCCGCCTTGCGCCGGGCAAGCTCTTCATTGACCTCGCCGAGATGGACCAGCCGTGGCTTGGCCACGTCGGGAAAGACGGCGCTGACGGCACTCCATGCAATGGCGTGACACTTGCCCATGAAACCCGTACCGATGAGACCGACGCCGACCATTTTCCGTTTCTCCACTGCTTGAAGCGCTGCGTGGATGAATTAGTCCATTTTCTCCTGAAATGGAATGTCTGCCTCATTTTTTATGGTGTTCTTGCGCAGGCTCGCTATGATGAGGCACAGAGGACGCTTCACGCATGAGCCTGGACAGAGCGACGATGGACGAACGGGTACCTCGCGATTTCGAGACGCTGCGCACCACCATCCTGGAGCGACGCGAAAGCCTGCCGAAACGCATCGCCCAGATCGCTGCCCATGCGCTCGACAATCCCGACGATATCGCCTTCGGCACCGCCGCCAGCATCGCCGCTTCGGCGGGCGTGCAGCCTTCGACCCTGATCCGATTTGCCCAGCAGCTTGGCTTCGATGGTTTCACCAGCCTGCAGCAGGTGTTTCGCGAGCGGCTGCGCGAGCGCAACTCATCCTATGACGAAAGGCTGCAGGCGCTGCGCGTCAAGGCTGAGGGAGGCGCCGGCCACCGGGCGATCTTCGACGGCTTCGTCGCCGCCGCCTCGACCTCGCTCAACGACATCTCGCGCACGCTGGACGAAGCGCATCTGGAAGACGCTATTTCCCTGCTGGCAAAGGCGGAAACCATCTATGTGCTGGCCAAGCGGCGCTCCTATCCGGTGGCGTCCTACATCGCCTATGCACTGGGCAAGCTGAAGATCCGCAACCAGCTGATCGAATCGGCGGCCGGGCTGAATGCCGAGATGATCGGCTTCGCCACGCCGGCGGATGCCGTCATCGCCATCTCCTTCTCGCCCTACGCGCCCGCCACGATCGAGGAGGCGCGCAGCATTTCGGAACAGGGCGTGCCGATCGTCGCCATCACCGACAGCTCGTTTTCGCCGCTCGCCCAGTTCGCCAAGGTCTGGTTCGAGGTTGCCGAGGCCGATTTCGCCGGCTTCCGCTCACTGTCGGCGACAATGGCGCTGGCCATGGCACTGACCGTCGGCGTCGGCGAGAAGCGGCGCGATACGGGCCGCAAGCGCAAGGCCTGATCCACCGCCGAAAAGGTACTTTTCACCGAAGGAATGCTCATTCCATATTGACTATGGATTGGAATTATTATTTCATATTCCCGGCGCCACGCTGCCGCTCGCGCGTGTACCCCAACACAACAAGGCCGACGGGAGGTTCCAATGAGCGAAGCCGTGGACGCTGAATACGCGCCGCTCGACGTCATCACCATCGGTCGCGCTTCCGTCGACCTTTACGGCCAGCAGATCGGCTCGCGGCTGGAGGACATCACCTCCTTCGCCAAGTCGGTCGGCGGCTGCCCGGCCAACATCTCGGTCGGCACCGCCAGGCTCGGCCTGCGCTCGGCGCTGCTCACCCGCGTCGGTGACGAGCAGATGGGCCGCTTCATCCGCGAGCAGCTGACGCGTGAAGGCGTCAATGTCGACGGGCTCAAGACCGACAAGGAGCGGCTAACCGCGCTGGTGCTGCTGTCGGTCGAGGACGAAGGCGTCTCGCCGATGATCTTCTATCGCTCGGACTGCGCCGACATGGCGCTGGCGCCGGAAGACATCGATGAGGCCTTCATCGCCTCGGCGCGCTCGATCGTCGTCACCGGCACGCATTTTTCCAGGCCCAACAGCGATGCCGCGCAGCGCAAGGCGATCGGCATCATGAAGGCCAAGGGCGGCAAGGTGGTGTTCGACATCGACTACCGGCCGAACCTGTGGGGCCTCGCCGGCCATGCCGAAGGGTTCGAGCGCTATGTGAAATCGGACCGGGTCTCGGCGCAGCTGAAGACGGTGCTGCCCGACTGCGACCTCATCGTCGGCACCGAGGAAGAGATCATGATCGCGTCGGGCGCCGATGATTGCCTGAGCGCCTTGAAGACAATCCGCTCGCTGTCGTCCGCCACCATCGTCCTGAAGCGCGGCGCGATGGGCTGCATCGTCTATGACGGACCGATCAGCGACGATCTCGAGGACGGCGTCGTCGGCAAGGGATTTCCGATCGAGATCTACAATGTGCTCGGCGCCGGCGACGCCTTCATGTCGGGCTTCCTGCGCGGCTGGCTGGGCGGCGAAGACCATGCGACGGCGGCGACCTGGGCCAATGCCTGCGGCGCCTTCGCCGTGTCGCGGCTGCTCTGCGCGCCGGAATATCCGACCTTCGAGGAGCTGCGGTTCTTCCTCAAGAACGGCAGCAGGCATCTGGCGTTGCGCAAGGACGAGGCGATCAACCACATCCATTGGGCAACGACGCGCCGGCGCGACATTCCCTCGATGATGGCGCTCGCCTGCGACCACCGCGTGCAGCTCGAGGATGTGGCGGCGAAGGCCGGTGCCGATCCCGCACGCATCCAGGATTTCAAGGTGCTGGCGGTCAAGGCGGCGGCGAAGGTTGCCGCCGGCCGCGACGGCTACGGCATGCTGATCGACGAGAAACACGGCCGTAAGGCGATGTTCGAATTCGCCAGGCATTCCTTCGCCTGGCTCGGGCGGCCGGTGGAGCTGCCGGGTTCGCGGCCGCTGCGCTTCGAATTCTCGCAGGACATCGGCTCGCAGCTCACCGAGTGGCCGGTCGACCATTGCATCAAATGCCTGTGCTTCTATCATCCCGACGATCCGGCGGCGCTCAAGGACGAACAGCAGCAGAAGTTGCGCGCGCTGTTCGAAGCCGCGCGGAAGGTAGGCAGGGAGCTTCTCATCGAGATCATTGCCGGCAAGCATGGCAAGCTCGACGACACGACGATCCCGCGCGCGCTGGAGGAACTCTATGCGCTCGGCATCAAGCCGGACTGGTGGAAGCTCGAGCCGCAGGCGTCGAGCGGCGCCTGGGCGAAGATCGAGGCCGTGATCCTGAAGCACGACCCCTGGTGCCGCGGCGTCGTGCTGCTGGGCCTGGAAGCGCCGCAGGACGAACTGGAAGCGGCATTCGCCGCCACCGCCAAGGCACCCATCGTCAAGGGTTTTGCCGTCGGCCGCACCATCTTCGTCCATGCGGCCGAACAATGGCTGGCCGGCAGGATATCGGATGACGAGGCTATCGCCGACATGGCGCAGCGCTTCGAACAGTTGACGGATGCGTGGCTTGCCGCGCGCGGCCGCAAGGCGGCATAAGAAGGCGCGGAATAGGACTGCGGAGGAAAACACCATGAGCAAGACAATCCGCCTGACGATGGCGCAGGCGCTGACCCGCTTCCTGTCGCGCCAGATGACTGAGATCGACGGTAGCAAAGTCCCGATCTTCGGCGGTCTCTGGGCGATCTTCGGCCACGGCAATGTCGCCGGCATCGGCGAGGCGCTCTATCAGGTGCGCGACGAACTGCCGACCTTTCGCGCCCACAACGAACAGGCGATGGCGCATGCGGCAATCGCCTACGCCAAGGCCAATTTCCGCCGCCGCTTCATGGCCGCGACCTCTTCGATCGGCCCCGGCGCGCTCAACATGGTGACGGCGGCGGCGCTCGCCCATGTAAACAGGTTGCCCGTCCTGTTTTTGCCAGGCGATGTCTTCGCCAACCGCATCCCCGACCCGGTGCTGCAGCAGGCCGAGGATTTTTCCGACGGCACGGCGACGGTCAACGACTGCTTCCGTCCGGTTTCGCGCTATTTCGACCGCATCACCCGGCCGGAGCAGATCATTCCTGCGCTGAGCCGTGCCATGGCCGTGCTGACCGATCCGGCCGAATGCGGCCCGGTGACGCTGTCGCTCTGCCAGGACGTCCAGGCCGAGGCCTATGACTATCCCGAGAGCTTTTTCGCGGAGCGGGTCTGGCACCAGCGCCGGCCGCGCCCGGATCGCCAGGAACTGGCGGCCGCGGTCGCCGCGCTCAAGGGTGCAAAAAAGCCGTTGGTGATCGCCGGCGGCGGCGTCCTCTATTCGCAGGCGTCGGACGAACTGGCGAAATTCGCCGAGAGCGGCGGCATCCCGGTCTGCGAGACGCAAGGCGGCAAATCCTCGCTGCCGGACAACCACCCGCTCAACATGGCGGCGGTCGGCGTCACCGGCACTTCTGCCGCCAACCGACTGGCTGAGGAAGCCGATGTCGTGCTGGCCATCGGCACGCGCCTGCAGGATTTCACCACCGGTTCGTGGGCGCTGTTCAAGAATTCGGGCAAGACCATCATCGGACTCAACGTGCAGCCCTTCGATGCCGGCAAGCACCGCGCCCTGCCGCTGGTGGCCGATGCGGCCGAGGGCCTGGCGGAACTCGGTGCTGCGCTGAAGGGCTGGAAGGCGCCGGCAAGCTGGACCGACAATGCGTCCTTCGGCAAGAAGGCCTGGACGGTCGAGGCGGCCAAGGTGACGGCGTCGACCAATGCCGCCTATCCGTCCGATGCGCAGGTGATCGGCGCGGTGCAGCGCGCCATGGGCTCCGGTGTGACGCTGCTGAATGCCTCCGGCGGGTTGCCGGGCGAATTGCACAAGCTTTGGCAGGCGGGCGCGCCCGGCTCGTACCATGGCGAATACGGCTTCTCGACCATGGGCTACGAGATTGCCGGCGGGCTCGGCGCCAAGATGGCGAAGCCCGGCGAGGAGATCGTCGTCATGATCGGCGACGGCTCCTACCTGATGATGAATTCGGAGATCGCCACCTCGGTGATGCTCGGCCTCAAGCTGACCATCGTGCTGCTCGACAACCGCGGCTATGGCTGCATCAACCGGCTGCAGATGGCGACCGGCGGCGCCAACTTCAACAATCTGCTGAAGGACTCGCGCCACGAGGTTCTGCCCGACATCGACTTCGCCGCGCATGCGGCGAGCATGGGGGCGATTGCCGAGAAAGTGCCGTCGATCGCCGGGCTGGAAAACGCGCTGGCACAAGCCAGGAAGAATACGCGCACCACGGTGCTCGTCATCGACACCGACCCGCTGGTTTCCACCGATGCCGGCGGTCACTGGTGGGATGTGGCGGTGCCGGAAGTGTCAGTGCGGCCGCAGGTCAACGCGGCGCGCAAGGCGTATGACGAAAAGCGGCAGATGCAGACCATCGGCGATTGATAGAGGCGCCGAAGCTCCTCCTTCTCCCCGTCTCTACACGGGGAGAAGATGCCGGCAGGCAGATGAGGGGCGGCGCCAACGAGCAAGAAACTGTTTTAGGACCGGAGTGACGACTTGAAAGCCAAACTGGGCATGTCCCCCATTGCGTGGTGGAACGACGATCTTGCGGAGCTCAGCGATGACGTGTCGCTGGAAGAATGTCTGCGCCAGTCGCGCTCGGCCGGCTTCACCGGCATGGAGATGGGCCGGCGTTTTCCCAATGACCCCGAAATCATGCTGCCGATCCTGAAGGCCGCCGACGTCACGCTGTGCGGCGGCTGGTTCTCGGGCACGCTGGTCGATGGGGAGATGGCCGACAACAAGGATCGCATCCAGCCGATGATCGACCTGTTCAAGGCGGTGAACGCGCCTTGCATCGTCTATGGCGAGGTTGGCCGTTCGATCCAGGGCGACCGCTCGAAGCCGCTGGCGACCAAGCCGAAGCTGTCGGACGACGAGATGAAAGCCTATGCGAAGCGCCTGACCGAATTTGGCGAATGGTGCGCCGAACAGGGCATGCCGCTGTCCTACCACCACCACATGGCGGCGGTGGTCGAGACCGAGCCGGAACTCGATGCCTTCATGCGCTATTCCGGAGCCGGCATTCCGCTGCTGCTCGATGCAGGCCATCTGGCATTCGCCGGCGGCGACGTGCTGCGCGCCATCGACAACCACCATACCCGGATCAGCCATGTGCATGTGAAGGACGTCCGCATGGGGGTGATCGAAAAGCTCGACCGCACGAAGCAGTCCTTCCTCGACGCGGTGGCGCTCGGCGCCTTCACCGTGCCGGGCGACGGTTCGCTGGACTTCGGCGCCATCGTGCAGCGCTTCGCCGACCATGGCTATGAGGGCTGGTTCGTGGTCGAGGCCGAGCAGGACCCGAAGAAGAACCCGCCGCTCAGGATGGCGCAAGTGGGCTACAAGGAATTGATGCGCGTCATGACGGCGGCCGGATACACGGTCGAGACGCAAGGCTTTCCAAATGTCTAGTCTCCCAATGGCTGGTGCGACGGGTTCCCGGCGAGGCCGATTGCTGTAGATTGGCCCGATGAAAGATTCCGAACACCCCTTCTTCCGGCCTTTGTGGCGGCGTGTCGCCGTCGTCGCGGTCTGCGTCATCTGGTCGATCATCGAGTTCGCCACCGGCACGCCGTTCTGGGGCATGATCGCGCTCGGCTTCGCCGGCTACGCCGTCTGGCAGTTTTTTTATCTCTACAAGCCTGCTGACGAGGCGAGGCCTCCGGTCGGGCCCGAGCCGAAGGAGTGACTGATCGCATGCGTCGGCGGTTAGCTTCCAGTGCTTCTAACTTCGTCATCCTAGGGTCTCCGCGACGGAGCTTCGCTCCTGCTACGCCCTAGGGTGACGAAGTTGAGAGGCTTCGGCCGATCTCGAAGATTTGCGATAGGAGAGACAAAAATGTCGAAGCTGCTCGTCAAAGCCGACAAGGGCCACGGTCGCGTCGCCCATGTGACGCCGAAAAGCGCCGGCTGGACCTATGTCGGTTTCGACCTGCATCGGCTGAAGCCCGGCGAGAGCGCCTCCGGCAAGACGGAGGATCGCGAAGTCTGCCTGGTGTTCGTCACCGGCAAGGGCAAGGCTTCAGCCGGCGGCAAGGATCTCGGCCTGCTCGGCGAGCGCATGTCGCCCTTCGAGGGCAAGCCGTGGTCGGTCTACGTGCCTGAGGGTTCGGACTGGTCGGTGACCGCGGACACCGAGCTGGAGCTCGCGGTCTGCTCGGCGCCGGGTCTTGGCAGCGGCCTGCCGGTTCGCGTCATCGGACCGGACGATCTCGGCCAGGAGGTGCGCGGCAAGGGCACCAACACGCGCTATGTCACCAACATATTGCCGGAGGGCAAGCCGGCCGATTCGCTGCTGGTGGTCGAGGTCATCACGCCCGGGGGGCATACGTCGAGCTATCCGCCGCACAAGCACGACCAGGACAATCTGCCCGCTGAATCCTACCTCGAGGAAACTTACTATCACCGCCTCAACCCGCCACAGGGCTTTGCCTTCCAGCGCGTCTACACCGACGCCGACAAGAACGGCCATCGCGCGCTCGACGAAGCAATGGCGATCGAGGATGGCGATGTCGTGCTGGTACCCAGGGGTTATCACCCCTGCGCCGCCTGCCATGGCTACGACCTCTATTATCTCAACGTCATGGCAGGACCGAAACGGACGTGGAAGTTCCACAATGCGCCCGAGCATGAATGGCTGATGAAGGCCTGATCGGTCGCTGCGTGAGCACTCGCTCCCTGGTCCAGCACGAAAAAATCGTCGGCTAATGACCCCGCCGCAGCGTTTTGTTACCTGAAAGCCAGCAAGGCTTCGTCAATTCGTCATGGAAATCACCTATGGCAGCGAAGCTGACAAGGACTTTCCATGCGCTACGCCCTCTATTTCACTGCCCGGCAGGACGAGCCACTGGCGCGGATTGCCGCCGACTGGCTGGGCCGCGACCCGTTTGGCGCCGCCACGAGGCCGGTCGAAGCGGTGGCCGACCTGTCGGCGGCGGAAGTCGCTTTCCACACCGCTTCGGCGCGCCGCTATGGTTTCCATGCGACGCTGAAAGCACCGTTCCGCCTGGCTGCCAACGAGACGGAAGTCTCGCTGCGCGCCGCACTCGACCATTTTGCCGAGGTGACGCCGGTGGTGACCATCCCCCGTCTGGTGGTCAGCCAGATCGACGGCTTCTTCGCACTGGTGCCGGAAGGGCCAGTGCCTGCGCTCAACCGGTTCGCCGATGACGTGGTGCGCGACTTCGACCGGTTTCGCGCACCGCTGAGCGAGGCGGAAATCGAGCGGCGCAGCCCGGATTCGCTGAAGCCGGCCGAGTTCCGCAATCTCTGCCAATGGGGCTACCCCTATGTCTTCGAAACCTTTCGCTTCCACATGACGCTCTCCGGCCGGGCGGGGTCACAGGAGAGCCCGCGTTTGCGCGCAGCGATCGACAGCCTGTTCGCGGAAGTGCTGCAACAGAAGGTGCTGGTGGATGCGCTGACCTTATTTGTCGAAACCGAACCGGGTGCGCCGTTCATGGTGCTCTCGCATCACGCGCTCGGGCGCCGCCCGGCCAGAAAAACCGCCTGAAGGACTGCCTGAAATGACCGCCGAGACTGTTCTCCACAATGCCCGCATCGTGGTTGCCGACGAGATCGTCGAAGGTTCGCTGGTGCTGCGCGACGGCTTTATCGCCGGCATCGAAGCCGGCGCAAGCCTTGGCTCTGGCCGCATCGGCGAGGATATGGGCGGCGACTATATTATTCCCGGGCTGGTCGAGTTGCACACCGACCATCTCGAAGGCCATTACGCGCCGCGGCCCAAGGTGCGCTGGAATCCGATCGCCGCCGTGCTCGCCCATGACGCGCAGGTGGCAACCGCCGGCATCACCACCGTGCTGGACGCCTTGCGCGTCGGCATGGACGAAGACGCCGACCTGACATCGGCCGACATCCGCAAGCTGGCCGACGCGATCGAGGACAGTGTGAAGCAGGACCGTCTGCGCGCCGACCATTTCATCCACCTGCGCTGCGAGGTTTCGGCTCCGGACTGCCTCAGGGCTTTCGCCAATTTCGACGGCGACGAGCGGGTGAAGCTGACATCGCTGATGGATCATGCGCCAGGCCAGCGCCAGTTCGTCAATCTCGAAACCTATGCCTACTATTACCAGCGCAAGCTGAAGCTGACCGATCGCGACTTCAAGGTGTTCTGCGAAAAGCGGATGGCCGAATCGGCGCGCAATTCGGCGCCGAACCGGGCGGTGATCGCCGCCGCCTGCCAGGAGCGCGGCATCGTGCTGGCCAGCCACGACGACGCCACATCGGGCCATGTCGACGAAGCGATCGAGCAGGGCGTGCGGGTCGCCGAATTCCCGACCACGGAAGAGGCCGCCAGGGCCTCGAAAGAGGCCGGGATGGGTGTGCTGATGGGCGCGCCAAACGTTATGCGCGGCGCCTCGCATTCGGGCAATGTCTCGGCCCGTACGCTGGCCAGCGACGGCCTGCTCGACATCTTGTCGTCCGACTACATTCCCTTCAGCCTGATCCAGTCGGCGTTCTTCCTCGGCGATGTCGTCGAAGGCATTTCCCTGCCGCAGGCCGTCGCCATGGTGTCGAAGAACCCGGCCGATGCGGTTGGCCTGACCGACCGCGGCGTCATCGAGCAGGGCCGCCGCGCCGATCTGGTGCGGGTGCGCGTCGACGACCATGTTCCGGTCGTGCGCACCGTGTGGCGGCAGGGACGCCGGGTGGCATGATGGTGTCGGCACTGATCGAGCGGGAACTTTCGGCCGAGACGTTTCCGATCCGCGATGGCGTTTTCGTGGCCGTCGTCGGCCCAAGCGGCGCCGGCAAGGACACGGTGATCGGCTACGCCCGCAACCATTTTGCCGACGAAACGCGGCTGGAGTTCGTCCGCCGGGTCATCACCAGGCCGAGCGATGCCGCAAGCGAGGATCACGACACGCTGGCCGACGCTGCCTTCGCCGAAGCCGAAGCCGATGGCGCCTTCGCCATTTCCTGGGAAGCACACGGCTTGCGCTACGGCATCCCCGCCGATGTCGACTGGTCTGTCGCCAATGGCCGTGTCGCTGTCGCCAATGTGTCGCGCGCGATCATCCCCTCCTTGCGCGAACGCTATGCCAACCTGGCCGTCGTCGAGATCACTGCCTCGCCTGAAGTGCTGGCCGAGCGTCTGGCGATGCGCGGCCGGGAGTCCCGCGGCGAAGTGCTGGCGCGGCTGGCACGCAGCGCCAATGTCACTCTGTCCGGGCCCGGCGTCACCTCGATCGACAACAGCGGCCCGCGCGAAGCCGCCGGCGAACGCTTCGCCGAGGTGCTGCGCAAGGCGATGGCCTTTTCCGACATGTCGGGCCTGATCTAGGCTAGCTATTCCGCAGCCTGGCCCGCCACGCCCTTGCGGGTGGCGTCGACCATCAGCCGCCGTTCCCGGAACACGCCCCATTGCTGGTCGACCAGCACGCCGATGAGGATGACGCCGCCCATCACCGCGAAGTTGAGCGAGGACGGGATGCCGAGCAGGTTGACGAGATTCTGCAGCTCCTGCAGCAGCACCGTGCCGAGGATGACGCCGATCAGCGAGCCTTCGCCGCCGCGCAGCGAGAAGCCGCCGAGCACGGCGGCGGCGATGGCGTAGAGTTCGTAGAACTGGCCGTGGCTGGCCGGCGAGATCGAGCGCGTGTACATGGCGAAATAGATCGCCGACAGCGCCGTCAGCACACCGCAGATGACATAGGCGGCGATGACGACACGGCCGGTGCGGATACCCGAATATTTCGCCGCCTCCTCGTTCTTGCCGATGGCGTAAAGATAGCGGCCGAACACCGAGCGGTGCAGCACCACCCACATGACGATCGAAATAACGATCAGCGCGATGAAACTGTTCGGCACGCCATAGGAGCGGCCGGCGGTGAGGAATTCGAGCTCGGGAAAATTCTGGCCGAACGCAAAACCCGCCGTGCCGTCGGCAGTGTAGAAGCGGGCGACACCGCGGTAGATCAACAGGCCGCACAAAGTGACGACGAAAGGCTGCAGCTTGAGCCTTGTGATCAGCCAGCCATGCACCAGGCCTATGATGGCGCCGAGGAACAGGATCAGCACGAAGGCCAGCGGCCAGCCCACCTCGCGCACGGCGATGAAGTCGATGAACAGCGTTCCAAGCAGCGCGACCACCGAGCCGACCGACAATTCGATGCCGCCGGTGATGATGACGAAGGCCTGGCCGATCGACAGGATGCCGAACAGGCCGATCAGGTTCGAGGTGTTGGCGAGGTTGATCGGCAGCAGGAAGCGCGGATTGATGATCGCCACGATCGCCCCGACCACCAGGATCAGGATCAGCAGGCCGAGATCTTTCTTGCTCATCGTCGTCTCCCCAATGCCTGAGCAGATCGCGCTTGCGCGACCCCGGCAAAACTACTTCGGCTGCTTGCCCACCGCCAGCAGCAGCACGTTTTCCTGGCTGAACCGGTCCTTGTCGAGAATGCCGGAGATTTGGCCCTCATGCATGACGGCGATGCGGTCGGACACGCCGATCACCTCTTCCATGTCCGACGAGATCATCAGCACGGCGACGCCGGCATCGGCCAATGCGCGCATCAGGCCGTAGATTTCCGCCTTGGCGCCAATGTCGATGCCGCGCGTCGGCTCGTCGAGGATCATCACCTTGGGGTTCATGGCCAGCCACTTGCCGAGCACGACCTTCTGCTGATTGCCGCCCGACAGCGTGCCGGTGCGCGTCTGCACCGAAGGCGCCTTGATGCCGAGATCTTTCTTCTGCTTCTCGGCGGTGGAGGTCTCGGCGCTTGAGGACACCAGGGAGCGGCGCGCATGCGCGGGCAGATTGGGCAGCGAAATGTTCTGAGCGATCGACAGGTCGAGCAGGATACCGGTGAGCTTGCGGTCTTCCGGCACCAGGAAGATGCCGTGCGCGACGGCGTCGGCCGCGGAGCCCAGCGCAAGCGGCTTGCCGTCGAGTTCCAGCGCGCCGCCGAGCTTCGAATCGATGCCGAAGAACACCCGCGCCAGCTCGGTGCGGCCGGAACCGACAAGACCGGCGAGGCCGAGGATTTCGCCGCGCCTGACGTCGAGATCGACCGGGCGGCCGGGATAGGCAGGGGTGCGGATGGCCTTGGCCGCAAGTGCTACGGCGCCGGGCGCACGCGCCGCTTCCGAGGCCTTCTCGCGCTCCTTCAGCATGCGGCCGATCATCAGCTTGACCATCTGGTCGTGGCCGATATCGCTCTTCGGCAAGGTGCCGGCCAGCATGCCGTCGCGCAGCACCACGACGCGGTCGGCGACGCGCTCGACCTCGTGCAGGCGGTGCGAAATGAAGATGACGCTGATGCCGTCGGCCTTCAGCGCCTTGATGACGTCGAGCAATTTGTCGGTCTCGGCGAGCGGCAGGCTGGATGTCGGCTCGTCGAGGATGACCAGCCGCGCCTCGATCGACAGCGCCTTGGCGATCTCGACCATCTGCTGCTGCGCCAGCGACAGGGTCGCAACCGGCGTGTCGGCGGAAAAATTGGCGCCGACGCGCTTCAAAAGCGGCGCCACCATGGTGCGCAGCTTTGCGCGGTCGACGAGCTTGAGCGGCCCGGCGCGCAACGGCTCGCGGCCGAAGAAGATGTTGGCGGCGACGTCCAGATTTTCGAACAGGTTGAGTTCCTGGTGGACGAAGGCGATGCCCGATCCCAGGCTGGCTTCGACGGAGAGCCTGTCATGCGCGGTGCCGTCGACGGTGATCGTGCCGCTGTCGGGCCTGGTGACGCCGCCGAGGATCTTCATCAACGTCGATTTGCCGGCGCCGTTTTCGCCGACAAGGCCGATGACCTCGCCCGGCCTGACCTCCATGGAGAAGCCGTCGAGCGCGACGACGCCCGGATAGGTCTTGCGCACGTTCTCAAGGCTGAGGAACGGGGCGGTCACGGACGCAGCAATGGATGTGTCGGAATAATTCATCATGCCTGACAGCGATTGGCGGGCCAATTTCTGAGCATGATCTTTTCCGAGAACCGGCTTCCACTTTTCGGGATCATGCTCTTGGCTTTTGGCAGACTGACGATCCTCGCGGTGTTCGTCAATGCGAGCAGCCGGCCCAAGCGACGTTGAGCCGGCTGAACTGCTTCAAGTCTTAGTTTCCGGCCATCGCCTTCAGATTGGCGGCGTAGGCGTCGACGTCATCCTTGCCGATGATCTTGGTCGGGATGATGATGAGGTTGCCTTCCGGGATGCCCGACTTGTCGCCCTTGAGATAGGCAGCCATCAGCTTCATGCCCTGATAGGCCCATTCGAAGGGCTGCTGCACGACGGTGGCGGCAATGGTGCCTTCCTTGACGCCGCCCAGCGTGATCGGATCGTCATCGAAGCCGACGACGGTGATCGAGCCGAGCTTGCCGGCATCGCGCAGCGCTTCATAGATGCGCGGCGTGTTGTAGGAGTAGAAGCCGACCATGCAGGTGACGTCGGGGCTGGCGACCAGCGCGTCCTCGACATTCTTCTTGGCGCGCGCCTGGTCGATGTCGTCGCCGCGCACGTCGATCAGCTCGATCTTGGTGCCGGCGAGGCCGTCCTTCATGCCCTGGATGCGCTCCTTGGCATTGTCGGCGCCGAGCAGGCCGACGAAGCCGAGGCACTTGCCGCCATTGGGCATCGCCTTCTTGGCGATTTCGGCCGCCTGCTTACCGGCATCGACATTGGACGAGCCGATATAGGCGACGCGCTTGGTCTGCGGGGCGTCCGAGTCGGTGGTGAACAGCGCCGTTTCCGAGGCGATCTTGTTGAGGCCGTCGGTCGAGGTCTTGGGATCGACGGCCGAGACCATGATGCCCTTGACGCCGGCGGTCACCAGATCGTCCATCAGCCGCTGCTGGATGGCGACCGAGGACTGCTCGGGGTATTTGAGCTCGAGCGTGTAGTCGGGCAGTTCGCCCTGCGCCTTCTTGACGCCGGCTTCGGCGGCCTTCCAGAAATCGGAAGCGCCGTTGACGACGAAGGCCAGCGTCGGCTTGTCGTCGGCGCGCGCGATTGCCGTGGCCGACAGGCCAAGCAGCAGCGCGGTCGCGGCTACGGATGCATTTCGTATCAAGGATTTCATGTTCAACCTCCCGTTTGGCTCAGTCGTTGGACCGGCCGATCTTGCACTGACCTGATTTGCCGTTTGCAGCGTGGACGCCCTCCTCCTCAAAGGGATTCCCGGCACCGAAAGAATGGCGTCGCTCCAGCCACGACAGTGACCTTAGAGACTCATCCTTCGTTCGTAAATAGTCCGATTTGTCTGACATATCACATATCCGAGACAAGGTTTGCGGAGATAGGATCCGCTCGCCACCGGGCCATTTGTCGTACTCTCCCGCCGCGCCGGACGTGACCGGCCGGACGCGACGATCGACGGTACAGCGCATTTTTGTATTAGTAAACAGTATTAGTTCCGATCCAATGCCAGCGGTTTCGCGGTGTGCCCGCTGGCGTGCCGACCTCACCGCTGGGCCGCCGCCCAAGCCTTTTGTTAATTGAGCTTTCGCTTGTATGGAGATGCGTGGTGGATGGACCTTCGGCGTACTAATAGTTATAAACGAGCCTGACGTTATCCCTATAAATCGACGGCGTCACGCCACCTTGCCGGCCTGACCGGCCTGCCAGACTGGGATTTGCCATGAGCGAGACGACGGATCAGGTAATCGACACGGCGAGGCGCCGCAAGGCGCCGGCCAAGGGCGCCAAGGGCCGCGTCACCATGATCGATATCGCCAGGGCAGCCGGCTGCTCGCAGGCGACCGTTTCCTTCGTGCTCAACAACTCGCCGGGGATCAAGCTGTCGCAGCAGACCCGCGAACGGGTGATCGAGACCGCACGGACCCTTGGCTACACCGCGCCTGCTTTCGAGGCGCTTCACCCGGCGTTGCCTGCCTTCGGGGGGCCGGCTTTCGAAGGGCTGGACGGCGTGATCGGCTTTGCCGTCGACCAGCTGGCCACCAGCCCGGAAGCCGTGGTCGCCATCGAGGGCGCGCGCCAGGCCTCGTGGAATGCCGGCAACGTGCTTCTGGTGGCGCAGACGCTGGGCGATTCCGTCATGGAGCCGCGCGCCATTTCAGCACTGACCAAGCGGGGCATTTCGGCGCTGATCTACATGACCATCTTCACCCGCGAGATCACCGCGCCCGACTATCTCTACGGCCTCGACATCCCGGTGATCCTGCTCAACTGCTACACGGCGGACTATGCCTTCCCGGCCGTGGTGCCGAGCGAGATCGCCGGCGGCCAGAGCTCGACCCGCCATCTGATCAGCCACGGCCACCGCCGCATCGCCACCATCACCGGCGAGCCGTGGATGCAGGCGGCACAAGACCGGCTGAAAGGCTACCGCCGCGCGCTCGCCACCGCCGACATCCCGTTCGATCCCGAACTGGTGGTCGAGGGCGACTGGTCGGCCAGCGCCGGCTACGCCGCCACCGTCAAACTCTTGGCGCTGAAGGACCGGCCAACCGCCATCTTCTGCCAGAACGACCGCACCGCGATCGGCTGCTACGAAGCGCTGAAGGAAGCCGGCCTGCACATCCCTGGGGATATTTCCGTGGTTGGCTACGACGACGAGGAAATCGCCAGGCATTTGTTCCCGCCGCTGACGACCTCGATCCTGCCGCACATGGCGATGGGCCAATGGGCGATCGAGCAACTGGAAGCGCCGGCAGCGCCTGGACGGGGGCGGTATCCGATCACGAAGCTGGAGTGCCCGCTGGTGGAGCGGGAGAGTGTGCGGGGAGTGGTAGGGTAACGCGACTCGGCGGGCCCGCGCTGGCTTACCTTCGACCGTTAGGGAAACCTGACCAGTGGGACGAAGAGCTGATGGCGGCAATGCAGACAATTCTTGCGCGGAAGGGGGTCAAGGTCGAAGCCCGAGACATTCATTCCCATTGGTGCAACAGACCGGCACGGTTGCGAATTTGGGGTTGGACACGCCGTGCCGGCCAGTGCTGGACACCCCAGCCCGATTACGCTACCGGCACAACAGGAATCCAGCAATTAAGCCTGATGGTCTAGATCGCGAGTACAGAGCCTGTTCTCGCGCTTCAGGGGGCCTTTTTACCACGGGCATTACTTCTCCTCCGGGCAGTCCAGCAGCTTCGCATGGCGATGCATTTCTTCGCACCCGTCCGACAAGGCCGGGCTTGAACCATTCCGCTTTGTCTTTCTTCAGGCCTTCGGCACTGGTCCGCTAACGTGCCCTGCACGCGGTCCCACAGGCAGTTGCGTCTGCCGAACTTGAAATTGACGTTGGCGGTGCCGACTTGCGGAATCGGCTGTCGTTTCCTGGAGAAAGCAAAAAGCCCGCCACCTTTCGGCAGCGGGCTTTCCAAAACTGTAACTCTCTTGGTTAATCGATAATCCCGGATGAGCTGGGCGAAGCCGTCACTGACGACAGTCGCTCACGCTTCGTGAAAACGGGCTTCTGATAGATTTTCTTCATCGACATTCCCCTTTGCCAATAATGTGTCACTCTTTGCCTTCCGCCGGGCAGCGTGTCAATCGCGCAACAAAATGCCGCCACCTTTCGGCAGCAGGCCGGTCACGGCGGTATGTCGATGGCCGTCACCGCCTCCACGGAAGGGACGCTGATGGCATTCCAACTTGCCCATCGTTTTCGGATGATTAACAAAAAGGGCAATTATGTAACTGACAAACCCGGCTCTTATTGGCGCTGGCTGTCAGGAAAGATCTGCCTGCGCCTTGCCCTTGCCGATAACCTTTGCTTGCCTACTGTCCCGACCATGAGAGGAGGCAAACATGGAACGGCTTTACCCGGTAGCTCTCGTGACGCTGTTTTGTAGCTTGATGATATTCGGAATGGCGGTGACGGTCGCGAGAACCCATAAGAAGACTGGCATACTGGCGCCCGCAATGACCGGCGACCCGCTCCTTGAACGAACCATCCGGGCACATGCCAACGCGGTGGAATGGTTTCCTATCTTTATGCCGTCGATGTGGCTGTTCGCGATCTACTGGAATGCCGCGTGGGCTTCCGGCCTTGGGCTGCTCTGGATGATAGGTCGGATTGCATATTTCGTAGGGTATCGCACCGCACCCTTGAAGCGCTATCCCGGCTTCTTCGTCCAGTCGATTGCAGCCTTCGCGCTGCTTTTTGGCGCTCTGGGCCGGATCATCTATCTGATGCTCTAGGCGCTCCCCAGCCGCGGGAGAACGGCACGGTGCCTCATAAGTGGAGATAGGGCGCACCCCCTCCGGTCGGTGTCGGGTCGGTAACATTGCTGGACGCGTTCGAGGGGCGCCAAATGCTCATCGCCTCCTATTACATGTGGTTCGACGGCCGGCCGGCAGCCGAGCAATGAGGGGTGCACCTTCTTCACGACGCAGGTGGCCCATTCGCGGGCTCGCGACACCCTCGCCGCCGAACGCTGGCGGTTGCCCTGGCTGGCGGTTGAGAAGAATTATGCCTTTGAAGGGCTGAAGGGCCGCGTGAGCCTGCTCGACCGCAAAGCTGCCCACGACAAACGCAGTGCCCCGAAACGGTCCTGAAATCATTGGCGCACCCGACAGGATTCGAACCTGTGACCTCTGCCTTCGGAGGGCAGCGCTCTATCCAGCTGAGCTACGGGTGCTTTCCGGAATCCGGAAAACGAACCAGCCGGTGAACCGGCAAGTCACGGCTTCTTAGCGGAAGCGGGCGCGGGCTTCAACGGGCAATTGGCGATTGGCGTAGCGACTTGGGCCGGGTGCGTCCAGGCTGCGGCCTATGAGGTTCCCGCCCCCGCCTTCACCGTCCGCCTTCCGCGCACCGCCCGCTTCGGCTTCTTGGCGCCCGCCAGTTCGTGCATCGCGTCCAGCTGCATCTGCTGCATTTCGGCCAGGCGCGTCCATTGGCGCGAGATGAGGTAGTCGAGCTTTTCGTGCAGATGGCGCACTTCGAGCTCGGCCTTGAGGTTGACGCGGTAGTCGTTGAAGGAGCGCAGGCGGTCCTTGGACTCCTGCCGCCGCTGGCTCATCATGATGATCGGCGCCTGGATGGCGGCGATGCAGGAGAGCAGCAGGTTGAGCAGGATGAAGGGATAGGGATCGAAAGCGGCGCTCATGCCGGCGACCAGATTGATGCCGATCCACACCAGAAGCACGCTGCCGAACGAGATCAGGAACCACCAGCTGCCGCCGAAGGCCGCCATGCTGTCGGAGACGCGGTCGGCGAAGGTGCGGTGCTCCTCGAATTCTTCTTCCGAGTTTTCGGAAATCGTGTCCTGCCTGGCGATCGATTCGACCACCTGGCGGTCGAGCTCGGAGAATTCGCCGTGCTCCTGCTGCAGCAGCTCCTCCATGTAGCGCATGCGGTAGCGGCCGAGCTCGGCGCGGCTGATGCGGGCGCCGGCCGGCAGGTCGGGATGGTCCGAGCGGATGCGGTCGGCGAGGCTCGGGCGCAGCGTGTCGATGCGCACCAGATCGCGCTTGCGGAATTTGCGGCCCGATATCGCCGACGGCTTTTTCTTCGGCTTGCCACGGTGGGCGCCGGGGCCTGCCGGTTCGGAGTCCGGCACTTCGGGCGTGTCGAAGTGTTCGTCCGATACCGGATCGGCCTCCAGCTCACCGACGATCGGCGCCTCGAAATACTCGCCGCCGTCATCGTTCTGATTGTCTGCCGCCTGTTCGGGCGTTTTGGGGACGGTGCTCATGGTGGGCTCCTGAGGGTGCTGGGCGACGATAGACAGAGGTGGCGGCGCATAGCCAGCGCCGGGCACGGATTTCGCAGGCCGGACAAGTGTTTTTGATCGGAGAAGGCGATGTGGCTGGCGGCGGCTCGCGCCTCGGGGCGGGTGGAGACGTTCGAAATTGGCCGGAGCGGGAAGAACTTGCCCGATGTTTGCGCCAATCACCCCCCTCTGTCCTGCCGGACATCTCCCCCTCAAGGGGGGAGATTGGCTGTTGTCCCGGCTTTCGCCAATTTCCACCGTCACAGGAGTGAGCGGAGCGCCGAAGCTGCCAATCTCCCCCCGGGTTGAGGAGCGGTCCGCGCAGCGGGCGGAAAGCCAATTGCTTGGCTTTCCGAGCGACGAAGATCCGGCAGGACAGAGGGGGGCGCTGTCCCCGCCAAGGTGCACAAGGTTCTGCAGGGCGGCGGGCAACAAAAAACCCGCCTTGCGGGCGGGTCACGTTTCCAGTCGATCAATTGGCGCGACTCAGCACCATACCGAAAACAGTAGCATAGCTGCCCTCAGGGTCAAGAAAAAATTCCTATCGACATCCATCCCCGCGCAGCCAAGCGCGATGCTTGCTACCGGCAGCTCGCCCTTCGCAGGCTCAGGGCGTTCGTCGTTCAAAAAGCCAAGCAATTGGCTTTTTGTCCGCTACGCGGACCACTCCTCACTGTTCCGCGAACATCAGCCTGGTCTTGGCGCCGTCCGTGGTCGGCGACAGGCTGCGCTGGATCAGCGCTTCGACATGGTCGTTGCGCTGGCGGGCTGAGTCGGCGCCCATCACCACGACGATCAGATTGCGGCCGTCGGCATTGTAGGAGGTGACGATGTTGAAGCCGGACGCCCTGATGTAGCCGGTCTTGATGCCGTCGACGCCGCGCACGCGGCCGAGCATGTCGTTGTGGCCGCGCACCAGCCGGCCGCGGAACATGAAGTCGCTTTCGGAGAAATAGTGGAACTGCTGGGGAAAGCGCTGATGCAGCGCCATGCCGAGCACCGCCATGTCGCGCGCCGTCGTCATCTGGCCATCGTCGGGCAGGCCCGACGCGTTGCGGAAGGTGGTGCTGGTCATGCCGAGCTGGCGCGCCTTGGATGTCATCATGGCGGCGAACTGATCCTCCGAGCCGCCGAGATATTCGCCGACCGCCACCGCCACGTCGTTGGCCGATTTGACGACGATGGCGCGGATCGCGGAATCGACGTCGATGCTTTCGCCGCGCCGGAAGCGCATCTTGGTCGGCGGCTGCGAGGCGGCATGGTCCGACACCGGGATCTGCGTCTGCTTGCTGACGCGGCCGGAGTCCAGCGCCTCGAACAAAAGATACAGCGTCATCATCTTGGTCAGCGAGGCGGGGTAGCGCTGCGCCGTCGAGCTGACCTCGAACAGCTGCTTGCCGGTCCTGGCGTCAACCACGATGGCCGCATATTTCTGCGCCGGCGCCGGCACGGCCAGCACGCTGTCGGGCGGCGTCGTGGCGCAGCCGGCCAGCAGCACCAGCAGGGCTAGTGCCGCAAAAACTCTCTGGATGAGCGGAAGGGGACGCAGGTAGGACAAGGGCTGGACTGTTCTGGGTCGGCTGTTGCTGAGATGAGACGACGCTAACGTAACGCGGCTGTTGCGTCCATTTGGTTAATGCCGGTTAGCCCCAGGATTGTCGAGCCTCGCAAGCTTGGCATCCGCCCCGAAAACGCCGGTTTTCCCGTGTCTTTGCTTGCCAAGGCCGCGTTTCCCGTGGGAAGGGGCGTGGTATCGAGGGCTTGGGGGCTTGGCATGACGAACATCGGGGCCGGGGGCGCTGCGCCCTCGCTTATCAGGGCATCACTCAGCCGCACCGGCAAATGGGCCGGCAGCGTCGCCTTTGTCGGGGGTGCCGTATCCGACATCCTCAATCCGCTGGCGCCGTTCGCCGCCTATATCGCGCTGGTCGCCGCGGTGGCCGCAATCATCATCGCCATTGCCATCGTGCTCCGGCTGGTGCTGGCGGCCAAGGCGCTGCCGGCCTTGATCTTCGCCACCAGTGCGGCCGCCGTCGCCGGCGGCGTCTACGGCCTGCAGCAGCAGACCAACGCCCAGCACGGGGTGATCGCCAGCCTGGTGCCGGCCATTGCCGGGCTGCAGCAGTCGATGGGCATCGTTACCGAGAAAGTTGCGAAGATCGAGCAGACCGTCACGCAGACGCAAAAGACGGTGGAGGCGGTCAAGCAGTCGACCGACACGGTGGCGAAAAAGACCGACGAGATCGCGTCCGTCCAGCAGCAGCAGACTGAGCAGACGGCGGAAGTGCAGAAGACCACCGACGAGGTGAAGAAGGAGACCGAGACGCTGGTCGCCGGCCAGGCGCAGCAGCAGGCCCAGACCGAGAAGCTGCAAGCGACGACGCAGCAGATCGCCGCCTCGATCGACATCATCGCCAAGGGCTTTGCCGCCTTGGCCGCGCAGGGCGGGGCGATCGCCGAGCCGAAGCGGCCGGACGAATTCTACCACAATGCCCGAGTCTACGAGCTGTCCGGCGACATGCTGAATGCGCGGCGCTCCTACCTCGCCTTTGCCGGCTTCGACGTCGACGCCATCGACCCCTACACGCGCTTTGCCACGCTGCTTCGGGTGCAGGACGGCAAGGCCGGCGCCCGCGAGGTGTTCGGCGCGCTTGCCGACAAGGGCAAGGCGCTGTCGATCAAGCTCGTGCATATCCAGCAGTTCGACGACGCCCAGCGCCTGGACAAGCTCAACGCCTTCATATCAGCCAATCCGGATTTCGCGCCGGCCTATTTCCTGTTGGCGCAGGAGTTTTCCGAAGACCGCCTCGGCGCCCAGACGCTGGCCGACAAGCGCAACGAGGCCAAGGCGCTGACCAAGTTCACGTCCTACGAGAAGGATGGCGGGCTGCTCAAATATTTCGTCGACCAGACGCAGTTGGCCGACTGGCTGGACCGCAGCCGCAGCCGGCTGGCGGCGCTTGGCGACGTGCTCGACCCCGCCCGCTTCGTGCCTTCGCTGACGCCGATGCGCTCCAACCAGGGCTGGTCGATGACCATCTCGCTGCCCGAGCCGGCGACCGCCATCTCCTGGCGCATGGGCGACAGCGGTCCGTTCACCGACACCGGTTTCCTGGCCATGAACGACCAGACGACCGGCAAGCCGATGGCCAATCCGAGCTTCGAGATGCCGGACAGCACGGTGGCGGGGATCATTGCGATCAAATATCTCGACATCAGGGGCCGCGAGACCGGCCCGTTCGACATCCGCTTCGACCCCGAGACAGCGCTTCAGCAAGGCAACAAGCAGATCCTCGACCAGTTCTGGACCTCGTGGATCGCCTTCGATGCCAGCGGCAACCACGGCCTGGTCTATTTCACCCAGATGCTGTCCTACCGCTGCGCCATCAAACAGGTGCATTACAGCCTGAACGGCGCGGCACTCGACAAGGAGATCAAGATGCCGCCTTGCGACAAGAAGGACCCCTACGCCATCCCCTACGATTACCAGCCCTATTTCAAGGTCGCCGACAGCGTGAAATCGATGTCGGTGCAGGTTACCTACACCGACGACACCAAGTCGCCGGTGCGGGAATACAAGCGACAGTAGCTCACCCTCCCCTTTGTGGGGAAGGTGAAAGGGCGCTGATGCAAAATGCCTGTCGCGGCGCTTGCGCAACCGCCGCCGAACGGTTCAGTTTGCGCCTTCAGAATCGGTGACAGCGCAAATGACCATCCACACCATCAAGGCCAGAGGCATTTCGGTTTCGCTCGACCTCACGGTCGGCCACATCGCCGACATGGTCGTCGAGGGCGGCGGGCGGCAGCTGAAGCCGCTGCATCGCGCGCCCTGGGTCGATGCGAACGAGACGCTGCCGAAAGACCTGCCGGAAGGCACGGTTCGGCTGTCCGGCGATTTCCTCTGCGCGCCGTTTTCGCGCAGCGATGTCGAGGAAGCGCCGCTGCATGGCTGGACGGCCAACAGCGCCTGGGATGTCGTCGAAAGTGTCGCGACCGACGATGGCTGGCGCGCCGTCTACCGCTTGCGGCACGAGGTGATGGGCGCTTCGGTCGACAAGATCCTGACTCTGCGCGACGGCCATCCCTTCCTCTACCAGGAGCATGTATTTTCCGGCGGTCATGGTGCCATCTCGGTCGCCCATCACCCGATGACGGCCATGACCGGCGGCGGCAGGCTGGCCTTTTCGCCCAAACGTTTTGCCGCGACGCTGGACGATCCGCTGGAGCCCGATCCCGCACGCGGCCGCTTCATGCTCGCCTATCCGGCTCGCTCCACCGATCTCGGTCATTTTCCCGCCGCTGGCGGCGGCACGCTCGACCTGACGGAATACCGCATGGATGACCGCCGCGAGGATTTCATCACGCTGGTCGAAGCCGACCATGGCGGGCCGGGATGGACCGCGCTTGCACGACAGGCCGAGGACGATCTGGTGCTGGTGCTGAAGAACCCGGCCGAACTGCCAATCACCATGCTGTGGTTCAGCAATGGCGGGCGCGACTACGCCCCATGGAGCGGCCGCCACCTTGGCGTGCTCGGCATCGAGGATGGCCGCGCTGCCGTCGGCCATGCCGCCTCGATCGGCGACAACTGGCTGAAGCGCGAAGGGGTGGCGACCGCTTTTGCGCTGGGCGAAGGCCAAAGCGTGTCCTTTCGCCACGTCATCGGCGTCCTGCCGCTGTCGGGCGGCGAGCCGCCGCGGGACGTCACGACGGCGGATGGCCGCATGCGGCTGCAAGCCGGTGGTTCGACGCGGGAGGTTCCCTTCGACAGCGATTTCCTGCGCATTGGCCAGCCGCTGGCCTCGTAGGTGTGATTGCGCGGCCGCAGGGTTTGAAATTTCCGTGAACTGTCGCCAAGATGTGGCCGAAATCATCATGCGGAACATGGTGGATCTGAAGCTCTGCCAGAGAGGCTCTCATGTCCGAAATCGCCCATCTCGCCGCCACCATCTTCAAGCGTGCCGGCAAGGCAAACCGCTTCATCGTCGCCATTGCCGGTCCACCGGGCGCCGGCAAGTCGACGCTGTCGGCAAGGCTGCATGAACTGCTGCCCGAAGGTGCAGCGGAGGTCGTACCGATGGACGGCTTCCACTATGACGACGCCGTGCTCGAGCGGCGCGGTCTGCGCGCGCGCAAGGGCGCGCCGGAAACCTTCGACTTTGCCGGTTTTGAGGCCTTGCTGAAGCGTATCCGTGCCGGTGAACCCGACATCGCCATTCCGGTCTTCGACCGCAGCATGGAACTGTCGCGCGCCGCAGCCTCGATCGTCGCCACAGAAACCAAGTTCATCCTGGTCGAGGGCAATTACCTGCTGCTCGACGAAGAGCCGTGGTCGCGGCTGGCGCCGCTGTTCGATTTCTCGATCTTCGTCGACGTGCCGCGCAACGAGCTCGAGCGCCGCCTGATGGAGCGCTGGCACGAGCATGGCCGCTCCGATGAAGATGCGCGCGCCTGGATCGCTTCCAACGACCTGCCCAACATCGAGCGCGTGCTCGCGCGGCGCAGTGCCGCCGATCTGGTGATCGGCCTTTCCGCTTGATTCGACGGATTGTGCAAGGGGAACCTTAAGACTTTCAGGCCGTTATCCCGACATGACAATTGTGCCAAAAGAGGGATTCGGTCCAATGGCAACCAAGGCAAAAAAGCCTGCGCCCGCCAAGGGCAAGGCGACCCAATCCAAAATCGGCGCCGGCCCGGCGATGACAGCCCGTTCAAAGGACGCCAAGCCGGCTTTCGGCAAGGCAGCGCCGAAGAAAGTGGTGCCGGCCGCAGCGAAAGCCGCGCCAAAAGCCGCAAAGCCGAAGAAGCCCGCGAGTTCCAGCGACTCCTTAGGCGGCAGTGCGATGCGCACGGCCAAGGCCACGGCCAACGTCGCTGCCGGCGCGGTCATGGTCGCCGCCCGAGGTGCTGCGTCGCTCGCTGCTTCCGTCATGGGCAAAGGCGGTTCGAAAGCTAAAGCGAAGGCGAAATAGCCGCGCTTCGGAGGCTGGTTTTTCTATCCCTTGGCCGGGATGGTCAGGCCTTTTTGCACCGCCGGCCGCGCCAGGCCGCGCTCCAGCCATGTTCCCAGATGGGCGAAATCGTCAAAGCCGACGAGTTCGCGCGCTTCGTAGAATCCGATCAGGTTGCGCACCCAACCGAGCAGCGAGATGTCGGCGATGGTGTAGTCATTGCCCATGATCCACTTGCGCCCTTTCAGCCGGCCGTCGAGCACGCCGAGCAGTCGCTTTGACTCGTCGCGATAGCGCTCGAGAGGGCGTTTGTCGGCGATCTCGCGGCCGGCGAATTTGTGGAAGAAGCCGACCTGGCCGAACATCGGCCCGACCGAGGCCATCTGGAAGAACACCCACTGGATGGTCTCGTAGCGGCGCGCGCCATCAATGGGCATGAGCAGGCCGGTCTTTTCAGCAAGGTAGAGCAGGATGGCGCCGGATTCGAACAGGCCGATCGGCTTGCCGTCCGGGCCGTTGGGATCGATGATCGCCGGTATCTTGCCGTTGGGATTGAGCGACAGGAATTCCGGTGTCCAGCTTTCGTTCTGGCCGATGTTGACCCAATGCGGCTCGTAAGGAAGGCCGAGTTCCTCCAGGGCGATCGATATCTTCGCCCCGTTCGGCGTTGTCGCCGAATAGAGCTGGAGCTGGTCCGGATGCTTGGCCGGCCAACGCGTTGCGATCGGAAAGGCGGACAGGTCTGCCATGGAAACTCCTGGATGAGGATTCGCGCCGAGCGGCGCGGTTTTGGCGGGTCGGCCAAGGATTAGACGCGGCGCACGGCACGATCAATATGGCGGCGAAGGGTTTCATCGAGCACGGACAGTCAACGGAATGGCCGGCCTGGGGCAGATCCGCCCGCCCCTTAGATCAGACAGCCTTGAAGGCCAGCACGGCATTGGTGCCGCCGAACGCGAAGCCGTTGCTGATCGCGGCGCGCACCTTGCGCTCGCGCGGCACATTCGGCGTGACGTCGAGGTCGCAATCGGGATCGGCCTCACGAAAATTGGCCGTCGGCGGCACGATGCCTTCGCGGATCGCCATCACGCAGGCGATCATCTCCAGCGCACCCGATGCGCCGAGGCAATGGGCGTGCATCGACTTGGTCGACGACACCGAAAGCTTGTAGGCATGGTCGCCGAAGACGCGCTTGATCGCTGCCGTCTCGATCTGGTCGTTGGCCTTGGTGCCGGTGCCATGGGCATTGAGGTAGTCGACATCCTCGGGATTGAAGCCGGCATCGGCGAGGCAGGCGCGCATGGCCGCCGTCGGCCCTTCGACGGTCGGCGCGACAATGTCGGAGGCGTCGGCGGAGAGGCCGGCGCCGGCGACCTCGGCAAGGATGGTGGCGCCGCGCGCCATGGCGTGCTCGTACGTCTCCAGGACCGCCATGCCGGCGCCCTCGCCGAGCGACAGTCCCTGGCGGTCGGCCGAGAATGGCCGGCAGGTGTCGGGCGCCAGCACGCGCAGTGCTTCCCAGCCCTTCAGGATGCCCCAGACCAGCGGCGCATCGGTGCCGCCGGCGACCATCACGTCGGCGCGGCCAAGTCTGATCTGGTCGACGGCCGAGGCGATGGCGTGGTTGGACGATGAGCAGGCCGAGGTGACGCCGAAGACCGGGCCGCGCAGGCCCAGATTCATGCTGACATGGCCGGAGGCCGCGCTTGGCATGACCTTTGGCACGGTGAAGATGCCGGCGCGGTTCTTGCCCTCGACCAGGATGGCGCGATAGCTCTCTTCGATCGCCTCCCAGCCGCAGACGCCGACACCGACGACCGTGCCCATCCGATAGGTGGTGGCTTCATTCGAGACCAGGCCGGCGTGCTGCATGGCTTCCCTGGCTGCGATCGTCGCCAGCAGGCTGAAGCGGTCCATCGACACGGTCTGCTTGCGGTCGATGCCGTGATCGGGAAGCGTCTTGATTTCGCAGCCGACCTTGACCTTCAGATCATGCAGTTGGGGACTTGTGATCTGGCCGATGGCCGAGCGGCCGGCGCGCATCTCGTTCCAGATCGCGGGCGCGCTGGTGCCGAGCCCGCAAATGCCGCCCATGCCGGTGATGACAACGCGCTGCCGCATTCAGTTCAGGCTTTTTTCGCGATCAGCGCGCGCACAGCTTCGACCATGTCGCCGACGTTCTTCAGATTGCTCCAGGCGTCGACCGTGTTCATCTCGATCTCGATGCCATACTCTTCCTCAAGATCGAAGATAATCTCCGTCAGCTCGAGCGAATGGATGCCAAGCGAGGTCAATTCGGTGGTGGTGGTGATTTCTTCGCCGCCCGGCTCGGCATGAGCCTTGATCTTCGCGATGATATCCGTTGCCAGCTGGTCGGCCATTCGGTTCCTTCCCCACTATCTCGCGTTTCCCGACGCCGACTGAGCAGCGCCCCTTTTCTCCTGGTATCAAGCCGCCGTCGTCGTTTAATACCCCCGCCAAGCGCAGCATGACCGTACCAAGGTGGTTCCCTCTATAGAAACCGAAACGTTGTCAAGCAACAAGCTATATCGAACTCCATATCGACAAAGCCGCCGGAGTGCTTAACGTGCAGGCATGGATATGGGCGAACATGGCGGGATTTCGACGCAGCGCGTTGCGGGCGTGGCGCGGCTTTCCTGTGCGCTCAGCGAGGGCCGCACGCGCCTGCGGCGCCTCTATCAGGACGGCGCCGCCAAGATAAGAATGCCGGCCGTCTCGGCCGATCCGCTCGAAGCGGTGCTGATCAACACCGCCGGCGGAATGACGGGCGGCGACCGTATCGCCTGGGACGTGGATGTCGGCGCGGCCGCTTCGGCATCGATCACCACGCAGGCCTGCGAGAAGATCTACCGGGCGTCATCCGACCATGCCGAAGTGCGGGTCAATTTGTCGGTCGGGGAAAACGGCCGCATCGCCTGGCTGCCGCAGGAAACCATCGTCTTCGACAGGGCGGCCTTTGCCCGTACGCTCGACGTCGAGCTTGCCGTCGGCGCCGAGGCGCTGGTGCTGGAAGCCACCGTCTTCGGCCGCCTGGCGATGGGCGAACGCGCCACGCAGGGCAACTTCCATGACCGCTGGCGTGTGCGTCAGGATGGCGCCCTCGTTCATGCCGAGGATTTCCGCATCGGACCCGATATCGCCGCAACGCTCGATCGCCCGGCGGTTGCCGGCGGCGCGATCGCGGTGGCGACATTGCTTCTGGTGTCGCCGCGCGCCGAAGCCCTGCTCGATCCGGTTCTGGAGATCGTCGGCGACCAGGGCAGCGCCAGCGCCTGGCGCGTGAAGAAATCTGGCAAGCTTCTTGCGAGGCTCTACGCCGGGGATGGCTACCGACTGCGCCAGCGGCTGGTTCCACTCGTCGAATTGCTCAACGGAAGGGCGGGGTTGCCCAAATTATGGTCACTATAGGCCTGCCTCTACCAATCCAGGGAAACGCATGAACCTGACGCCGAGGGAAAAGGACAAGCTGCTGATCGCCATGGCGGCGATGGTGGCGCGCAAGCGGCTCGAACGCGGCGTCAAGCTCAACCATCCGGAAGCGATTGCGCTGATCACCGATTTCGTCGTCGAAGGCGCCCGCGACGGCCGTCCGGTTGCCGAACTGATGGAAGCCGGCGCTCATGTCGTCAGCCGCGCGCAAGTCATGGAAGGCATCGCCGAGATGATCCATGACGTGCAGGTCGAGGCGACGTTTCCCGACGGCACCAAGCTGGTGACCGTGCACGAACCGATCCGTTGAGGAGGACAGGATGCTGGAGCTGCGTCCCAACTGCGAATGCTGCGACAAGGACCTGCCGCCCGAGGCGACGGATGCGCTGATCTGCACCTTCGAGTGCACCTTTTGCGCCGGATGCGTGGAACAGGTGTTGGGCGGCATCTGCCCCAATTGCGGCGGTGGTTTTTCGGCGCGGCCGATCCGCCCGGCAGCGATGCTGAAGAAATATCCGGCGTCGAGCAAACGCGTTCTCAAGGCCGAAGGCTGCGGCCCCCGCAAGGCGGCGTGAACACCAGACCGAGCAAAACGAAAGGCAAACAGAATGATATCCGCCAAACGCCTCTGCCTGTCGGCGATCCTGCTGCTGGCCGCCGCCCTGCCGGCCTATGCCCATGTCGGCCTGGGTACCACCTCCTCCTTCACGGCCGGCTTCATGCACCCGCTCTCCGGCCTCGATCACATGACGGTGATGATCGCGGTCGGGCTGTGGGCGGCGCTCAAGGGCGGCAAGGCGGTTCTTGCCTGGCCGGCTGCCTTTGTCGGCGTCATGCTGGTCGGCGGCGCGCTGGGCATGCTGCATATGCCGCTGCCCTTCGTCGAACCGGGCATACTGGCATCGGTCGTGACACTCGGACTGCTGGTGGCGCTGGCGATCGATCTGCCGGTCTCGGCCGGCGTCGCCATCATCGGCCTGTTCGCACTTTTCCACGGCCACGCGCATGGCACCGAGGTGCCGGAGAATGCCGGCGGGCTTGAATACATGGCCGGCTTTGCCATCGCCACGCTGTTGCTGCATGCCACCGGCATCGCCGCCGGTCTCGGTCTCGGCATCCGGTTTCGTGGCCTGGCCCGCGCTGCCGGTGCCGCCTGCGCGGCGATCGGCATCGGTCTCGCCTTCGGCATCGTGTGAGGGTGACCATGATCCCCGGTGAAATCATCACGGTGGGCGGCGACATCGAGCTCAACAAGGGCCTGCAGACCGTCACCCTGAAAGTCGCCAACAGCGGCGACCGGCCGATCCAGGTCGGCAGCCACTACCATTTCTTCGAAACCAATGAGGGGCTGAAATTCGACCGCGAACGGGCGCGTGGCATGCGCCTCGACATTGCCGCGGGCACGGCCATGCGCTTCGAGCCGGGCCAGGAGCGCGACGTCACGCTGGTGCCGCTCGGCGGCAAGCGCGAGGTCTACGGATTTCAGCAGAAGGTGATGGGCAAGCTGTGAAATCTTCCGGCGCGCTCAGCTCAGTTCGATGGCTTGGCCGCGGCGTAGATGACGATCTTTCCGGGATTGTCGAATTCGACGGCGAGGACATCCTGCGCCTGCACGCGCCGCGATTCGATGGCGTTGAACAGCAGCGCGTTGGCCTCGATCTCCTTGCGCAGCTCCGTAATGTCGTCCTGATGCTGCTTGACCTTGGCCTCGATCTCCGGCGGCGGGCCGCCTTCGCTGCGCGCGGCGTCGGTGAGGAACACGATGTCGACCTTGTCGAGCTTGGATGTCTTGCGCACCGTGCCGATGTTTTCACGCGTGCGGTCGATCGCCGTGTTGACGTTGCCGGCCTCAGAGTTGGCCTTGGCCTCTTCCTGCTTGACCTGCGAGCCGACGATGCGATTGACGGTCTCCGTGCTTTCCAGTCCTTGCGCCTTCAGTCCGGCAGCAGGACCAGCCGCCGCCAGGAACGCCATGGCGGCGACTGCCTGCATTCTGGTCGAGAAAGAAGTGATCGCCATCGCTCGCTCCTGAGAGAAATCGTTTCGGGGCGCGGGTTAGCGCGAAAAGAACAAAACGAATCCGGCCCGGCGAAGGTTCCTTTCCCGATGCGGCCGGCCGGCCGGATGCCGGCCCGCCATGCCGTGGCGTCAGCTCGCCTTCTTGGTGATCAGGGTCAGTGCGCCATTGGGTTCCATACTGGCTGCGACCACCTGCGCCGAGGTCATTCCCTTGGCCTCGAGCGCCGACTTGACCTTGGGTGTGGCGTCGATCGAGCTGCGCAGTTTCTTCAAGCCGTCATCGCCGCGCTGGGCGATCACCTGGTTGACCTGCGTCTGGGTGTCCTTTGGCAGCTCCGTGATGTCGACGATGTTGACGCTCTGGATCGTCGGAACGGCCGGCTGAGCCTGGGGCGTGGCTGGAGCAGGCGTTGCCGGCGCCGGAGCGGGCTGTGGCGCGGGTTGCTGCTGGGCACTGGCGGCGCCCGCCAGCATCAGGCTGGCGGCGGCGGCAAGAACTATCGTTTTGCGCATGGATTTTCCTTTCCATCGATTGGCAAACGGTCGGTCTGGGGTGACGCCCTAACCTCAACCGCCAAATGGGATCAGAAGGTGTCGCCCAGCAGGTCATTGCGTGACCATAGGATGGCAGCAATGTGCAGCCGCGCTTCAATCCAACCGCATTTCGGCAAACCGCATTTCGGGAGCAATCGCTGATGGCCAGAATTACCCGCGCCGCCTACGCGCAGATGTACGGCCCGACGGTCGGCGACAGAGTACGGCTTGCCGACACCGAACTGTTCATCGAGGTCGAGAAGGATCTCACCATCCATGGCGAAGAGGTGAAATTCGGCGGCGGCAAGGTGATCCGCGACGGCATGGGCCAGAGCCAGGTTTCCAGGGCGCAAGGCGCCGTCGATACCGTGATCACCAACGCGCTGGTGATCGATGCCAGTGCAGGCATCTTCAAGGCAGATGTCGGGCTTCGCGACGGGCGCATCGCGGCCATCGGCAAGGCGGGCAATCCGGACACGCAGGATGGCGTTACCATCATCATCGGCCCCGGAACCGAGATCATCGCCGGCGAAGGCAAGATCCTGACATCAGGCGGCTTCGACGCGCATATCCACTTCATCTGCCCGCAGCAGATCGAGGAGGCGCTGATGTCAGGCATCACCGCCATGCTCGGCGGCGGCACCGGTCCGGCGCACGGCACGCTGGCCACCACCTGCACGCCGGGGCCATGGCACATGGCCCGCATGATCCAGTCCTTCGACGCCTTTCCGATGAACATCGGCCTGTCGGGCAAGGGCAATGCCTCGCTGCCCGCCGCGCTCGAGGAAATGGTGCTGGGCGGCGCCTGCTCGCTGAAGCTGCACGAGGACTGGGGCACGACGCCGGCGGCCATCGATTGCTGCCTGTCGGTCGCCGACGATTACGACGTGCAGGTGATGATCCACACCGACACGCTGAACGAATCCGGCTTTGTCGAGAACACGGTCGCCGCCATCAAGGGCCGCACCATCCACGCCTTCCACACCGAGGGCGCCGGCGGCGGCCATGCGCCCGACATCATCAAGGTCTGCGGCCTGCCCAACGTCATTCCGTCTTCGACCAATCCGACGCGGCCCTACACGGTCAACACGCTGGCCGAGCATCTCGACATGCTGATGGTCTGCCATCATCTGTCGCCGTCGATCCCCGAAGACATCGCCTTTGCCGAAAGCCGCATCCGCAAGGAGACCATCGCGGCGGAAGACATTTTGCACGACATCGGCGCCTTCTCGATCATCTCGTCGGATTCGCAGGCCATGGGCCGCGTCGGCGAAGTCGCGATCCGCACCTGGCAAACGGCCGACAAGATGAAGCGCCAGCGCGGCTCGCTGCCGCAGGAGACCGGCAACAACGACAATTTCCGCGTCCGTCGCTACATCGCCAAATACACGATCAACCCGGCCATCGCGCATGGGCTGTCGAAAGACATCGGCTCGATCGCGGTCGGCAAACGCGCCGACCTGGTGCTGTGGAACCCGGCCTTCTTCGGCGTCAAGCCGGACATGGTGCTGATCGGCGGCATGATCGCCGCCGCCCCGATGGGCGACCCCAACGCCTCGATCCCGACGCCGCAGCCGATGCATTACCGGCCGATGTTCGGCGCCTATGGCAAGGCCAGGACCAACTCGTCGGTGACGTTCGTTTCGAAGGCAGCGCTCGAGTCGGGACTGCATGGCAGGCTCGGTGTCGACAAGCAGTTCGTCGCCGTCGAAAACACCCGCGGCGGCATCGGCAAGCATTCGATGGTGCTCAACGACGCCACGCCGCATGTCGAGGTCGATCCGGAAACCTACGAGGTGCGCGCCGACGGCGAGTTGCTGACCTGCGAGCCGGCGACGGTGCTGCCGATGGCGCAACGGTATTTTCTGTTTTGAAGCGGCGCTTCCACCGGGCGAGCATTATCCGTTGCAGCCCTTGGTGGAAGGCAGCACTATGCGGCCAACCAACAGCTGCATTGTGATCGAGCATGACCACCGAAATCGCTTCCGCCCACGACATCTTCCCGCACATCCGAATCGTCATGGGCATGGTGATCGGGCTTGGTGTCGCCCGCCTGCTGTCGGGGGTGGCGCGCATCGTCCAGCATCCCGGCCAGTACAAGCTCTATACCGTGCATCTGGCCTGGGTCGTCTCGGTGCTCCTGATGCTGGTGCATTTCTGGTGGTGGGAGTTCGGCCTCTACGCCGTCGAGACCTGGACCTTCGGCAAATATTTGTTCATCATTTTCTACGCGATCACGCTGTTCCTGCTGTGCGCGCTTTTGTTCCCAGATTCGATGCTGGACTACACCAGCTACGAGGATTTTTTCTATTCGCGCCGGGCGTGGTTCTTCGGCCTGCTGGCGGCGACCTATCTGCTCGACGTGGTCGACACGCTGCTGAAGGGGCCGGAGCATTTCGCCCGCTTCGGCAGCGAATATCTGTTCCGCACGCCGGTCTTCGTCGTGCTCTGTATCATCGCGATCCTGGTGCGCGACCGCCGCTTCCACATCGCCTTTGTCACGGCGGCGCTTATCTACCAGATATCGTTCATCCTGCGGCTCTTCGACACCATCGTCTGAACGAACGCGATGGTCTAGCTTTGTTGGGGAAAGGCAGGGTTCGACATGTACAAGGCCATTGGATCGCGTGTGTGCGGGCACAAGCAAATGGGAAATCCATGAAATGAAACTCAACCTCAACACCGACTTCACCAAATTCCCGCGCGCCGTCTCGGTGCTGTCCGCCGGCGCTGCCGGAACCACCCTACCGTCCGGCCGGGCCATTCTCGCCCATGACGAGCGGCATCTGCGCCGCCGGGCCATCGAACTTGCCGACGGCGGCAAGGTGCTGGTCGACCTGCCCGAACCCGTCGCCTTGAACGATGGCGACCGGCTGGTGCTGGAGAATGGCGGCCATATCGAGATCATCGCGGCACCGGAAGAGGTCTACGACATCCGCGCCCGCGATGGCGTGCATCTGGCCGAGCTCGCCTGGCATATCGGCAACCGCCATCTCGCGGCAGGCATCGAGGCCGGACGCATCCTCATCCTGCGCGACCATGTCATCAAGGCGATGCTGGAGGGGCTGGGCGCCACCGTGACCGACGTTTCCGAACCGTTCAAGCCGGTGCGCGGCGCCTATTCCGGGCATGGCAGGCAAAGCCACGATCACGGCCATGCGCATGCCCACGCCGAAGCGCACAGCCATTCTCATGGCGAATCGCGTTCCCATTCGCACAGTCATGCCGGCCATCACCACGATCATGACTGACCAGCCTTCGAACATCGCCCTGCTGCGGCTGATGGCGTGGCTGTCGCCTGCCTTTCCGGTCGGCGGCTTTTCCTACAGCCATGGTCTCGAGCGGGCGGTGCAGGACGGGTTGGTTGCCGATGCCGGGAGCCTCGCCGGCTGGCTGGAGACGCTGGTCGAGATGGGCTCGGGCTGGAACGACGCCGTGCTGTTCGCCGAGAGCTGGCGCCGGGCACGCGGCACCGGTGATCTCGATGAAGTGGCGGCACTCGCCGAAGCCCTGGCCGGCTCGCGCGAACGCCATACCGAGACCATGCTGCAGGGTGGAGCCTTCCTCAAAGCGGCGGCCGCCTGGCCTAATCCGGTGCTGGAGCGCCTGCCGGCCGGATGCGCCTATTGCGTCGCCGTCGGCGCCATTGCGGGTGGCAACGGCATCGCGCTTCAGGATGCGCTGTCAGCCTTCCTGCAAACCTTCTTCTCCAACCTTGTGCAGGCAGCGATCCGGCTTGGCATCGTCGGCCAGAGGGGCGCGACCACGTTGTTAGCCGGCTTCGAGCCGCTGGCCCTGGCGACCGCAAGCCGCGCCGCGCGCTCGACACTCGACGATCTCGGTGGCTGCGCCTTCGTCTCCGATGTCATGGCGATGAAGCATGAAACCCAGTATTCGCGACTGTTCCGCTCATGATTTTTCTCGCCTTCTCGCTTTCGACTGTTTTGCTCCTGATCACCGCGCTGCATGTCTATTGGGGTCTTGGCGGCATCTGGCCGGGCCAGGACGCAGCCTCCTGCGCTCGCGCCGTGGTCGGCTTTCGCGGCGTCGATGAGATGCCAACGCCGTTTGCCAGTTTCGCCGTTGCCGCGTGCTTGTGCCTGGCGACACTATGGCCGCTGGCGCTCATGGGAGTCTTCGCTTCACCCTTCCCCAAGGAGGGTCTCGCCGCCACGTCGCTGCTCATCGGTCTGGTGTTCCTGGGGCGCGGCATAGCCGGCTTCACGCCATGGTGGCGGCGGCTGACGCCTGAACAGCCTTTCGCGCGGCTCGATGTCCGCTATTATTCGCCGCTGTGCCTGTTGATCGGGCTCGGCTTTGCCATCCTCGCCATCACGGAGTTTCCCGCATGACACAGACAAATGGTCCGCTGCGCGTCGGCATTGGCGGCCCGGTCGGTTCGGGCAAGACGACGCTGACCGAAAAACTGTGCAAGGCGCTGCGCGACGAGTTTTCCATCGCCGTCGTCACCAACGACATCTACACCAAGGAAGACGCCATGATGCTGGCGCGGCTGCAGGCGCTGCCCGAGGACCGCATCATGGGTGTCGAGACCGGCGGCTGCCCGCATACCGCGATCCGCGAGGATGCCTCGATCAATCTGCAGGCGATCGCGCAGATGAACAGGAAATTCCCGGATCTCGACATCGTCTTCATCGAATCCGGCGGCGACAACCTTGCCGCCACCTTCTCGCCGGATCTCGCCGACCTGACGCTCTATGTCATCTCGGTCTGCCAGGGCGAGGAGATTCCGCGCAAGGGCGGGCCGGCGATCACCCGCTCCGATTTCCTGGTCATCAACAAGAGCGATCTGGCTCCTTACGTCAACGTCAACCTCGACGTGATGGAGAGCGACGCCGGCCGCATGCGCGGCAAGCGGCCGTTCGGCTTCACCGACCTGTCGCGCGGCAAGGGTCTGCAGGAGGTGATCGATTTCATCGTCGAGCATGGCGGCCTGCGAGCCGGCGCTGCCGCTGCCAGCACGGCGGCGTGAGCATCCCTGCACCAACCAAAACCGGTTGCGGGAATGGGCTGGCCACGGCATTCTTGCCGAAACCGGAGGATTTTTCGATGAGCCTTGCCCGCTTGCAAAAGGAAACGCTGACCAACCTGCCCTACTATGAGGAGCGCGTCGATCTCGCCTGCGCCTTCCGCTGGACGGCGCGGCTCAATATGCACGAGGCGGTGGCCAATCATTTCTCGCTGGCTGTCAACGATGAGGGCACACAATTCCTCATGAACCCCAACCAGGTGCATTTCTCGCGTATCAAGGCGAGCGACCTTCTGATGATCGATGCCAACGATCCGGAAACGCTCTCCGGCCCCAATGCGCCCGACCCGACGGCGTGGGGGCTGCATGGCGCCATCCATCGCAATGTGCGTCACGCGCGCTGCGTCATGCATGTGCACTCGATCCACGCTACGGTGCTGGCATCGCTCGCTGACTCGACATTGCCGCCGATCGACCAGAATTCGGCGATGTTCTTCAACCGCCATGTGGTCGACGCGCACTATGGCGGGCTGGCCTTCGAGGAGGAGGGCGAGCGCTGCTCGCAGCTTCTCGTCGATCCCAAGGTCAAGGTGATGGTGATGGGCAATCACGGCGTACTGGTCATCGGCGACACGGTCGCCGATGCCTTCAACCGCATGTTCTATTTCGAACGCGCCGCGGAGACCTACATCAAGGCGCTGTGGACCGGCCGCCCGCTGCGCACGCTGTCCGACGCGATCGCCGAAAAGGCGGCGAGCGAGATGGACGATTACCCCGGCCAGGCCGAACGCCATCTCAGCGAGTTGAAGGCGATCCTCGACGAGCAGGAACCGGTCTACCGGAATTGAGCGTCCTTCTCCCCGTGCCGTCACTATACGGGGAGAAGGTGCCGGCAGGCGGATGAGGGGCGGCGCCGACCTGGGCGGTTTTCCTCAGAGCCCCAGCTCTTTCCCCAATTCCTCGGCGCTGTTGATGACGACGGCGCCAGGCGGGCCTTCCATCGGCTTTTCCGGCCAGAAAATCGTCTTCATTCCCGCTGCCAGCCCTGCCATGGCGCCCGGCCAGCTATCGTCGATCGCCACCGCCTGCGCGGGGTCGACATCGGCCAGATACGCGGCGCGCAGGAATGGCTCGGCGTGCGGCTTGCCTTCGCGCACGTCGTTGCGGCTGATCGTCTTCATGCCGGGGTAGATCAGGCCGACCATGCTCAAATTGGCGTCGACGATCATCCTGTCCGAATTCGAGACCACGGCCTGCTGGATGCCTCTTGCACGCAGCTCGTTGAAGATCTCGATCGCGCCGGGGCGCGGCTTCAAGCTCTCCACCAGCGGCAGGTAGTGTTCGTATTTGCGCAGGATCCAGTCGTCGAAAGGCAGGTCCAGGCCGAACTCGTCGCGCATCATCTCGTAGACCGGCCAGGCGGCGACGCCGAGCACGCGCTCATGCAGATCGTCCGGCGGGACAAGGCCGACATTGCGCATCGCCGCCACCAGGGCAGCTTCGTGCAGCGGTTCGCTGTCGACCAGCGTGCCGTCCATGTCCCAGAAAACCGCTTTCGGCGTCATGCGAGGCTCCTTTTTGCCATCCCTTAAAGGGTTTGAGCCGGGAGATAAACCTTCGGAGCGCAAGAACGTGCCGCCTGCCGGGACCGCAGCCAAGTCTCTTGGCGAGACAGACATCGTGGGGAGACGAGAAACTGGGCCGTGCCTACGCCGAGGGACAGCAAGCAATTGCCCCCGAGATTTGACAATTGCGCAGCAGGCCGTTCCCTGCGAAAGTGGGCATGGGCCGCTCTCATGACCGGCGGTCTCGGGAGGCAGGACTTTGAATAGCCGGCAGGATGGTGGCAGCAACAGGCTGGACGATGCGGCACGCGCCGGCTGGCTTTATTATGTTGCCGGCAACACACAGGACCAGATCGCTTCGACGCTTGGCATCTCGCGGCAAACGGCGCAGCGGCTGGTATCGCTGGCGGTGTCGGAGGGCTTGATCAAGGTTCGCGTCGACCATCCGATCGCCAACTGCCTCGATCTGGCGGCACGGCTGAGATCGCGCTTTGCGCTCGATCTGGTCGAAGTGGTGCCGAGCGACCCCAACTCGTCCTCGACCACGATCGGCATCGCCGAGGCGGCTGCCGCCGAGATCGAGCGACGGTTGCGTTCACCGACGCCGATCGTCATGGCGATCGGCACCGGGCGCACGCTGAAGGCGGCGATCGAGCAGCTGCCGCCGATGGAATGCCCGCAGCACAAGGTGGTGTCGTTGACCGGCAACATCTCGCCGGACGGCTCGGCCGCTTTCTACAACGTCATCTTCACCATGGCCGACAGGGTCAAGGCGCGTTCTTTTCCGATGCCGCTGCCGGTCATCGCCTCGTCGCCGGAGGAGCGTGAGATGCTGCTCAACCAGCCGATGATCCAGCCGACGCTTGCGCTTGCGGCCGAGGCCGACGTCACCTTCATCGGCATCGGCGACCTCGGCCCCAAGGCGCCGCTCTACGAGGACGGCTTCATTTCGGAGAGCGAATTGAAGGCGCTGCAGAAGGCCGGGGGCATCGCCGAGATCGTCGGCTGGGTGTTCGATAGGGAAGGCCGCATGATCGAGGGGATCACCAACGACCGGGTGTCGTCGGCGTCGCTGCCGTCACGCGAGAAATCGCTGGTCATCGCACTGGCGATGGGAGAACGAAAGCTGCCGGGCATTCTGGCGGCCGCGAACCGGCGGCTGATCAACGGCCTCATCACCGATGAACGGACCGCCGCCGCGCTGCTCGCCAGCATCTGACCGGAAGCACAACTGATTTGCGATAAAACCAACCGCGCTAGCTGTGCCGCCCGAAAGGGTCGTTGCCATCGAGAAAACCGAGATCGCGCTGCAGATGCGGCGACAGGTCCCTGATGTCGAGATGTGCCCGTTTTTTGGCTGCGAACCAGCCGAATCCATCCGTCAGCCACGAAAACCAGCGATGATCGGGTGCGGAAGTGCATTTTTGCTGCGCCATGGTCATGATCGTCAACCTTCGCTATCCTGAACCCGAATGACGGGTTGACTGGAAATGTCGGTCTTGACGGCGGCCTTTGCCAATCGAACGTCGATAAGGACCCATAAGGAGGCTTTATGCCGGACCTCAGCTCTCGGCAGGTTTCACAGCTTCCGCCGCTGCAGGCGATCCGGGTGTTCGAAGCGGTGGCGCGGCATCTTTCCTTCACCAAGGCGGCCGAGGAACTTGCCATGACGCAAGCGGCGGTCAGCTATCAGATCAAGGTGCTGGAGGAACGGGTCGGCGCGCCGCTGTTCCTGCGCCGGCCGCGCCAGATCGCACTCACCGAGGCTGGACAGCGCCTTGCGCCAGCGGTCAGCGAGGCCTTTGCCATTCTCGGCCAGGCCTATGCGGCGGCGCGTGGCGGCGCCGACGGATTGCTGTGCGTCACGACGGTGCTGACCTTTGCCTCGAACTGGCTGGCGCACCATCTGGGCTCATTCCAGATCGCTCATCCCTCCCTTGCCGTGCGGCTCGAAACATCGAGCCGGCTGACGGATTTCGCCCGCGAGGATGTCGACCTCGCCATCCGGTCGGGCGGCGGCAAATGGCCGGGGCTGGAAGCCTACAAGCTGCTCGATGCCGATTTCACGCCGATGCTGAGCCCGAAGCTCGCGGCAAGCATCGGCGGCGTCAGGGAACCGGCGGACCTGTTGCGGCTGCCGATCCTCGATCCCGGCGACATCTGGTGGACGCAATGGTTCGAGGCTGCCGGCGTGCACTCGCACGATCTCGCCAAACGGCCCGGCAGCAGCATGGGCGCGCAGGCCTATGAGGCCAATGCGGCGATCGCCGGTCATGGCGTCGCGATCCTGACCAGGGCGCTGTTCAAGGCGGAACTTGCCGGTGGGCGCCTGATCCAGCCTTTCGATCTGGTTGGCGACGACGGCCATGCCTTTTGGCTGGTCTACCCCGAAGCGCGCCGCAACGTGCCGAAGATCCGTGCCTTCCGCGACTGGCTGCTGGCCGAGATCGCCTGCTGACCGGCAGGCTTGCGGGCTGCACCTGGTCTCACAGATCCATCCGCTGTTGCCGCACTGTATCCGGCCGGGACGCTCTTCGTCCTGGCAATTTCCGCTCGTCCCGGCCTGCGGTGTCGCCCGGGTGCTGCGCTGCAGCATCGAATCCGACTTGACATAATTCACGCCAAGTGAGTAATTGCCCAAAGCCAAGGCAAATGCTCATCTTGGTTCAAGGGAGGAATTTGATGAAACTTCGCACGCTCACCCTGGGCTTGTTGTCGGCCAGCACGCTTGCGTTCGCCGCACACGCCGAATCCATCACCATCGCCACCGTCAACAATGGCGATATGGTCCGCATGCAAAAGCTGACCGAGGACTTCACCAAGGCGAACCCCGACATCCAGCTCAACTGGGTTACGCTCGAAGAGAATGTGCTGCGCGAGCGCGTCACCACCGACATCGCCACCAAGGGCGGCCAGTACGACGTGATGACCATCGGCACTTATGAGGTTCCGATCTGGGCCAAGCAGAGCTGGCTTTTGCCGCTCGACAAGCTCGGCGACGACTACGACGCCAAGGACATCATCCCGGCCATTGCTGGCGGCCTTTCGGTCGACGGCAAGCTCTATGCCGCGCCCTTCTACGGCGAAAGCTCCTTCGTCATGTACCGCAAGGACCTGATGGACAAGGCCGGGCTGAAGATGCCCGACGCGCCGACCTGGGACTTCATCAAGCAGGCCGCCGACAAGATGACCGACCGCGCCAATGGCGTGAACGGCGTGTGCCTGCGCGGCAAGGCCGGCTGGGGCGAGAACATGGCTTTCCTGACCGCCATGTCGAACTCCTTCGGCGCCCGCTGGTTCGACGAGAACTGGAAGCCGCAGTTCGATCAGCCGGAATGGAAGAACACGTTGCAGTTCTATGTCGACCTGATGAAGGCCGACGGCCCCGAGGGGGCTTCCTCCAACGGCTTCAACGAAAACCTGGCGCTGTTCCAGCAGGGCAAATGCGGCATGTGGATCGACGCCACGGTCGCCGCGTCCTTCGTTTCGGACCCGAAGAACTCCACCGTCGCCGACAAGGTCGGTTATGCGCTGGCGCCCGACAATGGCCTGGGCAAGCGCGGCAACTGGCTGTGGGCCTGGTCGCTGGCCATCCCCGCCGGCACGCAGAAAGCGGATGCCGCCGAGAAGTTCGTCTCCTGGGCGACCAGCAAGCACTATGCGGAGCTCGTCGCTTCGAAGGAAGGCTGGGCCAACGTTCCTCCGGGCACGCGCTCCTCGCTCTACGCCAATGCCGAGTACCAGAAGGCGGCTCCGTTCGCCAAGATGACGCTGGACTCCATCAATGCCGCCGATCCGACGCATCCGACGGTCAAGCCGGTGCCCTATGTCGGCGTCCAGTTCGTCGCCATCCCTGAGTTCCAGGGCCTTGGCACCACGGTCGGCCAGCTCTTCTCGGCGGCGCTTGCCGGCCAGTCGAGCGTCGACGACGCGCTGAAGCAGGCCCAGGACGCTGCCACCGCGGCAATGACCGAGGGCGGATACATCAAGTAAGGCTCCTCCCGGTGCCGACTGCCGGTCGCCTCCTTGACCGGCAACGGCCGCCCGAGTTCCCAGTTCGGGCGGCCGCCTTTAACGCCTTTTGAAAATTCCGTCTGACCAGTGAGGGTGACCGTCATGGCTACTCAGCAGACCCGTTCGCTTGCCCGTTTCATGATGGCGCCATCCGTGGTGCTGCTGTTCGTCTGGATGATCGTGCCGCTGGTCATCACCATCTGGTTCTCCTTCCAGCAGTACAACCCGCTCAATCCGATCCGCGACGGCTTCGTCGGCTTCTCGAATTACGCGCTGTTCTATTCCAACCCGGCCTTCCTGCAGTCGATCCTCAACACGCTCACCTTGGTGGTCAGCGTGCTCCTGATCACGGTGATCGGCGGCATCCTTCTGGCGCTGCTGATCGACCAGCCGATGTGGGGCCAGGGCATCGTGCGCATCCTCGTCATCTCTCCGTTCTTCGTCATGCCGCCGGTGGCCGCATTGGTCTGGAAGAACATGATCATGCACCCGCAATACGGGGTGTTCGCCGACATAGCCCGCTTCTTCGGGGCCCAGCCGATCGACTGGTTCGGGCAACATCCGATGCTGGCGATCATCATCATCGTCGCCTGGCAGTGGCTGCCCTTCGCGACGCTCATTCTTCTGACCGCATTGCAGTCGCTCGACGGCGAGCAGAAGGAAGCCGCCGAGATGGACGGCGCCGGGTTCATCAGCCGCTTCATCTATCTGACGCTGCCGCACATGTCGCGCGCCATCACGGTCGTCATCCTGATCCAGACGATCTTCCTTCTCTCGGTCTATGCCGAGATCCTCGTCACCACCAATGGCGGCCCGGGATACGCCTCCACCAACCTGCCCTTCCTCGTCTACCAGAAGGCGTTGCTGGAGTTCAAAATCGGCCAGGCATCCGCCGGCGGTGTGATCGCCGTCATTCTCGCTAACATCGTTGCCTTCTTCGCCATGCGCGCCGTCGGCAAGAACCTGGACAAGTAAGGGAGGCTACGATGGCACGCTCAGTCACCACCCGGCACAAGACGATCGCGACGGTTGCCGCCTGGATCGTCGCCCTGCTGATCTTCTTCCCGATCCTCTACACGATCATCACCTCGTTCAAGTCGGAGCAGGAAGCCATCCAGGGCTTCAGCATCATCCCGTCGGGAACGTTCGAGAGCTATACCGAGGTCCAGGCGCAGAGCGGCTACTTCAAGTTCTTCTTCAACTCGGTGCTGCTCTCGGTCGGCTCGACCATCCTGGCCCTGCTGGTCGCCATACCGGCGGCATGGTCGATGGCCTTCTCGCCGACCAAGCGGACCAAGGACATCTTGATGTGGATGCTGTCCACCAAGATGATGCCGGCGGTCGCGGTGCTGTTCCCGATCTACCTGATCTTCCGCGACACAGGCCTGCTCGACAGCCGCATCGGCCTCATGATCATGCTGATGCTGATCAACCTGCCGATCGTGGTGTGGATGCTCTACACCTATTTCCGCGAAATCCCTGGCGAGATCCTGGAAGCGGCGCGCATGGACGGCGCATCGCTGTGGAACGAGATCGTCTATGTGCTGACGCCGATGGCGGTGCCGGGCATCGCCTCGACAATGCTGCTCAACATCATCCTGGCCTGGAACGAGGCGTTCTGGACGATCCGGCTGACGACGACGGAAGCCGCACCCCTGACCGCCTTCATCAGCTCGTTCTCAAGCCCGCAAGGCCTGTTCTGGGCCAAGCTTTCGGCCGCCTCGACGCTGGCCATCGCGCCGATCCTGATCATGGGCTGGTTCAGCCAGAAGCAGCTGGTGCGCGGCCTGACATTTGGTGCGGTGAAATAACGGAATTGCCCGAAGCAATCGGCAGAAATAACCCCTCGGGGAGGAAACCATGGGAAACATCACGCTCAAGAACGTCTCGAAATCCTTCGGAGCGACGTCCATCATCCCCGGTCTCGACCTGGTGATCGAGAATGGCGAGTTCGTCGTCTTTGTCGGCCCGTCGGGTTGCGGCAAGTCAACGCTGCTGCGCCTGATCGCCGGGCTCGAGGACACCAGCGGCGGCTCCATCAACATCGACGGCCGCGACGTCACCGGCGAGGCACCGGCCAAGCGCAAGCTCGCCATGGTGTTCCAGTCTTACGCGCTCTATCCGCACATGACGGTGGCCAAGAACATCGGGTTCCCGCTGAAGATGGCCGGTGAGGACAAGGCGACCATCGACAAGAAGGTGGGAGACGCGGCGCGCGTGCTCAACCTGACCAACTATCTCGAACGCCGGCCCGGCCAGCTTTCAGGCGGCCAGCGCCAGCGCGTCGCGATCGGCCGCGCCATCGTGCGTCAGCCGACCGCCTTCCTGTTCGACGAACCGCTGTCCAATCTCGATGCGGCACTGCGCGGCACCATGCGGCTGGAGATCAGCGAGCTGCACCATCAGCTCAAGACCACCATGATCTACGTTACCCACGATCAGGTTGAAGCGATGACCATGGCCGACAAGATCGTCGTGCTGAACGCCGGCAACATCGAGCAGGTCGGCTCGCCGATGGAGCTCTACAAGACGCCGAAGAACCTGTTCGTCGCCAGCTTTATCGGCTCGCCGAAGATGAACCTGATCGAGGGCGCGCCGGCTGCCAAAAACGGCGCCAAGACCATCGGCATCCGTCCCGAACACCTGGAGATCTCGACCACGGCGGGCGAATGGAAGGCGGTCGTCGGCGTCGCCGAGCATCTCGGCTCCGACACCTTCCTGCACGTCCAGGCCGACGGCGTCGGTCCGCTGACCGTGCGCGCCGACGGCGAACTCGGCGTCCATCACGGCGACACCATTTACCTGACACCAGACAAGGCCAAGCTGCATCGCTTTGGCGCCGACGGAAAGGCAATCTGAACATGCGACTGGCCGGCAAATCCGCGCTGATCACGGGTTCGGCCCGCGGCATCGGCAGAGCCTTCGCCGAAGCCTATGCCGGCGAAGGCGCAACCGTCGCCATCGCCGACATCAATCTCGAGGCGGCGCAGAAGACCGCCGCCGAGATTGGCGGCAAGGCCTATGCGGTCAAGGTCGACGTCACCGACCTCGCCTCGATCGAGGCGGCGGTGAAAGCCGTCGAGACGAAGACCGGTGGCCTCGATATCCTGATCAACAACGCCGCCCTGTTCGACCTGGCGCCGATCGTCGAAATCACCAGGGCAAGCTACGACAAGTTGTTTTCCGTCAATGTCGCCGGCACGCTGTTCATGCTGCAGGCAGCCGCCCGCTCGATGATCGCGCGAGGCAAGGGCGGCAGGATCATCAACATGGCGAGCCAGGCCGGACGCCGCGGCGAGGCGCTGGTCGGCGTCTATTGCGCCACCAAGGCCGCCGTCATCTCGCTGACCCAGTCGGCGGGGCTCGACCTGATCAAGCACCGCATCAACGTCAACGCGATTGCCCCTGGCGTCGTCGACGGCGAGCACTGGGATCACGTCGATTCGCTGTTCGCCAAATATGAGAACCGGCCGAGGGGCGAGAAGAAGAAACTGGTCGGCGAGGCGGTGCCGTATGGCCGCATGGGCACGGCACAGGACCTCACCGGCATGGCTGTGTTTCTCGCCAGCAGCGACGCCGAATACATCGTCGCCCAGACCTACAATGTCGATGGCGGCCAGTGGATGAGTTGAGGGCGGGGGACGGCCTCTGCTCCTCGTCCCTCCGCGGGGAGCAGAGGCCGACTTCAGCGGGCGCGTAGCAAGTGCCACCCCTTATCCGCTCCCCGACGGGGAGAGGAGCGTAACGAAGGCCGAAACCCGGCCAAAGGGTAAAACAGATGACCGTGAAACTCTCGTCCTCTAACCTCTCCAAGCTGCCCGCCAACGTCGCAGGTCCGAAGTATGACCGCGCGACGCTGAAGGCCGGCATCGTGCATTTCGGCGTCGGCAATTTCCACCGCTCGCATCAGGCCGTCTATCTCGACGATCTGTTCAATGCGGGCATCGGCCATGACTGGGCGCTGATCGGTGCCGGCGTGTTCGACGGCGAAAAGATCGGTCGCGGCAAACTGGAAGAGCAGGACTGGCTCACCACGGTGGTCGAGCAGGATAGCGGCCATATGAGCGCACGCGTCACCGGCGCGATGATCGACTTCCTGATGCCTGGCGATGCGGCCGGTGTGATCGAACGGCTTGCCGACCCGGCGATCAAGATCGTTTCGCTGACCATCACCGAAGGCGGCTACTTTATCGATCCGGCTTCCGGCGTGTTCAACCCGACCCATCCCGACATCGTTGCCGATGCGCAGCCCGGCGCCACGCCGAAGACGGTGTTCGGCATCATTCTTGCCGGGCTGGTGCGCCGCCGCGATGAAGGCACCGTGCCGTTCACCGTCATGTCGTGCGACAACATTCCCCACAACGGCCATGTCACCTCGGATGGCGTCATCGGCCTGGCCCGTTTGATCGACGAGGATCTGGCGAACTGGGTCAGCGAGCATGTCGCCTTTCCGAACGGCATGGTCGATCGCATCACGCCGGCCACCACCGACCGCGAGCGCGGCATCCTGGCCAAGGATTTCGGCCTCGAGGACAACTGGCCGGTGTTCTGCGAGCCGTTCCGGCAGTGGGTGCTGGAGGACCATTTCACCGATGGCCGGCCGCCGCTGGAAAAGGTCGGCGTGCAGTTCGTCAAAGACGTTGCGCCTTATGAACTGATGAAAATCCGCATCCTCAATGGCGGCCATGCAGCGATCGCCTATCCGGCCGGCCTGATGGACATCCATTTCGTGCATGAGGCGATGCAGGAGCCGCTGGTGAGCGGTTTTTTGGCCAAGCTCGAACGGGACGAAATCATCCCGACGGTGCCGCCGGTGCCGGACACGGTTCTGGAAGACTATTACCAGCTCATCGAGAGCCGCTTCTCCAACCCGAAGATCGGCGACACGGTGCGCCGGCTCTGCCTCGACGGCTCCAACCGCCAGCCGAAGTTCATCATCCCGACCATCGCCGACCGGCTGAAGGCTGGGAAAAGCGTCGCCGGCCTGGCCCTGGAATCGGCATTGTGGTGCCGCTACTGCTTCGGCACGACGGACAGCGGCGCCGTCATCGAGCCCAACGACCCGAGTTGGGACCGGCTGCAGGCGACGGCAAAGGCAGCAAAGGACGCTCCCGCCGCCTGGCTCGCCATGGAGGACATCTATGGCGATGTCGGCCGCGCAACGGCGTTTGTCGAGGCCTTTGCCCATGCGCTCAACGTGCTGTGGGCGAATGGCGCGCGCGCCACGCTGACGCGCTACCTCGCCGGCAAGCTCTGAGAGCCATTCTCGGCCATGACGCCTGAACTGGTCATTTTCGACTGCGATGGCGTGCTGGTCGACAGCGAGGCGCTCTCCGTCTCGGCGCTGCTCGGCATGGTCAGGCTTGCCGGCGGCAGCGTCAGTGAGGATGCCGCCTACGAGCATTTCCTCGGCAGGAGCATGAAAAGCGTGCGCGAGATCCTCGGCCGCGACTTCGGGCTCGATATCACCGACCTGCACCTGACCGAGATGCGCGTCGAATTGATGCGCAAATTCCGCGAGGAGCTGAAGCCGATCGCCGGCGTCAAGAAGATGCTGCCGAAGCTTGGGCTGCCGTTCTGTGTCGCGTCCTCGGGCACGCTCGACCGCATCCGCTACGCGCTCGACGTCACCGGATTGCTTGGGCTGATGGAACCGCACCTGTTCAGTGCCACCATGGTGGCCAAGGGAAAGCCCGCGCCGGACCTGTTCCTGCATGCCGCCGCCAGCATGCGGGCCCATCCACGCAAATGCCTCGTCATTGAGGACAGCCCGGCCGGCATCATTGCCGCGCGGGCGGCGGGGATGCGCGTGTTTGCCTTCACCGGCGGTTCGCATGCCGGCAACCCGACCTTGAAAGCGCGGCTTGCGTCGAGTGAACCGGACTTTATATTCGCTGACATGCTGCAATTGCCCGATCTGATTGCAGGCCTGGGAGCGAGAGACAGAGCATCTTGACGAAACAGTTCGTTTGCGCGGTCGATGTCGGCACCGGGAGCGCTCGCGCGGGCATTCTCGACACCAACGGCACCTTGCTCGGCCGCGCCGAGCGGCCGATCGCCATGAACCAGCCGAAGCCCGATCACGCCGAACATGATTCGCGCGATATCTGGTCGGCCGTCTGCGCCGCCGTGCGCGCTGCCCGCGAAAAGGCCGGCATAGCTGCCGAGGAGGTCGTCGGCATCTCCTTCGATGCCACCTGTTCGCTGGTGGTGCGCGACCGGCAAGGCGGCCAGCTCAGCGTCTCGACCACGGGCGACAAGCGCTGGGACACCATCGTCTGGCTCGACCACCGCGCCATCGCGGAGGCCGACGAATGCACGGCAAGCGGCCATGCCGTGCTGAATTACGTCGGTGGCGTCATGTCGCCGGAAATGGCGACACCGAAGCTGATGTGGCTGAAGCGCAATTTGCCGGAGACCTGGAATGAAGCCGGCTATTTATTCGATCTCACCGATTTCCTGACCTGGCAAGCGACAGGTTCGCTGGCCCGCTCGCAATGCACGCTGACCGCTAAATGGACCTATCTGGCGCATGAAGAGGCCGGCTGGCGGCGCGACTTCTTTGCGCTCGTCGGCCTCGGCGATCTTTTCGAGCACGGCAATTTGCCGGAAAAGGCCAGCCCGGTCGGCGCTTATATTGGCCAACTGACCGCCCAGGCAGCGGCCGAGCTTGGGCTGAGCGAGAAATGCCGGGTCGGCGCCGGCGTCATCGATGCCTATGCCGGTGCGCTTGGCGTGCTCGGCGGCTTTGCCGGCGACCAACAGGACATCGGCCGGCATTTGGCGCTGATCGCCGGCACGTCGAGCTGCGTCATGGCGATGTCACCGGATCCGCAGCCCTTCGCCGGCGTCTGGGGTCCCTATTACGGCGCGGCGCTGCCCAGGCTGTGGCTGTCGGAAGGCGGCCAGTCGGCGACCGGCGCCCTGCTCGACCACATCATCCGCTGGCACGGCGCCGGCGGCGAGCCGGATGCCGCCATGCATGCGAAGATCGCCAGGCGTGTCGCCGAGCTGCGCGCCACCGAGGGCGACAACCTTGCCGCGCGGCTGCATGTGCTGCCCGATTTTCACGGTAACCGCTCACCGCTCGCCGATCCGCATGCCGTCGGCGTCGTCAGCGGGCTGACGCTGGACTCCTCCTTCGACAGCCTGTGCAAGCTCTACTGGCGCACCGCCGTCGGCATCGCGCTCGGCGTGCGCCACGTGCTGGAGGCGCTGAACGAGAACGGCTATCTGATCGATACGCTGCATGTCACCGGCGGCCACACCAAGAACCCGCTGTTGATGGAGCTCTATGCCGACGCCACCGGCTGCACGGTGATCGAGCCGCTGGCCGACGAGGCGGTGCTGCTCGGCACCGGCATGATCGCCGCCACCGCGGCCGGGCTGTTTCCCGACCTCAACGCGGCCTGTCTTGCCATGCAGCAAGGCGGCAGGAAGCGCGCGTCGAACCCGAAATCATCAGGGCGTTTCGACCGCGACTACAAGGTTTTCCTTGAGATGCACCGCCAGCGGCGGATGCTGGACGCGATCCGCTAGAGCATCGGGGCCGGTCCCTGGCTCAATCCGTTCCCGTCCCTCCTCTCTTGCCTTCATGTCGCGTTTCGTCCAGAAGCTGACGCAAACGCCGCGAAACCGAAGGTTTTGCCGTTTGACATGCGGCTTCCGGCTTTAATGCCGACGTGCCGTATCTGGAAAGAGCGGAACAATGTCTGCGATCGAAGCCGGCGCTCGCGCGCCGGAAAATCTTTGGCGTCAGGAAATCAGGGCGACGCTGGCGCTCGCCTGGCCGATGGTGCTGACCAATCTCGGCCAGACCGCGATGACGGCCACCGACGTCATGATGATGGGCCGGCTGGGGCCGGACACGCTGGCCAGTGGCGCGCTTGGCGCCAACCTCTATTTCATGCCGCTGATCTTCGGCCTCGGCCTGATGCTGGCGACATCGCCGATGATCGCCACCGAGCTTGGCCGCCGCCGCTATTCGGTGCGCGACCTGCGCCGCACCGTGCGCCAGGGCCTGTGGCTGGCGATCCTGATCTCGATCCCGATCTGGCTCGTGCTTTGGCACGGCGAAGGCATTCTGCTGGCCATGGGCCAGGAACCGGCACTGGCGCATCAGGCCGGCATCTATCTGCGCTGGCTCGAATGGGCGGTGCTGCCCTTCTACTTCTATATCGTGCTGCGCTCGTTTATCTCGGCGCTGGAGCGGCCGGGCTGGGCGCTGGTCATCGTCTTTGTTGCCGTCGCCTGCAATGCCTTCTTCAACTGGGTGTTCATGTTCGGCAATCTCGGCGTGCCGTCGATGGGCATTGCCGGGTCGGGCCTTGCCACCTCGCTGTCCTCAACGCTGATGTTCATCGGCCTGGCTGCCGTGGTGATGCTGGAGAAGAAGTTCCGCCGTTATCGTCTGTTCGGACGGTTCTGGCGATCGGACTGGCCACGCTTCAAGGGCCTGTTGCGGCTCGGCCTGCCGATTGCCGGCATTCTCGCCTTCGAGGTGACTATCTTCAATGCGGCCGCCCTGCTGATGGGCCTGATCGACGCGGATTCGCTGGCCGCGCACGCGATCGCCATCCAGATCGCCTCGATCTCCTTCATGGTGCCGCTTGGCCTCAACCAGGCGGTGACGGTGCGCGTCGGCCTTGCGCATGGCGCCGGCAATCCGCAAGGCGTGTCGCGCGCCGGCTGGACCGCCTTCGTCATCGGCGTCTCGTTCATGGCGCTGATGGGGCTGGTGATGATCCTGTGGCCGCATCCGCTGATCAGCGCCTTCATCGATCTGAGCTATCCGGCCAATGCCAGGGTGATCGAACTTGCCGTGTCGTTCCTGGTCTTCGCGGCGCTGTTCCAGGTCTTCGACGGCGCCCAGGCGGTGGCCGCCGGCATGCTGCGCGGCCTGCACGACACCAAGGTGCCGATGATCTATGCCGCGATCGGCTATTGGGGCGTCGGCCTGCCGCTTGGGGTGCTGCTCGCCTTCCATTTCGGCCTGCATGGCGTCGGCATCTGGATCGGTCTGTCGACGGGGCTGGCCGTGGTGGCCGCGCTGCTGCTGGCGCGCTGGCTGCGGCGCGACCGACTGGCGCCGCCGCTCGCGTTCGGGCATTGAAACAGGACGGTTGGGCTCGGCGGCTGTTGTCCTGTGGACGTTGGCTCATTGAACGACGTCTTCAGAACTCCCTCGAAATCCGGCGCCGCGCTTGAGGCGGTCAGAATGTCGGCGGCGTGTTGACCCAGAGGATGCGGACCGTGGTCGAACCGATATTGCGGTAGCCGTGGCCGAGTTCGGAGTTGAAATAGAACGCGTCGCCTGCCTCGAGCGCCACCACGTTCGCCTCGACCAGCAATTCGACGGAACCTTCGAGCACGTAGCCGAACTCCTGTCCCTTGTGGCTGATCAACTCGGGGCTGCCGCCGCCGGCCTCGATCACATGAACGTTGATCTGCAGCAGATATTCCGGACCGGACGGCACCAATTGCTCGAGCACGACATGGTTGCCCGAACGCCGATGTCCCGTCTCCATGTGCGGACGCTCGTTCTGCCGCAAAACGAAAACTTCCGAGGCATTGTGCTGCAGCGTGCCGAACATCGCGTTCATGTTGATGCCCAGCGCCTGCACCAGCCGATGCAGAGCCGCCATCGAGGGCGTCGCCCGGTCGTTTTCGATCTTCGAGAGATAACCCTCTGTCAGCCCGATGCGGGCGCCGAGCTCTTCCAGGCTGAGGCCAAGCACCTGTCTGGCATGGCGCAGCTTGACGCCGATCCTCGGGGTTCCGTTTCTGTCGCGCATGTCAGGTCCGCGTCTTCATCCAGTCCGCCAGCTTCGCCAGCAGGAAATCGACTTCCGCCTCGGTGTTGTAATGAGCCAGCCCGATGCGGACGACACCGTTGCGGTCCGCAAGCCCCAGCCGCTTGATTGGCTCCAAACCGTAATTGTGACCGTGCCAGAGATAGATGCCTTCCTCTGCCATCGCCTTGGCGATATCGGCGGGATCGGTTCCGTCAACGGTGATCGACACGGTAGGCACACGGCGCGCCAGCGCCGCCACATCGGATATGCCCTGGATCAAGACGCCATCAATTCTGGACAATCCGGCAATCAGCCGTGCTGTCAGGACACGCTCATAACGGTCGGCGACTTCAATGCCGGCGACGATGCGCTCCCGCCGCGTCGCCTGCGGGTGGACGTTGCCGAAGGACTGTCCGAGCCAGGCATAGTGCTCGACGGCGCCAAGCACCCCGGCAAGCGCCTCGCGGCTTGTCGTTCCCGTCTCGAATTTTCCAGGTGGCGTATTGGAAGCCGCGCGCACCTTATAGGCGGTCAGCGCCTGCAGCAGATCGAAACGGCCCCACAACACCCCGTGATGCGGTCCAAAAAATTTGTAGGCCGAGCAAACCAGGAAATCACAGCCGATCTCCTGGACGTCGATCACCCCATGCGGCGCGAACTGCACCGCGTCGATATAGCTCAGCGCCCCGATCGCGCGGGCGCGCTGCGCGATCCGCTTCACGTCGTTGATCGTGCCGGTAACGTTGCTGGCATAGCCGACGGCGACCAGCTTGACGTCCTCGTCGATAGTCGCCTCCAGCGTCGACAGGTCGAGTTCGAAGGTTTTTGGATCGAGGTCGATCCAGCGTACTTCAAGCCCCCGATCCTCCGCCAGCATCAGCCAGGGTGCGACGTTGGCGTCATGATCCATGCGCGTCAGCACGATGGCGTCGCCGGCGTTCAGATCGCGGCCGATGGCGCGCGAGACGGCGAAAGTCAGAGTCGTCATGTTCTGGCCGAACACCACCTCACGCCGGTCGGCGGCATTGAAGAAATCGGCCATCGCCTGATGCGCGTCGTCGACCATCGCCTGGGCCGCGAGTGAGGTTTCGAAATAGCCACCAAGATTGGCGTTGGTTTCGATCATGACACGCGTCATACGCTCGATCGAACGGCTCGCCATCTGGGTTCCCGCGGGATTGTCGAAGAAAATCCGCTTCTTCGGCTCGGCACCTCTCGCCATCGCCGGAAAAGCATCGCGGACTGTATCTATATCCATGTCTGAATTCCGTGTCTGATGATCGTTGTGCGGCGGCCCCTCGACCGCCGCCAGCAGCGGCTTCACGCGTTCAGCCGGCCGCTTCATGGATGGCGATAGCGCGAGCCGGGAAGCCAGATCCGGCCTTTGGCTTTGGCCAGCTTGCCATTATCAACGCGCCGGCTTCGGGCACCTTGTCGAGATTGGCCAAGAGCTCGATCTGCCAGCAGTCGCGCGACAGCACATAGTATTCCAGGCTTGCGTCACCTGCCGAAGTGGCACGGCCGGGATCAGTGTCCATGCCCTCGTGCCCGATCGCAGCGACACCGCGGCGTTCCAAAAGTTCCTCCAGCACCGGCTTCGACCAACCCGGCGCATGCGAGATACCGTCGGCCGACTTGTTCCGAAATGCCACGGGGTCCGGCCAGCGCGGCCACCAGCCGGTGCGAAGTGCGACAAAACACTTTTCCGGGATACGGCCGTTCCGCGTCTCCCAGGCCGAAATATCGTCGAGCGTCGGCGTCGCGTCGGGATCGGCGGCGACCCTGTCGCTGATGTCGAGGATGACCAGCGGCAGAAGCATCTCCGCCACCGGCAGTTGGTCGATCGAGCGGCCGCCGTCGATGAAGTGCACCGGCGGATCGACATGGGTGCCCCACTGTCCGACGAAGGCGTAGTGGTGGACCTGGAAGGCATCGCCCTTCGAAAAATCGAGCAACGCACTGCGCTCCTCGTCCGGGAAGGCCGGGAAATGCGGCTGACCCGGATGAAACGCATGCGTCAGGTCGGTGAAGGTCGCGGCGGAGAGCCGCGACCTGTAGATGTCCCAAAGCGAGCCCGGAGTGGACAAGATCACGGCTCCGCGACGAAGGTCGGTGCCGCTTCACTTGCTAGGACAAGCTTGCCGTCCTTGACACCAATGACCGAGACCGACTTGTCCGGCACCGAAATGCCCGGGCGGTAGGTGACCGTGCCGGTCACGCCGTCGAGCCCGGACGTAGCGGCCAGCGCGTCACGGATCTTGGCCGGATCCGGCGCACCGGCACGCTTGATCGCGTCGGCCATCAGCTTGACCGAGTCGTAGCCGAGCGCAGCGAACGCGTTCTCCGGGGCATTGCCGACCGACTTGGTGTAGGCGTCGATGAAGGCCTGCACCTTCGGGGTGGCGCCCTCACCGATGTAGGCGTGTGTAGTGAAGTAGGTGTCCTTGGCCGCGTCGCCGCCGACCTGGATCAGCAAGGGCGTGTCGTAGCCGTCGCCGCCGACCACCGGCAGGTTGATGCCGGCCTGGCGCATCTGCTTCAAGATCAGGCCGATTTCCTCGGCATTCGACGAGGCATAGACGAAGTCTGGCTGCGGCGACAGCGCCTTCAGTTTGGCGATCTGCGCGGTAAAGGTCTTGTCGCCGATCTTGTAGGTGTCGCGCTCCAAAATCTTGCCCCCGCCATGCTCGTAGGCGGTGACGAAGTAGTCCGACAGCAGCGTTGTGTATTCAGTGCCGATGTCGGTCAGCAGGTAGGCGGTTTTGCCATTCAGCTTGTTCAGCGCAAATTCCGCGCCAACCGCAGCCTGAACGTTGTCGCCGAAGGCGGCGAGGAAGATCTCGTTGCCGAGCTGGCTCGGCAATTTCGGCGAGGTCGCGCCTGGCGTTATGAACGGTATCTGCGCCGTCTGGACCTGCGGTCCGATGGCCAGCACCGAGTCGGAATCGGCGAAGCCGATGATGCCGACGACCTTGTCGCTGTCGATCAACTGGCTGGCGACGGTCGAGATCGTCGTCGAATCGCTCTTGGAGTCGTAGATCACCAGTTCTATCTGCTGGCCGAGCACGCCGCCGGCGGCGTTGATTTCGCTCGCTGCCAGCTTGGCGCCATTCAGCATCGGACCGTCGAGCGAGGCCTGGATGCCGGTCAGGTTTGCCGGATAGCCGATCTTGATGGTGTCGGCAGCAAGTGCCGTGCTGGCCGAGGCAAGCGCGAAGAATGCGCCAAGTCCCAGGCCGATGGTACCGCGTCGAGTGAGTTTGATCATCGTTTTCGTTCCTCTGTCTGGTTCACCGTTGCCGATCTTTGGGTTGATCCGAACGTAAGTTCCCGGTCCCCCATGATCCCCTTCGGCCGGAAGATCATGACTAGAATGAAGATGAAGCCGAGCACGATCTGGCTGGCGCCAAACAGGGCCGGCACCGCGAAATCGCCGATCGTGAAGCCGCGTTCGACCGAGCGCAGGATCTCCGACAACAGCGAAACGCAGATGACGCCGACCACCGCGCCGGTCAGGGAGCCCATGCCGCCCAGCACCAGCATTGTGATCAGACTCATCGTCAGCGCGAAGTAGAAAGTGTTCGGCGAAAACGAGCCGAGATAATGCGCATAGAGCGACCCGCCGATGCCTGAGAAGAACGCGCCGATGACGAAGGCGATCAGTCTGGTCCGCAGCACGCCGATTCCGACAGCGCTGGCCGCGATCGTGTCGTCGCGCACCGCCTTCATGGCGCGCCCGAAAGGCGAATAAACCAGGCGTGCCAGAACGAACACCGTGATGGCGAGCCAACCCATCACCCAGGGCAACGTCGTCTCCAGCGGCACGCCGGTAAACGTGCGGGCGCCTCGGGTGAAATCCGACGCATTGATCAGCACCACGTTGACGATAATCAAGAATCCCATCGTCGCCACCGAAACGAAATAGCCCGACAGGCGCATCAAGGGATAACCGACGACCACCGCAAGCAGTGCCGTCAGAACGCCTGCCACCAGCGTCGCCGGCAGGAAGGGGAGACTGAAAGCATGCAGAAACGCCGGCAAATGCGGCAGCAATGCCATCTTCTGCTGCACCGGGATCGACAGGATCCCCGAAATATACGCGCCGGCGCCGATGAAGCCGACATGGCCGAGCGAAAACACGCCCGTAAAACCGTTGCTCAGCGACAGCGCCAGCACCAGGATTGCATTCAGCGCGATCAGCAGGATAATCCGGACGAAATAGTCGCTCAGCACGTGCGGCGCACCGAATGCGACAGCTGCCCCCGCTACCAGGGCGACGAGGACGAGGAGTGTGATCCGCGCTTCCCGGCTCACAGCTTTATCTCCCGGTTTGGCTGCAGCAGCCCGCCCGGGCGCACCAGGAGAAAGGCGATCAGCACGGCGAAGACGATTGCGTCGCGATAGGACGAGACGCTGCTCGGCAGGAATGCGACGATGAATATCTCCAGCGCGCCCAATATGTAGCCGCCGACCAGGGCGCCCGCGATCGACCCGAAGCCGCCGATGATTGCCGCCACGAAAGCCTTCAGGAGCGGCGTGAAGCCCATCTGCGGCTGCACCACGCCGGCCTGCGCCGCCCACAAAATGCCGGCGAGGCCGGCATAGGCGGATGCGACGATGAAGGCGACGATGATCAGCCGGTTGACGTTCAGACCGACAAGGTGTGCCGCCGACATGTCCTCGGCTGCGGCGCGCATGCCGAGCCCAGTCGTGGTGCGCGTGATAAACCAGCCGAGGAGCAGCAGCGACACGAAGGTCAGCGCGATGGTCAGGAGATTGATGCTGGTGAAGGTGATGGCGCCGTTCGACATCTCCCAGGAGGTGTTGAGAATATCGGGGAGTGGAAAATTGCGCGGCGAGGAGGTGAACACCAGGATGCCGACATTCTCGATGATGTAGGTGACGGCGAGGCTGGTCAGCAGTCGCGCGACGTCGGGCGCGTCGCGGATCGGGCGATAGGCGATGCGTTCGATGAGGAAGCCGGCGACGGCGGCCGCGGCGATGCCGCAGATCACGGCGACCGGGAACGGAACGCCGATGCCGACCAGCAAGGCAACCCCGAAGGCACCTACCATCATGACGTCGCCATGCGCGAAATTGGTGAGCTTGAGGACGCCGAAGACGATCGACAGACCGACCGCCACCAGTGCGTAGAGGCTGCCGAGGCTCACCGCATTGACGATCTGCTGCAGGATATAGTCCAGCTGGGTCATGTTGCCGCCCCGAGATATGCCTGCGCCACGCGTTCGCTGTCGCGCAGTTCCGCGGACCGGCCCGACAGCGCCACCTGACCCGTGCGCAGCACATAGGCGCGGTCGGCGAGGTCCAGCGCGAGCGTGATGTTCTGTTCCACCAGCAGCATCGTCATGCCCTGGCGCTTCAGTTCGGCAAGCGCGCTGAAGATGTGGCGCACCAGCAGCGGCGCAACGCCGAGCGAAGGCTCGTCGAGCAGCAGCAGGCGCGGCGCCGCCATCAGCGCGCGCGCCAAAGCAAGCTGCTGCTGTTCGCCGCCCGACAGCGTGCCGGCCAGCTGCTTCAGCCGCTGCTTGAGAATCGGGAACAGCATGAACATGCGCTCGCTGTCTCTGACGACGGCCTCCTTGTCGGTGCGGGTGCAGGCGCCGAGCCGCAGATTGTCAGCCACCGTCAGGCCGCCGAACAGGCGCCTGCCCTCCGGGCTCTGCGCGATGCCCAGACTTACGATGCGCGACGGAGCGATACCTCCAATCGGCTTGCCATCGAAGATGATCCTGCCGCCGCGCGGCCGCGACAGGCCGGAAATGGTGCGCAAGGTCGTGCTCTTGCCGGCGCCGTTGGCGCCCACCAACGCCACCACCTCGCCGGCATGGACGTCGAGCGAAATGCCCTTCAGCGCACGCACCGCGCCGAAATTGACCTCGAGGTTCTCGACGCTGAGCAGAACGGGGCTAGGCGTGGCCAAGATACGCCTCCCGCACTTTCGGGTGTTCGCGTACCTGCTCCGGTGTTCCGACGCAGATCACCTCGCCAGTCGCCAGCACCTGGATGCGTTCGCACAGCGCCATGATCAGGTCCATGTCGTGCTCGACAACGACCACCGTTACGCCATAGCGGTCACGGATCGTCCGGATCAGCGCTGCCAACACCTTGGTCTCGTTGGAATCAAGCCCGGCTGCGGGCTCATCGAGCAGCAGCAGCTGCGGGCCGGTCGCCAACGCACGCGCAATCTCCAGCCGCCGCTGATCGCCGTAGGGAAGATCCGCGGCGACCCTGCCGGCCTGATCTGTCAGGCCCATGAGGTCGAGGAGTTCGTCGGCCTTCTGCCGGGTCGCGGCCACCCGCTCGCGATAACGCCGACCGCGCAGCACGGTATCGGCGGCGCCGACAGGATGGCGCAACTGCGCCGCCGTCAGCACGTTCTGCGCGACGCTGAGGCTGCCGAACAGGCGAGAGCCCTGGAAGGTGCGGGCGATGCCCATCGCGACGATCTGCGATGTGCGCAGGCCGACGATCGACCGGCCCTCCATCTCGATGCTACCGGAATTCGGCTGGGAGAAGCCGGTGATCAGGTTGAAAAGCGTGCTCTTGCCCGAGCCATTCGGCCCGATTACCCCAATGATTTCACGTTCGTGGAGTTCGATGGAATGATCCCGCAGGGCAACTAGCCCTCGAAAGGCTTTTGTCAGCCCAACCGTCCTCAACAGCACTCGACTCGACTGTCTATCCACCCGCCGGTTTGCCCCTGTCCCTCGCCGCCCCGTTCGGCCCGGTCAAGCTTCAAATGGACAATTCGAACGGCAAGATGTCAAGTCCTATTCCCAAGAGGAAAGCTGTATGCCTGCCTCGGCTCGACCGTTGCCGCGACAGCACCGGCATCGATTCAGGGCCTGCAGTCCAGCGCGCCAGCGCTCGCTTCTCGAGCCTGCGCGCATAGTGCGTGGGCGCAAGGCACGAGACGAAGACGATCGGCGCCACCGGCCCGTAGACCTTGGGCGTCCTCGGACCGCGCTTGTGCTAGCTTGTTATCTGTTCGGCGACAGCTTCTTCGAGGCCGGCTGCGGCCTGGGCGGCGAGAGCGCGCGCCGCCGCCTGTGAATCGTAGAATTCCTCGAGCGCATGAACCCTGCCCCACCGCAGCGTGAACACGTGGAGACCACGGTTGACGTAGGACGTATCGCCATTGAGCAGGGTAGCGGTGCCATCCCACTGGGCAAACACGGTGGTATGCCAGGGCCAGCCCTTCACCCACACGTGGTTGACCGTGAGATGGAGAGTGGGCAGAACACGGCCGAGGCGCTCGAACCACCGGCGCAGGGCTTGCTTGTCGTGACGCTCGCCACCAAGCGCGTGTGCGCCACCAACCCGGTGATGGACATGCGGCGCGATGGCCTTCACCGACACATCCCAGCGATGGTTGTTGACGTCGTCGAAGCTCTGCCGGATCGATTTCTCGACAAAATAGCTGTAAAGCATGTGACCTCTCTCCAAACTTATCGGTGGCGCGCCGTTCCGACGCGAGACCCCGGCCAGCATCGCTCGGCCGCGGCCTGCGCGTCAGGTCAGGGCATTGTCGCGTCGGCTCGCAGGGATGTGTCCGTCTCGGTCGAGACCGTCACCTCCTCACCGGACCTTGAGAACGCGTAGAGCGAGCCCGGGTGGCCCGGTATGGAAAACGCCACGGAGTCACTGTTGGCGAGGCCCATGACAACCCGCAGCGGATCACCCCCGGCCTTCGGTGCGAAAGTGGCGGTGACCTCAAGCAGGTCGCCGCGCGGAACGTAGTAGGCCACCATGTCCAGGTGTCCCTGGTGCAGGCTACCGCCTTCGATCGGGCGCCCGATGGTGGCTTCCTCGGCAAGAGCCGGGGTTGCAAGAAACAGCGCCGCCAGCAGCGAGGCGCCCAAGGTTTTGCGGATCATCTCATTTGTCCTTTTTTAGATTGCGTTCACCCTCTATATCGGGTATAGATTACGAATGCAATCTAAAAAAGGAGATGACGATGCGTGTAAGTCGCACTCAGGCCGCGGAAAACCGTGAGACCGTGATCAATGTGGCAAGCCGGCTTTTTCGGGAGCGCGGGTTCGACGGCATCGGCCTCAAGGATCTGATGAAAGGGGCCGGGCTGACCCAGGGCGCCTTTTACAAGCAATTCGAGTCGAAGGACGATCTGGCGGCGCTGGCGTCCAGGCGGGCGATGGAAAGCGCCACCCACAAATGGTCGGCCGCGACCGCGGCAAATCCCGGGAACCCGCTCGACGGGGTGATCTCATTCTACCTCAGCATGGATCATCGCGGAGAAAAGATGGACGGCTGCCCGGTCGTTGCGCTGGGCTCGGATGCGGCCAGGCAAGGTGCCGAGGTGAAGGCATCATTCGAAGCCGGCATCAAGGCGTACCTCGAGATGCTCGGCGGTTGGGTTGGCGAGGGCGACAGCGAAAAGACCGGCAACAAGGCAATGGCCGTTCTCTCGACGATGGTCGGCGCGGTCGTGCTGTCGCGGGTCGTCAACGACCCCGACCTTGCGCAGGCTTTTCTGGATGCGGCGGCCGATCAGGTTCGCGAAGCAGTCGCTACTTGAACGGCGCGAGCAGCGCCGCCAGCACAGCAAGGATAGGAGAGCAGATGGAACGGATTGTCGTCACGGGCATGGGTGCGGTCACGCCCCTTGCCGCCAATGTCGAAGCGTCCTGGTCACGCCTGCTTGCCGGCCGGTCTGGCGTTCGCAGGCTTCCTGACGATGTGGTGGGAGAGCTGCCGGCTAAGATTGGCGGCGTGGTTCCCTCCCTGGGCGAAGACCCCGAGGCCGGTTTCGATGCCGATGCCGTCCTGTCCGCGAAGGATCAGCGCAAGGTGGACCGGTTCATTCTCTTCGCGCTGGCGGCGGCGGAAGAGGCGCTTGCGCAGGCGCAATGGAAACCTGCCTTGGAGGCGGATCGCCTGCGCACGGCCACGATCATCGCTTCAGGTGTCGGCGGGTTCCCGGCCATCACCGAGGCGGTGCGCACGGTGGACCTGCGTGGCGCCCGCCGCCTGTCTCCCTTTACGGTGCCGTCCTTCCTGGTGAACCTCGCGGCGGGCCACATCTCGATCCGTCATGGCTTCAAAGGTCCACTCGGCGCACCGGTGACGGCGTGCGCGGCGGGCATCCAGGCGATCGGCGACGCCGCCCGCCTGATCCGCGCCAACGAAGCCGACATCGCCGTGTGCGGCGGAACGGAAGCGTGCATCAATACCGTCAGTCTCGGCGGTTTCGCCGCGGCTCGTTCTCTTTCAACCGGCTTCAATTGGGCGCCGGCCCAAGCCTCGCGCCCTTTCGACACATCGCGCGACGGCTTCGTCATGGGCGAAGGGGCCGGCGTGCTGGTCATCGAGGCGTTGAGCCACGCGTTGGCGCGCGGCGCAAAACCGATTGCTGAGCTCGTCGGCTACGGCACGACGGCGGATGCCCATCACGTCACCTCCGGGCCAGAGGACGGCGACGGCGCGCGCCGGGCCATGCAGATCGCGATTGCCCAGGCAGGGATTTCGCCACGCGACGTTCGTCATCTCAATGCGCATGCGACCTCCACGTCAGTCGGCGACCTGGGTGAGATCGAAGCGATCAAGAGCGTGTTCGGGCGCGATTTCGCGATAGCTGTCAGTGCCACGAAATCGGCGACCGGACACCTGCTCGGAGCGGCCGGCGGGCTTGGTGCGATCTTCGCAATCCTGGCGCTCAGGGATCAGGTCGCCCCGCCAACCCTCAACCTGGGCGAGGCCGATCCGGCCGGCGACGGAATCGACTTCGTCGCCAACGCACCCCGGCCCATGGAGATGGAGTACGCGATCTCCAATGGCTTCGGCTTTGGCGGCGTGAATGCCAGCGCCCTGTTCAGACGCTGGAACTAGCGGTGGCCAGACGCAGTCATGACCGACGCCCTTTGCCCCGGCCTATCTCAATGCTTTTCCCAATCCGATCCAACGCAAAGAAGGATATGATTCCATGAACAAGACCAGTCCCGGCGTCGCCCTTGTCACAGGGGCATCTTCCGGCATCGGGCGCGCTACCGCCGACGCCTTGCTCGGCGCTGGCTTTCGCGTCTTCGGAACCAGCCGTCGCACGGCCTCACAGCAATCCGCCGGCGTGACCATGCTGACCTGCGACGTGACCGACGACGCGTCCGTCGCGACAATGGTCGATGACGTTCTGGCCGCGGCCGGACGCATCGACGTGCTTGTCAACAATGCCGGCATGGGGCTGTTTGGCGGCGCGGAGGAGTCCTCGACCGCCCAGGCCAAGGCGCTGTTCGACGTGAACGTCTTCGGCGTCTTGCGCGTGACCAACGCGGTGCTGCCGGCAATGCGGCGCCAAGGGAAGGGCAGAATCGTAAATTTGAGCTCGGTACAGGGGTTCATCCCCGCTCCCTATTTCGCGCTTTACTCGTCGACCAAACACGCCATCGAAGGGTATTCCGAGTCGCTCGATCACGAATTGCGCCCCTTCGGCATTCGCGTTTCGCTGGTGGAGCCCGCCTATACCCGCACATCATTCGAGGACAATCTTGCCGCCCCCGACCGGTCGCTCGAAATCTACGACTCCGCGCGCGCCGGGATGACTATGTCAGTGCGGAAATCGATGGAAAAAGGCGATGCGCCCGAAGTGGTCGCCAAGACCATTTTGGCAGCAGCGACCGATCCCGCGCCGAAGAAACGCTATGCGGCGGGAAAAATGGCGCGCCAGGTCAGTTTCCTGCGCCGTTTCGTCCCCGCATCCGAATTCGACAAGAGCCTGCGCAAGCAGCTTGGGTTGCCGGTCTGAAATCGGGCGCTGCCTTGGCGCGTCAGCGAGCAGCCGCCTGTTTCTCGAGCCTGCGGGCGTATTGCGTCAGCGGAAAGCACATGACGAAGAAGATCAGCGCCACCAGCCCGTATACCTTGAACGGTTCGAAGGTCGCATTGTTGATGGCGTTGGAGGTCCGCACCAGCTCCTCGAAGCCGATGATCGAGGTGAGCGCCGTCGATTTGATCAGCTGCACCAGGAAGCCGACGGTGGGTGCGCGGGTGATCGAAAACGCCTGCGGCAGGATGATCAGCCTGAGTTCCTGCAGATAGTGCAGGCCGAGGCTGGCACCGGCGTCCCATTGACCGAGGGGTAGCGCCGCGACGCCGGAGCGCCAGATTTCGGCGAGATAGGCGCTGGCGAAGAAGGTGAGGCCGAGCGCCGCCGCCGTCCAGGGTTCGATGCGCAGACCAAGCATCGGCAGGCCGAAGAACATCAGGAACAGCTGCATCAAGAGCGGCGTCCCCTGGAACAGGGCGATGTAGCCGGAGGCGACACGCCGGCTCCATTTGTTCTCAGCGATCCTGAAGAACAGCACGATCATGCCGACGATACCGCCGCCGATAAAGGCGGCCAGCGATAGCAGCACCGTCCAGCGGGCGGCGAGCAGTAGGTTGCGCACGATGTCCCAGAAGGTGAACTCGATCATGACACACCGGCTCCGAGCGCGCGGCGCCCGCCTGACACCAGCAGCCGGCGCAAGGCCATCGACAGAGCGAGATAGACCAGCGTCACGACGAAATAGGTCTCGAAGGAGCGGAAGGTGCGTGCCTGCAGCATGTCGGCCTCGTAGGTCAGCTCACGCACGGCGATCTGCGACACGACGGCGGACTCCAGCATCATGATGACGATCTGGCTGGTGAGCGCGGGGTAGATGATCTTGAGCGCCTGCGGCAGCACGATCTTGACGAACACCTGGCGTGGCCGCAGCCCAAGGGCCAGCGCTGCTTCCGTCTGCCCGCCGGGCACGGCGTCAAGCCCGGCGCCGACGATCTCGATGGTGTAGGCCGCCATGTTGAGCGTCATCGCCAGCATGGCGGCCAGGAGCGGGTCGAGCCGGACGCCCAGGCTGGGCAGCCCGAAGAAGATGAAGAACAACTGCACCAGGAACGGCGTGTTGCGCATCACCTCGACATAGCAGGCGATTGCCCGCTTGAGCAGCACCGGGCCGTTTCGCCGCCCCGCGGCACCCAGGATGCTGAGCAGCGTTCCGGCCAGCGTGGTCACGGCGATCAGCAGGATCGTCGTGGCCGCGCCATGCGCGATGTCGCCCAGGGCACCCGGGAGCCAGCCAAAGGCCACGGAAACTCAATCCTTGAGATTGTCGGGATTGAGCGGCGTCTTCAGCCAGGCTTTCGAGCTTTCGTCCAGCTTGCCGTCGGCCAGCATCTTGGCGACCGCATCGTTGACGGCCTTCTTCAGGCCGTCTTCGTTCTTGTTGAGGCCGATATGCGAAGGCGAGGTCAGAAGCTGGAACTTCTGCTCCGGCTTCAGTGCGTCCTGCTTGGCCAGCACCTGCGCGCCGACGTCGTTGCCGACGACCATCAGCTGCGTCTGGCCGGAGATGAAGGCCTGGATCACCGAATTGTAGTTGTCGAAGCGCTTTATGTCGGCCGATGCCGGTGCTGCCTCGGTGAGCGAGGTGTCTTCCAGCGTGCCGCGATTGACGGCGATCGACTTGTCGGCGAGGTCTTCCTTGCCTTTGACGGCAAGCGCTGCCGGACCGATCACGGCGATGTAGTAGGGCGCGTAGGCAGCGGCGAAGTCGATGACCTGCTCGCGTTCCTTCGAATAGCCGACGCTCATCAGCAGGTCGACGCGATGATCGTTCAGATACGGGATGCGGTTCTGGCCGGTGACGGCGATGGGATTGAGCTTCACCTTGAGCGTATCGGCGATGTATTGCGCGACATCCATGTCATAGCCCTTGAGGCTCATGTCGGCGCTGGCCGAGGAGAAGGGCGGAAAGTCGGCGAAGACGCCGACATTGATGGTGCCGGCCTTGGTGATGTCCGCCAGCGCATCGGCGCTAGCGGCCTGAACTGCGAGGCCGAAACCGGCCGTGCCGAGCATCAGCACGGCGGCGATGGAGGCAAATGTCTTACGGATTGTCATTGTCATTCCCCTGTCTGGAAGCTTTGTTTGTTCGGGTCGGCCGCCGGCTCCAGCGCGGCGGCTGCCTTTGCTTTTCTAGACGTCAGGCGCCCTTGCCTGTTATCGCCGGGCTGAACACCATCAGGCTCAGTATCTCGAACAGCACCTGCGCCGCAGCGTGCGCCGTGTTGGTGGTGGCGTCGTATTGCGGCGCCACCTCGACGACGTCGCCGCCGACGATGTTGAGACCTTTGAGGCCGCGCAGGAGTTCAAGCACTTCGCGCGTCGTCAGCCCGCCGACCTCCGGCGTGCCGGTGCCCGGCGCGAAGGCCGGATCGACGCTGTCGATGTCGAAGGAGACATAGGTCGGGCCGTCGCCGACGATCTTGCGCGCCTTCTCGATGATCGCCGGAATGCCGAGGCCGGTCACCTCCTCGGCATGCACCACGGTCATGCCGGACTCGTAGGTGAACTCCCACAGATATTCGGCCGAGCCGCGGATGCCGATCTGGATCGTGCGCGTCGGGTCGAGCACGCCGTCAAGCACAGCGTTGCGGAACGGGCCGCCATGGTGGAACTTGGTCATGTCGAACAGGCCGCTGGTGTCGCAGTGGGCGTCGATATGGATCAACCCGACCGGAGCTTTCTTGCCGACGGCCTTCAGGACCGGATGGCTGATCGAATGGTCGCCGCCGATCGACAGCGGAATCACCCCGGCATCGACGATCTGGTTGGTGCGGCGCTCGATATCCTCATGGCTGGTCTCAAGCCGGTAGCGGCTGCGGAACGGCGTGTCACCAATGTCGGCGACCCTGAGCTCATGCGTCGGCGCGCATTCCAGCACGTGATTGTAGGGCCCGATGCGCTCGATGGCGCGCAACGCCCTTGGCCCGAAGCGCGAGCCCGGGCGGTTGGTGACGCCGAGATCCATCGGCACGCCGATCATCGCCACCTGCAAATCGCCGAAATCCGGATTGTCGGCCGATATTTCGCGGTAGGGCGCGGCAAGAAAGGTCGGGATGCCTGAATAGGGCGCCAGCCGCGTGCCGCTCTTGGAGAAGATCTTGTCGGCGACCTTGCGGAATTTCGGGTCGAACATCTCGCCGCCATGGCTTTCACCATATTTGCGACGCAACGCATCGAGCTTGCCGCGATCGTATCCCATGTCCGCTCCTCCTGGGCTGATGCAGTGCCGGCGCGGGTGACGCCTGCGAACCGACCATCATCCGGCCGGGCCGCTGTCCCGCTGGCTGCCTGCAGATTTCATGTCTTGATGCTGTTCTGAACTCGAGTGTCTGGCAGTGGCATTGAAAAATCAATTGATATTGTTAGGGTGTATTCTGTGAGAAAATCTCACAACAAAGTGGTACCATGACCAAGCGCCTGCCACCGCTCAATCCGCTGCGCGCCTTCGAGGCAACGGCTCGCCATGGTTCACTGACCAAGGCGGCCACTGAGCTGAACGTCACGCATGGCGCCGTCAGCCACCAGATCAAGGCGCTCGAGCAGTCGCTCAGTGTCAAGCTGTTCGAGCGGGTCGGCCAGCGGGTCAAGCTGACACCGCATGGCGCGGAGCTTCTGCCGGCGGTGTCGACCGCGTTCGACGGCATCGCCGCCGCCACCCAGCGCATGACAAGGCCGGCGAGCAGCGGCACACTTTCGGTCTCCTGCGTGCCGGCGCTACTGTTGCTGTGGATGACACCGCGGCTCGGCAGTTTCATGGCGCAATATCCCGACATAAGGCTGACGCTTATTCCGTCCAACGATCCCAAGGATTTGCGGGCGCCCAATATCGATGTCTGCGTGCATTATGGCGACGGCAGCTGGACCGATTGCTGGATGCGCAAATGGTCGGGCCTCGAACTGTTTCCCGTGGTCAGCCCGACCTTGATCAACAACCGGCCGATCCGCAGCGTCAGGGATCTCGCCGATCATGTCTTCCTGCATGGCGATGACGGCCGCGAGTGGCACACCTGGCTGGCTGCCGCCGATGCGCTGGACCTGGAGCGGGGCCGCCGCCATCACCTCGGCGATGCGCGTATGGCGACCGAGGCAGCGGTGCACGGCCATGGCGTGGCGCTGGGCGACTCGGTGACGGCAAGCGCGCTGCTGGCCAGGGGCATGCTGGTCGCGCCGTTCAGCCTGTCGGTGCCGGCGGTCGACGATTTTTATGTCGTCTGCCGCAACGAGATGCGGACGACGCCGATCGTGCAGGTGTTCGTCGACTGGCTGTTTGCCGAGAAAGCGGGGGACGACGGGCGCGCCGACGCCCCTGTGGCCGGCCGCATCGTCAGCCGCCGCAAGCGTCCGGCGCTCAGGGTGATGGGCGGCAAATCCGCAAGCTGATGCCAGGCTGCGCGCCGCCGCATGCAGGCAGCTCTTTTTGTCGGGCCAGCCTGAAAGCGGGCAGCGTTGCGGCCGATTCGATGCTATGAGGCCTGTCGCGATTGTGGATGGCAGGCAGCGAAGGCGGTGTTGAAACATGGCTAAGACCGATATTGCGCGGCGCGTCTACAACCACACCTGGAAGCTCGACCCGATCGTGCGCAGCCTGCTCGACACGGATTTCTACAAGCTTTTGATGCTGCAGATGATCTGGGGCATGTATCCCAAGGTCGACGCAACCTTCTCGCTGATCAACCGCACGACGTCGGTGCGGCTTGCCGACGAGATCGACGAGGGCGAATTGCGCGAACAACTCGACCATGCCCGCACGCTGCGCTTCTCCAAGAAGGAGATGATCTGGCTCGGCGGTAACAATTTCTACGGCCGCAAGCAGATCTTCGAGCCGGAGTTCCTCGCCTGGCTGGAAGGCTTCCGGCTGCCCGAATACGAACTGTCAAAGCGCGACGGCCAGTATGAGCTGACCTTCAGCGGGGCGTGGATGTACACCACGCTGTGGGAAATCCCGGCGCTCGCCATCATCAATGAACTCCGATCTCGCGCGGCGATGCGGGCGTTCGGGCCTTTCGCGCTCGACGTGCTCTATGCCCGCGCCAAATCCAAGATGTGGGCCAAGACCGAGCGGCTGAAGGCGCTGCCCGGCATCCGCATCTCGGACTTCGGCACGCGCCGGCGCCATTCCTTCCTATGGCAGCGCTGGTGTGTCGAGGCGTTGAAGGAAGGCATCGGCGAGGCGTTCACCGGCACCTCCAACGTGCTTTTGGCCATGGACAACGACCTCGAAGCGCTCGGCACCAACGCACATGAGCTGCCCATGGTGTTTGCCGCGCTTGCCGACTCGGAAAAAGAGCTGAGACAGTCGCCCTACAAGGTGCTGCAGGACTGGCAGCGCTACTATGGCGGCAATCTCTTGATCGTGCTGCCCGACGCCTTCGGCACAGCCTCATTCCTGCGCGATGCGCCGGACTGGGTGGCCGACTGGACGGGCTTTCGCCCCGACAGCGCGCCGCCGATCGAAGGCGGCGAAAAAATCCTGTCCTGGTGGCGCGACAAGGGCAAGGACCCCAAGCAGAAACTGCTGATCTTCTCCGACGGGCTCGAGGTCGAGACCATCGAGGAGACCTATCGCCACTTCAAGGGCAAGGTGCGTATGTCCTTCGGCTGGGGCACCAATCTGACCAATGATTTCGAAGGCTGCGCGCCGACGGAAACCAACAGCCTCGACGCCATATCGCTGGTTTGCAAGGTCACCGAGGCCAATGGCAGGCCAGCGGTCAAGCTGTCGGACAATCCGGCCAAGGCGACCGGCGATGTGAAAGAGATCGAGCGGTATCTCAGGATTTTTGGCGAGAAGGACCGCGTGGAGCAATTGGTCAAGGTGTGAGGGGTGGTGGGGCTCTTGGATAGGCCGAGTTCCTTGGCGCCCCCCTCTGTCCTGCCGGACATCTCCCCCTCAAGGGGGGAGATTGGACGTCATCTCCGCTTTCGCCAATTTTCGACGCCCAACGAAAAGCGCCGATCGAGCGAACTGCCAATCTCCCCCCTTGCGGGGGGTGAGGAGTGGTCCGCGCAGCGGACGGAAAGCCAATTGCTTGGCTTTCCGAACGACGAACGCCCGGAGCGACGGCGAAGGGCCGGGTCCGGCAGGACAGAGGGGGGCGCCGCAGGGTGCCGTCATCTATCGTTGGCTTTGTTGCTTACAGCCGCATCGCTCATATTTCCCGCCCCCGCCTGCGCACACGCCTCCGACCGGGGCCACGTCCTGCTGTTGCCGACCGGCTACTATCTGGTCGGAGGCGCCTTCGCCGTGGCCGTCAGCTTCCTCGTCCTGGCGCTGCTGCCGGCGGCTTCGCTTGACCGCTTCTGGCGCCGACGCCTGCCGCTGTTCACCTTCGGCGACAGCGCCCGCGCCGCCATCAGCCTGATATCCTTTGCCGGCTTTGCAATTCTCATCGCCGCCGGCCTTTTCGGCAGCCGCGACCCGCTTTCAAACCCGCTGCCTTTGGTGATCTGGACCCTTTTGTGGGCCGGCGTCACGCTGTTGCAAGGCCTCTTCGGCGATCTCTGGTCATGGCTGAACCCCTGGTATGGACCATGGCGTATCGCCTCGCGCCTGTTCGGGACCGGGACATGGCGCCTGCCCCGATGGGTCGGCTGCTGGCCTGCGGCCATCTTGTTCTTCGCCTTTGCCTGGTTCGAACTCATCGATCCGGCGCCCGACGATCCGGCGCGTCTGGCCGTGGCCGCCGGCCTCTACTGGCTATTCTCTTTCCTCGCCATACTGGCGTTCGGCTATCGCGGCTGGAGCCGCAGCGGCGAATTCCTGACGGTCTTCTTCTCCATGGTGGCGCGTTTCGCAATTGTGGTACGGAACGAACATGGCCGGCTTGCCCTGTGCTGGCCGGGCGCCAAGCTGCTGGCCGCGGAGCCCTTGCCGGCCAGCGGCATGGCTTTCCTGCTGCTCGCCCTGTCGTCGGTGTCCTTCGACGGCCTGTCGAAAACCTTCTTCTGGCTCGGCCTGTTCGGCATCAACCCGCTCGAAGTTCCCGGCCGCACGGCGCTGATCGGCAGCGGCACTTTCGGGCTGATCCTGACATTCGCGCTGCTGGCGGCGGTGTTCCTGCTTGCCGTCTGGCTCGGCCAACGTCTTGCCGGCAGCGACCACATTCTTAACCAGGCGGCCGGTCAGCTGGTGTGGTCGATCGTGCCGATCGCGCTTGCCTATCACATTGCGCATTATCTGACGGCGCTGCTCGTCGACGGCCAATATGCGCTTGCGGCACTTTCCGATCCGTTCGCGATGGGCTGGAACCTGTTCGGCACCGCCGATATGCAGATCGAGGCCGGCATCGTTGCGGGGGCGGACTCTGCGTGGTGGCTGTGGAATATCCAGGCCGGCGCCATCATCCTGGGCCATGTGCTCGCCGTCCTCGTCGCTCACGGCTTCGCCTGGCGCCTGCACCCACAGCCCTCCCGCGCAGCCCTCAGCCAGTTCCCGCTTACCTTGCTGATGATCGCCTACACCGTCTTCGGCCTCTGGTTGCTTGCCACGCCGACTGTCGGATGAGAAAAGGCGACCAGCATGCCTTCGGGGAAAGCCCGCTTGCCACGTCGGGGCTTTGGTGATTTAGTTTGTACACATGCGATTTTTTGCCTCGTTGCAGCCAGTCAAAACTCAAAAACAGGGGAACTGCCGTGACTGACAAGAATGGGTTTTTCGATCTCTCCAGATCCACGCTCACCCGCCGCACCGCACTGAAAGGTCTGGCCGCAGGCGCCGGCCTCGGCCTTGCCCCTGGCTTCGTCCGCTATTCCCAGGCGCAGAGTTCGGCGCCGATCAAGATCGGCTTCCAGTCGCACCGCACCGGCATCGGCGCTGCCTATGGCCGCTGGTACGAAAAGACCACGGCTGCCGCGGTCAAGGCGATCAATGCCGCCGGCGGCATCAATGGCCGTCAGGTCGAGGTGATCATCGAGGATGACGGCACCGATCCCGGCCGTGGCGCCGAGGTGGTCGGCAAGTTCGCCACCCAGCACAAGACCGACATCGTCTTCGGCACGCTGTTCTCGCATGTCGTCATCGGCTCGGCGCCCGCCGCCGGCGAAAACAAGATGCCCTATTTCGTCGTCAGCGAAGGCCATCACGTCGCCTCGACCAAGCTGAACCGCTATGTCTTCCAGCCCGGCATCACCGACGTGAAGAGCCAGATCCAGTCGATGGCTCCGTGGATCGCGGCCAACGCCGGCAAGAAGGTGACGCAGATCTTCCCGGATTTCGCCTTCGGCTACGACCACCGCGACTACCTGCCGCCGGCGCTGAAGGCGCAAGGCGGCGAGGTCATCGCGCAGATCGCCATCCCGCCGACGGAATCGTCCTTCACCAAGTATTTTCCGCAGATCCCGGCCGAGACCGAGGTGATCTACCACGTCATGGTCGGCCCGGCCGTGCTCACCTTCGTCAAGGAGCTTGGTGAGTTTTACGGCTCCAACCGGCCGCAATTGTTCGGCTTCATCGATTCGCTCGAAGCCACCGACATCAACAGCCCCGGCCTCGAATTCCTCGATGGCAGCCATTTCTGGGAAGGCTCGCCGCGCTATGCGCAGGCCGATGACTCCGAGGCGCAGAAGGCCTATCGCGCTGCTGTCGGCATCGACGACAATGGCGCCGCCGTCGGCGACCCCAAGGACGTCTCCACCGCAGCCCACATGTTCGGCTGCTGGGAAACGCTCTACGTCGTCAAGAAGGCGATGGAGGACGCCGGCTACAAGGGACCGGAAGACCGCGCCAAGCTGGTCGAGGCGACCGAGGCGCTGACCGAATTCGCCGAAGGTCCGGAACATCCGCAGGGACCGAAGACCTTCAACGGCAAGATCCACCAGTGCTTTGGCATCCAGAACATCTCCAAGATCGAAGGCGGCAAGCTCAAGGTCGTGCACAAGACCAAGATCGAGGACGGACTTTACGAGGCCGAAGGGGATTATACGACGCAGGCGCTGTGAGCTGCTCCAGCACAAGCGTGAGCGCCAGGCCGCCCCCCTCTGTCCTGCCGGACCCGGCCCTTCGCTGTCGCTCCGGGCGTTCGTCGTTCGGAAAGCCAAGCAATTGGCTTTCCGTCCGCTGCGCGGACCACTCCTCACCCCCCGCAAGGGGCGCGATTGCGCTATCGCTGGGCGTGTAGCATGCACTTCGGTCCCCACCTCCTCCTCGCCGCCCTCGAAGGCCTCGTCACCTCAGCCGTGCTGGCGCTGACCGCGCTCGGCCTGTCGCTGGTGTTCGGCGTCATGCGGGTGGTCAATGTCGCGCATGGTGAGTTCTTCATGCTGGGCGCCGTGCTCGCCTGGGCGATCACCACAGCCATTGGCGGCCATCCCGCGCTCGGCTTCCTGGCCGCACTTGTGATTGCTCCGCTGATCGTCGGCGCCATTGCGCTGGTCGCCGAACGGCTGGTGCTGCGCCGGCTCAACTACAATCCGGAAGCCACCATCGTCGCCACCATCGGCATGCTCTACATCATCCAGCAGCTGGCGCTGACCTTCTACGGTCCGGAGGCGCGGCCGGTGGAGCCGCCGTTCAGCTACCGTATCCTTTTGCCGTGGTTCGGCTACTCCGGCTACAAACTGTCTGTCATCGCCGCCTCCGCGCTGCTGCTCACCGCGACATGGCTGGTGCTGACGCGCACCAGGATCGGCCTCGTCATGCGCGCCACGCAGTATGACAGCGAGACGGCGCAGGCCTTCGGCATTCCCGTCGGCCGCGTCTATGGCGGCGTCTTCGCGCTTGGCGCCATGCTGGCGGCCATTGCCGCGGTGCTGATCGTGCCGATCAGCCAGGCGCATTATCTGATGGGGCAGGACCCGCTGTTGCTCTCCTTCATCGTCGTCATCATCGGCGGCCTCGGCTCGCTGCGCGGCACGGTCGTCGCCGCCGTGCTGATCGGTCTCTCCGACGGCATCATCTCGATGTTCTTCTCGCCGACGCTGGCCAAGATCATCGCCACGCTGCTGGTCGCCATGGTGCTGGTGTTCCGTCCGCAAGGCTTGTTCGGGACGAGGTCGCGATGAGCGAAGCTTCGCCGGTAAAAGCCTATGCCCTGCATCTCGGCGTCGTCGCGCTGCTTTTCGTGCTGAGCTTCCTTCTGCCGGAATACTATCACGGCCTGCTCGCCCGCATCATGGTGCTGGCGGTGTTCGCCATGGGCTACAACATGCTGTTCGGCTATGTCGGCCTGCTCAGCCTCGGCCATGCCATGTTCTTTGCCGCCGGGCTCTATGGCGCCGGCCTTGCCGTCATCCAGCTCGGCTGGAGCGTACCAGCGGCGTTCGCCGCCGGGCTTGCCTGTGGTGTTGTTGTGTCACTCGTGATCAGCCTGCTGGCGCTGCGCACCACTGGCGTCGCCTTCATGATCGTCACCATGATGTTCGCGCAAGTGTTCTACCTCCTCATCCTCTACTTCGCGACGTGGACCGGCGGCGACCAGGGCATGGTCGTGCCGCAGCCGGCGCGGGTGCTGAGCTTCGGCGCGACGTCGCTCGAGCTCACCAATCCGACGGTGCGCTACATGACAGCGCTGGCGCTGTTTTCCATCGTGCTGCTCGTCACATTGGCCATCGTCCGCTCCCGCTATGGCCGCGTGCTGGTCGCCATCCGCGAAAATGAGGAGCGTACGAAGATGCTCGGATACGACACGTTTTCGAACAAGCTCGCCGCCGTCGTCATCTCCGGCATCATCTGCGCGGCCTCGGGTGCCGCCTATGCGCTGCTGTTCGGCTATGTCGGATCGAGCTTCGCGTCGGTGCAATATTCGATCCTGCCGCTGCTGTGGGTGCTGCTGGGCGGTGCTGCAACAACGCTCGGGCCGCTGATCGGCACGCTGTTCATGTACTATGTCATCGATATCACCAGCGGCTACACCTCCGCCTATCTGCTGATCGTCGGCATCGCGCTGATCCTTCTGGTGCTGTTTTTCCCCAAAGGCATTCTGGGCAGCATTAGGCAGCGCTGGCTCGGGTGGCTGCCATGATGCCGCTTTTGACCACCAAGGGCCTTTCTCGCGACTTCGGCGGCCTGCGTGCCGTCGACCGTGTGGATTTCTCCTTGATGCCGGGCGAAATCCGCGCCGTGATCGGCCCCAATGGAGCGGGGAAGACCACCTTCGTCAGCCTGGTCAGCGGCCGCATCCAGCCGTCTGCCGGCATGATCGTCTTCGACGGCGCCGACATCACCAATCTGCCTGCCTATGTCAGGGTCCGCAGGGGGATCGCCTACACCTTCCAGCTCACCAGCGTCTATGCCAACCTGTCCGTCTACGCCAACGTCGCGCTGCCCGCGCAACTGACGCTGCGGCATGGCAGCCATTCCAGGAGCGCGATACAGGCCGCTGTCATGACCGCACTCGAACGCACCGGCCTGGCCGATCGCGCCCACATGCCGGCCGGGCAGTTGTCCTACGGCCATCAGCGCCTGCTGGAAGTGGCGATGGGCCTGGCGCTGAAGCCGCGCCTGCTGATCCTCGACGAGCCGACGCAAGGGCTGGCCGACAGCGAGATCGACAATTTCATCACCCTGGTGCGCGAGATCGCCAAGAACGCCACCATGCTTCTGATCGAGCACAACATGCCTGTCGTCATGCAACTGGCCGACCGCATCACCGTCTTCAATGCCGGCAAGATCCTCGCCGAAGGCACGCCCGAAGCGATCCGCGAAAATACGGCCGTACAGGAAGCCTATCTGGGGACCGCCCCATGACAAACAAGGCCGAGCCGAAGTCTCAAGCGCTCACCATCTCGAGGCTCGACTGCTTCTATGGCGAGGTCCAGGTGCTCTACGGGCTCGACCTGGTGCTGAACAAGGGGGAGGTGCTGTGCCTGTTCGGCCGCAATGGCGCCGGCAAGACGACGACGCTCAAGGCCATCATGGGACTGGTCCCCTCGAGCGCCGGCTCGATCAGGCTCGATGGCCAGGAATTGACCCGGCTGCCGGCACATGAGGTGCCGAAGGCCGGCGTCGCCTATGTGCCGCAGGGAAGGCGATTGTTCGCCGAGATGACGGTGGCGGAAAACATCGAGATCGGCCTGATGGCGCGCGGCAAGGGCAAGGCGACGCGTGAAAACGTGCTCGACCTCTTTCCATTGCTGCGCCAGCGGCTGCGGCAGCGTTCCGGCACACTGTCCGGCGGCGAACAGCAGATGCTGGCGATGGCGCGTGCACTCTGCCTCGAACCGCAGGTGCTATTGCTCGACGAGCCGACCGAAGGGCTGATGCCGTCGATGATCGCCAAGATCCGCGAGACGGTGTCGACGCTGCGTGACATGGGCGTGTCGACCATCCTGGTCGAACAACGGGTCGATGCAGTGCTTTCTGTCGCCGACCGCGTTGCCTTCGTCGAAAACGGCCGCAACCGCGAGACAGTCGATGTCCAAGAACTGCGCGCCGATCCGTCAGCGGTGCGCCGTTATGTCGGCGTGGGTTGATCAGCCGAAGAACAGAAAACCCGCTACCAAAAATGTCGGGATCAGCACCAGGCCCGACCATGCCATATAGCCGAAAAAGCCCGGCATCTTCACGCCGCGATGTCGGGCGATGGCGTAGACCATGAAGTTCGGCGCATTGCCGATATAGGTGTTGGCGCCCATGAACACCGCGCCGGCCGAGATCGCGGCAAGCGTCGAAGCGAACTCCGTCATCAGGTGCCGGGGGTCACCGCCGGCAAGCTCGAAGAACACCAGATAAGTCGGCGCATTGTCGAGGAAGGATGACAGCGCCCCGGTCAGCCAGAAATAGGCTAGATCGTTGGGCTGGCCGGAGGAAGAACTCACAAGCGACACCAGCGGCGCCAGCGCACCCTCATGGCCTGCCCTGAGGATGGCGATGACCGGCACGATGCAGATGAAGATGCCGGCAAACAATTTGGCCACCTCTGATATCGGACCCCAGTTGAAGCCATTGGCCTCGCGGTATTCCTTGCGCGAAATGACAAGTGAAACGAGGGCGAGCGCCAGGATCATGGCGTCGCGCACCAGATTCTGCAGTTCCAGGCTGACGCCGAACACGGAGAAGCTGACGCCCGGCTTCCAGGCCGCCGATAGCAGGATGGCGCCGATCACCCCCGCCAGCAGCGGAAGGTTGGCCAGGCCGCGCAGGCGCACCTTGGTATCCGGTGTCGGATCCTTGATCTTCGGCGCGCCAGCCTCGCGCCGGTGCAGGATGATGTCGATCACCAGAAAAACGCCCAGCACGACACCGCCGACGAACAGCGTCTCGCGCCAGAGGTTCGTCGTCGTCCAGAAGAAGTCGACGCCGCGCAGGAAGCCGACGAACAGCGGCGGATCGCCAAGCGGCGTCAGCGAGCCGCCGATGTTGGACACCAGGAAGATGAAGAAGATGACGACATGGGCGTTGAACGGCCTGTTATCGTTGGCGCGGATGATCGGCCGGATCAGGATCATCGAGGCACCGGTCGTGCCGATCACCGAGGCCAGCAGCGCGCCGACCAGCAGCAGGCCGGCATTCACCAGCGGCGTGCCGTGAATGTTGCCAGCAAGGAGAATGCCGCCGGAAATGGTGAACAGCGCAAACAGCAGGATGATGAACGACATGTATTCGGTGAGCAACGCATGCAGCACCGCTTCGGTCGCTGTGGAGACACCGAAGGCAACCGCCAGCGGCAGGATCACCAGAGCGCCCCAAAGGGCCGCGATCTTGCCGTAGTGATGCTCCCAGACATGAAGAAACAGCAGCGGACCAGTGGCGATCGACAACAGCAGCCCGGCAAAGGGCAGCGCCCACCACAGCGACATCGAAGCGCCGGGCAGGCCGTGTTCCTCCGCCCCGAAAGCCTGTGCCGGAAACAGCACGGCCACAACGATTGCCGCCTTCGTCGCGACCCACAAAAAGCCCCTCTTGCGCCTCACGATCCGTCAGTCCGACAAAGGGTCTTCGAGCCTCACGCCGGCGTCGCGCATGCGCTGCAGCGTGGCATGGAGCGAACCGTTGAGATCGATGCCGCGGCAGGCATCCAGCCGCACTGTGGTTTTGAAGCCCTGGCTGACGGCATCCAGCGCCGAAAAGCCGACGCAGAAATCGGTCGCCAGCCCGACCAGGGTCAGCGTGTCGATGCCGCGCTCCCGGAGGTAGCCGGCAAGGCCGGTCTGGGTCGTGCGGTCGTTCTCGAAGAAGGCCGAGTAGCTGTCGATATCAGGCCGAAATCCCTTGCGAATGACGAGCTCGGCCTTGGTCCAGGCGAGGCCGGAATGGAAATCCGAGCCCAGGCTGCCCTGGATACAGTGGTCCGGCCACAGCGTCTGCTGGCCGTACGGCATTTCGATCATGGTGAAGGGCTGCGCGCCCGGATGGCTGGAAGCAAAGCTGGAGTGACCGGCGGGATGCCAGTCCTGCGTCAGCACGACATGGTCGGTTCGCCGGATCAGGTCGTTGACCAGCGGCACGATCTCGTCGCCGCCGGCAACCGCCAGCGCGCCGCCGGGACAAAAATCGTTCTGCAGGTCGATGACGACAAGCGCTTCGTCGGCCATGGGCTTTCCTCTTCCGTATGCAGGCTCCAGTGGAAAATGCCGCTGACGCGACCGGACGCAGAAACTTGACCAGATGGCCGGCCGCGTCAACCTCTCAAGCCATAACAAATGCGTGCCGGCGGCGCCGCGGCAAACTCCGGCTTTGACAAATCCTGCCAGCTTGATATCATTTGCATACGAATGAATTTTCCGACCCCTGTGCTGGAAGGATCTTTCGAAGTACCAGCTCTGGAAGGCCTCTTTTCGGGAAGGCAAAGCGTGATCCGTTACGCGAAACCCACCTCGGTCGACGAAGCGCTCGCTTTGCTTGGCGAGGGCGCCTGGCGCATCCTTGCCGGCGGCACCGATTTCTATCCGGCACAGGGCAGCAAACCGATCCGCGACAATGTTCTCGACATTAACGGCCTGGCGGCGCTGTGCGGCATTGCCGAGACGAGCGACCATTTCGTCATCGGCGCGCGCACGACCTGGACCGACATCGTCCGCCATCCCTTGCCGCCGGCCTTCGAGGCGCTGAAGCAGGCGGCGCGAGAGGTCGGCTCGGCGCAGATCCAGAACGTCGCCTCGGTCGCCGGCAATCTCTGCAACGCCTCGCCTGCCGCCGACGGCGTGCCGGCCCTGCTCGTCCTCGATGCCGAGGTCGAGCTGCGCTCGGTGGCAGCGACGCGGCACCTGCCGTTGCAGGACTTCATTCTCGGCAACCGCCGTACGGCTCTGCTGCCCGGTGAGATGGTCACTGCGATCCGCGTGCCGAAGCCCAGCGGCACGTCGGCTTTCGTCAAGCTCGGCGCCCGGCGCTACCTCGTCATTTCCATCGCCATGGTGGCAGCACGTCTGGCCGTCGACAATGGCACCGTCCGGCAAGCGGCGGTCGCGGCCGGCTCCTGTTCGGTGGTGGCCAAGCGGCTGGCCGGCGTCGAAGCCGCGTTGTGCGGGCTGCCGGTGGATGGCGAGCTTGCCGATGCGGTCCTGTCCGCGCCGATGAGCGAACTGTCGCCGATCGCCGATGTGCGCGGCAGCGCCGAATACCGGCTCGATGCAGTGCGCGAGATTGTTGCCCGCGCCGTGCTTGCGGCTGTGGGGCGGACGACTGGCGAAGAGGTGGCGGCATGAGCCAGGTTCAACCTGACGTGCGTGAAGCAGTGCCCGACCTGGGCGCCGTTCGGCCTGCTCGCGGCCCGGAGCGCGTTGACATCGCCTTCGAGGTCAATGGCAGCGTCGTATCGGTCAATGTGCCGCCGCTGCGCCGGCTGTCCCTGGTGCTGCGCGACGAACTGGGGCTGACCGGCACCAAGGTCGGCTGCGATGCCGGCGATTGCGGCGCCTGTACGGTGCTGGTCGACGGCGATCCCGTCTGCGCCTGCCTGATGTCGGCGGCGTCCGCTGCCGGCGTATCGGTGACGACCGTGGAAGGGCTTGCCAACGGCCGGCTGTCGGCGTTGCAGGCCTCTTTCCTTGCCCATGGCGCGGCGCAGTGCGGGATTTGCACGCCCGCCCTGTTGGTTGCGGCGACGGCGTTGCTGGAGAAGAAGGCGAGCCCCACCGAGGTCGAGGTACAGGACGCGCTCGGCGGAATTCTGTGCCGCTGCACCGGCTACCGGAAGATCATTGCCGCAGTGATGGATGCCTCCCTGCAGGCAGCAAGCCTGGATTTCCGCTTGCCCCGGTCAGGCCACGCGATCGGTTCCTCGCCCATCCGGCTCGACGGCGTGCCGAAAGTCACCGGGGCTGAGAAATTCGGCAGCGATTCCTTCCCCGCCGATGCGCTGGCGGTGCTGGTGATCCGCTCTCCGCATTATCACGCCAGCTTCGCCTTCGGTGACCTCGATGGCTGGGCGAAGGCACATCCCGGCGTTGCCGGCGTCTTCACCGCAGCCGACATTCCGGGAAAAAACTGTTTCGGCGTCATCGGCCCGTTCGCCGACCAGCCGGCACTGGCCGAAGGGTTTGCCCGCCTTCGCGGTGAGGCGGTGGCGTTGGTCGCTGGCGAGCGCGAGGCGATGCTCGATATCGACCTCTCGGATTTTCCGATCCGCTGGACCGAATTGCCGCATGTTCTCCAATCCTGCGAAGCGCGCGCCGGCGGTGCCAAGCTCATCCATGAGAACAGACCGGCAAACCTGCTGACCTCCGGCTTCGTCGAACGCGGCGATCCGGAAGGGGCCCTTGCCGGTGCAGCGTTCACGGTTTCCGGCGTCATCGACACCTCCTATGTCGAGCACGCCTATATCGAACCGGAAGCCGGCTATGCCTATGTGGACGGCGACACGCTGGTCGTCGTCGCCTGCACCCAGGCGCCCTATATGGACCGCGACGAGACGGCGAAGGTGCTCGGCCTTGCCGTCGACAAGGTGCGCATCGTGCCGACCGCGACCGGCGGCGGTTTCGGCTCGAAGCTCGACGTCTCGCTGCAGCCGCTGATCGGCCTTGTGGCGATGAAGACAGGGCGGCCGGCGGCACTTGCCTACACCCGCACCGAATCGATGATGTCGACCACCAAGCGCCATCCGGCCGAGATGAAGGCGACCATCGGCGCCGATGCCGACGGCCTTGTCACCGGCATGATTTTTGAAGGCGATTTCAACACCGGCGCCTATGCAAGCTGGGGCCCTACCGTGGCCAACCGCGTGCCGGTGCACGCCTCCGGACCTTATGCGACGCCGAACTACCGCGCCGAAGGCCGCGCCATCCATACGCATGGGCCGATCTCCGGCGCCTTCCGCGGCTTCGGCGTGCCGCAAGCGACGATCATGCAGGAGACCCTCTACGATGAGCTGGCCGGCAAGCTCGGCATGGACAGGCTCGATTTTCGCCTGAAGAACTGCCTTCGTAACGGCTCCGAAACGGTCACAGGACAGCTTCTGGACTCGGGCGTCGGCATTGCCGAATGCCTCGAATCGCTGCGGCCGCACTGGGCGCGCGCAGCGGCCGATGCGGAGGCATTCAACAGTGCCAACACAGATAGGAAGCGCGGCCTCGGCGTCGCGTCCTGCTGGTATGGCTGCGGCAACACCTCGCTGCCCAATCCGTCGACCATTCGGGTCGGCATCGCGGCCGACGGCACGGTCATCCTGCACCAGGGCGCTGTCGATATCGGCCAGGGTTCGAACACGGTCATCGCCCAGATCTGCGCCGACGCACTCGGCCTGCCGCTGGAGAGATTCCAGCTGAAGAGCGCCGATACATCAATTACTCCCGATGCCGGCAAGACATCGGCCTCGCGCCAGACCTTCGTCACCGGCAAGGCGGCCGAAAAGGCCGGCCGCGCCTTGCGTGAAAAGATCCTGCGTTTCGCCAATGTTTCGGAAAAAGCCGCTCTCCAACTCGACGGCCCGGCGATCGTCATCCGCGAAGGCGAAGCCACGCGCCGCATCGACCTCACGACGTTGGACCTGGATGCCGAGGGCTTCGTCTTCCGCGCCGAGGAGAGCTACGACCCGCCGACGCTGCCCCTCGATGCCAAGGGCCAGGGCAAACCCTACGCCGTTTACGGCTATGGCGCGCAGATTGCCGAGTTGGAGGTCGATCTCAAGCTCGGCACGGTGAAGCTGATCAAGATCACCGCCGCGCATGATGTGGGCAAGGCGATCAACCCGCTGCTGGCCGAAGGCCAGATCGAAGGCGGTATCGCGCAAGGCATCGGCATGGCGCTGATGGAAGAGTACATCCCCGGCCGCACCGAGAACCTGCACGATTATCTCATCCCGACCATAGGCGACGTGCCGCCGATCGAGACCGTCCTGATAGAAGTTCCGGATCCGGAAGGACCCTTTGGGGCCAAGGGTTTGGGCGAGCATGTGCTGATCCCGACTGCGCCGGCAATCCTCAATGCCATCCGCCACGCCACCGGCGTGCTGGTCACCAAGATACCGGCGACGCCGACGCGTATCCGCGCTGGCATCCGCGAAAGAGATGGCATCCGCGAAAAGGAGGCACGCCGATGAGCGAGCTTGCCGAACGCTTCGAGACCCATGATCCCGGCGAGAAGCTGGTGGCGGAGAAGATCCGCTGCGATGCCTGCCCGGTGATGTGCTACATATCAGATGGGCGCACCGGCGCCTGCGACCGCTACGGCAATGTCGGCGGCAGGATCGTGCGGATGGACCCGCTGACCATCCTCGACCATGCGGCCGAGACCGGCGCGGCAATCGTGCCGTTCGTCGCCGAGGGCGAACAATGGGACGGCGAACTGGTCAACACCGGCCGCCGCTTCGTCACCGCAATCGGCGCCGGCACCACCTATCCCGACTACAAGCCGGCGCCGTTCATCGTCAGCCAGGAAGTCGAAGGCGTCGATCTCGTCACCGTCGTCACGGAAGGCATTTTTTCGTACTGCGGCGTCAAGGTGAAGATCGACACCGACCGGCATATCGGACCCGAGACGGCTATTGTGCGATCGCAAGGCGAGGCAATCGGCCATGTCACGACGGGCGAGTATGGCTCGCAGATGCTGTCGCTGGGCGGCGTGCATCATCTGACCGGCGGCTCGAAGGCCGAAGGACGCGCCACCTGCGACGCGCTGCTCAATCTGTGCAACCGCAAGCCGGTGGAACTGGCCATCGACGGCGGCGCCACCATAACAGTCGAAGCCGGCAAAGCGCCTGTCATCGACGGCAAGCAGGAACATCGCATGCGCGTCGGCTGCGGCTCGGCGACCATCGGCATGTTCGCCACGCAATGGCGCGGCCTTGTCGACGAGGTGGTGGTGGTCGACGACCACATCACCGGCGTCGTTTCCGAGCATCAGGCCGGCAAGGTGCTGGGCTGGCAGGACACAGGGATAAAGATCATCGGCCGCCGTTCGACGCCGGGCCGCTATTTCAAGGTGTCCGAGCCAGGCCTCGGCTGGGGCGGCACCAGCATTTCAGACCCGCTGTCGATCCTTGGCGAGTGGAACGCCAAGAAGGGTGCGCGGCCGGGCCTGTCGCTGCTGATGGTTTCGACCACCGGCGAGCAATTCGCCTATTACGAGCTCGACGACGAGTTGAAGCCGGTGCAAAAGCCGTTTCCGGAACGGCTGCAAAAGTCGGTCGGCCTGATCGAGGACAATTGCGAGCCGGCTTTGTGCACGGTGCTGTTCATCGGCGGCGCCGGCGGTTCGCTGCGCGCCGGCGTCACCGAAAACCCGGTCAATCTCACCCGCTCGGTTCAGGGCCTGACCACCTATGTCACGGTCGGCGGTGCGCCGGTCTATGTCTGGCCGGGCGGCGGCATCACGCTGATGGTCGATGTCACACGGGTGCCGGAAGGCGCCTTCGGCTATGTGCCTACACCGGCGCTGGTGGCGCCGATCGAATTCACGCTGCGCCGCGACGACTATGTCAGGCTCGGCGGGTACGAGGCCGAGATCCGCAGCGTCGAGGATATTGTCGCAAAAGGCGGTGAGTACCTGAATCCGCGCCGCGGCACAGGCGCCGAAGCCAACAATCCATGGCCGCCACTCGCGCAGCTACGTCGTGCCGGCTCGAATGGAGCCGGGTGATGCAAGGCCCGCAAGCGCATTGGCTGCAGGACGGCAAGCGGCTGCATCTCAACCACGGGCCGATCGACCTGATCGTCGAGGTTTTTGGTGAGGCGGATGAATGCCGCCGAGCCTATGAACAGGCCATAGCGCGCTTCCAGACGATCCTGGTGGAGCTGGTCGAGGAACTCCCCGAATTGCGGCTGCCGGCGTTTTTCCTGGCGCCGCGCACCTTCGCCGGCCCGACGGCGCGCCGCATGGAGGCAGCCGTCATGCCCCTGGCGGAATGCTTTATAACTCCGATGGCGGCCGTCGCGGGATCGGTAGCCGACGAAATGCTCGCCGCATTGCTTGCCGGTCGCAAGATCGAGCGCGCCTATGTCAACAATGGCGGCGACTGCGCGCTCCATATCGGCAAGGGCCAGTCGATGGGTCTGGCGGTAGCCGGTACCGGCAGCGGCATGGCCGACCGGATCACGATCCGCGCGGAAGATGGCGTTCGCGGCGTCGCCACCAGCGGTTGGCGTGGCCGCTCCTTCTCGCTTGGCATTGCCGACGCCGTCACCGTTCTGGCGCGGACCGGCGCCGAAGCCGATGCGGCGGCGACGCTCATCGCCAACGCGGTGGACCTGCCCGGCAATCCCGCCATCAAGCGCATTTCCGCACACGAACTGTCGCCCGACAGCGATCTCGGCTCGCGGCTGGTGACGCAAGGCGTCGGCACGCTTGCCTTTGGCGAAGTGGCGCGCGCGCTGGACAATGGCCTTGCCGTCGCCGAAGATTTTCGCCGGCGGGGGCTTATTGCCGGGTCGGCGCTGTTTCTCGGCGGCGAGATCCGCATCAGTGGCTCGGTTGCGCTTGCCGCGCCCAACGAAACTTCGAGGGAGGAAGTTGCCCATGCCTGAGTTTCCGATCCGCAAGATCGCGGTTCTGACCGAAGAGATCTTTCACGAGGGCGGGCCGGTGGCCAAGGTGCCGCGCCGCCGTGCCGCCGCCATGGCGCTGGTAAAGAACCCGTTCGCCGGGCGCTATGTCGAGGAGCTGCAGAGCGCCATGGACGATCTCAAGCCGCTCGGCCTGCTGCTCGCAGACCGGCTGATCGCGGCGCTCGGCGGCGACGTCAAGCAGATCGACGGCTACGGCAAGGGTGCCATTGTCGGCGCGGCGGGTGAGCTGGAACACGGCGCCCTCTGGCATGTGCCCGGCGGCTACGCCATGCGCGAGCGGCTCGGCGACGCCAAGGCGATCGTGCCGTCGGCCAAGAAGGTCGGCGCTTTCGGTTCGAAGCTCGACGTGCCGCTCGGCCACATCAACGCCGCCTATGTGCGCAGCCATTTCGACGCCATGGAAGTCGGCATGTCCGATGGTCCGCGCCCCGACGAGATTCTGTTCTGCCTCGCCATGACTTGTGGCCCGCGCATTCACGATCGCATGGGTGGTCTCGCGGCCGATGACATCAAAGCCTGGGATGGGCTGCGGTGAGCGGCGAGGACAATCTGCTCAAGCTGGTCGAGGTCGAGGCGCCGGACGACCAGGATTACCTCCTGCAGGAGCAGGTCGGCTTCATCCTGCGCAAGGCGCATCAGCGCCATGTCGCGATCTTTGCCGCGCATATCGGCGATCTGACGCCGCCGCAATTCGCGGCGCTGGCCAAGCTGCGTGACGTCGGCGAGACCTCGCAGAACCAGCTCGGCACGCTGATCGCGATGGATGCGGCGACGGTCAAGGGCGTCATCGACCGGCTGAAGGCGCGCGGCCTGGTCGAGCTTTCCAGGCACGAGGTCGACAAAAGACGGCTGCTGGTCAATCTGACCGCGGCAGGCCGCGATGCCATCGAGCGCCTGATCCCGCTGGCGCGCGAGATCACAAAGGAGACGCTGGCGCCGCTCTCGGCCAAGGAGATCGCCACCTTCATGAAGCTGCTGGTGAAGCTGGCTTAGACCCGCCGGGCGCCAAAGGAGGCACCCGGCAGGAAGTTTGCCTCAGAGGCCGTTGTCCTTCAGCACCTGGGCGGCGTTTTCCTTGGTGATCTTCTCGGTTGGCAGGGTAATGGTCTTTTCGACTTTCTCGCCGTTGAGGAACTTGATCGCCTGGCGCAGGCCTTCGGCACCGGGAGTGACATAGGTGAAGGTCGCCGTCAGCTCGCCCTTGTTCACCATCTGCACGCCTTCATTGGGCAGGCCGTCGATACCAATGAACTTGATGTCCTTCTCGCGGCCGACATCCTTGGCGGCGAGATAGGCGCCATAGGCCATCGGGTCGTTGTGCCCGTAGACGAGATCGATCTTCTCGTTGCTCTTCAGCGCGTTGGCCATCAGATTGTAGGCCTGGTCCTGCTTCCAGTCGCCCGATTGCTGGTCGAGCAGATATTTGATGCCCGGCTCCTTGTCGGTGAATTCGTGAAAGCCGTCATGGCGGTCATGCGCCGGCTGGGTGCCCATGCCGCCCCAGATCTCGACGACGTTGCCTGCAGCCTTGCCCTTGCCGCCCAGCAGCTCGACGGCATATTCGCCGGCCGCGCGGCCGATCAGCGCGTTGTCACCGCCGACGAACTGCGTGTAGTCCTTGGTGTCGACATTGCGGTCGAGCACGAAGACCGGGATCTTGGCGTCGATCGCCTGCTGCACGACGCCGGTCAGGCCGGCCGATTCCTTCGGTGACACCAACAGCGCATCGACCTCCTGGCGGATCAGGTTCTCGACATCGGCGACCTGCTTTTCGGTCTTGTCCTCGCCGTCGGTGATGATCAGCTCGACCTCGGGGTGCTTGGCGGCTTCGGCCAGGATGTCCTTGTTGAACTGCGCGCGCCAGGGCTCGATGGTCGTCACTTGGGAGAAGCCGATCTTCCACTTCTTGTCCTGAGCGTAAGCGTTGCCGGTGGTCAGCAGCGCGGTGGTGGTCAGCAGTGCCGCGGTCACGGCGGCAAGCTTCAGCATGTCACGTCGTTTCATTTTTTGTTTCCTCCGAGATTGAGAGACGGTGTCTCTTGCGACGGCCGCTTTGCCGCGGCCGTTTCCTTGTGCGCCGATTGCCCGCCGGGCAGGCGCAGATAGGCCAGGAGATCACCGGCATTGCGCTCCTGCACGAGCACGGTGCCGATGATGATCATCCCCTTCAGCACCAGCTGAAGGTTCGAATTGATGTTGTGGAGCTGCAGGATGTTGGAGAGCAGACCGAAGATCAGCACGCCGCAGAACGTGCCGATGAGGCTGCCGCGCCCGCCCATCAGGCTGGTGCCGCCTATGACCACAGCGGCAATGGCGTCGAGCTCCAGCCCGGCGCCGGCATCCGGCTTGCCTTGCCGGTACTGCGCAACATAGAGCACGGCGGCAATGCCGGCGAGCAGCCCGGAGACGGCATAGGTGGCGATCTTGACGCGGCCGGCGGCGATGCCGGAGAGGCGCGCCGCCTCCTCGTTGCCGCCGATGGCATAGACATAGCGGCCGAACGGCGTGAAGCGCAGCACCGCGCCGTAGATCACGATGGCGCCGAGGAAGAACAGGCCCGGCATCGGGATGATGCCGAACACCAGCGAGCGCAGGATCTCGAAATCGGCGGTGGCGTTGGAGCCGGTATAGACCGGCAGCACCGCATTGTTCTGGCCGGCGGTCAGCCGTGCGATGCCGAGCGCCGTCACCATCATAGCCAGGGTGACGATGAAGGGCTGCAGCCGTCCGGCAACGATGATGAAGCCGTTGAGCGCGCCGAACAGCAAACCAACGCACGGCGCCACCAGCAGCACGCCGAGCACGCCGAATTTCGGCTCGATCTGCGGCAGCAGAAACCACAGCGACAGGCAGCACAAGACCACGCCGACGACGGCGGGCGTGATCAGGCCGCGAATCCCGTCCAGCCTGATCTCGCGGACGAGATCGGCGCCGGCACGGGACTTTGCCAGGTTCTGGAAGATGAAGCGGGTGACGACGAAACCGAGGCAAAGCGCCACCAGCGCGACGGTCGGCACGCCCAGCACGACGCCCGGCGTCACGCCTGGGACCGTCAGCAGCATGGCACAGACCACCGAGCAGATGGCCATCAGCGAGCCGACGGAGAGATCGATGCCGCCGGTGATGATGACAGCCGTCATGCCGGTGGCGATCAGCCCGGTGGTCGAGACCTGGCGCAGCACGTCGAGCAGGTTGCCGTAGGAGAGGAAGATGTTGTTGCCCTTGGAACTCATCGGCGAGCCCAGCACGCCGATCAGGAAGATGGCGATCAGGCCCCAGTAGAGCTTGGTACGGGACAGGAGTTTCAGGGCAGTCATGCGGCTGGTCTCGATATGGTCCTGCGCGGGGCGGCGAGACGCATGATGGCCTCCTCGCTGGCCGCGTCGCGGGAAAGAATGCCTGTCTGGCGGCCATCGGCCATCACCAGGATGCGGTCGGAGAGATGCAAAAGCTCCGGCAGTTCGGAGCTGATGACGGCGATGGCCAGTCCATCGCGCGCCAGCTTGAAGATCAGGTCGTAGATCTCGCGTTTGGCGCCGACATCGATGCCGCGCGTCGGCTCGTCCAGCAACAGCACCCTTGGCCTGGTCGCCAGCCACTTGCCGATGACGACCTTCTGCTGGTTGCCGCCGGACAGCGTGCCGGCAGGCTGGTCGATGTCCCGGCAGCGGATGCCGAGCGCCTTGACCGCCTGCCGCGCCAGCCCCTGCTCGGAGGCCAGCGAGCGGATGCCGAAGCGGGCCAGCGACCCGACCAGCGGCAGCGCGACATTGTCTGCGATCGAAGCCTGCAGATGCAGGCCTTGCGTCTTGCGGTCCTCGGTGACCAGTGCAATGCCCAGCCGCCTTGCGTCGCGGGGCGAACGGATATCCACAGGCCGGCCGTCGACCTGGATTTCGCCACCGGTGCGGCCATCGCTCGAGCCGAAGATCGCTTCCAGGATCTCGGTTCGGCCCGAACCCAGCAGCCCGCCAATGCCGAGGATCTCTCCGGCGGCAAGATCGAAGCCAACGCCGTCGATCACCGTGCGCCAGCCATGCGCATCGGGCTTCGACAGCGACAGGTTTTCGACCGAAAGCACAATGTTGCCGCCGGAGTGGCGCTCTTCCTGGGAGGAAGCGAGCAGGTTGCGTCCGACCATCGCCGAAATGATCGCATCTTCGTCCAGCCTGGCCATCGGCTCGGTCAGTACATGGCGCCCGTCGCGAAACACGGTGACGCGGCTGGCCAGATGCATGACCTCGTCGATGCGGTGCGAGATGTAGACGATGGCGACACCGCTCTCGGCAAGCTGGCGGATGATGCGGAACAGCCGCTGGCATTCGGCCGGCGACAGCGCCGAGGTCGGCTCGTCCATGATCAGGATGCGTGCCGACATCGACAGCGCCTTGGCGATCTCGACCAGCTGCTGCTCGCCGACACGCAGGGCACCGACGCGGGCTTGCGGATCGAGCTCGATGCCGAGCCGCTGCAACAAAGCGCCCGCCGCGCGGCTGCTTGCCTTGCGGTCGACAATCAGCCCGGCGATCAGCTTCTCGCGGCCAAGGAAGATGTTGTCGGCGACGCTGAGTTCGGGCACCAGGTTGAGCTCCTGATGAATGATGGCAATGCCGGCATCCTCGGCGTCGCGTACGCCAGCGAAATTGACAGGGTGGCCATCGACGCTGACCGTGCCTTCATAGCCGGTGTAGACGCCGGAGAGGATCTTCATCAGCGTCGACTTGCCGGCGCCGTTCTCGCCCATCAAGGCATGAACCTCGCCGCGCCGCAGCTCGAAGCCGACATCGACCAGGGCGGCGATGCCGCCGAAGCTCTTGGAAATATGCTCGGCGCTCAGAACGGTGTCCGACCGATCGGCAGCGCCGTGCTGCGGGGAAAGGGAACTGCTCTCTCGCATGACAATGGCGGCCTCCCTTCCGTCCTCGTCAACTTCCCGCAAACGCTAATCTAAACGTTTCGATCATGTCAAGCTGATATGAGGTGCCGCATGTTTACTGCATTTCGATTCTTGCTAAAAAGGACAGGATTCCGTACGTATTGGCCGGCAAGGGTGGCGAAACGTTTCGAAAATGACAGCATCAGGGCAAAAAAAACACCGGAAATCCACCGCGCCCACCATGCTTCATGTGGCTGAAGCGGCACGTGTGTCTGTCGCCACCGTTTCGGCGCTGATCAACGGCACGGCGACGGTCAGTCCGGAGCTTAGCCAGCGCATCGAACAGGCGATCCGCGATATCGGCTACAAGCGCAACGCGATCGCCCGCAGCCTGAAGATGGGCACGACCCGCACGATCGGACTGACCGTGCCGCACATCACCAACCCATTCTTCACCGATGTCGTCTCGGTCATCCAGCAGGCCTTCGACCGGGCCGGCTATGCCGTCATGCTGTGCTGCACGGACGAGGATTTGAATACCCAGGACGATCAGATCAAGCTGCTGCTCGACCGCATGGTCGACGGGCTGATCGTGGCGCGCGTCGGCGACGGCGCGATCCTCAAGCGGATCGTCGACGACGCCAACGTGCCGGTGGTGCTGCTCGATCGTATCTGCAAAGGCGTCGACACCGATGCCGTGGTGCTGGACAACCAGCGCGCGGTGTTCGACGCCATCACCTATCTGATCAATCTCGGCCACCGGCGCATCGGTTACATCACCGGCACGTCGGACATTTCGCCGATGCATGACCGCATGGCGGGATATCGCGAGGCGCTTCACGCCGCCGGCCTGCCGATCGCGGAGGAGCTGATCCGCTTCGGCAATTTCCACGAGATCGACGGCTACAACGCGACCATGCAGATGCTGTCCTCGCACGATCGGCCAAGCGCGATCTTCTCGGCCAACAACCCGATGGTGATCGGCACCATGAAGGCGATCCGCGACATCGGCCTGTCCTGCCCGGAAGACATTTCAGTTGCCTGCTTCGACGACTTTCCATGGTCCGACGTGTTTCAGCCGCAGCTGACCACCGTCGCGCAGCCGGTGCAGGCGATCGGCGAACAGGCGGCCAATCTGCTTCTCGACCGTCTCGCCGGCAACAGGGACGCGCCGCCGCGCAAGCTTTTGCTCAAGGGCCGGCTGATGATCCGCAATTCATGCCGCCCGCTCGGGGCGATTGCGCAGAGCGTGAGCGCATAGTTTTTCGCCCAGCATATATCGTACCAGAACTTCTCAGGCCGCCTGCGACAGCGATTTGTGCGCCTCGGCCAGGATCTCGAACGACCGCACCCGCGCCGCATGATCAAAAATCTGCGCGGTGACCATCAGCTCGTCGGCGCCGGTGCGGCGCACGAAGGCATCGATGCCTTGCCGCACCGTTTCCGGGGAGCCGACGACGGCGCAGGACAATGCCTGGCCCAGCATGGTCTTTGCCATCGGATCGAGATCGCGGTCATAGTTCTCGACAGGTGGCGGCAGCCGTCCGGCCCGGCCGGTGCGCAGATTGACGAAAGCCTGTTGCAGCGAGGTGAACAGCAAACGAGCCTCGGCATCGGTGGGCGCGGCAAAGACGTTGAGGCCAAGCATGACATGCGCCTTGTCGAGCTGCTCGGAGGGTTGGAAGCGCGAGCGGTAGACATCCAGCGCGTGATCCAGATCCGCCGGCGCGAAATGCGAGGCGAAGGCATAGGGCAGGCCGAGCATGGCGGCAAGCTGCGCGCCGTAGAGGCTGGAGCCGAGGATCCAGACCGGCACGCCCTGGCCTTCGCCGGGCACGGCACGGATGCGTTGGCCTTCCTCGGCCGGCTGGAAATAGCCCATCAGCTCGACGACATCCTGCGGGAAATTGTCGACCCCGGCCTCGAGATTGCGGCGCAAGGCGCGGGCGGTACCCATGTCGGTGCCGGGCGCCCGGCCGATGCCGAGATCGATGCGGCCCGGATGCAATGCGGCCAGCGTGCCGAACTGCTCGGCAATCACCAGCGGCGAATGGTTGGGCAGCATGATGCCGCCGGCGCCGACACGAATGGTCTTGGTGCCGCCCGCGACATGGGCAATGACGACGGCTGTGGCGGCACTGGCAATACCCGGCATGTTGTGATGCTCGGCCAGCCAGAAACGCTTGTAGCCCAGGCGCTCGGCATGGCGGGCAAGATCGAGCGAGTTGGCCAGCGACTGCGAGGCATCGCTGCCTTCGACGATCGGCGACAGGTCGAGAACGGAAAGAGCGGTCATGGGTGGGATCCTGTGTCAGGACCGCATGTAGGAAGCATCCGGCGGCGCCGCAAATTCAAAAATATTGATCAGCCTTTGACAGCTTCGGGGTCGGCGATGTCGTCCTCCTCGACGACAACCGCGTGCTGCGCGGCGAGAAAATTGCCGACATGGCTGAGCCCATCGAAATGATCGCAGAACACCTTGATGACGACCAGCAGCGGCACCGCCATCAGGGCGCCGACGAAACCCCACAGCCATGACCAGAAGGCGATGGCGATAAAGATCGCCACGGCGTTGATCTCGAGGCGCCTGCCGACCACCATCGGCGTCACGAACTGGCCTTCGACGATGTCGCACAAGATCACGAAGGCCGGCGCCAGAAGCGCGTAGAAGATGGTATCGAAGCTGATCAACGCCATGACCGTGACAAGCACGATGGTGATCAGTGCTCCGACATAGGGCAGGAAATTGAGCAGGGCGGCAGCAACGCCCCAGACCAGCGGATTGGGCACGCCGAGCGCCCAAAGACCGAGAGCGATGACCGTGCCGAGGCCGGCATTGATGATGGTGACGGTGAGCAGATAGTGCGAGATTTCGCGTTCGACGTCATAGACGACGCGCAGCGCCCGCTTCTTTTCGCTGAGGCTGGCGAAGGACTGGATGATCTTTTCATAAAACATCGTGCCGGAGGCGAGCAGGAACAGCGACAGCACGAAGATGATGGTGAGGCCTGTTCCCGCCGACAGGATGTTGCTGGCGGCCGCCGACAGGATGCCGGACTGCGCTACCGCCACCTTCTGAATGCCCGACTCCTGCGAGGTCTCGGTCAGTTGTTCGATCTGATGCGAAATCTGCATGATCTTCTCGAGCGGCTGTCGCAATTGCGCCAACCGTTCGGTGAGCTTCTGGCCGATCGACGAGGTGTTGTTGATAAGATCGATTATCGGGCCACTGAGCAGATAGCCGGCGGTGGCGAACACACAGAGGGACAACAGCACCAGAAGGGTTGCCGAGATCACTTCCGGGATACCGTGCTTGCGCAGCAGCCGGACGATCGGCGTCAGCGTCAGCGCCAGCAGGAAAGCCAGAAGCACTGGCATGAAAAAGGCGCGGGCGAAGTAGAGCGCGTAGATGGCCATGAACAGGAAGATGCCGATCAGCAACGAGCGCATCAGACGCGTGTCGGCGCGAGCCGCGGCGCGCGAATCCGGTTCATCGGAAATGTCCTGACCCCAGGCTGTGGGTTCGGTTTTCATGGTCACCCCCTCAAGCCGGCGCCCCTTCGCACGGCAATCGCCTCCATGAAACGCAGAGTTACGCGCGAGGGTTCCATGAGCCGGCTTCGGGATTGAGGCCGCTCGCGCCGGCTCCGGGTCAGGCTGCCGGCGACGTGACGGCTGTGGCGGGCTTGGCTGTTTCCTTGCGAACGATCGGCGCCACCCTGGTGCCGTAGAGTTCGATCGCCTTCATGATCTTGGCATGCGGCATGGTGCCGATCGCCATCTGCAGCAGGAAGCGGTCATTGCCGAAGATCTTGTGCTGGGCGACGATCTTTTCAGCCACTTGCTCGGGACTGCCGACGAACAGGGCGCCTGTGGGGCCGCGCGACTGGTCGAAATGCGCCCGCGAGGTCGGACCCCAGCCGCGCTCGCGGCCGATGCGATTCATCACTTCCGCCTGCGGGCCGTAGAAATCGTCCGCCGCCTGCTCGGTCGTCTCGGCGATGAAGCCGTGCACGTTGATGCTGGTGGCAAGGCCCGCCGGATCACTGCCGGCGCGCTTGGCGGCTTCGCGGTAGAGATCGAACAGCGGCGCGAAACGCGCCGGCTCGCCGCCAATGATGGCGAGCGCCAGCGGCAGGCCGAGCGCGCCAGCGCGGGCGGCAGACTGCGGCGTGCCGCCAATGGCGATCCAGACCGGTAGCCTGTCCTGGAAGGGCCGGGGATAAACGCCGCGATCGTTGATCGGCGCACGCAGATTGCCCGACCAGGTGACCTTCACGCTGTCGCGGATGGCAAGCAGCAGATCCAGTTTTTCGGCGAACAGCTCGTCATAATCCTCGAGGTTGAAACCGAACAGCGGGAAGGATTCGATGAACGAGCCGCGCCCGGCCATGATCTCGGCGCGGCCGCCCGACAGAAGATCGAGCGTGGCAAATTGCTGGAAAACGCGCACCGGGTCATCGGAAGACAGAACGGTGACCGCGCTGGTCAGCTTGATGCGCTTCGAACGCTCGGCCGCCGCGGCCAGGGCCACGACCGGTGCGGAGGCGGCATAGTCGGGCCGGTGATGCTCGCCGAGGCCGAAGACGTCGAGGCCGACCTGGTCGGCCAGCTCGATCTCCTCGATCAGGTTGCGCAGCCGCTCATGCGGGCCGATGGCACCGGGGCCCGGCTGCGGGCTGACGTCGGCGAATGTGTAGAGACCGAGTTCCATTTGATGTCATCCTGGTGTTGGGTTTTCGGGTTAGACGTAGCGACGCCTCAGCCGCGCCGCCAGTGGGGCGGACGGTGAACAGTGCATGTCGGTTTCGGCTCTATCTCTTCGTCGCCATTCCGGACGGAAAACCGCTTCACACTTTTCCTGGAATTGCTCCAAAGGCGTCTCCCGAGTGCAACAGCCGACAATTTCATGGCTGCCATGCCGTTTTGGCGCTTGAACTCTCGGTTTTCGCGCGTATGTAAGCGTCGCGAATTGACTTCAGGGAAGTGGACTTGGCTATCTACAGGGAAAAAGACGTTTTCGAGCGGCGCAATGCCGCAAACGAGGCAAAGAAGGCGCTCCTCGAGCGCTTCAAGGCAAAGCCGGCGGCGGATGATCCCGCAGTGCTGGCGCGGCAGGCTGAACGCAAGGCTATCCTTGCGGCCCGCGAAATCCGCGAGGCCGAAAAGGCCCGGCTGAAGCAGGAGAAGCTGGCACGCGAAGCGGTCGAGAAGGCCGAGCGCGAGGCAGCAGCCGAAGCGGCACGTATCGCCGCCGAGGAAGCTGCACAGGCCGAGGCCAAGATTCGGGAATCCGAAGAGAACGAGCGCATCGCCCGTCTTCTGGCCGACGAAGCCGAACGCAAGGCCAAGCGTGACGCGCGTTATGCGGCACGCAAGCAGCGTACCGGCAGGACGCCTCCGGGCTTCTCCGCCCGCTAGCTCTCGGCTACGGAGCAATCTGCTTCGAGAATCAGGGTCGCCTCGCAGCGGCCCTGAACGTGTTTGTCCCATGCATGTCGCCCTGGTCCCGGCTCTGGGAGGACGACATGCGCAAACCAAGAGACCTAAGCGTTACCGTCAGGCGGCGAACTTCAGCCCCATGATGCCGCAGACGATGAGCGCGATGCAGGCCAGCCTGATCGCGGTGGCCGGTTCGCCGAGCAGCCAGATGCCGAGCAGTGCCGTACCGACGGTGCCGATGCCGGTCCACACCGCATAGGCGGTGCCGACGGGCAGCGCCTTCAGCGCCAGGCCGAGCAGAGTGAGGCTGACGACCATCGAGGCAACGGTCAGCACGGTCGGCACCAGCTTCGAGAAGCCATCGGTGTATTTGAGGCCGATTGCCCAGCCGATCTCGAACAAGCCAGCGAAAAAGAGAAGAATCCACGACATCGACAACGCTCCATCAGAGCATCGGACCCGAAAGGTATTTCGGCGCCCGACGATCAGTCAAACAATGGCGGGTCGTCCCGTCCGGATTTGGGGAAGCGCGAGGTCGTCCCCGCCACGCCAATATAAGAATTTCGGGCGCTCGAGCAACAGCGACCGGCAACAAGTGTCGCCGGCCGTAATCTTATTGCGAAGTGGATCGCCGGACCTACTTGTCCTTGAGCTTCATCGCCTTGACCGGCGGCGCCTTCAGCGCCGGAGCCGGAGCGGGCTTCTTGGCGTCCTTCTTCGGCTTGCGGGCTTCCTTGCCTGCCTTCATCGCACCTTTAGCCATGATTCGTTCCTCCTGATGTGAGAAGCCAAGTGAAACAAGAGAACCGCCCGACCGCAAGGGGTTAGCGACTGTTGCCGCCGACAGCGGATCGCTTTCAACCGGTTTCTAGAGCAATTCACCGTTTCGCGGAAACAGTGAATTGCTCTAACTCTTTGTTTTGACGCAATTCCGGACGGAAAACCGCTTCACACTTTTCCTGGAATTGCTCTAATTTGCTCGTAAACCATGGCGGTCCGTGCCATGGTCATTTTCGCACTGCAGCATCGACCCGAGCTTCGCCGGGTGATCGTCAGGCAGGCCGTCAGGACGACAATGCGAATCCACATCGGCTGCGAGATGAGCTTCGACTTTCCGCAGGAAACGCCGCTCATCGCGATGCTGAATGTGCACTATTCGCGGGCCTCCGATCTCGAGCGGCCGGATTTCCTGATCTCCAATCCACCGGTGCCGATCGAAAGCTATCGCGACAGTTTCGGCAATTGGTGCAACCGGCTTGTCGCGCCGCCCGGGCGCTTCACCTTCGGCACCGACGCGGTGATCCGCGACCCCGGCACCTTCGAGATGGGCGACCCGATGGCCTGGCAGCACGAGGTGCGCGACCTGCCGGCGGACACATTGCTGTTCCTGCTGCCCAGCCGTTTTTGCGAAAGCGACCTTCTGGCTGACGAGGCGTGGCGGCTGTTCGGCAACACGCCGCTGGGTATTCCGCGCGTGCAGGCGGTCTGCGACTTCGTCCACAGCCACATCGTCTTCAACTACGGCAATGCACGGCCGACGCGCACCGCGGCGGAAGCCTATCGTGAACGGAGCGGCGTGTGCCGCGACTACGCGCATCTCGCCGTCACCTTCTGCCGGGCGCTCAACATCCCAACACGCTATTGCACCGGCTACATCAGCGACATCGGTATGCCGAAGCCATGGGCAAGCATGGATTTCTGCGCCTGGATGGAAGTCTATCTCGGCGGCCGCTGGCATGTCTTCGACCCGCGCAACAATGCACCGCGCATCGGCCGCATCCTGATCGCCTCCGGCCGCGACGCCGCCGACGTGCCGCTGACCCATATTTTCGGCCCGGGAACGCTTGCCGGCTTCAAGGTGTGGACCAGCGAGATCATCGAGTAGTCGCCGTTTTCCATAGACCGATCTCTCATGGCCGCTGCCGTGGACGACCCGACATTCGCGCGGTGTGATGCCTGTGGAGCTTTAGCGGCCTGGCCGCTAGACTGCGCCTTGAACGGGGGCAAATGCCATGGCCGGGCACGGCGGCTCAAAAAAGGTGATCTACGCGGCGCTCGCCGGCAATCTCGCCATCGCGCTGACCAAGTTCGCCGCCGCCGCCTTTACCGGCAGTTCGGCGATGCTGTCGGAGGGCGTCCATTCGCTGGTCGATACCGGCAATGGCGGCCTGCTGCTCTACGGCATGCACCGCGCCGCTCGCCCTGCCGATCGCACGCATCCGCTCGGCCACGGCCGCGAACTCTACTTCTGGAGCTTCATCGTCGCGCTCCTCGTCTTCGCGCTGGGCGCCGGCGTGTCGTTCTATGAAGGCGTGGTCCATATCATGGCGCCGGAGCCGGTCGCCAACGCCAAGGTAAACTATATTGTTCTGGGCCTTTCCTTCCTGTTCGAAGGCAGTTCGTGGTGGGTGGCGCTGAAGGAGTTTCGCCGGCAGAAGGGCAGGCAAGGCTGGCTGCAGGCCGTGCAGTCGAGCAAGGATCCGAGCGTCTACACCGTGCTGTTCGAGGACAGTGCGGCACTTCTCGGCCTGATCGTCGCTTTCGCCGGCATATTGGCGGCGGAACTGCTGGAGATGCCGGAGCTCGACGGCGCCGCCTCTATCGGCATCGGGCTGATCCTTGGCGCGACCGCGATCTTCCTGGCCCGCGAAAGCAAGGGCCTGCTGATCGGCGAGCCGGCGTCGCCCGAGGTGCAGATGAAAGTGCTGGCGATCGCCCAGCAGGATCCGGCGGTGCAGCGGGCGAACGGCGTCCTGACCGTCCATATGGGGCCGACAGAGATCGTCGCCGGGCTCAGCATCGAGTTCGAGGACCATTTGACGGCGCCCGAGATCGAAGCTTGCGTCGAGCGCCTGGAGGCGCAGTTGAAGAAGGAAATGCCGGAGATCACACGGCTGTTCGTCAAGCCGCAGACGTCAGGCACCTGGGAGCAGCGACGCAGGCTGATCGATTCCGCATCCGATCCTGCCCTGGACTAAAACCGTGCCATTGCCTCACGGCCTTGCGCCGCTAGATTGAAGGGGCTTTGGAGGAACGAAGATGAGAATAGACGGCGGCTGTCATTGTGGCGCCATCACCTACGAGGCGGAGGTCGATCCGGAAAAGACCACGATCTGCCACTGCACGGATTGCCAGCAACTGACCGGCACGGCTTTTCGCCTTACGGTTCCGGCGCCGGAAAGCAACTATCGCATCACCAAGGGCACGCCGAAAATCTACATCAAGATCGTGGCGAGCGGCGCCAAGCGCACCCAGGCCTTTTGCGCCGACTGCGGTTCGCATCTTTACGCCACGTCTGTCGGAGATGGTCCGAAGGTCTATGGAATTCGCGTGGGGACCGCGCGGCAGCGCCAGGATTTGATCCCGACACAGCAGAAATGGCACCGCTCGGCGCTGCACTGGCTGCCTGAATTTCAGGGCATGACCACGTTGGAGGAGCAGTAGCACCGGTCCGGCACCGCGCCTCAATCGTCGCCTTCGACGACCCTCAGCCTGAGCTGCCCGGTTTTCGAATCGGCAACGCGCGCGCCGGTATCGACCTTGGCGGCGGGACCCCGTGACGCGGCGTCTACGGCGGCATCGCCGTCGGGCTGCGCGCCGAATTCCAGCGCCTCGATCTTCTGGCCGCGCTTGGTGACCTTCGACGTCGAAACCAGTATGTCGTCGATGTCCTTGGCCGACTGGCCGAAATGCACCTGCAGCTTGCGCACCCGCTCATCGACACGTGCAACATCCTCCATCAGCCGGATGACCTCGCCCTGGATCAGGTGCGCCTGTTCGCGCATGCGGGCATCCTTGAGGATCGCCTGGATGACCTGGATCGACAGCATCAGCAGCGACGGCGAGACGATGACGACGCGCGCACGGTGCGCCTTGTGCACGATCGCCTCGAAATTCTCGTGGATCTCGGCGAACACCGATTCCGACGGCACGAACATGAAGGCAGTGTCCTGCGTCTCGCCCTGGATCAGGTATTTTTCCGAGATATCGCGGACATGGATCTCGATGTCGCGGCGGAAGGCCTGCGAAGCTGCCTTCTGCAGATCGGCGCCATCGGCGGCGCGGATGGCGTTCCAGGCTTCCAGCGGAAATTTTGCATCGATGGCCAGCGACGGCGCGCCGTTCGGCATCTTCACCAGGCAGTCGGGCCGGCTGCCGTTCGACAGCGTCGCCTGGAACTCATAGGCGCCGTGCGGCAGGCCGTCGGCAACGATCGCCTCCATGCGCGACTGGCCGAACGCGCCGCGCGTCTGCTTGTTCGAGAGGATCGCCTGCAATTGCACGACCTGGCCGGCGAGCGACTGGATGTTGCCTTGCGCGACGTCGATGATCGCCAGCCGTTCCTGCAATTTGGCCAGGCTCTCATGCGTGGATTTGGTCTGCTCGGTCATGGTCTGGCCGAGCCGGCCGGTCATGGCGTCGAGGCGTTGGCCGATCGATTGCGTCAGTTCCGCCTGCCGTGCGCCGAACACTTCCGCAATGGCGCCCATGCGGCCCTGCATTTCGGCCTGGCTTTGCAGAATGCCGGCCATCCGCACTTCCGCATCGCGGGCATGATCGGCGGCTTCCGCGGCCGCCACGGCGCGCGCCTTGGCCGACCGCCACAACGCAATGACCAGCGCCACGAACAGGGCCAGAAACAGCAAAACGCCGAAGGCCAGCGCATGGCCGAGCGTGATCGTTGTGGCGCCAAGCCGGGCGACAGGCTCCGAAAGGATGGTGCTCAAATCATTCATGTGGACAGCATAGACGATTCGCCGCGATAGCACAGATCAAAACGTGAACGCGCCTGATGCCAACCGGTTGACGCGTTTCGCTGGAGGTCTTAGGTGGAACGCCATGCCGATCAAGCCGCTTATCATCCTTCCCGACCCCATCCTGCGCCAGGTTTCCAAGCCCGTAGAGCGTGTCGACGCGCCTTTGCGCAAATTAGCCGACGACATGCTGGCGACCATGTATGATGCGCCGGGCATCGGGCTGGCGGCAATCCAGATCGGCGAGCCGCTGCGCTTGCTGGTGATCGATCTCGCCAAGGAAGACGAGACGCCGGCGCCGCATGTCTTCATCAATCCGGAAATCCTGGAGAGCGCCGACGCGCGCTCCGTCTATGAGGAAGGCTGCCTGTCGATCCCGGATTATTACGCCGAGGTCGAACGCCCCGCCTCCGTGCGGGTCAAATATCTCGACCGCGACGGCAAATTGCAGGAGATAGAGGCCGAGGGGTTGATGGCGACCTGCCTGCAACACGAGATCGACCACCTCAATGGCGTCCTGTTCATCGATCACATCTCGAAGCTGAAGCGCGACATGGTGGTAAAGAAATTCAAGAAGCTCGCCAGGGACAAGGCGCCGGGCAAGCTCGCGGGATAAGGTACGGGAGTCCCCTCCAGGCCTATTGTCGGCAGGATTGCCACCAAATGGAGATGCCGACGGTCGACATGCTGATCAGGGACATTCCTGAGCCTTTGAAGCGCGAGATCGAACTGGCGGCGCGCGAGGTCGGCCAGAGCGTCTCGGACAAGGCCATCGGCCTTCTGCGCAAAGGCATAGTTGCGGAGAGGCCGGCCCGAGAGGAGTCGAGCCTCTCGGCGTGGGCTGCAATTCGCTCGGCTTTCGTATCTGAAAGCGCAATTGGCGATGAATACGCGGAAATCATGGAGAAGATCGAAGCGGAAAGATAGCGCGACGGTCGTCCCGCGACTTCGACGGCCTTGACCTAAAGCTCGTAAACCCGTTTGAAGCAGATGCCTGAGCCGGCACACTGCGCGAGCAAGAAGACAGGATACCGGAAGAAAAAATGCCCCTTCGCCTCATCTTCATGGGTACGCCGGAGTTTTCGGTGCCGACCTTGCGCGCGATCGCCGAGGCTGGCCATGAGATATCAGCCGTCTATACCCAGCCGCCGCGCGCTGCCGGACGACGCGGGCTGGAGCTGACGCCGTCGCCGGTGCAGCGCGAGGCGGAGCGACTGGGCATCGAGGTGCGGACGCCGGTTTCGCTCAAAGGCGAGGCCGAACAGGCCGCTTTTCGCGCCTTGCAGGCCGATGTGGCGGTGGTCGTCGCCTATGGACTGCTGCTGCCGAAGGCGGTTCTGGAGGCAACCCGGCTCGGCTGCGTCAACGGCCATGCGTCGCTTCTGCCGCGCTGGCGCGGCGCCGCCCCCATCCAGCGCGCCATCATGGCCGGAGACCTGGAAAGCGGCATGATGGTGATGCGCATGGAAGAGGGCCTGGACACCGGTCCGGTCGGGCTGGTTGAAAAGTGCGCCATCGAACCCGATATGACAGCCGGCGATCTGCATGATCGGTTGATGAGTGTCGGTGCTGCCTTGATGGTGGAAGCGCTGGCGCGGTTGGAAGGGAACACCCTGACATTCACCACACAAGCTGTGGATGGGGTGACCTACGCCAAGAAAATCGATAAATCCGAGACTCGCGTGGACTGGACTCGCTCGGCAAGTGAGGTCCACAATCATATTCGTGGCTTGTCGCCCTTTCCAGGCGCCTGGTCGGAGATAGGAATTGGCGGCCGCCAGGAGCGGCTGAAACTGCTTCGCTCGACGCTGTCGCAAGGCCTGTCGCCTTCGGAAGATTTGGGCGAGTCGGGAGGAATTCTCGATGACCGGCTGACGGTCGCCTGCGGGGCAGGCGCGATCAGGCTGGTCGAAGTTCAACGGGCGGGCGGAAAGCCCGCTGCCGCGTCGGAATTCCTGCGCGGGGCCAAGATCGAAAAAGGACTGAAATTCTCATGAGCATGATGTCGATACGCGCGGCAACGCCGCGGGATCGCGAGGCCATCCGCCTCGTCGAGGAACACGCTTTCGGCCAGCAGGCGGAGGCCGGTCTGGTCGACGCGCTGGTGACCGGCGGCGACGCGGTTGCCGAGCTGGTTGCGGAAGAGGACGGCCAGGTGGTCGGCCATATCCTGTTTTCGCGGCTGTTCGTCCAGAATGGCGGCAAGACCTTCGCGGCCGTAGCGCTGGCGCCGCTGGCGGTGGAGCCCTCGTTCCATGGCAGCGGCATTGGCGGCGCGCTGATCCGCGAGGCGCATATCCGCCTCAAGGATGGTGGTGAGACGCTGGCCGTGGTGCTGGGCGACCCCACCTATTACGGGCGTTTCGGCTATAGCCACACGCGTGCCGAGAACTTCGAAAGCGAATACCAGGGCGAAGCGCTGCAGGCGCTGGCCTGGGGTGACGCGCCAGAAGCAGGCAGGCTGGTCTACGCCTCCGCCTTCACCGCTCTCGCCGCGTAGAACAGTCAGCCGTTTTCACGGAAACGGCGAACTGCACTCCTCTTTGTTTTAACGCAATTCCGAACGGAAAACCGTTTCACACTTTTCCTGGAATTGCTCGAGGCGAGAGCTCTAGCCGCAAATGCCGCGTTTTCGCCTCGACATCGAATATGACGGCAGCCTGTTTGCCGGCTGGCAGCACCAGGCGGATCAGCCTTCGGTGCAGCAGGCGATCGAACAGGCGATCGAAAAATTCTGCGGCGAAGCGATCAGGCTGCGCGCCGCCGGCCGCACCGATGCCGGCGTGCATGCGACTGCGCAGGTGGCGCATGTCGACCTCGTCAAGGCGTGGCCGAGCGACAAGGTGCGCGATGCCGTCAACGCCCATCTGCAGGCGGCCGGGGCGCGCATCGCCATCCTGAAAGCGACGGTGGTCTCCGACAGTTTCGACGCCCGCTTCTCGGCCATTGGCCGCCACTATCTCTACCGCATCCTGAACCGCCGCGCGCCGGCCGCGCTCGACAAGGGCAAGGTGTGGTGGGTGCCGAAGCGGCTCGACGCCGGCGCCATGCACGAAGCGGCAAAGGTCCTGCTCGGACGGCATGACTTTACCACCTTCCGCTCGACCCAGTGCCAGGCCAACAGCCCGATCAGGACGCTGGAACGGCTCGATGTGAGCCGACAAGGCGACATGATCGAGGTCAGGGCTTCGGCGCGCTCGTTCCTGCACAACCAGGTGCGTTCGATGGTCGGCTCGCTCAAGCGTGTCGGCGACGGCGGCTGGAGCGCGGCCGACCTGAAAACAGCGCTCGAGGCGCGCGACCGCGCCGCCTGCGGCCAGGTGGCGCCGCCCGACGGGCTGTTTCTCACCGGTGTCGATTATCCGGTCGAGACGAGCCCGGAAAGGCTCTGAACTCCGACATCGTCCGGGACGGTGATGCCGAGCAACGTCTGCAGGCCGAACAGCACCAGCAGCGACGCAATGAACATGCCGACGAAAACGGCCGTGCCGACCGCTGCGCCCCTGCCCATCGTGGCATTTGTCATGCGCCAGGTCAGCACCATAGAAAGGGCAAAGAGGAACAGCGACACAAGGCTCGAAACCTGGCTTGCGGACGACAGGAAAAGCCGGATCAGCGCCGAAGGCAGCATCAGCCAAGCGGTGATGGCCGAAGCCCAGTTGCTGGCAACGACGTAGTGGACGAAGCGGCCGCCTATGCCGGCGCGCGGCGCGATGAAAGCGAGCGCAACCAGCGGCAGCACCCAGGAGCCGATGTCGACCGTCGCCAGGCGCACCAGCATGCTGAAGCGCCCCGCGAAGGCGTCGGGATCGCCGATTTCGTTGGCGATGCCGACCCAGCCGACGATCAGCGCCGGTGCTGCAACGACAATGGCGAAGAAGGAATTCCAGAAGCCGTCGGCCGACAGGTCGAGCAGGCGCAGGCCGTCGGCTCTGCCGAGCATCAATCGCCAGGCGCCCGTCAGCGAAGCTTGGGTTTCGTCCGCCGAAAGCATGCTGTTCAGCCCTGTCCGAACCAGTCTTCTATGAAGCGCTGGTAGATTTGCGTCAGCGTCTCGAGGTCGGCAATGGCGACGCGCTCGTCGACCATGTGCATGGTCTTGCCGACCAGCCCGAACTCGACCACCGGGCAATAGTCCTTGATGAAACGCGCGTCGGAGGTTCCACCGGAGGTCGACAGCGTCGGCTCCTTGCCGACCGCCGACTTGATCGAGCCGCGCAGCGTTTCGATCAGCCTGTCGTCACGAGTCAGGAAGACATGGCTCGGCCGGTCGCGCCAGACGAGCTCGTAGTCGACCGGCGTCTTCTTGCCCTGCCGGTACTTCTTGCGCCTGGCCGCCTGGTCGAGCCGGTTGTGGATTTCGGCCTGCAGGGTCTCGTCCGTCCAGGTGTCGTTGAAGCGGATGTTGAAGGTCGCGGTCGCTTTGGCCGGGATGACATTGGTGGCCGGGTTGCCCACATCGATGGAGGTGATCTCCAGATTTGTCGGCTGGAAATCCCTGGTTCCCTTGTCGAAAACCGGATGCAGCAAGGCATCGACCAGGCTCATCAGCCCGCGTACCGGATTGTCGGCAAGCAAGGGATAGGCGACATGGCCCTGGCGGCCGTTGACGGTGACGGCGCCGGACATCGAGCCGCGGCGGCCGATCTTGATCATGTCGCCCAGCGCATCCGGGTTGGTCGGCTCGCCGACGACAGAGGCATCCCATTTCTCGCCCCTGGAAGCCGCCCATTCGAGCAGCTTGACCGTGCCGTTGATCGCGGGGCCTTCCTCGTCGCCGGTGATCAGCAGCGAGACCGAGCCTTTCGGACCGCCATTGGCCTCGACATGGCGCGCCACGGCGGCGATGAAACAGGCGATGCCGCCCTTCATGTCGACGGCGCCGCGGCCATACATCTCGCCATTGGCGATCTCGGCGGCGAAGGGCGGATGCGTCCAGGCGGCTTCGTCGCCGACCGGCACCACGTCGGTGTGGCCGGCGAACATCAGATGCGGGCCATTGCCGGAACGCCTTGCATAGAGGTTTTCGATATCGGGCGTGCCGTCTTCGGAAAACACCGGCCGATCGACCAGGAAGCCGAGCGGTTTGAGCATCGTCTCCAGCGCGGTCAGCGCACCGCCCTCAGCGGGCGTCACCGAAGCGCAACGGATAAGGGCGGCGAGGTTTTCGGCAGGATCGGTCGGCAGCGTCATGGCAAAAGCGATAGTCGAAAGCGCAGGGCCTGTCACGGCCAGACATAGGGGCCAGCCTCATGGCTGGCGATACCGCCGATATTATGGTTTTCATGTCGTATAGTTGCGACCCGGCGCGGGCGACAGGATGGCAGACAAGGACAAACGGATCGTCATAGCCGGTGCCGGCAGCATCGGCTGCTATGCCGGCGGCTGCCTGGCGCTGGCCAGCCGAAAGGTCATTCTGCTGGCCCGGCCGCGCATTGAGGCAGCGTTGCGGCAGGGTGGATTGCGGGTCAGCGACCTCCAGGGCCGCGATCGCTCGATCAAGCCGGAGGCGCTTGCCGTCACCACCGATCCGGCCGCCACCCTGCCGCAGGCGGACGTGATCCTGGTCACGGTCAAGAGCGGCGCCACTCAGGACATGGCGGATCTTATCAAAGCTCATGCCCGGCCCGACGCCGTGGTGATCAGCCTGCAGAACGGTGTCGACAATGCCGACAGGCTGCGTGCCGGACTTGGCCGGCGAACGGTGCTGGCCGGCATGGTGCCGTTCAATGTGGTGCAGTCGCCGGACGGCGAGCTGCCGCTGCGCGTGCACCGCGCCAGCGACGGCAAGGTGATGGTCGAGGATGGCGATGCCGGCCTGGTCGGCCTGCTTGGCGTCGAAGGGTTTGCGGTTGAAGCGCATGGCGACATGAAGGCGGTGCTGTGGGGTAAGCTGCTGATGAATCTGAACAACGCGCTGGTGGCGCTTTCCGGCCTGCCGCTGGCAACCGAACTGGCCGACCGACGCTGGCGGCTGATCCTGGCCGGCCAGATCGACGAGGCGCTGACGGCACTGAAAGCGTCCGGCATCGAGCCGGCGCGGATCGCCGGCCTGCGGCCGGCGCTGCTGCCGAAAGTGCTCAGGCTGCCGGACTGGCTGTTCAGGCTCTTGGCGCGGCGCATTCTGGCGATCGACCCGCAGGCGCGCTCGTCGATGTGGGACGATCTTCAGCGCGGCCGGCCGACGGAGATCGACGATTTGCAAGGTGCCATCTTGCGGCTGGCGGGGAAGGCCGGCACGCCCGTGCCGACGGTTCAGCGGATCATCGCCTTGGTGCGCGCGGCGGAAGCGGAGCGGCTTGGCTCGCCGGGCCTGGCGCCGGAGCAGATTGTTGCACCGGCCGGCCGTCGATCAACGTGATCTTCTGCCAGATTTTCCGCGACAGGTTGGACGCCAGGTTCTCGATGTCGTTGACGCCGTCGATGACCACGTCGTCATTGACCGACTGCGCGAACAATGCGGCGATCTTGCCGGTGATCGACAGCATTTCGGAGCAATAGTCGAGGTAACGCGCCAGGTCGGCGGCATTGGTGATGCGGGCGGGCGAATGCGACGTCGGCTTGAAATCGGCCGACAGCGCCGCCGGATCCTTGGTCAGCTGGTGCATGTCGATGACGTGGATCAGCGAGCGCAGGCCATGCAGCTGGCGAAAGACCTGCTTGCGCTTGATGCGCTCCTCGGAGCGGATCAAGGCGAGAAATCCGACAATGGCGAGGATGAACATGTTGAGCGAAGCTTCGATGCCTTGCACCGACTGGACGGCATCACCCGGTTTGGAAATGCGGTCGAATGGCAATACGGTTCCGACGAAGATGAACATCAGTGCGCCGGCAACGACAGCGGCGACGATGAGGCCGCGCAGCCACCAGATCGGTGCTTCCAGGGCCTTGGCGCCCTGTGCCAGGTCGCGCGACAGAGAGACCAGTTCGGCGGCAACGCCGCGCAGGCCGGCATCGGGGAAACGCTCCGCAACGCGCGTCTCCAGCCGTTCTGCGGTCTCGATGATCAGCTTCGGATCAAGCGTACGGTAGCGCATGTCCGATCGAACCTCAGGGTTGTGCTGGCTCGTTGGTGCGCCGGCCGTAGCGGTTGGGTCCAGGCTGCCCCGGAAACAGGCACAACACAAGGAAGGCCACGATCGAGACCACCGGCACGAACAAGATCAGCGCCGCAATGCCCGGCTTGTCCAAATCGTGCAGCCGCTTGACCGCCAGGGCAATGTTCGACCACAGCGAGGCGATGAAGGCGACGAAGAAGATGAACGACCACATGTTGCTCTCGGCCGAACCTTCCGGCACCAGCGTGAAGCGGTAGAGCGGGAAGGCCTGGATGATGGCGACGAGCAACCCGCCAAGAAAATAGGCCGCGCGACTGACGCGGCCCGAGGTTTTGAAGAAAAGCCAGGTGAGATCTGATCTGTCAGGCAAGCGGGTCCGGTCCATATTGATTGGCGCCACTGGCGCCTTCGAGAATGCCGCATTCCACCAGAAACCAGATCGGGCCGATCAATGGCACCAGCATGATCAGGCTCCACCAGCCCGACTTGCCGCGATCATGCCAGCGCTTGGCGTAGACTGCGAGTGCGAAATAGATCGAGGCCAGAGCGATGAGAACGCCGATGATGCCGATCTGGGCGCCACTGGCCGTGGTGATGCGTGTACCGAGGATCGCATCGAGAATAAAGGCAACGATGCCAATGACGATGAAAACGCCAATCGCGGCCCAGAACTTGCCACGGTTGATGCGACCGTCAAAACTTGTGAGCAGATACTTCCAGTCCATGTCACCCCTCCATGATGAATCCGCGCGACCGATTGTCGCGCCGGCGGAAGGTGCGCCCGCTTTGCGCAAAGATCAATCGCGCAGCAATTCGTTGATCGAGGTCTTGGACCTGGTTTTGGCGTCGACGCGCTTGACGATGACGGCGCAGTAGAGGCTCGGACCCGGCTCGCCGTTCGGAAAGGGCTTGCCCGGCATCGCTCCGGCGACGACGACGGAATTCGGCGGCACTTCGCCATAGAAAATCTCGCCGGTAGCGCGGTCGACGATCTTGGTCGACTGGCCGATGAAGACGCCCATGCCGAGCACCGAGCCTTCGCGCACGATGCAGCCCTCGACCACTTCCGAGCGCGCGCCGATGAAGCAATTGTCCTCGATGATGGTCGGACCTGCCTGCATCGGCTCCAGCACGCCGCCGATGCCGACGCCGCCGGAAAGATGCACGTTCTTGCCGATCTGGGCACAGGAGCCTACCCCGACCCAGGTGTCGATCATGGTGCCTGTATCGACATAGGCGCCGACATTGACGAAGGACGGCATCAGCACGGCGCCCGGCGCGATATAGGCCGAGCGACGCACGATCGACCCCGGCACGGCGCGAAAGCCCTCCTTTTCGAAATCGACAGCGCCCCAGCCATCGAACTTCGACGGCACCTTGTCCCACCACGTCGCTTCGCCGGGACCACCCTTGATGATCTCCATCGGGTTGAGCCGGAAGGACAAAAGCACGGCCTTCTTCAGCCACTGGTTGACATGCCACTTGCCGTCGCCCTGCCGCTCGGCGACGCGGACGGCGCCGCAGTCGAGCAGGTCAAGCGCCGACTGGATGGCATCGCGCGTTTCGCCGCGCGTCGCAGTCGAAATCGCATCGCGTTCCTCGAAGGCCTTCTCGATGGTCTTTTCGAGGCTCGCCAGATCGGGCTTCGACATGAATTCGCTCCATTACCAAGCTGTTAAGGGGCTGAGCCTTAACCTGTTTTGAAAGTCGCGCGGACCCTATGTTAAGGCTTAATGGGGGTCAATCGCGTGTGCGTCACGGGACGGCGCAGTTAAGGGAATTGGACGGGTAGTTATGACTCCTATGGAAAAGGCGGGGTGGACGCCGCTGCCGCATTCGGACGAGGATCTGGAGCGGTCGAAGAGCGTACCTGACACGCCGCAGACGCGTGCCGAAACCTACCGGCTCGCCTGGAACGATCCCGACTTCATGACGCGGCGCGAGTTGCGCGCGGTCAGGCTGCAACTCGAACTCCTGAAACCGGAAATGATCCTAGCCGAACGCGGCATCCGCTCGACGGTGATCCTGTTCGGCGGTGCGCGCCTGCCGGAACCCGGCGGCGAGGCCTGGGCGGCCAAGAACGAGACGCAGAAGAAGAACCTCGAAGAGAACAGCAAATACTACGAGGAAGCGCGCAAATTCGCCCGCCTCTGCTCGCAGCAATCGGCTACCTCCTATTACCGCGAATATGTCGTGGTGACCGGCGGCGGGCCTGGCGTGATGGAAGCGGGAAACCGCGGCGCCGACGATGTCGGCGCGCCGTCGATAGGCCTCAACATCGTCTTGCCGCACGAGCAGGCGCCGAACATCTATGTGACGCCGGAGCTCTGCTTCAACTTCCATTATTTCGCTATCCGCAAGATGCATTTCGTCATGCGCGCCAAGGCGGTCGCGGTGTTTCCGGGCGGCTTCGGCACGATGGACGAATTCTTCGAGACGCTGACCCTGATCCAGACAGGGCGCATGGAGCGCGTGCCGGTGATCCTGTTCGGCAAATCCTTCTGGAAGCGGGCGATCGATCTCGATTTCCTCGCCGAGCAGGGCACGATCAGCCCCGGTGATCAGGACATCATCGACTTCGTCGACACCGCGGATGAGGCGTGGGGGATTATCAGCCGGTTCTATAAGTTAGGAGAGTAGGGCTGGGGATCGGGGAATTGAAGAATTGAAGAATTGAAGAATGAAGGGATTGTGGCTCTGCATTCGGATCGATGCCCAATTCGTCATTTCATCATTTCTTCATTTCCCCTCCCCCCTCTCCACAATCGCCGTCAGAAACCCCGCCAGATCGTCGGTGACGAAATCGACATCATCCTCGTTGGCCGGGTCGCGCTCCCATATCTCGGAAAAGGTCGGCTCGAAATTGCGCGGCACGATCAGCACCGTGGTCATGCCGAGCGACTTCGGCACCGAAAGGTTACGGGCAAGATCCTCGAACATCACCGCATTGTGGCCGGTGACGGCGTGGAGTTCGGCGAACTTCTCGTAGGTCTGGCGCGCCGGCTTGGGATTGAGCCCCGCAGCGACGATGTCGAAGATGTCGTCGAAATGGTCGAGGATGCCGAGCTGGCGCGCGGTGCGCTCGGCGTGCCTGCGGTCGCCGTTGGTGAAGATGAACTTGCGGCCGGGAAGCTGGCGGATGGCGGTGCCGAGAACGGGATCGGGCACCAGCCATGAATAGTCGATGTCGTGGACCTTCTCGAGGAAATCGTCGGGGTCGATGCCGTGGCGTGTCATCAGGCCGTTCAGCGTCGTGCCATATTCGCGGTAGAGCTCCTTCTGCAACTTGCGCGCATCGTCGCGCGGCAATGCCAACAGTTCGCCGACATAGGCGGTCATCTTGACGTCGATCTGCGAGAACAGATTCGAATGGTGCGGATAGAGCGTGTTGTCGAGATCGAAGACCCAGTCGGTGACATGGGCGAAGCGGGCGGGGTCAGGGAGCGTGGTCATGGGCTCCTTATGGCATGAAACGCGCATTCCGAAAGCGACTTTATCCACAACTTCTGCTCGTTGAGGTTGCGTAAATCGTCTCACGATTCAAATTTTAGGCATCTGGGAAAGGTGGCCTTCAGGGCTTGCTGGCAGAGAGGCAGTCTTGTGGGAGCAAGCGATGAACAGCATAATTCTGAGATCCGCCGCCGTTGCTTTCGCCTCAGTCGCGGCCTCTCTCCTGCTGACCCTGATCATCGTTCCGGCCATGGGATTTCCGGTCAACCGGACGATCTGGCTGACCTCCACGCTCTGTCCGCTGGTGCTGGCGTGGGCCGCCAGCGCAAGCACTTTCTGGCAAAGCGACAGGCTGAAAAACGCGCATCGCGATCTCGCCCGAGCCCATGCCCAGCTCGCCGCCGCGCATCGCCGCCTGGCGGAAAAGGCGAGCCGCGACGACATGACCGGCATGCTCAACCGGGAAAGCTTCTTTGCCGCGCTCGACGGTTCGCGCCGCAAGTCCGATCGCGGCGCGCTGCTGATCATCGATGCCGACCACTTCAAGACCATCAACGACAATTTCGGCCACCTGACCGGCGATGACGCGCTGCTTTTGATCGCCAGCGCGATTCAGCGCGGCGTGCGCAGCGGCGATGTGCTCGGCCGCATCGGCGGCGAGGAATTTGGCGCCTTTCTGGTTGGCGCCACCGAGCAGGAGGCCAAGCGCGTCGCCGAGCGCATTCGCCGCGAAGTCGAGCTGATCCGCTTCCGGCCCGTCGACGAGCGGACCATTCCGCTCACGGTCAGCATCGGCGGTACTGTCTGCGGCGAGGAAGCCAGCGTGTCGGAGTTGATGCGCGCCGCCGACCGACGCCTCTACCAGGCCAAGCACCAGGGCCGTAACCTGACGATCATCGACACCGGCATTTCCGAGGCGGCGTGATCCGATCTGCCGCAACCGGCCTGTTAAGAAAACTCTAACCCTGTTTGCACTCGGTTGTACCGCTTAGCCGGGTTTTCACTGCTTTGCGGCCAGACTTGGCACGATACTGGCTTCCACGGTGATGCATGTGTCGTTCCGGGAATTGCCGTTCTGGGAACGCCATGCAGTGCCGAAGCCCAGCCGAGAGACCAGCCATGAGTTTCATCATCAAGAAAATGTCACGCCGCGCGCTCGTGCAGGCGTTGATCGCACTGCCTGCCCTGTCCTTGTTCCGCAAGCTGCCTGATGCCGATGCCGCCGGTCCAAAGCCCGACCCGAACGAGATCGTCGAGGTCGATGGCTGGATCCTGAAGCGGAGCGACCTGGCATGATCTTCGACAGCTACGAGGCGTATCGCGCTGCGAACTTCACCCCGAAGGTCTGCATCCTCGGCTCCGGTCCGGCCGGCATGACCATTGCCCGCAAGCTTGGCGCGGCCGGCATTCCGGTGGTGGTGATGGAGGCCGGTCCGCGCGAATTCAGCGACGACTCGCAGGACTTTTACCGGGGCAGCACGGTCGGGGATTTCTATTTCGATCTCGACATCACCCGGCTGCGGTTCATGGGGGGCAGTTCCAACCACTGGGCAGGCTGGTGCCGCGTGCTCGACAAGCAGGATTTCGAGCCGAAGGCCTGGGTACCCGATACGGGCTGGCCGATCGCCCGCACCGACATCGAACCCTATCTGCCGGAAGTGCGCGATATTCTCGACCTTCCGGCCCTCCGGCCCGATATGCCGATCTCGGACGATATTCGCTGGGTGCAGCTGATCAAGAGCCCGGCCGTGCGCTTCGCCGAAAAGTTCGGCGATGAACTCGACAAGGCCACGAACATCGCGGTGGTGCTCAACACTTGTGCCACGGAACTTGCCGGCGACGGCAGACGCGTGACTGGCGCCAGGCTGTGGTCGAACGGGCAGGATGCCGGCTCCTTCAGCGCTGACTATTTCATCGTCTGCACCGGTGGGCTGGAGAATTCGCGGCTGCTTCTGTGGTCCAACCAGCGCTCGAACGGCGGCGTCGTGCCGAATGCAACTGCGCTTGGCCGCTACTGGATGGAGCATCCGACCTTCGAGGGCGGCAACGCCATCCTGGCCGACTATAACGCGTTCGAGGTCGACGCCGTCAACGAGGCCTTCTTCTCGCCGACACTCGCCGCCATGGAGCGACTGCAGATCATGAATTTCGGCATCCGGCTGATCGAGACGCCGTATCCCGGCGTCAAGAGCCTTATCGCCGACCTCGCCTGCACGGCGCCCAGCATGGCGGAATGGATGTCCTACCAGCTCAGTCAGAGACTGCGCTGCGCGGCCCAGCTCTACGTCGCCTGGGAACAGGCGCCGCTGGCCTCCAACCAGATCGAGTTGTCGAAGACCGATGTCGACCATGCCGGCGTGCCGCGCATCGAACTGCACTGGAAGAAATCCGAACTGGAACATCGCACCCTTCTCGAAGGGCTCAGACTGTTCGGCGCAACGCTGATCGAGAAGAATCTCGGCCGCGTGCGCATTGCCGACTGGATCAGCAATGGTCAGGACTATCCGACCAACGACGAGACGGCGGGCCATCACCATATGGGCGGCACGCGCATGGGCACCGACATCAGCAAGAGCGTGGTCGACGCCAACTGCAAGGTGCACGGCATGGACAATCTCTATGTCGGCGGCTCCTCGGTGTTCTGCACGTCGGGTCAATGCAACCCGACGACGACGATCACCGCGCTGGCCTGCCGGCTGGGCGACCATCTCAGCAAGGTGGTCACCGCCTGACGGCTGCAGGGCAGCATGCTGCCTAGGGCAGTTCACCGTTTCACGGAACGGCGATCCGCTCTAACTCTTTGTTTGACGCAATTCCGGACGGAAAACCGTTTCACACTTTTCCTGGAATTGCTCTAGAGCGTCGCCGGGTCGAGCGCCGGCTGGTCCTTGCGCCGGGCGACGATTGCCGCGAAATCGGCGGTCTGGAAGGCATCGCGCAAGGCATCGAAGGACGGCAGCACGAAATAGGCGCGCTGGAACTTGTCGATCTCGTAGCCGGTGCGCATCACCGTTTCCAGGTCGAAGGGCACGTGGTGGGCGTCCTTGCCTTCGACCGCGAACTGCAGCTCGGTAAACGACGACATAAGGCCGGCGCCAAAGGCCTTCAGCGGCTGGCCGGCCTCCTGCATCAGGCCATATTCGGCCGTGTACCAGTAGAGCCGGGAAATCATCTCGTCGCCACCCAGCGCGATGATGTCGCCGGCCTTCTCGCCATACATCTGCATGAAATCGGCGAACACCGGTTGCGACAGCGCCGGCACATGGCCGAAGAAATCATGGAACATGTCGGGCTCGACAATGTAGTCGAGCTCCTGCCTGGTCCGCAGCCAGTTGGTGACCGGGAAGCGGCGATCGGCGAGATGGTCGAAAAACGGAGCCGCGGGAATGAGCCCCGGCACCGCGACGATCTGCCAACCGGTGAGTTTGCGCAGCTTGGCGCTGACCTCGTCGAAGTCGGGAATACGGTCGAGCAGGCCGAGTTTTTCGACGCCGTCGAGGTAGGAATGGTGGGCGAGCTTGCGCGTCAGTCTGGTCTGGCGGTCGCACAGCGTGCGCCACACCGCCTGCTCTTCATCGCTGTAATCGTAACCCTGCGACACGGTGAAATCGGCACGGCAGACCGAGTAGTCGCCGCGCAATCCTTGCGCCGCGCAGTCGCGGGCATATTCGGCAACGCTCATCGTCGTCATGGTTTTTCTCCTCGCAAAGCAAATGGCCGACGTGTTGAAGGTTAAGCGGGTTTGCGGAGGCGAATCGGTTTTGATGATGGTTCGAATTCGGAAATCGGGATAATATTCACTCATAAATTCCCAGGAAGGAGTGGAAATGCCTCGATTCGATGATTTCGAGATCAAGATGCTTGATGTCCTGCAGCGCGACGGGCGCAAGCCGGTTTCCGAGCTGGCGCAAGAGATCGGCCTGTCGACGACACCATGCGCGCGGCGCTTCGAGGCGCTGCAGGAGGCCGGCATCATCAAGGGATTTGCCGCCGTGATCAGCCGCCGCGCTGTCGGGCTGATGGTCGAGGTGTTCATCCAGGTGCGCCTCGTCAGCCACAGCGACGGCTCGCCCGAAAGCTTCATCGCCGCCGTGCAGCGCATGGACGAGGTTTCCTCGTGCTGGACGATGACCGGCGACCATGACTTTCTGCTGCATGTCATGGTGCCGTCGGTCGACGAGCTCAACGCTTTCGTCATGCACCGGCTGATGCGGCTCGACGGCGTGCGCGACGTCCACACGCAGTTGGTGCTGCAGAACATCAAGGGCCCGGGCCATGTGCCGCTCGGGCATCTCAGGCGATGACAATGCCTGCCCTTCGCACTCCTTGAGGAAAAGCTGCACGCAAACTGCTGAAACGGGCCAAGCGCGTGTCCACATCGCCGGCCAGCTTGCGCGGACCAACTGCCCAGGAGGTCCGCCATGAAAATCGTCCTGATCAATCCGCCGCACACCGCCATCGGCAGCCGCGTGCCCGACGATCACCTGCCGCCGCTCGGCCTGCTGGCGATCGGCGGGCCGCTGATCGATGCCGGCCATCAGGTGCGCCTCGTCGACGCCGAGTTCGGGCCTATGCCGCTCGATGACGTCGTGCGCAGCGCACTGGAGGACCACCCCGACTTCGTCCTGATCGGCCATTCCGGCTCGACCTCGGCGCATCCGACCGCCTTGGCGATCGCGCGCATGATCAAGGAGCGCGAGCCGGCGACCATCATCATCTATGGCGGCGTTTTCCCGACCTATCATTGGCGCGACATCCTGGCCGCTACCGATGCCTTCGACTTCATCGTGCGCGGCGAGGGCGAAGCGACGGTGGTGGCGCTGGTCGAAGGGCTGGAAATGCGCCAGCCGCCGGCGAGCGTGGCCGGCATCGCCTATCGCGACGATCTCAGCCGCCCCTTCGCCACACAGGCGGCCATGACCATTGCCGACCTCGACGCCTACCGCGTCGGCTGGGAACTGATCGACCATACCAGTTACAGCTACTGGGGCGGCAAGCGGGCCGTGGTCATGCAGTTTTCGCGCGGCTGTCCGCATCTGTGCAACTATTGCGGCCAGCGTGGCTTCTGGACCCGCTGGCGGCATCGCGATCCGGTGAAATTCGCCAGGGAGATAGCATGGCTGCATCGCCAACATGGCGTCGAGCTCATCAATCTCGCCGACGAGAATCCGACGGTCTCGAAGAAAGCCTGGCGGGCCTTCCTCGATGCCCTGATCGCCGAGAACGTGCCGGTGCTGATCGTCGGTTCGACCCGTGCCGACGACATAGTGCGCGATGCCGACATCCTGCATCTCTACCGCAAGGCCGGTGTCATCCGCTGGCCGCTCGGCATGGAAAACACCGACGAGCAGACGCTTCAGTTGATCCGCAAGGGCGGCAGCACCTCATCCGATCGCGAGGCGATAAGGCTGCTGCGTCTCAGCGGCATCCTGTCTATGGCGACCTGGGTGTCCGGCTTCGAGGACGAAGGGTTTCGCGACCTGTGGCGCGGCTTTCGCCAACTCATCGCCTACGACCCCGACCAGATCCAGGCGCTTTATGTGACGCCGCATCGCTGGACGCCGTTCTTCCGCATCGCGCAGGATCGCAAGGTGATCCAGCAGGATGCGCGCCTGTGGGACTACAAGCACCAGGTGCTGCAGATGACGCGGCTGAAGCCGTGGATGCTGTTCTTCAGCGTTAAGCTGATCGAGCTGGCGGTGCAATCACGGCCGAAGGCGCTGGCCCGCATCCTGTTCCACAAGGATCCCGAGCAGCGCCATTCGATGCGCTGGTACACACAGATGGGCCGCCGCGTGTGGTTCCGCGAGGTCTGGGGCTTTCTGGTCCGCGACATCAGGGTGAAAGACGGCCCGACGCTGGCCGAATTCTGGGGCGCGCCGCAGGACGCCGAGGAGGAATCGATGTCCGTTCGACGCCCGGCCAGAAAGCCCGCCATTCCCACCATCGACAATATTGAAGATTCCGAGGCGAGAAAGTTAGCCGGCTGACGAGCGCCTCAGGGCACGATCAGCGTGCCGGCGCCATGTTCGGTGAACAGTTCCAGCAGCACCGCATGCGGGGTCTTGCCGTTGAGGATGACGACGCCTTCGACGCCGCGCTCAATCGCTTCGATGCAGGTCTCGACCTTGGGGATCATGCCGCCCGAGACCGTGCCGTCCTTGATCAGCGCCTTGGCCTCGGCCACGGTCAGTTCATCGATCAGCTTGTTGTTCTTGTCGAGCACACCCGGCACGTCGGTGAGGAACAGCAGGCGCGTCGCCTGGCAGGCGCCGGCAATGGCGCCGGCGAAGGTGTCGGCGTTGATGTTGTAGGTGTGGCCATCGCGTCCCGGCGCCACCGGCGCCAGCACCGGGATCATTTCGGAGCGTGCCAGAAGATCGAGCAAGGTACGGTCGACCTCGACCGGCTCGCCGACGAAGCCGAGATCGAGCACGCGCTCGATGTTGGAGTCCGGATCGATCATGGTCTTGCGGGCCTTTTCGGCGAACACCATGTTGCCGTCCTTGCCGCACAGGCCGATCGCCCATTCGCCCTCGGCGTTGATCAGCGCGACGATCTCCTTGTTGATCGAACCGGCCAGCACCATTTCGACGATCTCGACCGTCTTCTGGTCGGTGACGCGCAGGCCGCCTTCGAACTTGGATTCGATGCCCATCTTGGCCAGCATGGCGCCGATCTGCGGGCCGCCGCCGTGGACGACGATCGGGTTGACGCCGGATTGCTTGAGCAGCGCGATGTCGCGCGCGAAGGCCTTGCCGAGCTCGATGTCGCCCATGGCATGGCCGCCATATTTCACCACGACCGTCTTGTGCTCGTAGCGCTGCATGTAGGGCAGCGCCCGCGACAACAGGGCTGCCTGCATTTCGGCGGTGGCGGTTATTTCCGTCATCGGCTTGGTTCCCTGGAGATCGGTAAGGACGGCGGCGTCTTAGCGGGAATTGGCGCCGCCCGCAAATGGCTTTGCTGTCATATTCGAGCGCCTCACGGCCTCGTCATCGTGTCGGCACCATCAGCGGCGCCCTGCGGCCCAGCCAACCTGAGATCTTCTCCATCTGCGCGGCGAGCGACAAAAGCGTCTCCTCGTCGCCCGGACGGCCGGCAGCCTGGACGCCGATCGGCAGACCGGCGTCGGTGACATGGACCGGCAGGGCGATCGATGGCTGGCCGCTGACATTCTGGATCGCCGGCCAATGGGTGAACCAGAGGCTCTTGTCCATCAACTGGCCGAAGAACGGCTTCAGCTTCAGCAAGGGCGTCAGGTGAAGCTTGTCGAGCAGGTTCTCGATGAGGTCGTCGGCGCCTTTCGGATCCATTGCGCCGCAGGCAAGCGGCGGGTGGGCAATGATCGGCATCAGCACGGCGTCATACTGCGCGGTCTCTGCGATCAGCCGCCGTGAGGCGGCATGCAGCCGCTGCAGGTCGGCATAGGTCTCGCCGGCCGACACCAGTTCGCCGAAGCGGGCGAGCACGCGCGTGGCCCGCTCGATGTCGCCAGCAACGGAACGGCCGACGCGCAGCGCTTCGGCCCGCATCGTGCCAGCGACGGCGGAGGCAACCGTCCTGCAGAAATCGGCGAAGAAATCGCGGCCGATAAAGGGCAAGTCGATCTCCTCGACCGTGTGGCCGCCCTCGCGGGCAAGCGCCACCGCCGTGTCGAGCGCCTCGAGCGTCTCGTCCGAGATCGGCAGGCCAAGCGGCGATTTGCGGTACACGGCCAGGCTGAGCTTGCCGGGATCGCGCGCGGCGGCAGCCGCGAACGTGCCTTTCGGCCGCGGCGCGGCATAGGGCGACAGAGGATCGGGCCCGTGGGTCAGGTCGAGCAGCAGCGCGCAATCGCGCACCGAACGGGTGAGCGCATGGTCGACGACCATGCCGTACCAGCTTTCGCTCACCAGGGGCGTCAGCGGTGTACGGCCGCGCGACGTCTTCAGGCCGACAAGCCCGGTGCAGGCGGCAGGCACACGGATCGAGCCGCCGCCATCGGAGGCATGCGCCACCGGCACGACGCCGGCTGCGACCAGTGCTGCCGAACCGCCCGAAGAGCCGCCGCTGGTATGGCCGGTGTTCCACGGATTGCGGGTGATGCCAAAGGCCCTGGATTCGGTCATCAATCGAAGCCCGTGCTCGGCGATGTCGAGGTGACGATCGGGATAAGTCCGGCAGCGAGATAGCGGTCGGTCAGCGCCGAATTGACGTCGGCCAGCCATGCCGGAATGCGGCTGCCGCCATGCGTCGGCACGCCCTTGATGGCGATGCCGAGATCCTTGATGGCGAAGGGAACACCAGCCAGCGGCAGCGAGGGGTCGACGGTCTTGGCGCGGGCGCGGGCAGCATCGTAGAGCGGTTCGGCCGTGGCATTGATGTCGGGACGGGTGGCCTCGGCGCGGGCAATCGCGGCGTCGGTCAGTTCGACGGCCGAAACCTCGCCCTTGCGGACCAGATTGGCGAGGCCCGTGGCATCTTCTTCCCAAAGGATCCGTTCGACCGACATGCGCGCTCCCCCATCAATGAAGGCAAGCTAGCCAGTGGCAATTCCATTGGCAATCGACCGACGGATCCGGGCCGGCGACACACAAAAGCTTAGGCGTGCACAAGGTTATTTCCGTCGTTGCAAATACATGGCAATCGCCTAATTTGCCTGCAATGACGCCGCAGGACATCACCAAGCTGATCGTTCGGACTTCGATGAAGGATCGGGCCGCGTTCGATCTGCTTTACCGGCAGACCAGCGCGAAACTTTTTGGCGTCTGTCTTCGTGTATTGAACGACCGGGGAGACGCGGAAGAAGCGCTGCAGGAAGTCTTCGTTAAGATATGGACGAAGGCCGACCGTTTTGCTGTTTCCGATCTAAGCCCGATCTCCTGGCTGGTGGCAATCGCGCGCAATCATGCGATCGATCGCATCAGAGCGCGGCGCAACCCCGCCGCCGACATCGATGCCGCGCTCGACGTGGCCGATCCGGCGCCGGGGCCTGAAGCGATGGCGGTGGCGGGCGACGAATCCGAACGTATCCACCATTGTCTCGATGAGCTGGAGAAGGACCGGGCAGCAGCCGTCCGGGGCGCCTATCTCAAGGGCGAGAGCTATGCCGAACTGGCGGAGCGCCATGGCGTGCCGCTGAACACGATGCGTACATGGCTGCGCCGCAGCCTGTTGAAACTCAGAGAATGCCTGGAAAGATGACGCTGGCAGAAGACACAGGACCGGAACGTGGAGGCGACGACCTGCTCGCCGCCGAGTACGTTCTCGGCGTGCTCGATGCCGACGAACGCCAGATCGTCTCTCGCCGCATCGATGCGGATACGGTTTTCGCCCGTCTTGTCGAGGACTGGGAGGTCAGTCTCTCACCGCTTGCCGCCGCCTATCGGGAAGTCGAGCCGCCGGTTTCGGTGAAGACCGCGGTCGACCGCCGCCTGTTCGCTACCGCTGCCGCGGTGAGCAGGCCCGCCGAAGTGCGCGGCGGCCTGTGGTCCAGCCTGGCCTTCTGGCGCGGCCTTGCCGCAGCCGCGGTTGCGGCACTGGCGATTTACATCGCCGTGCCCATTCTCAACCCACCGGTCGAGCAGCCGCAGGCGCGACTCGTCGCTTCGCTGGCCGCCGAAGGCAGCGACGTCAAATATCTTGCCGTCTACGACGCCGCGCATCACGAAGTCGGCCTGTCGCATGTCTCCGGTGAGCGTGCTTCCGGCAAGGACTTCGAGCTGTGGATGATCGAGGGCAAGAACCCGCCGGTCTCGATGGGCGTCATTCCGGCAGGTGCAACGGCGCATATTATCGTCTCGCCGGCGGCCCATCAGAAACTTGCCCAGGGCGCGGTGCTTGCCGTCAGCCTCGAGCCGTCGGGCGGTTCGCCGACCGGACAGCCGACCGGACCGGTGGTTGCCGCTGGCGACCTGAAGAGCATCTGACCGGCTCTTCACCTGAAAAATCACAACAGACTATCATAAGTCTATCCTTCGCTGAACATGCCCAAGACAGCATGTCGGCAGGCGGCCGATGGCTCGGGAAATCCCTCTGCGCCATGGATAAAATCAAGAATCACAATATTTCTGAAACTCGGGCGAGTTTGTTCCGTATCTCCTCGCGTCCCCAAAAATGGGAAGAGAAAAACCCGAGGAGTTCGACATCATGCGTAGATACGCCACCCTTTTGCTCGCCGGTACGATCGCCGTTTCGGCCCTTGCCACCGCCGCCTACGCCGAAAACCCGATGGTTGGCGGCGCCGCCATGTATGCCAACAAGAACATCGTCGAGAACGCCGTGAACTCGAAGGATCACACCACGCTGGTCGCCGCCGTGAAGGCCGCCGGCCTTGTCGAGACGCTGCAGGGCGCCGGTCCGTTCACCGTGTTCGCGCCAACCAACGAAGCCTTCGCAGCCCTTCCGGCCGGTACGGTCGAGACGCTGCTCAAGCCCGAAAACAAGGACAAGCTCACCAAGATCCTGACCTGCCATGTCATCGGCGCCAAGGCGATGGGAGCAGATGTCGCCGCGATGGCCAAGGCTGACGGCGGCACCCACAAGGTCAAGACGGTCGGCGGCTGCGAATTGTCGCTCAAGGCCGACGGCGGCAAGGTCACGGTCACCGACGAGAACGGCAATGTCGCCAATGTGACGATCGCCGATGTCGAACAGTCCAATGGCGTCATCCACGTCATCGACAAGGTTCTTTTGCCCAAGATGTAACAAGGGGCTTGCTGCCGGCGAACTGACGGCAAGGACCCTCCGTCGATTGCACGATCCCGCTCCCGTGATCCGCAATTGGCCCGTGCACTTCGCGCCCGCCTGCATTCGGATGTGGGAGGGCGCGGAGTGTTCGTTCGAGGGGCTACCGTCACCGGCTTTTGATTTCCGCGCGGCGGTGTAGTTTGGCAAAAAGGACATCAGGAGGAACTGGTCATGAACCGTCGCGACTTTCTTTTGAGCGGTGCCGCCGCCATCGGCGTGATCGGGGCCGCGGCAACGATGCTGCGCATGGGCGATCCGCAGGCAGCACAAGCGGCCGAGAGCTTCGAGGTCGTCAAGACCGACGCCGAGTGGAAAGCCATCCTGTCGCCGGCCGCCTTCGACGTGCTGCGCAAGGAAGGCACGGAGTACCCCGGCACCAGTCCGCTGCTCAACGAACACCGCAAGGGCATTTTCGCCTGTGCCGGCTGCGACCTGCCGGTCTATTCGTCGGAGACGAAATTCGATTCCGGCACCGGATGGCCGAGCTTCTGGCAAGAGATCCCCAAGGCGATTGGCACGACCGTGGACAGGTCGCTCGGCATGACGCGTACCGAGGCACATTGCCGCCGCTGCGGCGGCCATCTCGGCCATGTCTTCGACGACGGTCCGGCGCCGACCGGCCTGCGCCACTGCATCAACGGCGTCGCGCTGACCTTCAAACCCGCCACGGCCTGAGTCCATAGACTCGAATGCAAAAAACTCCGGGCTTGCGGCCCGGAGTTTTTACGCGGTCAGAGCTTTTCGGGCGTGGACTGGAGGAGCTTCCCGAAACCGCTGCCCACGTATCCTTGTCTTGTCGCAATCTCCAAGGGAAAGCGCTGCGCGCTTTTCCCGGGAAACCGCCTTACACTTTTCCTGGAATTGCTCCGTATCAGTGCCCCCCACCGCCGCCGCCACCCGGTACGGCCGGCTTGCGGATCAGCATGGTGAACAGGCCAAGCGTCGCAAACAGCACCGTCAGCATGAAGAACACGTCCATGAAGGACAGCAGCGCCGCCTGCTGCTGGACCATGCCAGACAACTTGGAGATCGCAGCGCTTGTGGCGTCGAGGCCGGGGGTCTGCTCGAAATTGCGGGTCATGTTCTGCAGCTTGGCCTGCGCGGCTTCACTGCCCCATTGCACATGCTCGGAGAGCCTTGCGTAGTGGAAGGCGTTGCGGTCGATCAGCACGGTGTTGATCAGCGCAAGGCCGACGGCACCACCAAGGTTGCGGGTGAGATTGAACAGGCCTGACGCATTCTTCAGCCGCTCGGGCGGCAAGGTGCCGAGCGCGATGTTGTTGATCGGAACCATGCACAGCATCATCGAACAGCCGCGCAGGATCTGCGGGATGAGCAGCTCATAGAAATCCCAGTCGGCGGTCAGATGCGTCATCCACCAGGTGCCGGTGGCGAAGCCGAAGAAGCCGATCATCATCATCAGGCGCGGGTCCATCTTGTTCGACAGGATGCCCGAGATCGGCGCGGTGAAGAACATCGCCAGGCCGCTGACGAACAGAGCCTCGCCGATCATCATCGAATCGTAGCCGCGGATGCGCCCGAGGAACACCGGGTAGAGATAGGTCAGGCCGTAGAGACCGATGCCGATGACGAACGAGAACAGCGAGCCGAAGGCGAAGTTGATGTTGGTGAAGGCCTTCAGGTCGACGATCGGCTCCTCGGCGGTGAATACGCGCCAGAAGAACAGCACCGCGCCGATGCTCATGACGATGGCGCAGATAAAGACGCCCTGGTCCTGCAGCCAGTCATTGTTGGGGCCTTCCTCGAGCACATATTCCATGCAGCCCAGGAAAGCCGCCATGCCGGCGAGGCCCCACCAGTCGAATTTGCTGAACAGCTTGAGGTTAGGCTTGTCGAAGTCGATCAGCGTCCAGGCCGCCGTTGTCACCAGGATGCCGGGCACGACGTTGACCAGGAACAGCCAATGCCAGGACATGGCATGGCTGATATAGCCACCGACGGTCGGGCCGATGGTCGGCGCCAGCGTCGCCACGAGGCCGATCATCGGCGAGACGACGGCGCGGCGCGAGGGCGGGAAGATGGTGAAGGCAGCGGCAAAGACGCTCGGTATCATGCCGCCGCCGATGAAGCCCTGGACGGCGCGGTAGACGATCATCTGGTCGATGTTGGTGGCGGTCGCCGCCAGCGCACTGGCCGCGGTGAAGCCTGCCGCCGAGATGGTGAACAGCACGCGCGTCGACAGCATCCGGCTGAGAAAGCCCGACAGCGGGATCATCACCACTTCGGCGATCAGGTAGGCGGTCTGCACCCACGGAATTTCGTCGGAGCTGGCGCTCAGGCCGGCCTGGATCTCCGACAGCGAGGCGGAGACGATCTGGATGTCGAGGATGGCCATGAACATGCCGAACACCATCGCCAGGAAGGCGATGACGCGCCGCGTCGAAATGGTGTCAGGCACAGCCGGCCTCGCCGGCGGCGCTCCTGCTGTCAGGGTTGCGGTTGCCATGGCATTGCTCCCCGGCCGCCGCTCAATTCGACGCTGCCACTGACGCCGACCCGGATGGGGCGGTGCGGCTGTCGACGGCGACGACGACGCTCAGGCCGGCGCGCAGCTTACCGCTCTTCAGCGCATCGGCCGGCACATCGATGCGGACCGGAACGCGCTGCACGACCTTGGTGAAGTTGCCGGTGGCATTTTCGGGCGGCAGCAGCGAGAACACGGCACCCGAAGCCGGCGCCAGCGACGAAACGGTTCCCTCGAAGTCCTGGCCGTCGGTCGCATCGACCGAGATCTTGACCTTCTCGCCGGGAACCAGCCGGGCAAGTTGTGTCTCCTTGAAGTTGGCGACAATGTAGAGCTTGTCCATCGGCACGATGACGGCGAGCTTCTGGCCGGGGCTGACAAGGTCGCCCTGCTCGACCGAGCGGTTGCCGACGATGCCGTCATATGGCGCCTTGAGCACGGTGAAGGAAAGATCGCGCAGCGCCTTGTCATGGCTGAGCTGCAGGGACGCCAGCGTGCTCGCCGATTCCGCGCGCTGCGCCTGCAGCACGCCGATATTGGCTTGCGCGGCGGCGATCTGTGCGTCGGCGCCGACAAGGGCGGCATCGGCCTGCTGGACCGCGGTCTGGGCGTCGTCCAGCTGCGCCTGCGTGCCGACATGGGTCTTGAGCAGCTGGGAGGCGCGCGCCGCGACCTTGGCTGCGTTGTCGGCCGCGGCCTGGTCGGCGACCTTCTGCGCCTGGGCCTGCTGCAGCGAGGCGCGGGCCGCGTCGGTCTGGGCGTCGATACGGTCGAGCGTCTTGCTCAAGGTGGCGATCTGCGCCTCGGCCTGGGCGACGGCAATCTTGTAATCGCCGTCATCGACGACGAGCAGCGGATCGCCGGCCTTGACCAGCTGGTTCTCGCTGACCTTGACCTGATCGACATAGCCGGAAATCTTGGGCGAGATGAACGCCATGTCCGCCTGGACATAGGCATCGTCCGTCGAGATCATGAAGCGGCCCGTTGTCCAGTAGTCGTACCCATACCAGGCGCCGGCGCCCAGCAAGGCAACACCGATGACCGGCAGCAGGAAGGAACGCACCGAACGCTTCTTCCTGGCCGGAGCCTCTGCCGGCGGCGACGAGACGGGCTGGACAGGTACTTCCGGTGCTTCCGTCGCTGGCGCAACCTTGGCGTTGGGGAAGGGACGGACTTCGGCAGTGGTCGGCGCGTTCGAGGACATGACATCTCTCTAAAGTTATAATATAATACTGAACCGTTCGGTTCGATCCGGCCGTTGACATAGCGCGTAAAGAGGACCATATCAAGGGCAATCGAACCGCTTGGTTCGAATTATTTTCGAGGTGTGACTTTCATGGCCGAGACCCCGCCCAATGTCGAAAACGAGTCGTGTGACGACCTGTTGGAAAGCTTGCGCCGTGGCCGCCCGGCCGCGGGGCAGGATCCGGCCAAGCGCAGCCAGATCATCGACGGCGCCCGTCGTGTCTTCATCGACAAGGGCTTCGAAGCCGCCTCGATGAACGACATCACCCGCGAGGCCGGCGTCTCCAAGGGTACGATCTACGTCTACTTCGCCAACAAAGAAGAGCTGTTCGAGGCGCTGATCGAGGAAGAGCGCGGCACCATCTTCAAGAACATGTATGACGTGCTGGACAATGCCGACAACCTGCGCGAGACGCTGGTGAAGTTCGGCAAGGTGCTGGCTCTCAAGATCACGTCGGCCAAGGTCGTCCAAGCGCAGCGCACGGTGATCGGGGCATCAGACCGGATCCCCGACATGGGCGCGCGTTTTTACGAGCGCGGTCCCAAGCGTGGCCACGACAAGGTCGCGGCCTTTCTCAATGCCGCCATCGAGCGCGACCTGCTGCGCATCGACGATGTCGATCTTGCCGCCTATCAGTTCACCGAACTGTGCCTGGCCGGTCTGTTCCGCCAGTGCATCTTCGCCTACCGCACCAAGGCCCCGACCCAGGACGAGATCGACCACATCGTCAGGTCAGGCGTCAGCATGTTCCTGAAGGCCTACGGCACCGAAAGACTTGTGGCGGAAGAAGGCCATCAGACGATTGCTATCGAGGCCAAGCCCTAGCCAGACCATGCTCTAACTCTTTGTTTAGACGCAATTCTGGACGGAAAACCGCTTCACACTTTTCCTAGAATTGCTCTAAGGTGCGGATGCTTTAGCCGCCATTGGCGGCAAGCACGATGGCTGCCTGCAATTCCTCAAGGCCCTCGGCCTTTTCAGAAGAGGTGGCCAGCACGAACGGGAACGCCGCCGGCCGCTTCTTGATCTTTGCCAGCGTCTCCTCGATCAGCCTCGGCACGCCGGCAGTCTTGATCTTGTCGGTCTTGGTCAGCACGATCTGGTAGGACACCGCCGCCTTGTCGAGCAGCGACAGCACTTCGTCGTCCTTGGCCTTGATGCCATGACGGGCGTCGATCAGCACATAGACGCGTTTCAGCGTGACCCGGCCCTTGAGGTAATCGAAGACCAGCTTGGTCCACTCGTCGACCTTCTCCTTGGGCGCGGTGGCGTAGCCGTAGCCGGGCATGTCGACCAGCGCCAAGGGCGGCAGGTCGGCGCCCTCGCCCGAAAATCCATCCGGCACGAAATAGTTGAGCTCCTGCGTGCGCCCCGGCGTGTTGGAAGTGCGCGCCAGCCCCTTCTGGTTGACCAGCGCATTGATCAGCGACGACTTGCCGACATTCGAGCGGCCGGCAAAGGCGATTTCCGGCGGCCCTTCCGGTGGCAGGAACTTCATCGCCGGCACGCCGCGGATGAAGATCCACCCTCGCGTAAACAGTTCGGTGCCGATTATGCTGCTGTTCAGAGCGTTCAAGCTGCTGCCTCCAGAAGAGAAATATTGGCACCCCGGATAGCATCGAGGTTGCGGCTGACCTTGTCTACCGGCCAGTCCCACCACGCCACCGCCAGCAGCCGCCTGATTGTCCGGTCGTCGAAACGCATCTTTACCACCTTGGCCGCGTTGCCGGCGACGATCGCATAGGGCGGGACGTCGTGCGTCACCACTGATTTCGCAGCGACGATGGCGCCGTGGCCGATTTCCACCCCGGGCAGGATCACCGCCTCCATGCCGATCCAGACGTCGTTGCCGACGATGGTGTCGCCGCGCACCTCCTTCGACCAGGTCGCCGGGTCAAAACCCTTTTCCCAGCCATGGCCGAAAATATTGAACGGATAGGTCGAAAAGCCGGACATGGCGTGGTTGGCGCCGTTCATGATGAAGCGCGCGCCCTCGGCGATGGCGCAGAACCTGCCGATGATCAGCTTGTCGCCTATGAACGGATAGTGATGCAGGACGCACTTCTCGGCGAATTTGTCCGGCCCGTCGGGGTCGTCATAATAGGTGAAGTCGCCGATCTCGATGTTTGGCGCGTTCACCAGACCCTTGAGGAAGCCGACGCGGGTATGCATCGGGATCGGGTGCTTGATGTCTGGGTTGGGTCCGTCCATGTCGAAATCCGTCAGAGAAATGGCCGCCGGGTGCATCCGAAACTCGAATGCGCCCGTTCAAAATAGCGTGATCCGCCCTATAGCACCAATCGGGCGACGAGCGAGCTTTCCTTGACGGCCTTGCTCATTTGCTGCCGCGGCAAATCACGATCGGATCGGACAGCGCACTGTCGAAACCGCTGCCCTGATAGACGGTGACATTCGTGGCGCCGGGCGGCAGCATGAAGCTGCCTTCAACGATTTTCTGGTCGCCGGCCGGCATGTGGAGAGCCCAGCTATAGGTGCAAAACTGAGGCGGCGCCTGGGGTTCGACGTGGCTGCAGTTCAATTGCGCGCCACCCAGCATGGCGGCGCCGCCGCAACTGACGGCGCCCTTTGCGAGCGCAATGCCCGGCCATCCCGCAATGGCCGCCACGGTCGCGATCTTCAGCCAATTCATCGTCGTAACCTTGCCCGGCAACAGCCTGCTACCTGAGCCTTTTGGTGGGTCGCAGCCCATGCGTCATTTTTTCCAGGCGGGCTTAGTCCGTCTTGCGCACCGCGTCCAGCAAGATTATGTGCATGATGATAATAAGCATGCTCACTAATAGTCGCGCCGAAAAACTCCAGTACCTCCCATGCCATCGTCACCCAACATCAGCTTCGTGCTGCACGATGTCGCGCGCCTGCTTCGAAAGCGGTTCGAGCAGAGGTCGCGGGCATCGGGGCTGACCCGCGCCCAGTGGCAGGTGCTGGCCTATCTCAGCCTGCATGAAGGCATCCACCAGAACAAACTGGCGGACCTGATCGAGATCACGCCGATCACGCTCGCCCGGCTGCTCGACAAGATGGAAGCAAGCGGGCGCCGGCCCGATCCCGCTGACCGCCGGGCATGGCTGCTGTACCTGAAGCCGCAAGCCCATCCGCTGATCGAAATCATGCGCGGCAATGGGCGGAAGACGCGTGACGAGGCCTTTGTCGGCCTTTCCGCGGATGCGCAACTGCATCTGCTGCAAACCCTATCCCTCATCAAATCCAATCTGCTCGCGGCTTGCGCCCAGCCTGCCGCCGACCGGGAGAAAACACATGGCTGAATCAACCTCACCAAAGAAGCCTGTCGAAGAAGACGGATCCGCCGCCGACCGGGCGCGCGACCAGGTCATCCGGCTGGACAGCGAACGCGAGCAAAGGCGAGCCAGCACCGTCATCGACAATGACGAGCTCGAAGCACCGGTCGCCCTGGAGCCGGCGGCGCTTGAGGCTCCGTCCAAGGAGCCACGCCAGGCCGGGGTTGCGGTGGCGCCTCCGGCGCCGGTCAAGCCCAAGCGCGGCCGGGCACGGCCGATCCTGTTTGCCCTGCTTCCGTTCGCGCTGGTCGTCGGCGGCTATTACTACGTCATCGGCGGCCAGGTCATGACGACCGACAATGCCTACATCCAGGCGCAGTCGCTCGGCGTTTCCACCGATGTCTCCGGCACTGTGTCCGAGATCGACGTGCACGAGAACGAGGCGGTGAAGAAGGACCAGGTGCTTTTCCGGTTGCGGCCGGCCTCTTTCGAAACCGCTCTTGCCGCCGCCCAGGCACAGCTCGGCACAGTGCGCAACCAGGTGCTGACCTTGCAGGCGAGCTACCAGCAGTCGCAGGCGCTGATCGAGCAGGCGCAGGCCGACATCCCCTATTACGAGGCCGCTTTCCAACGCCAGCAGGATCTGCTCAAGACCTCCACCTCCTCGAAGGCGACCTTCGACAGCGCCCAGCACGACCTCGTCGCCGCCCGCCAGAAAGTGTCCGTTGCCCAAGCGCAGGCACAGGCGACGCTTGCCCAGCTCGGCGGCGACGCCAGCCAGCCGGTGGAGAAGAACCCGTTCTATCTCCAGGCGCAGTCGGCGGTGGACGACGCCCAGCGCAACCTTGCCGATTCCTTCGTCAAGGCGCCATTCGACGGCATCGTCACCAATGTCGACGCGCTTCAGGTCGGCAAGTACCTGCCGGCTTCGCAGCCGGCGTTCAGCCTGATTTCGGCGACCGATCTGTGGATCGCGGCGGAGCCTAAGGAAACCGAACTGACCTATGTGCGGCCGGGACAGACGGCGACGATCAGCGTCGACAGCTATCCCGGTGCCGTCTGGCACGGCAGGGTCGCCTCGATCAGCCCGGCGTCGTCGTCGAGCTTCTCGCTGCTTCCGGCGCAGAACACCACCGGCAACTGGGTCAAGGTCGTGCAACGCATTCCGATGCGCGTGACGGTGGACGATCTCCAGGGCAAGCCGCCGCTGCGCGGCGGGATGAGCGTCGTGGTCGGCATCGATACCGGCCATGCGCGCGGCCTGCCGGACTTCGTGACGGACCTCCTCGGTCGGTTCGGACAAAAGTCATGACCGGCGCGTCCGCGACAGGTGGCGTGGTCGCCAATCGCGGCGCCATCACCGCCTGCGTGATCCTGGCCGTGATCATGCAGGCGCTGGACACCACCATCGCCAATGTGGCGCTGCCCTATATCCAGGGCAGCGTTTCGGCCAGCGCCGACCAGATAAACTGGGTGCTGACGTCCTACATCGTCGCGGCAGCCGTCATGACGCCGCCTTCGGGCTATATTGCCAATCGCTTCGGCCGCAAGCGCATCCTGCTGATCTCGATCACCGGCTTCGTCGTCGCGTCGGTGCTGTGCGGCTTCGCGCAGTCGCTGCCGCAGATCGTCGGCTTCCGCCTGCTGCAAGGCCTGTTCGGCGCAGCCCTGGTGCCGCTGGCGCAGAGCATCCTGCTCGACATCTACAGCGTCGAGGAGCGCGGCTCGGCGATGGCGCTGTTCGGCGTTTCGGTGATGGTCGGGCCGGTGCTCGGGCCGGTCATCGGCGGCTGGCTGACCGAGAATGTCAGCTGGCGCTGGGTGTTCTACATCAACGTACCGATCGGCGCGCTGGCTTTCGCTGGCGTCTCGATGTTCGTCCAGGAAACCAAGACGGACCTCAAGGCCAGGCTGGACTGGCTGGGCTTCGGCATGCTCAGCGTCACCATCGCGTCGCTGCAGATGTTCCTCGATCGCGGCGAGCAGCTCAACTGGTTCTCGTCGTCCGAGATCATCGTCGAGGCGCTGATCTGCGCGTCGGCCTTCTACATCTTCCTCGTCCACACCTTCACCGCCAAAAACACCTTCGTGAACCCGCGGCTGTTCCTCGACAGGAATTTCGCCGTCGGCATGATCTTCATCTTCATCATCGGCATCACCTATCTGGCCTCGCTGGCCCTGATGACGCCCTATCTGCAGACCCTGATGGGCTATCCGGTGGTGACGGCCGGCATCGTCATGGGGCCGCGCGGTCTCGGCACCATGGCTTGCATGTTCCTGGTCGGCAGACTGATCGGCAAGGTGGACACGCGCTGGCTGCTTCTAACCGGCCTGCTGGTCACCGCCTGGGCGATGTACGACATGACCGGCTGGACCCCTGATGTCTCGCAATGGACGATCATCAGCACCGGCTTCATCCAGGGCGCGGGCCTGGGTTTCCTGTTCGTGCCGCTGACCACCATCACCTTCGCCACGCTGGCGCCGGAGCGGCGCGCGGAAGGCACCGGACTGTACAATCTGTCCCGAAACATCGGCTCCAGCGTCGGCATATCGGTGGTCACCGCGCTGTTGACGCAGAACGTGCAGATCAACCACGCCAATATCGCCACCTATGTGACGCCCTACAACCAGGCGTTCAGCAATCCGGCGATCTTCCAGGCAATGGATCCCTACAGCGCCGCGGGCCGCGCCGCGCTCGACGGCGTGGTCACGCTGCAGGCCACGATCATCAGCTATATGAACGACTTCAAGCTGATGATGATCCTGTCGCTTGCTGCCATTCCGCTGGTTCTGTTGCTGCGCAAGCCGGCGACTCCGGCCAAGATCGACCACAGCGCCGTGATGGAGTGACGACGCTCGAAACTTATCCGGCTGCACAGGCAACAGCCAAAAAGAAACCGGGGTCCTGTGAGGTACAGGACCCCGGCCGATGCCGATACGACTTCCCAAGAAACATGGCACCTCGTCATGAGGCGGGGATAGCAGGCCCGAGAAAGCCCCAACGGACCTGCCTTGATCCCATGCCGAAAGCCGTTACTTCGGCAACAACACCTTGTTGACGACATGGATGACGCCGTTCGACTGGTTGACGTCGGCGATCGTCACTCGCGCCTCGCCGCCTGACTCATCCATGATGTAGAGCTTGCCCTTCTTGACTTCGGCGGTCAGCGTGTCACCGGAGACGGTCTTCATCTCGTACTTGCCGCCCATCGCCTTGGCCTTCTTCATCATCTCGGCGCCGGAGATCTTGCCGGCCACGACATGCGCGGTCAGCACCTTGGTGAGCTTGCCCTTGTTCTCCGGCTTCAGCAGCGTGTCGACGGTGCCCTTGGGCAGTTTCGCAAACGCTGCGTTGGTCGGGGCAAAGACGGTGAACGGGCCAGCGCTTTGCAGCGTGTCGACCAGGCCGGCGGCCTTGACCGCAGCGACCAGCGTCGTGTGGTCCTTCGAATTGACGGCGTTCTCGACGATGTTCTTGGTTGTGTACATCGGCGCGCCGCCGACATTCGGGTTCTTGGCATAGGCGGGCGCGGCAATCGCCACGCCGGCGACGAGTGCGGAAAGGGCGATGATCCTGAATGACGGCAAGCGCATGTGGTCTTCCTCCGTGTGAGGGCTGATCGGAATTGATAGCCTTTGGAAACGCACAGGCAGTCACGCCGCCGAGGGGGCGCAAGTTTCGCCGATCACGGGAACGTGATGCCGGAGCTGCTTAAACGAAAAGCCCCGCGCGAGGCGGGGCTTTGAAGGCTGGAGAAAGCGCTGCGCCTTCTATTCGGCCGGTGATGGTTTCTTTCGGAACAGCGCGACCAGATTGTCCCACAGCTCGATCTTGGCGCCCTGGCGCTTCATGATGATGCCCTGCTGGAGGATCGACAGCGTGTTGTTCCAGGCCCAGTAGATGACCAGGCCGGCCGGGAAACCCGCCATCATGAAGGTGAAGATGACAGGCATCCAGGTGAAGATCGCAGCCTGCGTCGGATCCGGCGGCGTCGGGTTCATGCGCATCTGCAGGAACATGGTGACGCCCATGATCAGCGGCCAGACGCCGATCATCAGCATGTGCGGCAGGGTGACCGGAATCAGGCCGAACAGGTTGAACAGCGACGTCGGATCGGGCGCGGCCAGATCCTGGATCCAGCCGAAGAACGGCGCGTGCCGCATTTCGATGGTGATGTAGAGCACCTTGTAGAGCGAGAAGAAGACCGGGATTTGCAGCGCCACCGGCCAGCAGCCGGCAAGCGGGTTGATCTTCTCGGTCTTGTACAGCTCCATCATCGCCTGCTGCTGCTTCATCTTGTCGTCCGCGTATTTCTCGCGGATCTCGAGCATTTTCGGCTGCACCTTCTTCATGTTCGCCATCGACGCGTACGACTTGTTGGCGAGCGGATAGAAGATGGCCTTGACGATGACGGTGGTGGCGAGAATGGCCAGGCCGAAATTGCCGAAAAATTTGTAGAGCGTGTCGATCAGCCAGAACATCGGCTTGGTGATGAAGTGGAACCAGCCCCAGTCGATCAAAAGGTCGAACCGCTTGATATGACGGTCTTCCGCATAGGCGTTGATCTTGCCGACTTCCTTGGCGCCCGCGAAGATCTCGCTCTCCACCGTCGCCGACTGGCCGGCATCGACGGTGATCGGGTCGGTGAGGAAGTCGGACTGGTAGCGATGGCGGCCGTCCTCGAAATAGGCATAGCGCGGCTGGAACGGCTGCTTCTCGGTCGGCACCAGCGTCACCGCCCAGTATTTGTCGGTGATGCCGAGCCAGCCGTCGGTCGACTTGCCCGGCGTGAACTGCTTGTCCTTCTCGATGGACGCGTATTTGTGTTCCTGCAGGCCTTCCGTGCCGGTGAAGCCGATCAGGCCCTCATGCAGCACATAGGTGCTTGCAACGAGCGGCTTGTCGAAGCGGGTGACGCGGCCGTAATTGGACAGCGAGACGGCGGCCGTGCCGGCATTCTGCACCGTGTCGGACACCGTGAACATGTAGTTGGTGTCGACGGAAAAGGTGCGCTTGAAGGTCAGGCCCTTGTCGTTCGAATAGGTCAGCGTGACCGGGGTCGTCGGCGTCAGTGTCGCATTGCCGTCGACAGCCCACACTGTTTCGGGACCGGGCACCGCGCCGGTCTTGTCGTTGCCGACGAAGCCGATCTCGGCATAGTAGCCATTGGGCAGTGCTGCCGGATTGAGCAGGCTGATCTCGGGCGAGTTCTTGTCGACCGTCTCGGTGTAGTGCTTGAGCTTGAGGTCGTCGAGACGGGCGCCGGTCAGGTTGATCGAACCCTCGAGGCTCGGCGTGTCGATCTTCGCGCGGGTCGTCGTGGCGAGCGCCTGTTCGCGGCCGGCCGGCGTCACGGCATCGGTGCCGGGTGCGTTGGGAATGGCGCCAGGGGCGGCGGGCGTTCCGGTGTCGGTACCGGGATTGGTGCCGGCGGCCTTCTTCTGCTCCTCGACGCGCTGCTGTTCGACGCGGGCGGCCTCGCGCTGCGCTTCGCTGCGCGGCAACACATAAAAATATTGCCATACCGCCAGGATCAGCACCGACAGCGCGATGGTGATGAAGAAGTTCCGGTTGTTTTCCATCGAAAGCCCTTGGCCTATCGTGTTCCGCGCAGTCGGCGGGAGAGTTCGGCCTTCAATTGGCCGAACGGAGTGGTAAGCACGTCTTCGCGCCCGACGATGACATAGTCATTGCCAGGCGCCATGTCACTTGCCGCATGCGTACGGACGGCTTCTCGCAGCCGCCGCCGGACGCGGTTGCGGACAACCGCATTGCCGACCTTCTTGGTGACGGTGTAGCCGACGCGCGGCGACAGGCCGTCGCCGCGGTCGAGAACTTCGACGAGAAAAAGCCGCCCGCGTCGTTTTTCACCACGACGGACAGCCAGGAATTCCGCGCGCTTCAGAAGCCGCTTGGGATTTGGTCCCACTGGCTTGCCGGATGCGGGCAACGATCTCGTCTTCCGTTCAGGCGCTGAGCCGCTTGCGACCGCGGTTGCGGCGAGCTGCGACGACGCCGCGACCACCCTTGGTGGCCATGCGGGCACGAAAGCCGTGCCGACGTTTGCGGACGAGTTTAGACGGTTGGTAGGTACGCTTCATTTGTTTTAATACCGCGGGGTGCGGCCCTTCTTGATTCTGTCACTGTGTAACAGGAGCTTTGCCGGGCCGGCTTTGGCGCGATCGAAACCGCGCCGGGACGAATGGCCCGAGCGTGTGCGGGCTTATAGAAAGAAGGCTTTTGGAAGTCAATCCGGAGTCGTCGGGCCGAAAGCTTCGCCATTCAGGCCGGTTATGTTTGCGACCAAGGATGAAATTGGCAAAAAAGCCGTAATCGCCTAATCTGCGTTGATCAAGTGATCGTGAAGACATTAGCCGCATGAGCGAAACCATACAGGCACAGGAAGGGATCGGCACGGCGGGGTCCACCGAGGCGCCGGCCAGCGTGCGCACGGTGCCGCTGTCGCGCGGCCTGTCGACCAAGCTGCTGCTGCTGACCATCGTCTTCGTGCTGCTGGCCGAAGTGCTGATCTTCCTGCCCTGGATCGCCAGCTACCGGCTGAACTGGCTGAAGGAGCGGCTGAGCACGGCGGCGGCGGTGTCGATCGTGCTGGTGCAGGGTGAACCCACCTCGCTGTCGCGCACGGCGCAGAACGACGTGCTGATGGCGATCGGCGCCAAGGCGATCGCGGTGCGCGACGGAGGCGTCTCGCGGCTGCTGGTGGTGGCCGAAATGCCGCCGAAGGTCGACGAACACATCGATATCGCCTCGATCGGCATGATCAAGGGCATGACCGGCGCGCTCGACACGTTGTTTTTCGGCGGCAACCGTATGCTGCGCGTCTTCGGTCCGGTCGGCGACTCGGACAAGGAGTTCGAGCTTATCATGCCCGACAACAGCCTGCGCAACGCGATGCTGCGCTATTCGCGCAACGTCGCCTTCGTCTCGCTGCTGATCTCGCTGTTCACCGCCATGCTGGTCTACGCCGCCATCGACCTGATCATGATCGGGCCGATCCGGACGATGACGCGCTCGATGCTGTCTTTCTCCGAAGCCCCTGACGATCCCGGGCGGATCATCCATCCGGCTGCCCGCGCCGACGAGATCGGCGTTGCAGAGCGCGAGCTGTCGCAGATGCAGGAACGGCTGCAAAAAATGCTCTCCGAGCAGAAGCATCTTGCCGATCTCGGCCTGGCGGTTTCCAAGATCAACCATGACATGCGCAACATCCTGGCTTCGGCGCAGCTGATGTCGGACCGCTTGCGTCAGGTCAAGGATCCGACGGTGCAGGCCTTCGCGCCGAAACTGCTGCGCGCGCTCGACCGCGCCGTGTCTTATTCCGAAGGCGTGCTTCACTACGGCCGCACGCAGGAGCCGCCGCCGGCGCGCCGACGCCTGAGGCTGCGGCAACTGGTCGAGGACGTGCACGGCCTGCTGGACATCGAGCAAGGCATCGAGTTCGTCAATTCGGTCGAGCCGGCCTTCGAGGTCGATGCCGATTCCGACCAGTTGTTCAGGGTGCTGACCAATCTGTGCCGGAATTCCGTGCAGGCGATGGCGGCCGACAGTGAAAGCGCCCTGGTGCGCCGCCTGGCGGTGTCGGCCGTGCGCCTGGGCAGCGTCAGCCGCATCGCCGTCAGCGACACCGGCCCCGGCCTGCCGCCCAAGGCGCGCGAAAACCTGTTCGCGGCCTTTCGCGGCTCGGCGCGCAGCGGCGGCACCGGCCTTGGCCTGGCGATCGCGCACGAACTGATCCGCGCGCATGGCGGCACGGTCGAGCTGGTCGAGAGCATTGGCGGGCGCACCACATTCGCCGTCACCATCCCCGACCAGCCGGTCCGGCTCGACCAGGCCCGCAACGGCCTGCGCCGCCCGGCCTGAGGTTCTTGACCGGTTTCCGCTTGGCAACACCTAGCTTTTCGGTCTCACCCCTTCCTTCCAGAAACATGTCGCCCGCGAACGGGCTTTTGCCCTGAGAGGCCGGCATGCATGGAAAGCGCATCGTCTGAACCACCCAGCACGATGCGCTTTGGTTGTTTTGAGGCGCTGAGAAGCGAGCTGTCATTGCCGAATGACACACCTGCGACAAAACTTTTGCCGGATCGGCTTGCTTTTCGGAAATTCAGTCGCTAGGGAACACGTCTCGTCGCGACCGGTCGTTCACGATCGGATCGCGGGGTCATGGAAAGCATGGCCTGTTGCGCGCCCGTAGCTCAGCTGGATAGAGCACCAGACTACGAATCTGGGGGTCAGGAGTTCGAATCTCTTCGGGCGCGCCAAAACCATTCATCGTTTCCCTGCGACGATATAGCTGCCGAATTGGTGCCTACGCGACGAGCGGGGAATAGCCTGCGAGCGAAAAAGCGTAGAAACGGCGGCGTTAGGCAGTAAAGAGTTCGAATCTCTTCAGATTGGCGGAGTTCCGACGCGGCCGGAGCGGAGTTCCAAGCGGTGATTGATGTGGATGGTGCCGACGACGATCTCCCGACAGGCGAGCATCATTTATTTGTATCAGATCATGGATCGAGGTCAGCAGGCGCTCATACCACTTGGTCGGCGTGTGTCAGTCACTCGAAACCTGCTTCGGTTTTCCGGCATCCGCGGCATTGTCCCCATGCGCAGCGGCCTTCCCGGGTTCAGGAAAGCATTTCGACGCGCAGCGGATGTTCTCCGCGCGTCAGAAGGGGCGCCGGGCCCTGGTCCAGTCGCCCGAGCCGGATCAGGCCGCGCGACCAGCGGTAGGGACCATGAAACATCGCCAGATTGCCCCAGGGGGCGTAGTAGCAGAGATCGCCAGTCGCCTCGTTGCCGAAGCGACCGCTGCCTTCCTCGGTGAGCTTGCGCGGCAGGTAGGCGATCTTCTCGTTGGTCGAATAGTCGTCGATCGTCAGATCCAGCGGCAGGATCGAGACCAGATCGTGCGCGGAAGGATTGTCCTCCAGCGTCGCCGTGAAATCCTGATCCCCGAAGATGAATCTAAGGCGCATGGTGGCTCCTTTCCTATCCGTGGCTGCGTCGGTCTGAGAGCGCACCGAAGAGGGGAGCGCGAGGCTGGCAGCACCTGCCAGCAAGGTGCGGCGCGAAAGCCATACGGCGGCGCGTGTCATTTAAAGCTCTCCCGGTCGGTGCGGCCATGTCCATCGTTCCTGCACACGGCCGCACCCTTCGACGATACGACCTGGTCAGGCAGCGAGATGCTGGTTGAAGAAGCTGGTCAGCTTGTCGAACGGGATCACGTCCACCTTGTCGTAAAGATCGGTGTGGCTGGCGCCTGGAATGATCATGAGTTCCTTCGGCTCCGCCGCTGCCGCGAAGGCGGTTTCGCTGAAGTAGCGCGAATGGGCCTTTTCGCCATGGATGAACAGGATCGGGCGCGGCGAGATTTCAGCGATGTAGGTCAGGATCGGCATATTCATGAACGACAGCGGCGTGGTCTGCGTCCAGGAATTGCCTGAGTTGACCGCGCGCGCATGGTAGCCGCGCGGCGTCCTGTAATAGTCATGGTAGTCGACCAGGAACTGCGCCTCGCCGCCGTGCAGGTCGTTGTAGGGTGGTTGATAGGCTGGCGCGCCGTTTTCCGCATCCGTCCAACGCTGCCGACCCAGTTGCTCCAATGTCTGTGCGCGCTGTTCGGGGGTCACGCTGTCGTTGTAGCCCTTCGACATAACACGGGTCATGTCGTACATGGTGCTCGCCACCACGGCCTTGACGCGCTTGTCTGCGGCGACGGCATTCAAAGCCATACCGCCCCAGCCGCAGATGCCGATGACGCCGATGCGCTCACGGTCGACGGCGGGGTGCAGGCCGAGATAGTCGACGGCCGCGCTGAAATCCTCGGTGTTGATGTCCGGCGAAGCGAGATTGCGCGGCTCGCCGCCGCTTTCGCCGGTGTAGGACGGATCGAAAGCCAGTGCGACGAAGCCGCGCTCGGCCATCGTCTGCGCGTAAAGGCCAGAGGATTGTTCCTTAACAGCGCCGAACGGACCGCCGACGGCAAGCGCCGGCAGACGTCCACCGGCCCGGTCCTTCGGCAGATAGAGATCACCCGACAGTGTGATGCCGTAGCGGTTCTTGAATGTGATCTTCTCGTGATCGATCTTATCGCTGAGCGGAAAGACCTTATCCCATTGCTTTGACATATTCTGAGCCTTTGCTTTGAAGGGGTTGGATATTGAAACTGCACCGAAGGCGGCGACGCCTGCGCCGGTCAACTTCAACAGTTCGCGCCGGTGGATGACGCTTGCCGAATTTTTCGTGTCAGGGGTATTCATGGGCATTTCCGATCTCCTGTTGGTATGAATTGGGATTGGGCAGTTCGTTGAACGAACGTCAGTGCGGGGCGTCCGGGCTTCAGCAACCGCCGGCCATTGCCGATCAGGGCGATTGCAAGGCCGGCGAGAACCACGCTGCCGGCGAAGGTCGCGAAGACCGTCATGCCATCCAGCAGCAGCCCGCCGACCACGGCACCGAGCAGGATCGACGCCTGGATGGCTGCGACCATCAGGCTTCCGGCGGCTTCCGGCGCATCGTCCGCGTTTTGGGACATCCACGTCATCCAGATCACAGACATTGCGGTGTTCGCCGCGCCCCAGAGAGCAAGGAAGAGGCCGGCGGCGGCTACCGAACCGCCGAGAAGCAGGAGTCCCAGCGTGCAACCGCCCATCAGCAGCGCGGGCAACCGCAGCAGCGGTGCGACATTGCCGCTCACGATACGCCCTGCCGCCCATGTTCCGAGGAAGCCCGCACAGCCCAGTACAAGCAACAGGATCGAGAGCGTCCCCACGTTGACGCCCGTCACCTGCTCCAGGAAGGGGCGGAGATAGGTGAACATGGTGAAGGCCGAGCCCCAGGATAACATCGAGGCAATAAGGCCGCGCAGGAAATGGGGGCGCTTCAGCAGGCCGAACATCGTCCGGAAATCCTGCCGCTGGCGCGCGGGCAACGACGGCAGCGCGATCAAGTGCCAGACGAGGTTGATGGCGACGATTGGCGTCAGCGCCCAGAACACCGCGCGCCAGCCGAACACGGCGCCGAGATAGCTGCCGATCGGCGCGGCGAAGGCCGCAGCGATCGCCTGTCCGCCATACATCAAGGCGAGCGCGCGCGGCACATCCCTTTCAGGGACCAGCCGCATGATGACGGCGGTGGCCAGTGCCCAGAAGCCGCCGATGCAGATGCCCAACAGGCCTCGACCGAGCATCAGCACGGAGAAATTCGGGGCCGCCGCAACCAGAACCAGTGACAACAGCATGAAAGCCGTCATCGCGACCAAGACCCATTTGCGGTTCAGCGTTCCAGCGGCAGTGGTGATGACCATGCTCGCCGCTATGGCGAAAAGACCGCTGATCGATATCGCCTGTCCGGTCTGTCCCTCAGTTGCGCGCAATCCTTCGGCCATGGGGGTGAGCAGGCTGACCGGCATGAATTCCGAGGCGATCAGCATTGCCACACACAGTGCCATCGAAAGAACCGCGCCCCAGGCGGCGTCCGGTTTGCTATCCGCATCGGTTGCGGCGGCAATCGCCATGTCGTTTGCTCCTGCTGAATTGTTGCAACGCAAAACTAGTGGCTTTGCCATAAAGCGATTAGCCATCGAAATTCGCATGAACTAATCGACCACATCGAATAATGTGCTGCGGCATGGCAAACGAGAGAAGCTCATGGCCAAAACCGACCTCAATCAACTGACGTGGTTTCAGGCCGTCGCCGAGGAGCGCAGCTTCACCAAGGCGGCGGCAAAGCTCGGCGTCGCGCAGTCGACGCTCAGTCACAGGATCAAGCAGCTCGAAGCGCAAATGGGCATACGCCTCCTGACCCGCACCACGCGCAATGTCGCGACGACCGCCGCAGGCGAGCGGCTGTTACAGACGATCGCCCCGCGCATCGGCGAAATCGAGGATGAGATCGCCGCGTTGATGGCGTTTCGTGAAAAACCCTCGGGCTCGATCAGGCTGACGCTGTCCGACCACGCGCTTGAAAGCGTGGTTTGGCCCAAGCTGAAGCCGATCCTCAGCGCCTATCCCGATATCGGTGTCGAACTGATCCTGGACAGCACGTTCCGCAACATCGTCGAGGAGGGCTTCGACGCGGGCGTCCGGTTGGGAGAGAGCGTCGAGAAGGACATGATCGCGGTCCGAATTGGTCCGGACTGGCGTTTGGTGGCCGTGGCTTCTCCCGACTATTTCGCCGCGCGTGGTGTGCCTGAGCACCCACAGGACCTGATCCGCCACGTCTGCATCAACATGCGTCACGAGACCGCCGGCGGTCTTTATGCATGGGAGTTCGAGAAGGATGGGCAGGCGTTGCGCGTCCGGGTAAACGGCCAGCTGACCTTCAACAATTCCTATGCCATGATCGACGCAGCCGTGCACGGCTACGGCATCGCCTATGTGCCCGAGAACATCGTGGAGCGGCACATCGCCTCGGGCCTGCTGGTGCAGGTCCTCGACGATTGGTCGCCGTTCTTCGACGGCTATTTCCTCTATTATCCGAGCCGTCGTCAGAATCTTCCCGCGTTCAAGGTCATCGTCGACGCGCTACGACATCGGAATTGAGACAAGAGGATCTAACCCGCGCGATTGGCTGCACGCCGAGCCCGTTTCGCCCCGCTCGCATAGCACCCACCTGCGGAAGATACGGTATTTTCCGGATCTCGGGCATCAAGATCGTCCTTCCCACGCCCGCTCTATCGCCACGCCTCGTTCGGCTCGTCTTCGCACGTCGAGAACGCACAGCGGGCGGGATGTTGCAGAGCAAATCTTCGCAGCGCCATCACCCCAATGTGCGTGGTAAGACCGCGACAGGCGCAACCAGCGGAGCCTGATTTGACCATGACCTCTACCCCCATCAAGCGCGCTTTGATCACCGGGGCCGGAGCGGCCGACGGCATCGGTTTCGCCATTGCCCGCCAGCTCGGCCATGCCGGCCATGCCGTTTTTCTCACCGGTGCCAGTGGGCGTGTGCTCGATCGCGCCGTTGAGCTCCGTGCAGAAGGCATCGACGCCAAGGCCGTGGTCGCCGATCTCACCATAGCTGCCGATGTCGCGCGGTTGCGGGCTGATGTCGGCGCGGTCGATATCGTTGTCAACAATGCCGGCATGGGCTCGCTGGCATCGCCATCGGTCGACAAGGCGTTTCTCGCCATGACCGAGGCCGACTGGGACCATGGGATCGACGTCAGCCTGAAGACGGCATTCCTCGTCACGAAGGCGTTTCTGCCGGCGATGGTCGAAGCGGGCTATGGGCGTATCGTCAATGTGGCGTCAGTCACCGGACCGCTGGTGTCTTTCGAAGGCACATCAGCCTATTCCGCCGCCAAGGCCGGCATGGTCGGCCTGACACGCACGCTGGCGCTCGAAGTGGCGAAAAACGGCATCACGGCCAACGCAGTGGCTCCCGGCTGGATCGAAACAGGGTCGTCGAGCGAGATGGAGCGGCAAGCCGCCCTGAATACGCCGCCGGCGCGGGCCGGGCGACCGGATGAGGTGGCCGCCGCGGTCGTGTTCCTGGCCTCGGAAGGCGCCAGCTATGTCAACGGCGCCCTGCTGGTGGTCGATGGCGGCAACAGCCTTCAGGAGCGCAAGGGCTGAAGCCGTCCAACGCGTCGGGTGCGAGAATTCAGCCTTTGCCCGAGCTTTTGCCTGCCCCCGGCGCTTCCGGCCTGAGATAGACGGCCAAGCAGCAGCAACAGATCGCCAAGCCCGCGACTGGATATTTCAGGGCGACCAGCCCCGCCAGCGCGAATAGGCAGAGCGTCGCGAGCGACCGGATGCGCATGCGCTTGCGCACCGCGAGCGGAACCGCGTTCTCCGGCATCGGGTCGATGAGTTCGCGGATCAGAAGAATGTAGGTCAGGTTCACCAGGAAGAAGACGGCGGCATAGAAGGCGACCGGCTGCGGCGCCAGCTCGCTGACCGCCATCCACGCGGTCGCCAGCGGCAGCAGCGAAACCGAGAACAGATGCGCGAAATTGTACCACATCAGGCTGGCTGTCGCCTCCCTGGCGTGGCGTAACAGATGATGATGGTTCGCCCAGACGATGGCGATGAAGAGATAGCTGACGCTGTAGCTCAGCCATGTCGGCCAGAGCTCCAGAAGCGCCTTGAACGTCGGCAACTCCGGCGGGCGCAAGTCGAGGACCAGCACCGTGATGAGGACGGCGAACACGCCATCCGAAAATGCGCTCAACCGATCGAGCCCTGTCGAGGGAAGCACTGGACCGTCCTCGTCGCAGTTCGTGAGACATATAGTAGTGCTGTCGATAGCAATATCCATGGCCGCTCGGACCATCTGACGCCGCCACCAGCGCCGCTCAGGACGCCTTGGCCAGAAAACTCTGGTAGTCCGATTTCGCCTGCAGCAGGCGCAGCACATTGTCGCGCGAGCCCCTTACGTGGGCGCGGGCCAGCGTGCCGGCTCGGGCGGCATCGCCGGCGCAGATCGCCTCGACGATCTCGGCATGCTCGTCGCGGGCGATCTTCCATTCGTCGAGCCACAACAGTTCGGTCCAGACATAGTGCTGGCACTTGTCGAGGATGCCGCACAGCATGCCATGCAGCATCGCATTGCCGCTGATTTCGGCGATGACGCGGTGCAGGTCGATGCCGACTTCGAGCTCCTGGAATTTTTCGCGCGTGGTGCGCTCCGGAATGGCGGCCAGCCGCTCGCATTCGGCCAGCATGGCACGCAGCCGCGCCTTGTCCTGTTCCGTCGCAGCAGCGGCGGCCAGTGCCGTCGCGTGGCCGTCGAGCAGTTCGCGGATCTCGAAGGCCTCGCGGAACATGTTGATGTCGAACTCGGTGACGACATAGCCCTGGCGCGGCCGGCCGGTGACCAGGCCGTCGCGCTCGAGGCGGTTGAAGGCCTCGCGCACCGGGGTGCGGCTGACAGTCAGCTTCGCCGCGATGTCGTTTTCGGTGACGCGTGAGCCCGGCGGAATCTGGCCGGTCACGATCATCGCCTTGAGCGCGGAATAGACCGAGTCGCGCAGCGTGTTTTTGGTTTCCTTGGCCAAGTTCCGTTTCCAGTTCTCCGGTCTTTCCGCCGGCATATGTTCTCACGCATAGCTGTATTCAAAGTCGGCGCGGTTTGCCACGCCCCGGCGCCCCATCTCCCAGCCCGGGTTGACGGCCCCAGGCGCGCCGATCGGTGTTGACATCGCTGATCCCCAAGCTACACTCAAAATTGTATACAAAATAGCATGCGAAATCAAAAACAATGGGAACACCGGTTGGAGAGCCGAAAATGAACAGGACCAGAAGCGTTAGCATTGCCGCGATGGCAGGCCTCATGGCCTCGCTGGCGGCCCCCGCCATGGCGGGCGACACCATCACCGTCGCCTCATGGGGCGGCACCTACCAGGAGGCGCAGACCAAGGCGTTTTTCAAGCCGACCGCCGACGCGCTCGGCATCACCATCAAGGAGGACACCACCAACGGCCTCGACGACGTACGGCTGCAGGTAACCGGCAATGCGGTGAAATGGGACATCACCGAGCTTGGCGCCGACGAATGCGCACGCGGCTCGAAGGAAGGGCTGTTCGAGAAGCTCGACTACGGCATTATCGACAAGAGCGGCATCAACCCGAAGCTTGTCCATGATGACTGGGTCGGCATTTCCTACACCTCCGTCGTGCTGATCTACCGGACCGACGTGTTCGGCGACAAAGGCCCCAAGACCTGGGCCGACTTCTGGAACGTGGAAAAATTCCCGGGACGGCGCGCGTTGAGCGGCAGCCAGGCGACCGAAACGCTGAGCGTCGCGGCTCTCGCCTCGGGCCTGCCGATCGACAAGGTCTATCCCGTGGATGTCGACGGCGCGCTGAAATCCGTCGACAAGATCCGTGGCCATGTCGACGCCTGGTGGACCTCCGGCGCGCAGGCCATGCAACTGGTGAAAGACGGCGAAGTCGACATGGCGAGCATCTGGAACGGCCGCGCCGGCACCTTGAAGAAGGAAGGCGCGCCGGTCAGTTTCTCCTTCGACCAGGGCGTGCTGACCGCCGACTGCATGGTCATCCCCAAGGGTGCCAAGAACAAGGAAGCCGCGATGAAGGCGCTTGCGATGTTCGTCAGCCCGCAGCTGCAGGCCAATCTGCCGCTCTACGTCGACAATGGCCCAGTAAACGAGAAGGCTTTCGAGACCGGCAAGATCCCGCAGGACAGGATCAAGGACATCAATTCGGCGCCCGAAAACGTCAAGAAACAGGTGCTGCAGGACGCCGAGTTCTGGCGCGACAATCTGGTCGAGGCGACGGAGAAGTTCAACAATCTGGTCCAGCAATAGGCCGCGGACACAAGCTTACGGCGGGCAGCGTAACCAGCCACTGCCTCGCCACCTGTTCTCTGCGGCTAAGGAGCGAAAAATCTTGTCCATTGCGCCATCCGCGTTGCCCATCGGCATGCGCGGGATCGAGAAACGATTTGGCAGCGTCCCGGTGCTGCGCGACCTTAACCTCGATGTCGAGGCCGGCGAATTCCTGACGCTGCTCGGCCCTTCCGGTTCCGGCAAGACGACGCTGCTGATGATCCTGGCCGGTTTCGTGCGGGCCAATGCCGGCTCGATCAAGGTCGGCGGCGACGAGATCATCACCACGCCGCCGCACAAGCGCAACATCGGCATGGTGTTCCAGAACTACGCGCTGTTTCCGCACATGAACGTCTTCCACAACATCGCCTTTCCGCTGAAGCAGCGCGGCGTCGCCGCCGCCGAGACGGCCGAACGTGTCGAGAAGGCGCTCGATCTGGTGAAATTGCAGGGCCTGGGCGAACGCCGGGTCGACCAGCTTTCCGGCGGCCAGCGACAGCGTGTGGCGCTGGCACGCGCCATCGTCTTCGAGCCGCGCATCGTGCTGATGGACGAACCCTTGTCGGCGCTCGACAAGGGCCTGCGCGAGCACATGCAGATCGAGCTGCGCGCCCTGCATCGCCGGCTCGGCATGACCACCGTCTATGTCACGCACGACCAGCGCGAAGCCATCACCATGTCCGACCGCATCGCGGTCATGAACGCCGGGCGCATCGAACAGCTCGACAAGCCTGAAACCCTCTACGCCAGGCCGCAAACGCGATTTGTAGCCGGCTTCATCGGCGAATCGAATTTCATTCCGGTCGAGTGCCGCAACGGCTCCGTCTGGTACGAGGACCGGAGAATCCATACCGCGGCACCAGTGCCGGCGGCAGGCCAGCACCTGATGGTGGTGCGGCCGGAAAAGCTGCGGCTCCTGGCAGACGCCGAACCGACAAGCGGCGTCAACGTGCTCGAGGCGAAAGTCAGCGACATCATCTATCAGGGCGACAGCTTCGTCTGCTACGCGGCGTTGCGCGACGGCCGCCAGCTGACTTTGCGCGACTACTGCCGCAGCGATGTGCTGGCCAAAATGCCGGCGCCCGGCCAGCCAGTCTCATTCGGTCTCGATGCGCAGGACACGATCCTGGTGGCGGCAGACTGATGAGCGCGCAGCCCGCCCTCATGGAAGAGATCGGCAGCGCCGCAGGCCGGGAGCTCAACACGCAGGGACTTCACGCCGACGCCCGGCGTGAATCACTACGGCTGCTGGCGCTGTTGTCGCCAAGCCTGCTTCTGGTCTTCGCCATCATCATCGTGCCGATCGGCTGGCTGTTCTGGCTGTCGCTGTTCGACGAAGCGGGCGGCTTCAGCGCCGCCAATTATGCGCGATTCTTCGAGCAGGCCTCCTACATCAAGACCTTCATCACCACCTTCAAGGTCGCCTTCATCGTCACCGGCGCCTGCGTGCTGCTCGGCTATCCCTTGGCCTACATGCTGTCGCAACTGCCGCGGCGGGCGGCGTCGATCTGCCTGATCTTCGTCATCCTGCCGTTCTGGACATCGGTTCTGGTGCGCACCTATGCCTGGCTGGTGATCCTGCAGCGCAAGGGACTGATCAACAGCTGGCTGATCGATCTCGGAATCATCAGCCAGCCGCTATCGCTCGCCAACAATTTTTCCGGCGTCGTCATCGGCATGACGCACATCTTGCTGCCGTTCTTGGTGCTGCCGCTCTACGCCTCGATGAAGACCATCGACACCGACTGCCTGCGCGCCGGCATGAATCTCGGCGCCGGCCCGGCTGCCACCTTCCGGCAGATCTTCTTTCCGCTGTCGCTGCCAGGCCTCGCCTCGGGCGTGGTCATCGTCTTCGTGCTCTGCCTGGGCTTCTTCGTCACGCCGGCTTTGATGGGCGGCGGCAAGGTCATCATGTGGGCGATGCGCATGGAACAGACCACCAGCCTCTATTCAAACTGGGGCGCGGGTGCAGCACTGGGCGTGGTGCTGCTGGTGGTGACGCTGGCGCTTCTCGGCCTGTTCCAGTGGCTGCTCGGCGCGCGTGCCACCGGCGTGTGGAGTTCGAGATGAGTAGGGATCTCGGCCTGCCTATCTCGCACCGGCAACGCCTATGGCTCTATTGCTTCGGCGGCCTCGTGCTGCTGTTCCTGATCGCACCGTCGATCATCATCGTCATCATGTCGTTTTCCGATTCGACGCTGCTGCAATTCCCGCCGCAGCAATGGTCGCTGCGCTGGTACCAAGCCTATTTCGGGTCGCTGGAGTGGCGCGATGCCACGATCGTCTCGGTCAAGGTGGCTGTCATGACCGTGCTGGTGGCGACGCCGCTCGGCACCGCGGCCGCCTATGCCATCAACCGGGGCACGCTGCGCTTCAACGGCACCATCAACGCGCTGCTGACGGCGTCGCTCATCGTCCCTGTGATCCTGATCGGCATCGGCACCTTCTTCCTCTATGCGCGCATCGGCCTCAACAACACGCTGACCGGCCTGGTCATCGCGCATACGGTGCAGGCGCTGCCGTTGGTGGTGCTGACCGTGCTGTCGGGATTGCGCTCCTACGACATGAACCAGGAGCGCGTGGCGCGCAGCCTCGGCGCCGGCCGCGTCGCCGCCTTCTGGCAGGTGACGATGCCGCAGATCCGCTTCTCGATTGTCTCGGGCGCGCTGTTTGCCTTCATCACCTCCTTCGACGAAGTGGTGGTGTCGCTGTTCATCTCGGGCGGCGAGACGACGACATTGACGCGCCGTATGTTCAATGCGCTGCGCGACCAGATCGACCCGACGATCGCCGCCATCTCGACCTGCCTGATCGTTCTGTCGGTCGTGCTGTTGTCGGTTGCGCAGATCTTCGGCCGGCGGCATTGATTTCACCAGATCAATTCGCAGAAGCGACCAATTTGCAGAAGTGACTAGGGGATATTCAGACAGAATGCGTGATTTCCAGTTTCCCGGCCGCTCGCCGGTTCGTGCCACCGAGGCGGTTGCCGCGACCTCGCATCCGCTTGCAACGCTTGCGGCCATCGACATGCTGCGCTCCGGCGGCAATGCCATGGACGCCGCGGTCTGCGCCGCCGCCGTGCAGGGTGTGGTCGAGCCGCAATCGACGGGCATCGGTGGCGACTGCTTCGTGCTTTATTCTCCCGGAGGACAAGGCAATGTGCTGGCCTTCAACGGCTCGGGGCGAGCGCCGGCCAGGGCGACGGTCGGCTGGTATCTCGAAAAAGGCTTCGACCGCATCCCGCTGCAGGGTCCGCATGCGGTCACCGTACCGGGCGCCGTCGACGCCTGGAGCCGCCTGCTCGAAGACCATGGCCGCAAGGGCCTTGCCGAGGCGCTGACGCCGGCCATTCACTATGCCGAGAACGGCTATGTCGTGCACGACCGCGTCGCCTTCGACTGGGCCGAGCCGGAGACCGACCTGTCGGCCGACGAGCATGCCGCGCGCATCTTCCTGCCCGGCGGCAGGGCGCCGAAGGCGGGTGACGTCCATCGGCAGCCGGAACTGGCGGCGACCTTGCGCATCATCGCCAAACACGGCCGGTCCGGCTTCTACGAAGGCGCGGTCGCCGACGATATGGTGAGCCGGCTTAACGAATTGGGCGGACTTCATACGGCCGAGGATTTCGCCGCGACCAGAGGCGACTATGTGGCGCCGGTCAGCACCTCCTATGGCGGCCATGAGATCCACCAGATGCCGCCGAACAATCAGGGGCTGACGGCGCTTTTGATGCTCAATTTGCTGTCGGGCTTCGAGCTTGGCGGGCTCGACCCCAACGGCGCCGAACGCCTGCATCTGGAGATCGAGGCCGGGCGCCTGGCTTACCGCGACCGCGACCGCTATGTCGGCGACCAGGACCATGTCCCGGTGCCCCTGAAGCAGCTCCTGTCCGGCGCCTATGCCGACCGGCTACGCGCCGAGATCGACCGCGACCGCGCCATGACGCATCTGCCGCGCGTCGAGCTGCCCGGCAGCGACACGGTCTATATCTCCATCGTCGACCGCGACCGCAACGCGGTCTCCTTCATCAACTCGACCTATTATTCGTTCGGCAGTGGCGTCGTCGGCCCGAAGACCGGTATCGTGCTGCAGAACCGTGGTTCGAGCTTCCGCCTCGACCCGGCGCATCCGAACGCGATCGCGCCGGGCAAGCGGCCGATGCACACGATCATGCCGGGCATGGCGACGAAGAACGGCCGCGTGGTGATGCCGTTCGGCGTCATGGGCGGCGGTTACCAGCCGTTTGGCCATGTCCACCTGCTCACCAACATGATCGATTTCGGCATGGACCCGCAGCAGGCACTGGATGCGCCGAGGGTGTTTTACAACGATGACACAGTGGAAGCCGAGCGTGGCGTTCCCACTGATGCAACCGAGGGCCTGCGCCGGCGCGGCCACCGCATCGCCGAACCGCATCATCCGCTTGGCGGCGGGCAAGTGGTGCTGATCGACTGGGAGAAGGGGACGCTGACCGGCGCTTCCGATCCACGCAAGGATGGTTTGGCGCTTGGCTATTGAGGCGATCCGTTGTCCAATGGCGCCCATATCGAGGCAAGCCCGTCAGAAGGGCTCTCGCCAGTAATCGTTCGAAATCCAGCCGGTGATCATGACCCAAACTGAAACCCACGCAGATCTCTCCCGCCGTCTCGCCGCCGGCGCCGACGACGCCCCCGCCATTCTGGCGCCCGATAGGGCAACGCTCAGCCATGGCGGATTGCGCAGCATGATCGCCGACACGGCAAAACAGCTGCATGCGCGCGGCATCGGCCGCGGCGACAGGGTGGCGATCGTGCTGCCGAACGGGCCCGAGATGGCCACCGCCTTCGTCGCCGTGGCGGCCGCCGCCTCTACGGCGCCGCTCAACCCCGCCTACCGGGCCGACGAGCTCGATTTCTACCTGACCGACATCGGCGCCAAGGCGATCCTTGTCGCGGAGGGTGAGACCGGCCCCGCGGTGACGGTGGCCGAGCGCCTCGGCATCGGCGTGCTGCGGCTCGTCGTGCAGCCTGGCACACCCGCCGGCAGTTTTGCTATCGAGGGCGCGGCGATCGGACCGAAGGCCGCGCCCGACATGGCGCAAGACAGCGACATTGCGCTGCTGCTGCATACCTCCGGCACGACATCGCGTCCAAAACTGGTGCCGCTCAGCCATGCCAACATCGCGGCCTCGGCAGCTCATATCGGCGGCACGCTTGGCCTGACGGCCGATGACCGTTGCCTCAATATCATGCCGCTGTTCCACATTCACGGCCTGATCGCGGCCGTGCTGTCGTCGCTGGCTGCCGGCGGCAGCATCTACTGCACGCCGGGTTTCAACGCGCTGCGCTTCTTCCAGTGGCTGAGCGAGGCGCAGCCGAGCTGGTACACGGCGGTGCCGACCATGCATCAGGCGATCCTGGCCCGCGCGGCACGCAACACCGAGGCGCTGGCGGCGGCGCGCCTGCGCTTCATCCGCTCGTCCTCGGCGTCGCTGCCGGCGCAGGTCATGACTGAGCTGGAAGCGACCTTCGGCTGCCCAGTGATCGAATCCTACGGGATGACCGAGGCGGCTCACCAGATGGCCTCGAACCGGCTGCCGCCGGGCCAGCGCAAGCCCGGCAGCGTTGGTGCCTCCGCCGGGCCGGAGGTGGCTGTGATGGCGCCCGACGGGCGGCTGCTCGATGCAGGCGAGACCGGCGAGATCGTCATCCGCGGGCCCAATGTCACGACGGGCTACGAAAAGAACCCGGATGCCAACGCCACGGCTTTCGCGCATGGCTGGTTCCACACCGGCGACCAGGGCGTGCTGGACGGGGACGGCTATCTCAGGGTCACCGGTCGGCTCAAGGAGATCATCAATCGCGGCGGCGAAAAGATCTCGCCACTCGAGGTCGACGATGTGCTGATGGACCATCCGGCGGTGGCGCAGGTCGTCACCTTCGCCATGCCGCATGGCAAGCTTGGCGAGGAGGTGGCGGCGGCGGTTGTGCTGCGCGAAGGCATCAGCGCCACCGAGGGCGACATCCGCACCTATGCCGCGACGCGGCTTGCCGACTTCAAAGTGCCGCGCAAGATCCTGATCCTGGACGAGATCCCCAAGGGCGCGACCGGCAAATTGCAGCGCATCGGCCTTGCCGCCAAACTCGGGCTTTGACGATGAAGATCACCATCTTCGGCGCCGGTGCGATCGGCGGCTATCTCGCTGCCAAGCTTGCCGCCGCCGGCCGCACCGATCTCTCGATCGTCGCGCGCGGCGCCCATCTGGAAGCGATCAAGGCAGATGGCCTGCGCCTGATCGAGGATGGCCAGGAGACGTCCGTCCCCGTCCGGGCCGCCGCCAAGGCCGAGGAACTTGGCGTGCAAGATTATGTCGTGCTGGCGCTGAAGGCCCATTCCCTCACCCCGGCGCTCGACCAGATCGCACCGCTGCTTGGGGACCACACATCAGTCGTCACCATGCAGAACGGCGTGCCGTGGTGGTATTTCCACGGCGTCGGCGGGCCACTCGAAGGCACCAGGCTGAACGCGGTCGATCCCGGCGGCGCGATCTGGCAGCGGATTGGACCGGACCGCGTCATCGGCTCGGTCGTCTATCCCGCGGTCGCGGTCGATGCGCCGGGGCTCATCCGCCATGTCGAGGGCAAACGCTTTTCGCTCGGCGAACCTTCGGGCGAGCGCAGCGAACGGGTCACGCTTCTGGCCGAGGAGATGGTCAAGGGCGGCTTGCAGGCGCCGGTGCGCGAAGACATCCGCAGCGAGATCTGGGTAAAACTGTGGGGCAATCTCTCCTTCAACCCGATCTCGGCGCTGACCGGCAGCACGCTTGCCGCGATCGTTGTCGACGAGGGCACCCGCACGCTCGCCCGCACCATGATGCTGGAGGCGCAGGCGATCGGCGAAAGCCTCGGCGTGCGTTTTCCCATCGCGGTCGATCGGCGCATCAAGGGCGCCGGCGATGTCGGCGAGCACAAGACCTCGATGCTGCAGGACCTGGAGCGTGGCCGGCCGATGGAGATCGACGCGCTGGTGAGCGCGGTGCAGGAACTTGGCAGGCTAACGGACAAGCCGACCCCGACCATCGATGCCGTGCTGGCGCTGGTGCGGCGGCTGGCGATGGAACGCGGGTGTTATGGATAATGGGCTCGGGGTTGATCAGCACCGTGGCGAGGGCGCGACGATCCAGGCCTTGAAGCGCCTTGGCCTCATCTCCCAGCTTGACCAGGGTTAGCAGCATGCTGAACGCCATTCACCACGTCGCGCTCATCTGCACCGACTAAGACCGGTCGCGACGGTTCTACGTCGAACTCCTCGGCCTCGATCTGATCCGGGAGGTTTATCGGGAGGAGCGGCAGTCATGGAAGGCGGATCTGCGGATCGGGTCGGCCCAACTGGAATTGTTCTCCTTCCCTGCACCGGCGATGCGGCCGTCCCACCCAGAGGCTACAGGCCTAAGACATCTGGCATTCGCGGTGGCTAATCTTGATCCCGTGATTATCCGGCTGGAAGCCGCAGGCGTTGCCGTCGAGCCAATCCGGATCGATCCATACACAGACCAACGGTTTACCTTTTTCAGGGACCCGGATGGATTGCCGCTGGAACTCTACGAAGCCCCATAAGGAACGGTTCGATTTCACGATGGGCGCTTTGTACTGACGGTCTCGGTATCGGCGGACCGCGAATCTGTGCTAAGCGCCGCCCAACCAACCAAAGGACGACACCAATGAGCGAACTGACCGTGGCCGAGGCGACCGAGAGCATCTATGCCTCGCTCCGGGCGGACAATGCCGACATCGACACACATATCGCGGCGCTTAAGGCGGCGCTGACGCGAGAGGGGATCAAACAGGCGGTGTTCGATCCGACCAAGCTGGCGCAGAACAACCGCTCGGGCCGCAAGTTGATGCAGGCTTATTTTCGGCAACGCGGCGTGAGCGTGACGTTTTCGGACCAATAGAACCGCGCACGGGCGATCTCAACCGTGTGATTGGTTGGTTTCGGACGCATGTTCTCCGACGCTCCGGGCCCTCCCATTTGGCCGGTTCAATAACAGCGATCTGCCGCCGCAAGGGCTTCGGCACGGTGAGCTTGGTCCAGTGCGCCAATCCGTCGGACCGACGCATAGAACCTGACATAGTCGCCCGAGCACAGATCGAACAGGCGGAGAAACGCGGTCACCCGATCGCTATAGACGGAAGTCGCGGCGAGCTTTGCATTGTTGATCGGGGAAGCGAACCAGGCATCGTATCCCCGGTATCGGCCCCAGCGCCTGTCGCGCATGTGTCGGTAGCGCATCCGCAGCCGTTCGATCGCCGCCGTCTTCGCGGCCAGTTTTTGCTCCGAGGTTCCGGCGTTGGAATAGACTTTCGCCAACTCGTCCCGTGTTTGCGACACCAGCGCAAGAAATTCAGCTTTGCGCCTCCGGGCGGCTTCGTAACGGCGCAATGCTGCGGTATCGCCAGCCGCGCGCAGCCATTTTTTCACGCCGGTCGTTTCGACGGCGACAGCGAACGACTCGTTGAATGCGGAATCGTCGTGCACGTAGACGCGCTGGTGGGCCAGTTCATGGAACACCAGCCCCGCAAGATAGGTTTTATCCTCGCTGAACATCGTGCTCAGCAGCGGGTCACTCGACCAGCCAAGCGTGGAATATGCGGTGATGCCCGTCACATAGACATCCATGCCCTGTCCTTGAAGTTCGGCAGCGGTTTCAATTGCGGATTTCCTGGAGAAATATCCCCGGTAGGGCACGCAGCCGAAAACGGGAAAACACCATGTTCGCGGCGTCAGCGAGAATGCCGGCGCGGCGAAGACGGCCCATGTCACCGAGTCCCGACCGATATCGACGTAGCTGCGGTAGCTGTTGTTGTCGGGCAGCGCCAGTTCATCCGTTGCGAATTGTCGTATGGCGCTCGCCGATGCCATTCGAGCGCGCAATGCCTTCGGCGTCGAAGGGTCCTCGATCAGTTTTCCGACATCCTGGCGCGCCGTCATGATCCTCAGATGACCCTGCACGGATTGCGCGTAGTAGGAAACACTGGTGCAGCCGGTCACGCCGGACACCACGATCATAACGGCAAGCAATCGAAAGAATGCGCGCATCACGATTTGCCCACAGCAGTGCTCCCGTACCGATCGGGCGATTGTCGCGATTGCCCCAGGTCGCAAGCAGCCGCATCGGTTTGATCGAGGTCTATAGCTTTCTAAAGAATCCGGACAGAATATTCGGACCCACTTCCCCAGGGCGCAGTCTGATCCCGTCCTCGAAGCCGTTCAGCGTCATGCATTCGAAGCCGCTGTGTGCGAGGAGTGCCACCAGCGAGTCACGATCGAAGTGGTGGAGGTGCTCGTCGGGAAGACGCATACGCCACGTCCGGAACCAGGCGTCGCCGTCGGCGCCGAGCTCGCGCCAGCGGCAATAAGGGACGGCGACGGCAAGGTAGCGGGCCTTAAGCCGGGCGAGGAAACCCAGATTCGGGATATGCTCAAGCACATCGAACATGGCGACGAGATCCCACGAGCTGGAGAGCGCCTCATCCCAATCGACGAAGCGGACGCCCTTGGGCAGCGGAAACCTGGTTATGTCGCAGCCGGCGCAGTCGGCGACCCCGGTTATTTTCGCGGCTTCGATGAATGTGCCGGTGCCATATCCAATCTCCAGCACGGACCGGGGAATCTCGCCAGTGATTCCCAGCACCCAGCCGAGTCGCTGATATCCGAGCTTGATGGTCCGGTCACTCAGGTCCTCGTAATAGGAAATGTACTGCTTGTCATACTTGATCGGTTTGGAGTCGACCTGGTGGATCACGCCAAACCCGTCCACCGCGTAGTTGTCCAACATTGGCGTGCGGCCCCCAGGTTCCGGTGCTCAGTCCTTGCCCGCCCGCTTGAAAATCCGCGCATAAAATTCGCCGACGATGCCGCGCCGGAAGATCAGCACGCACACCATGAAGATGAGGCCGGTGGCGATGGTCACCGGAAAGCCGGAAGTGGCAAGCGTGTTTTCCAGGCCGATGACAAGGCTGGCGCCGATGATCGGCCCGACCATGGTGCCGATGCCGCCGAGAAGCGTCATCAGGATCACCTCGCCCGACATCTGCCAGGTGACGTCGGTGAGCGTGGCGAACTGGAAAACGATCGCCTTGAGCGAGCCGGCCAGCCCGGCCAGGGCCGCCGACATGACGAAGGCGCCCAGCTTGTAGTTGGCGACGGAATAGCCCAGCGAAATGGCGCGGTTCTCGTTCTCGCGGATCGAGCGCAGGATCATGCCGAACGGCGAGTTGACGATGCGCCAGATGGCGAAGACGCCGATCAGGAACACCGCCAGCACGAAGTAATACATGTTCAGCGAGACGTTCAGGTCGAGGACGCCAAGCAGCATGCCGCGCGGCACGCCCTGAATGCCGTCCTCGCCTTGCGTGAAGGGCGACTGCACGCAGAAGAAGAAGAACATCTGCGACAGCGCCAGCGTGATCATGGCGAAATAGATGCCTTGCCGGCGAATGGCGAAAAAGCCCATGACAAGGCCGAGCAAGGCCGCACCCGCCATGCCGAGCAGAATGCCGGCTTCCGGCGGCCAGCCCCAGACCTTGACGGCATGCGCGGTGAAGTAGGCGGCGCCGCCGAAGAAGGTGGCGTGGCCGAACGATAAGAGCCCGGTATAGCCGAGCAGAAGATTGAACGCGCAGGCAAACAGCGCGAAACACAGCATCTTCATCAGGAAGATCGGATAGATCAGGAAAGGCGCTACCAGCAGCGCCAGGATGCCGAGCCCGACCAGCATCCATTCAAGCCGTGCCGAGGTTTTGGCCGATGCCTCGCGAAGCGTCAGTTCGGTCATGTCAGATGTCCCTTCCGACATGTCAAGCGTCCCTTCCGAACAGGCCAGCCGGCCGGACCAGAAGCACGATGGCCATGATGACGAAGACCACGAGATTGGAGGCCTCGGGGTAGAAGACCTTGGTCAGGCCCTCGGCGAGGCCAAGCATGTAGCCGGTGACGATCGCACCGAGGATCGATCCCATGCCACCGACCACCACCACCGCGAAGACGACGATGATGAGGTCCGATCCCATAAGCGGGCTCACCTGGTAGATCGGTGCTGCCAGAATGCCGGCAAGCCCGGCCAGCGCGGAGCCAAGGCCGTAGGTGAGGGTCAGCAGCAACGGCACGTTGACGCCGAAAGCCTGGACGAGACGGGGATTCTCGGTTGCCGCGCGCAGATAGGATCCAAGCCTGGTCTTCTCGATCAGCGCCCAGGTGCCGAAGCAGACGATCAGCGAGGCGACCACGACCCAGCCGCGATAGTTGGGCAGGAACATGAAGCCGAGATTGGTGCCGCCGGCAAGCAGCGGCGGCACGGCATAGGGGTTTCCCGAGACGCCGTAATAATAGCGGAAGATGCCTTCGAGCACGAGCGCGAGGCCGAAGGTGAAGAGCAGCCCGTAGAGCGGATCGAGATCGTACAGCCTCGACAGCGCCAGGCGCTCGACCACGACGCCGAAGACGCCAACGATCAGCGGCACAAGGATCAAAGCGGGCCAATAGCCGATGCCGAGATGGGTGAGAAGCAGGTAGCCAACGAAGGCGCCGAACATATACTGGGCGCCATGGGCGAAATTGATGACGCGCAGCAAGCCGAATATGACAGCCAGGCCCAGGCTCAGCATGGCGTAGAACGAGCCGTTGATCAGGCCGACCAGCAGCTGGCCGAGAAAGGCCTGAACCGGGATTCCGAAGATCATCGTCATGGCGCCATCATACACCCAGGACTTCGTGGAGCTGCGCCATGCGGTCCGGCAGTTCGCCGACCGGAAAACCCGCCACCACCTTGCCGTGCTCCATCAGGTAGAAACGGTCGGCGACGCGACTGGCGAAGCGGAAGTTCTGCTCGACCAGCAGGATCGTCATGCCGCGCTTTTTCAACGTCGCCAGCAACGCGCCGATGCGCTGCACGATGACGGGAGCGAGCCCCTCCGTCGGCTCGTCGAGAAGCAGCATCTTCACGCCGGTTCGCAGCATGCGCGCGATCGCCAGCATCTGCTGTTCGCCGCCCGACAGCCTGGTGCCGGGACTGTTGCGCCGCTCCTTCAGATTGGGGAACAGATCGAATATCTCCTCGACGCTCATGCCGCCCTGCGCGACGACCGGCGGCAGAACCAGATTCTCGTCCACGGTCAGCGTTGCGAAGATGCCGCGCTCCTCCGGCACGAAGCCGATGCCTTGATGGGCGGTGCGGTGCAGCGGCAGCCGCATCAGGTCCTTGCCGTCGAAGGCGATCCGGCCGGTCCGCTTGCGGATCAACCCCATGATGGCGCGCAGCGTCGTCGTCTTGCCGACGCCGTTGCGGCCGAGCAGCGTGACCGTCTCGCCGGCAAACACTTCCAGATCGACACCGTGCAGCGCATGGCCCTCGCCATACCAGGCGTTGAGGCCGGTGACGGCAAGCAGAGGTGCGGCACTAGTCATCGGCGGTGCCCATATAGGCGATCTTGACGCGCTCGTCGCGGCTAACGGTGGCGTAGTCGCCAGCGGCCAGCACCTCGCCGCGCTGCATGACCGTTATCCAGTCGCAAAGGTCGGCCACCACGGTCAGATTGTGCTCGACCATCAGCACGGCGCGATCCCTGGCAACCGAACGGATGAGGCTGGAAACCGTGGCCACGTCCTCGTGCCCCATGCCGGCCATCGGCTCGTCCAGCAGCAGCACTTTCGGATCGAGCGCGAGCGTCGTGGCGATCTCCAGCACGCGTTTCCTGCCATAGGAAAGATCGCCGGCGAGCCTGTTCCTGGCGTCGTCGAGACCAACCGAGCGCAGCAATTCCTCGGCGCGCGGGGTCAGCCGGTCGAGCGCCGCGAGCGAGCGCCAGAATTGAACGGCAAGACCACCCGGCCGCTGCAGCGCGACGCGGACATTGTCGAGCACGCTGAGGTGCGGAAAAATCGCCGATATCTGGAACGAGCGCACCAGCCCCATCCGCGCAACCCTGGCCGGCGAGGTGCGGGTGATGTCGTGGCCAAGCAGCTCGATCCTGCCGCTGGTCGGCGCCAGGAACTTGGTGAGCAGGTTGAAGACGGTCGTCTTGCCGGCGCCGTTGGGTCCGATCAGGGCATGGATGTTGCCATGGCGGACATCGAGATCGACGTTTTTGACGGCGATGAAGCCGGCAAAGTCGCGTCGCAACCCGCGGGCGGAAAGCACAACCCGCGGCTCGTTCGCGTCCAGGTCAGTCGGCGCCATCGGCCGCGCCGATCACTGGCCGGCCGTCGGACAGCCGCTTTCCTTCTCGCTGAGGAAGGCCTCGTTGCCTGGAATGGTGGCGAGATATTTGTAGTAGTCCCAATCCTTGGTGCTCTCGGCTGGCGACTTGACCTGGTAGAGGTACATGTCGTGGACCATGTTGCCGTCCGCCTGCACCTTGCCGTTGGTTATCACCGCGTCGTCCACAGGCATCGAATGCAGCTGCTTGGCGACGGCTTCGGTCTCGTCCGTGCCGGCCTTGTCGATCGCCTTCAAATACTGCGTCACCGCCGAATAGGTCGCGGCCTGGATCATGTTCGGCATGCGGTTGGTGCGCTTGAAGAAGCGCTGCCCGAATTCGCGGCTCTTGTCGTCGCGATCCCAGTAATAGCCTTCGGTCAACACGACGCCCTGCGCCGCCTGAAGGCCAAGCCCATGCACCTCGGCCAGCGTGAACAGGAGTGCGGCAAGACGCTGGCCGCCCTGCACGATGCCGAATTCGGCCGCCTGCTTGATGGAGTTGGAGGTATCGAGGCCGGCATTGGCCAGGCCGATGACCTTGGCGCCCGACGATTGCGCCTGCAGCAGGAAGGACGAATAATCGGTCGATCCCAGGGGATAACGCACCTCGCCCAGCACCTTACCGCCATGGCTTTCGACGAACTTGGTGGTCTGATCCTTCAGCGAATAGCCGAATGCATAGTCGACGGTGACGAAGAACCAGCTGTCGCCGCCCTGCTGCACGAGAGAGCCGCCGGTACCCACCGCCTGCGAGTGAGTGTCATAGGCCCAGTGGAAGCCGTAGGGCGAGCACTGTTTGCCGGTCAACTCCGTGGTCGCCGCGCCGGTGACGATGTCGATCTTCTTCTTTTCCTTGGAAATCCCCTGGACGGCGAGCGCTACCGAAGAGGTCGTCAGTTCCATGATGGCATCGACTTGCTCGGTGTCGTACCACTGCCGGGCGATGTTGGAGGCGATATCCGGCTTGTTCTGGTGGTCGGCGCTGATGATTTCTATCGGCGCTCCCTGCACCTTGCCGCCGAAATCCTCAACGGCCATCTTGGCCGCCTCGACCGACCACTTGCCGCCGAAGTCGGCGTAGACGCCCGACTGGTCGTTGAGGATGCCGATCTTGACCTTGCCGTCGGAAATTTCGGCGGCCGAAGCGGGGATCGCGGATGCGGCGAGAAGTGCCGCGGAAACGAAAAGGCTTACCTTCATGGTTGACTTCCTCCCATAGCGATGAATCCGACCGACCCTCCTACGATCGATCATCGCAATGGTATTGAACATGAGGAAGATAGGGACAGAGGGCAAGAGGCCGTTAGGGATTTAGTGTTCGAAGCGATACGGTTTGGCGGCGCAACGCGAGCCTTGGGCGAGAGATAGAGACACAAACATGTGAACCGCCCGGCGGCAGTGCCGGCTCAGCCCTCGGCGGCGACGAGGTGGCCGTTGCCGACATCCCTCAGCGCCAGTTTCAGCGGCGCCTCGCCGATCCTGCGGGTGGCGCTCGGGATTTCCTGGTCGAGGCGCGCGAAGCGGCTTCTGCGCTGCGCGGGATCGGGCACGGGCACGGCTTCGATCAGGCGCCTGGTGTAGGGATGGCGCGGGTTGGAAAAGACCTGGTCGCGGGTGCCCATCTCGACGATCTGGCCGAGATACATGACGGCGACGCGGTCGGAGATGTTCTCGACCACCGCCATGTCATGCGAGATGAAGAGATAGGCGACGCCGAATTCGCGCTGCAACTCCTTCAACAGATCGAGCACGCGCGCCTGCACCGAGACGTCGAGCGCCGAGACGCTTTCGTCGGCGATGATCAGCTTCGGCCGCAGTGCAAGCGCGCGGGCAATGCAGACGCGCTGGCGCTGGCCGCCGGAGAATTCATGCGGATAGAGTTCCACCTGGTCGGCCGACAGGCCGACGCGCTCGAACAGCGCTGCGACACGCTCGCTGCGCTCTTCCTTCGAGGCGATACCGTGGATCAGCAGCGGCTCGGCGACGAGGTCGCCGACACGCATGCGTGGGTCCAACGAGGCATAGGGGTCCTGGAAAATCATCTGCACGTCGCGGCGCACCGCCTTGCGCTCGTCGCGGCCGAGGCCGGACAGATTGCGGCCGCCAATGGCGATGTCGCCGCTGTAGGGCACCAGTCCGGCCAGCGCCTTGGCGGTGGTCGACTTGCCACAACCGGATTCGCCGACCAGCGCCAGCGTCTCGTTGGGCGCGATCGAGAAGCTGACGCCTTCGACGGCGTGGACGCGACGAGTGACCCGGCCGAAGAAGCCGCCATGCAGGTCGAAACGGACATGCAGGTCCTTGACGTCAGCGACATTGGCCGGCGTTGCCGTCTCGGCACTCCTGGATTCCTGGCGACCGATACCGCTGCCGATGCGCGGCACGGCGGCCAGCAGCTCGCGCGTGTAGCCGGCTTGCGGCCTGGCGAAAATGTCAGCGGTTTTTCCCTCTTCGACCATGCGGCCATGCCGCATGATGATGACGCGGTCGGCCATTTCGGCGACGACGCCCATGTCATGAGTGATGAGGATGACGCTGGTGCCATGCTGGCGCTGCAGATCGCGCAAAAGTTCCAGCACCTCGCCTTGCACGGTGACGTCGAGCGCCGTCGTCGGCTCGTCGGCGATCAGCACGTCCGGCTCGAGCGCCAGCGCCATGGCGATCATCACCCGCTGGCGCATGCCGCCGGACAGTTCGTGCGGAAACTGCTTTAGCCGGCTTTCGGCTTCCGAAATGCGCACCGCCTTCAGCGCCTCGATGGCACGCTGGCGAGCCTCGCTCTGCGACAGGGAGGTATGCGCCTCGATGGATTCGGTGAGCTGCCGGCCGATCGACAGCACCGGGTTGAGTGAGGTCATCGGCTCCTGGAAGATCATGGCGATGCGGTTGCCGCGAATGCGCCGCATCCGGCGCTCGTCCAGAATCGTCAGATCTGTATCGCCGAGATGGACCTTGCCGGATGAAGTCCTGGCGGCAGGCTGCGGCAGAAGCTGCATGATGGCCAGAGCGGTCATCGACTTGCCGGAGCCGGATTCACCGGCAATGCACAGCGTCTCGCCACGAGACAACGTCAGCGACAGGTCGGAGACGACCTCGCGCTCGCCCTCCTCGCCGCGCACGCTGACGGAGAGGTTGGCGATGTCGAGTATGGGTTCGCTGGCGGCGATCATTGCGCGCGTGACCCGGAGAGGGATTTACTCCGGCACACCCCCCTCCTCATTCAAACACGCAGCGCGGAAAGTAGAACGACACCACCCAGTTCGGCATGTCGACGATCTCGCTGATGCGGAGATCGCCGCAGACCGAGGCCAGCATATAGGCCTCGACTGGGTCGATGTGATAACGACCGGCGAGCAGGTCGACCATCTGCGCAACCGCTTCCCTGGCGCCGGTCATCAGGTCCGGACCGATGCCGGTCGTCACCTCATAGCCCTTGGCGTCGAGATGGCGCGTCACCGGGCCTGGCGTGGTGAAGCGCGGCGTCTTCAGCCTGGCATCCTTGACCAGGTCGAGCTTGAGCACGACGTCCATCGGGCTTTCGATCGCCGTGCCGCAGACCTCGCCGTCACCTTGCGCGGCATGGGTGTCGCCAACCGAAAACAGCGCGCCCGCCACTTCCACCGGCAGATAGAGCGTGGTGCCGGCGGCGAGATCGCGGATGTCGAGATTGCCGCCGACGCGCCTTGGCGGCACCACCGAGTGGTGGCCCTTTTCCGCCAGCGCGTTGCCTATGGTGCCGGCGAAGGGTTTCAACGGCACACGCGCATTCTTGCCGAACAGCGCCGGCTCGAGCGAGGCAGCGTCGTATTTCCAGATGTTCAGCGCCGGCTCCTTGAAGTCGTCGGCGAGCAGCCCAAAGCCCGGAATGTTGGCCGTCCAGCCGAAGCCGGACGGCTTGAACATCTCGATCGTCACCTTCAGCGCGTCACCCGGCTCGGCGCCCTCGACGAAGATCGGCCCGGTCACCGGATTGACGGTGGCGAAGTCGAGCTTGGCGACGTCGGCGACCGTGCTGCCGGCCTGCAACTGGCCGCCGGAGGAATCGAGGCACTGGAACTCGATCGTCGAGCCGGGCGCCACCCGCTCGGCCGGGGCAAACGAATTGTCCCAGCCGAAATGATGTTGGCGCCCGTGGATGGTGTAGTCGCAGTTATTGCACATCTTTTACGTACACATTGTCGTAGTTGATCGGGATATGAACCGGGTCGACATAGAGGTTGTCGGCGCCGCCCATGCGCGCCGATTTCATGGTGAAGCGCTGCTCGTTGAAGACCGGCGCCCAGGGCGCGTCTTCCATCACCTTGTCGTAGATGGCGCTCCACATCTTGTCGCGTTCGCCTGATTTAGCCGGGTCGACCACCGAGTCGGCCTCGGCCGCCTTGGCGTCGAGATCCTTGTTGCAATACCACGACCAGTTCCAGCCGCCCGGCACCGCACCGGCGCAGCCGAGGATCGGGCCGTAGAAGTTCGACGGATCCGGGAAGTCGGCGATCCAGGCCATGCCGCCGGACCAGATCATCGGTGCGCCGGCCTTGTCGCCGCCGGCGGCAATCACGTTTGCCTGCGCCAGCGACTGGATGCTGGCCTTGATGCCGATCGCCGCCAGATCCTGCTGGATCGCCTGGGCGATGCGCGGGTTGGGATCGGTGTTCATGGCAAACAGCTGTGTCTCGAAGCCGTCGGGGTGGCCAGCCTCTGCGAGCAGCGCCTTGGCCTTGGCGACGTCATAGGGATAGCCCTTGTATTCCTTGTCGTAGCCCGGCATCGACGGCGGCAGCGGCTGGTTGGCCGGCACGGCGCGGCCGTTGATGATCTGGATGACGCGCGCCTTGTTGATCGCCATGTTGACCGCCTGGCGCACCTTAACATTGTCGAACGGCGCCATGGTGGTGTTCATGGTGACATAGCCGGTGTGCAGCTGGCCGCCTTCGACGACGCGTGCCTTCTGCTCGGGATCGGCCATCACCTCCTGGAATTTTGCTGGCGGAATGCCGTCGCCGGGGACGTCGATCTCGCCCTTCTGCAGGCGCAGCAGCGCCACGATCGGCTCCTGGCCGATCTCGAAGGTGATCTTGTCCAGATGCGGCAGGCCCTTGTGCCAGTAGTCCGCATTGCGCTCGAAGACGATGCGCTGGCCGAGCGTCCACTCGGCGAGCTTGAAGGCACCGGTGCCGACCGGATGCTTGCCGAAATCGGCGCCGTATTTCTCGACCTCTTCCTTCGGCACGACATGGGCGAAGTTGATGGCCATCACATGCAGGAAGGTGGCGTCGGGGCGGGTCAATTCGAACTTGATCGTGTAAGGGTCGACGACGGTGACGCCGGAGAGGCTCTCGGCCTTGCCGGCGGCGACATCGTCATAGCCCTTGATCGAGCCGAAGAAGCCGGCGCCGGGGCTCTGCGTCTTCGGATTGGTGACGCGGTCGAGCGAATATTTCACGTCGTCGGCCGTCATCTCGCGGCCATTGTGGAATTTCACGCCATGGCGCAGCTTGAAGGTGAAGGTCTTGCCGTCGGGCGAAATCTCGTAGCTTTCGGCGAGGTCGGGTTTCAAATTGGTGGTGCCCGGCTCGTAGTCCATCAACCCGTCGAACAGACTCTTGATCATCGACCAGTTCTGCCAGTCATAGCCGATCGCCGGATCGAGCGTGGCGACGTCGTCCTTGTAGGTGATGGTGATGGCGCCGCCCTGCTTGGCGTTCGGATCGACGGCGTCCTCGGCGCGAACGCTCGTCATGCCGAGCATCAGAGCCAGCGCCGATGCCGCTACCGTGGATGCGAGAAACCTTTTCATTTTTATGTTCCCTTTCTCTGTCTGGTTTTCATTTCATCTGAGCTTGATGCGGGGGTCGATGAAGGGCGCGATGATGTCGGCCAGCAGATTGCCCAGCACGATGGCGAAGGCCGACACCAGCGTCACACCCATGATGATCGGGATGTCGACGCGCTGGATGGCCTGCCAGGCGAGCTGGCCGATGCCGGGCCAGCCGAATACGCTTTCGACGACGACGATGCCGCCCATGAAGATGCCTATGTCGATGCCGATCATGGCGATCACCGGCAGGATGGCGTTGGGCAGCGCATGGCGGAACAGGATAGCTCGCCGCGCCAGGCCTTTGGCGCGGGCGGTGCGCACGTAATCCTGGCGCAGCACGTCGATCATCGACGAGCGCATCATGCGCGCGTACCAGCCGGCGCCGAGGATTCCCATGGTCAGTGACGGCAGCACCAGATGACGCCAGGTGCCGTAGCCGCCGATCGGGAACCAGCTGAGCCGCACGGCAAAGACGTAGAGCAGCAGCAGACCGACGACGAATTGCGGTGCCGAGACGCCGACGAAGGAGGCGACCATCAGCGTCTGGTCAGTGGCGGTGCCGCGCTTGACGGCGGCGATCAGGCCCATGCTCAGGCCGAGCAACAGCTCGCACAGGATGGCGCCGACCATCAGCAACAGGCTGGCCGGCAGCCGCGAGACGATCAGCTCGGTGACTTCGGAGCGCTGGATGTAGGAGCGGCCTAAATCGCCGCTGACGAGCTTCGTGAGATAGCGCCAGTACTGGACGATGAAGGGCTGGTCGAGGCCGAGCTGCTGGCGGATGTTCTCGACCGTCTGCGGCGTGGCGCTGCGGCCGGCGATCTGGCGCACCGGATCGGCCGGCAGGAGATAGAGCAGCGCGAAGGTGATCAGCGAGACGCCGAGCAGGATCAGCAGCGACTGGATGAGGCGGCGGCCGAGATAGGCGATCATGCCCGGCCCCTCTGCGTCGGATCGAGAATGTCGCGCAGCGCATCGCCGATCAGGTTGAAAGCCAGCGCCAGCGCCAGGATCGCGGCACCGGGGAAGAACACCAGCCAGGGTGCGGCCTGGAAATAGGTCTGGTTCTCGAAGATGATGTTGCCCCAGGACGCCGTGGGCGGCTGGACGCCGATGCCGAGGAAAGAGAGCGTCGCCTCGAGCAGCACGGTGGTCGAGATGCCGAGCGTGCCCCAGACGATGATGGTCGGTAAGAGATGCGGCAGGATGTGGCGAAACAGGATGCGCGGCGCGCTCGCGCCGATGGTGCGTTCGGCATCGATGAACTCACGCTCCGCCAGCGATGAGGTCTCGGTGTAGATGACGCGGGCGGTCTGCACCCAGTTGACCAAAGCGATGACCATGGCGACGATCCACAGGCTGGGCTCGAACACCGCGGCCAGGCAAATGGCGAGCAGCAGTGCCGGAAACGCCATCATCAAATCGGTGAAACGCATCAGCGCGCTGCCGATCCAGCCACGGAAATAGCCGGCGACAACACCGACCAGCGTGCCGATGAACAGCGCCACGCCATTGGCGACGATGCCGATGATCAGCGAGGTGCGGGCGCCGTAGAGGATGCGGGTCAGGAGGTCGCGGCCGAGCAAGTCGGTGCCCAGCCAGAATTTTGCATCCGGCGGCAAGGGCGAGCCCTCGATGGTCAGGCCGTCGAACATCTGCTCGTTGGGATCATAGCCAGTCAGCCATGGCGCCAGCACGGCGCCGGCAACGACGATGGCGACGATGACCAGCCCGAGCAGAGCCAGACGGCGCCTGACCAGCCGGCGCCAGACGCCGGCGCGCGGCTTGACCGGCATGCGCCCTGGCGCGGTGAGATCAGGCGCGATGGGACTGGTCATCGCCGCCTTCTTCCCCTGTTGCTTCTTCACTTGTCATGGCCACGATCCGCCGCGCGGCATCCTCGACGCTGATCTGCCAGCTCATCGCCAGCGAGCGCAGTTGCGCATAGGCGCGGCCGTCATCGCTGCCTTTCGCGAGTGCCGTCACCGCGCGCACGATGGTCTGGCGCTCGGCAACGCGCTGGCGAAGCGAGGCGATCTCGCTGGCCAGGTGTTTTCGCGCCTCGAAACTCTGGCGCGCGATCAGCAGCGCGCTGTAGACGCCGGCATTGCCGACCGGCTTCAGCAGCTGCGCATCGGCCTTATGCGACAGCGCCCATTCGATGCGGCCCGGCGCCTCGGAACCGATCAGCGCCACCAGCGGCATCGGTGCCTCGCCCGGCTTCCACGGAAACTGCTCGTCAAAGCCGAGATCGGCGTCGAAGAAGACGAAATCGGCGGCCAGCGCCTCGGGCGGCAGTTCCGGCCAGCAATCCAGCGTGATCAGCCCGATGGCCGACAATTGCCTGGTGATCGCCTGCACCGTCGGATGCGGGCGATGCAGGATAAACGCCCTGGCGCCGCCGAGATTGGGGATGCGTGGGGCTCTGGTCACGACACCACCCTCAGGCGCGGGCGGCCGAATGTTTTTGCCGGGTCGTAGCGCGACAGATACGGATCCGGCGCGACTTCGTCTTCGCGGCTGACGACCTCGAAGAAGCCGTCCGCGATGCGCCCGATGATCACCGGCAGTGTCGCGTGCTGCGAGTGGGCGTCGATGGCGATCGGACCGAGCCGGGTGGAGAAGCGGCGTTCGGCGAAGGCTTTGGAGAATTCCGCCGGACCGGCGTCGGGATTGCTGGAGAGCACGTCGGCCATCACCTGCACCGAGGCATAGGCGGAGGCCTCGAAGGATGAGGCAAAGGCAGCCGGGCGCGGCGCGAAATACGGCCCGACCGACAGATGTCCCTTGCCGGATTCACCGATCGCCGGCAGCTCACCTTCGGTCAGGTTGCAGGAGATGACGGGGCAAGTCCCGGGACTGAAGGCGGCATCCTCGTGACCCAGGTCGCGATAGGCCGCGAGGAAGGCGTAGGACGAGGTGCCGATCAAGTTGTTGAGGATGAAGTTCGGCCGCGTGGCGCGGATCTCCGCGATCAGCCGCGACACGTCGGTCTCGCCGATGCGCAGGTAGCGTTCGCCCAGCACCTTGCCGCCGGCATCCGCGATCAGGTCGCGCGCGACGCGATTCATCTCCCAGCCCCAGATGTAGTTCGAGCCGAGCAGGAAGCCGTTGGCGCCGAAACGCGGCACGACATGCGCCATCAGCGGCACCAGATGCTGGTTGGGGCAGGCGTGCATGTAGACGACATGCTCATTGGCTTCGAAGCCCTCATAGGGGCAGGCGTACCAGAGCATGCCGCCGGCTTTCTCCAAGACCGGAATGGTTTCCTTGCGGCTCCAGGAGGTGACGCAGCCGATGACATGGCGTGCGCTGCTGGTCTTGAAGATATCTTCGCAAAGCGTTGCGTAGCGGTCCGCATTGCTTTGCGGATCGCGCTCCACCGGCACCAGTTCGATGCCTGAGCTGCGATCGGCGTTGATGTCGGCTATGGCACGCATGGCGCCGATGCGGCACGCATCGGAGACGAGCTGATAGCTCCCCGAGCGGGAATACAGGATGCCGATCTCGATGCGCCGTTTCAAACAGGACCCCAGAAATGACAATGCCTCGCAGCCTGCGCCGGAAGGGCGAGGCATACGAGGCATTTTTGCCGCCCGGCAATCAGAGCCGGTATTTTGCGCTAGCGTATTCGGTCCGGCGGGTCAGTCAAGCCCTCAATGACATTTGCATGACCTGCCATCGCCGTTTCGCTGCCGCCGGCTATTTGGCCGCCGGCCTCTGGCCGAGTTGGCGGGCATAGGTCACACAGGCGTCCACCGTGCTGACACAAAGCGCGTCGCGCCTGTTCGGCAAATTGTTGTCGCCGGCATAGGCAACTTCGGCGACACGGCCATCGACCATGCGAATTTGCGTATCGCAATAGCCGCCGGGAGCGACATTGACGGAGCCGCCGACCGCCGGGATCGCGCCGACCGCCAACGTCGGAACCACAATGCTGAGATTGCCGCGCTGGACGATGCGCTTGTAGGTCCAGATCTGGCCCGATTGGCCGGCGTCGGCGGTGGCGGTCGGAAACCCGGCGCACATTCGAACATCGGCTTCGCTGAGGCCGACCATCTCCTTGCGGGCAGCCGCCGCCGTTGGATCAACCTTGGCGATACGCGACGTATCGTCGGGAACGACGCAGGAAGACTGGATGCCGACACAGAGAGCAGCGAGGCCAAGCTTTCGAATGCAGGAAAATATCATGCCGACTGTCAGATTTGCCCGATTGTCAGATTTTGCGTGGCGCCCGCCGCTCCTTTCTACCTAGGCAGACAGGCGAGCGGATCAACCCGTTCAGCTTCACGAAAAAGTGGCTGTGGCTGCATCATGGCCGGTCGGGAAGCCAACGCCCTGGCGGAAGCGGACTCGCGCCGGAACGGTGCGCCAAGGTCCGCATCCATGGTCACCCATCAATGACCCTGCAACTGTTTCCGCCGCCAGGACGCGGGCGCTTCGCCGACCCGCGCGCGAAAGAATCGTGAAAAATACGCCGGGTCGTCGAAGCCGATCTCGTAGGCGATGTCCTCGACCGTGCGTACGGTGAACAACAGCAGCCGCTTGGCCTCCAGCAGCCGTCGCTCACTGACGACGCGTTTGACGCCGCTGCCCAGCACCGCGCGGCTGGCCTTGTCGAGAAGATGCGACGTCGTGGCCAGCGCCTCGACGTAGCGATCAACAGGCCAGTTGTCGCGGAAATGCGCATCGGCGAGCCGGCGCAGCCCCAACGCCAGTGAGGCATCAGAAGACGCCGTGGCATCCTTTGTCTCGGGACTGAGGCGCGCGATGTGGGAGAGCGCGACGGCGATCAGCGCCTGCAGGACCCTGTCATTGCCGGCTTGCGCCTCGACGTATTCGGCGGCGATCATCTCCAGCACCGCCGCCAATCTGGCCCACGCTGCGTGCTGCGGCATGCCGTCGGCAAAGACCGGCCGGTCCAGCGGCAGCAGGCTGTGAGCCGCGATGGCCGCAAGCGCGCCGTCGGCGACCGAGACGACGATGGCGTCGGTGCCGGGGCCGATCGAGAAGCCGTGCACGATAGTGCTCGGCACGAAACTCACGGCAGGCGCCGAAAAGTCCCAGGATCGGTCTTCGATGCGGTAGGTACCGGAGCCGCTGGTCCAGAAGGTGATCTGACCCATCTGCGGGTGCTTGTGCGCGGCGACCTCACCAAGATGGATATTGCCGCGCGCAAGCACCGTCTCGACATGCAGAAAACCGACATCGAGCGGCCGCACCGGCTCGCCATAGACGAAGAAGTCGGGGATGGATCTCTGGCTCATGACGCCGGAAAAAGTCCAATCGGTTTTGCCGTTCCGTCCATAACCGATCGATGCCCAGGGCGCTAGGGTTACGGCTTAAGAGGAGGACCATCATGCGATCAGAAGACTTCCGCACTGATAAGGCACGCCCGTTCACCGGGGCCGAGTATCTGGAGAGCCTGCGCGATGGCCGCGAGGTCTATATCAACGGCGAACGCATTGCCGACGTCACCACGCATCCGGCGATGCGCAATTCGGCGCGGTCGCTGGCGCGCCTCTACGACGCCCTGCATGATCCAAGGCGGCGGGACGCGCTGACGTCACCAACCGACACCGGCTCGGGCGGCTACACCCACAAATATTTCCGCGTTGCCAAGTCTTCCGCCGAGCTTGTTGCCCAGCAGGCGGCGATCGCGAAGTGGTCGCGCATGTCCTATGGCTGGATGGGCCGCACGCCCGACTACAAGGCGGCGCTGATGAACACGCTCGGCGCCAATGCCGACTGGTACGGGCCGTTCAAGGACAATGCCCTGTCCTGGCACAAACGCGCGCAGGAAGCCGCGTTGTTCATGAACCACGCCATCGTCAACCCGCCGATCGACCGCCACAAGCCGGCTGAACAGGTGAAGGATGTCTTCGTCCACATCACCAGGGAGACGGATGCCGGCATCTACGTGTCCGGCGCCAAGGTGGTGGCGACGTCCTCGGCGCTGACGCACTACAATTTCCTGGCGCAAGGGTCGGCGACGGTGACCGAGGATCCGTCACTGTCGGTGATGTTCATCGTGCCGATGAATGCGCCGGGGATAAAGATGTTCTGCCGCGTCTCCTACGAGCAGACGGCCAATACGATGGCGGCACCCTTCGATTATCCGCTGTCGTCGCGCTTCGACGAGAACGACGCGATCCTGGTGCTCGACAATGTCTTCATCCCCTGGGAGGACGTGCTGGTGCTGCGCGATGCGCAAAAAATCCTGTCCTTCCATCCGGCCTCCGGCTTCATGCACGGCTACTGCTTCCAGGGCTGCACGCGCTTCGCCGTCAAGCTCGACTTCCTCGCCGGCCTGCTGGCCAAGGCGCTGCGCGCCACCGGCGGCGATGCTTTCCGCGGCAACCAGGCGGCACTGGGCGAGGTCATTGCGCTCAGGCACATGTTCTGGAGCTTTTCCAACGCCATGGCCTACAACCCGATCCCGTGGGCGAATGGCGCGGTGCTGCCCAATCTGGAAGCCGCGCTTGCCTACCGCACCTTCATGTCGGAAGCCTATCCGCGCGTCATCGACACCGTGCGCCGGGTGATCGCCTCGGGGCTGATCTACCTGCCGTCGTCGGTGCGCGACTTCAACAACCCCGAGATCGACAAATATCTGGCGCAATATGTGCGCGGCTCCAACGATATGGGCCACATCGAACGCATCAAGATCATGAAGCTGTTGTGGGATGCGACCGGCACCGAGTTCGGCGGCCGCCACGCGCTCTATGAGCTCAACTATGCCGGTGCGCCGGAAGAGGTACGGCTGCAGGTGCTGAAAGGCGCCGAGCGCGGCGGGCGGCTGAAGGCGATGGAAGAGCTGGTCGACACCTGCATGGCCGATTATGACGAGAATGGCTGGACCGGCGATACCTGGTTCAATCCGCTTGTCTCAACGGCCGAGTGAAATCACATGGCCACGCAGATTTCGAAAGCCGATTTCCGCGACGCCATGGCGAGGGTCTGCGCGCCGGTCAACATCGTCACCACAGACGGGCCGGCAGGACGCGGCGGCTTCACCGCCACCGCCATGTGCAGCGTCTCGGACGAGCCGCCGACGCTGCTCGTGTGCATGAACGGGCGCTCGACCCAGGCCGCCATGTTCCTGTCCAACCGGCGCTTCTGCGTCAACGTGCTGACGCATGACCACATGCATCTGGCGGGAAAGTTCGCCGGCGCGACCAGGGACATGGAGGCGCGCTACGCCTCGGCGCGCTGGCAGACGCTGACCTCCGGCACGCCGGCGCTGTCGGATGCGATCGTCAACTTCGATTGCGAGATCGAGACCGTGCATGTCGTCGGCACGCACAATGTCATGATCGGCCGCGTCATCGATGTCCGGCACGGCAGCGGCGGCTCGGCCCTGCTCTATGTCGACCGGAATTATACGCAGCCGACACGGTTGGGCAGCTTTGGCGGGTGAGCCTGGACGAAACGGCCAGGACCGACCGCTCAGCTCTCGCCGTCGATCAAGCTCTCCAAGAGATCGAGGAGCTGCTCCAGCTTCTCATGCCCAAAACGCTGTTCGATGTCGTCATAGATGACGCGACGCTCGGGCGACAGGGCGTCGATCAGGGCGGAGCCGGCAGGCGCAATGGTCAGCACGACGCGGCGGCCGTCGCCTTCGGCCTTGTTGCGGGTGATGAATTTGCGTCCCTCGAGGGCCTTGATGATGCGCGTCAGGCTGGGCGGCAAAACCGAGGCGCGATCGGCAAGTTCCGTCGCCTCGACCGGGCCGGCTTCGCTGAGCACACGCAGCACGCGCCATTGCTGTTCGGTCACGTCATGCGCCGCAAGCATCGGCCGAAACCGCGCCATCACCGCTTCGCGGGCATGAAGCAGCGCCATCGGCAGGGAACGACGGGTATTTTCAGGCAGCAAAAAAGAGCCTCCCACGCTTGCGATCGAAACAGGCCTTCCTTCGGCCGAATCCGCCAGCCGGGGCCCGTTCCTGCCATCCCGTATCGTTGCGCCAAGGCCGATGCAAGACTTGACTTCGCGGATGCCGCATGTAATTAACGCGTTAACTACAACAAAGCAATAACCCAGGGAAACGAAGCGCCGTGCCTCACTTCTCCATCGAGTATTCGGCCAATCTCGATGCCAAGGTCGATATGGACGAATTGTGCGCGCTGGTGTTGCGCACAGTGCTGGACACCGGGCTGTTCGAGACCGGCGCCGTGCGGGTGCGGGCCTTTCGCGCCGAGGCCTACGCGATGGCCGACAGCCTGCCGGAAAACGCTTTTCTCGACATGTCGTTTCGCATCGGCACCGGCCGCAGCCCGGACGAGAAGAAGCGGACCGGCGAGGCTGTCTTCGCGGCGGTGAGCGAATACCTTGCCACCCTGTTCGAGACCCCGCATTTCGCCCTGTCGCTCGAAATCCGGGAAATCGACCCGGTGCTCAGCTGGAAGAAAAACGCAATCCACCCGCGGCTGCGCGGCAAGTGACGGAACCCGACATGTCCGACCTGCAAGGCAATCTGAAAAAGGCCGAGGCCTATCTGGCCCGCTTCAAGCGCGATGGCGTTTTGAACCAGATCGGCGGCGAGGCGGTGCCGGCCCTCGATGGCGCGACGTTCGAAACGCTGTCGCCGGTCGATCTCAAGCCGCTGGCAAGCGTCGCGCGCGGCGGGGCCGCCGACATCGACCGCGCCGCCAAGGCGGCGAAGGCGGCGTTCCCAGCCTGGGCGGCCATGCCTGGCGAGGCACGCAAGAAGCTGCTGCACAAAATCGCCGACGCAATCGAAGCGCGCGCCGAGGAGATCGCTTTTGTCGAATGCATGGATACCGGCCAGGCGCTGAAGTTCATGGCCAAGGCAGCGCTGCGCGGTGCCGAGAATTTCCGTTTCTTCGCCGACCGCGCGCCCGAAGCGCGCGACGGCGAGACACTGCGTACGACAGGCCAGGTCAATATGACGACGCGGGTGCCGATCGGCCCGGTCGGCATCATCACGCCGTGGAACACACCGTTCATGCTGTCGACGTGGAAGATTGCGCCAGCGCTGGCGGCCGGCTGCACCGTGGTTCATAAGCCGGCTGAATTCTCGCCGCTGACCGCCCGCCTGCTGGTCGAGATCGCCGAGGAGGCCGGCCTGCCGAAAGGCGTATGGAACCTGGTCAACGGCCTTGGTGAAGACGCCGGCAAGGCGCTGACCGAGCATCCCGACATCAAGGCGATCGGTTTTGTCGGCGAAAGCCGCACCGGTTCGATGATCATGAAGCAAGGCGCCGGCACGCTGAAGCGCGTGCATTTCGAGCTTGGCGGCAAGAACCCGGTGATCGTCTTTGCCGACGCCGATCTCGAGCGCGCCGCCGACGCCGCCGTGTTCATGATCTATTCGCTGAATGGCGAGCGCTGCACCTCGTCGTCGCGCCTGCTGGTCGAAGCCTCGATCTATGGAAGCTTCACCGCCAAAGTCGCGGAGAGGGCGAAGCGCATCGTCGTCGGCCACCCGCTCGATCCGAAAACGGTGGTCGGGCCGCTGATTCATCCGGTGCATGAAAAGAAGGTGCTGTCCTATATCGACATCGGCAGGTCGGAGGGGGCGACGCTGGCCGTCGGCGGCGGCAAGGTCGAAGGGCCGGGAGGCGGCTGTTATGTCGGCCCGACCCTGTTCACCAACGTGACCAACGGCATGCGCATCGCGCAGGAGGAGATTTTCGGGCCGGTGCTGAGCGCCATTGCGTTCAACGACGAGACGGAAGCGCTGGCGCTGGCCAACGACACGCAATACGGCCTGACCGGCTATCTCTGGACCTCTGACGTCATCCGCGCCTTCCGTTTCACCGATGCGCTGGAGGCCGGCATGATCTGGGTTAACTCCGAGAACGTGCGGCATTTGCCGACCCCCTTCGGCGGCGTCAAGAATTCCGGCATCGGCCGCGACGGCGGCGACCATTCCTTCGACTTCTACATGGAGACGAAGAACGTCGCCTTCGCGACGACGGCGCACGCGATCCAGAAACTCGGCGGCTGACCGGAGGAAATCGGATGCCCTTGCCCAAACCCAATCTCTACCCCGCCTTCAACATCGTGCGCCTCAGCGATGTCGAGTTGGCTGTCACCGACCTCGCCAAATCCCGCGCCTTCTATGTCGACACGCTCGGCCTGCAGGTTACCGACGAGACATCAGGCGCCATCTACCTGCGCGCCATGGAGGAACGTGGCCATCACTGCATCGTGCTGCGCAAGGCGACGATGCCGGAAGCGCGCGATCTCGGCTTCAAGGTCTTTTCGGACGAGGACCTCGACAAGGCCGAGTATTTCTTCAAGGGCAAGGGCCTGCCGGTGGAATGGGTCGAGCGGCCCTACCAGTCGCGCACTTTTCGGACGCGCGACCCGCACGGGATTCCGCTGGAGTTCTATGCCCAGATGGAAAGGCTGCCGCCCATCCATCAGAAATATGCGCTCTACAAGGGCGTCAAGCCGCTGCGCATCGACCACTTCAACTGCTTCTCGCCCAATGTCGACGAGTCCGTCGCCTTCTACAACGAGCTCGGTTTTCGCGTCACCGAATACACCGAGGATGCCGCAACCGGGAAGCTTTGGGCAGCTTGGACGCACCGCAAGGGCGGCGTCCACGACATCGCGTTCACCAACGGCATCGGCCCGCGCCTGCATCATGTTGCCTTCTGGGTGCCGACGCCGCTCAACATCATCGACCTGCTCGACCTGATGGCGACCACGGGCTATTTGCCGAACATCGAACGCGGCCCTGGTCGGCACGGCATCTCCAACGCCTTCTTCCTCTATGTCCGTGATCCGGACAACCACCGTATCGAGATCTACTGTTCGGACTACCAGACAGTCGATCCGGACCTGGAGCCGATCAAGTGGGACCTCAAGGACCCGCAGCGCCAGACGCTGTGGGGCGCACCGGCGCCGAAAAGCTGGTTCGAGGAGGGCAGTGCGTTTGCCGGGGCGGAGGCGCGCCAGCCGGATTTGGCGGCTTCGCCGATCATTGCGCCGTGAGTGGATTCTAATCGATGTCAGCGTTCCTTCGCGCCCCCCTCTGTCTTGCCGGACATCTCCCCCTCAAGGGGGGAGATTGGCTAGGCCCATGGTCAGCGCCTCTCTTGCAGCGTTGGAAATTGGCGAAGGCAGAGATGACATCCGATCTCCCCCCAGGAGGGGGAGATGTCCGGCAGGACAGAGGGGGGCGCCGTAGAGCTCCAACCTCGCCCACCACCATCGCCGGAGCCGCAGCATGAACCACGCACGGCTCGCCACCTTCACCGTCGGCGGCAAGGCGCGCTATGGCGCGGTCACCAGCAAGGGTGTCGTCGACCTGTCGGCGCGCCACGGCCAGTGGCCGACGCTGCGGGAGGTGATCGAGGCCGGCGCCTTGCGGCGGCTGGCGGAAGAGGCAGAGGCCTTCCCAGTCGATTTCCCGCTCGACGCCATTGCCTACGAAATTCCGATCCCTTCGCCGGAAAAGATCATCTGCGTCGGCGTCAACTATCCAGACCGCAACGAGGAGTACAAGGACGGCCAGGCAGCACCCTCGAATCCGTCGCTGTTCGTCCGTTTTCCCCGCTCCTTCGTCGGCCATGGCGCGCCGCTGGTGCGGCCGCCGGAATCCCCGCAGCTCGACTATGAGGGCGAAATCGTCATCGTCATCGGCAAGGCGGGACGGCGCATTGCCGAGGCCAACGCGCTCAGCCATATTGCGGCACTGTCGCTGTGCAATGAAGGCACCATCCGCGACTGGGTGCGGCATGCCAAGTTCAACGTCACGCAAGGCAAGAATTTCGACCGCACCGGCTCGATCGGCCCTTGGCTGGTGCCGTTCACCCACGAGGCGCAGATCGCCGACATCGCGCTGACCACCCGCGTCAATGGCGAAATCCGCCAGCAGGACCGCACCAGCCGGATGATCTTCTCGTTTCGCAAGATTATCGCCTATGTCTCGACCTTCACCACGCTGGTGCCGGGCGACATCATCGTCACCGGCACGCCGACGGGCGCCGGCGCCCGCTTCGAGCCGCCGATCTGGCTGAAGCCCGGCGACGTCATCGAGGTCGAGGCAGACGGCATCGGCGTGCTGCGCAACAGCGTCGTCGACGAGGAAGCAGCATGACCCCGGAGCAAGTGGAAGACGCCGCGGCACGGCTGTTCGAGGCCGAGCGTTCGCGCAAGCAGATCCGGCTGCTCAGCCTCGATTTTCCCGAGGCGACGATGGAGGATGCCTATCGCGTGCAGGCAGCGCTGGTGACGCGCAAGATCGATGCCGGGCTGAAGCCGAAGGGCTGGAAGATCGGCCTGACCTCCAAGGCGATGCAATATGCGCTCGCCATCGACACGCCGGATTCGGGCGTGCTGTTCGACGACATGTTCTTCGACGATGGCGCGACCATTCCCGCCGGCCGCTTTATCCAGCCGCGCGTCGAGGCCGAGATCGCCTTCATCATGAAGGCGCCGCTGAAAGGCCCCGGCGTGACGATCTTCGACGTGTTCAACGCCACCGACTACATCACGCCGGCGCTCGAAATCCTCGATACGCGCATCGAGCGCGTCAATGCGGAGACGAAGAAGGCGCGTACCTTCTTCGACACCATTTCGGACAATGCCGCCAATGCCGGCATCGTCATCGGCGGCCGGCCGCAGCGGCCTGATGAGACCGACATGCGCTGGATCGGCGCCATCGTTTCGCGCAATGCCGAGGTCGAGGAGACCGGGCTTGGCGCCGGCGTGCTCAACCATCCGGCGATGGGCATTGCCTGGCTGGCCGACAGGCTCGCCCGCTACGGCATGTCGATCGCTGCCGGCGAGGTCGTTCTCTCCGGGTCGTTCGTGCGTCCGGTCGAGGCGCGACCCGGCGACACGATCGTCGCCGATTTCGGCAGTTCGGGCACGGTCAGCATCCATTTCGCGAAGGGCTGACGGTTCCGCCAGTTCTTATCAATCGGCCCTATTCGCCATGCAGATAGGCAATCACCACATCGGCTGCGATGGCCGACATGCGCAAGCCGACCTCCCTGGTGATGTCGCCTTCGACGCGGCTCTGCACCCAGCCGAGGAAGGCGAAGGCCCGCAAGGCAGAAAACAGCGGCAGCGCGGCGATGTCGCGCGCCGTCAGTTCGCGCTCCTGCCGATAGCCCTTGAGCAAAGCGGCCTCGATCAGCGGATAGATCGCCTCATCGCGGTTCTGGTAAAGCGCGACGGCAAGGTCGTACATGTGCCAGCCATGGCCGCAATCGTCGAAGTCGATGATGCGGATCGCACCATCATGGACGAGCACATTCTCGCGCACCAGGTCGGCGTGGATGATGCCGAAATTGCGGGCACTGCGTTCATACCTCAATAGCGCGCGCACGGCCTTTTCGCGCGCCCGCAAAACCAGTTCGCGGCGAGGACCGTCGAGGAAGGGCGAGGTCTCGAAACGCCCCCAATTCGGGTTCGCGCCGAAGAAGCCGTCGAAATCCCAGGCATGGCGGGCAAAGCCGGACGGAGGCGTCCAGGCTGCTGTGACATTGTGCATGTGGGCGATGGTTCGCCCGATCTCGGTAAAGATCTGTCTTGCCTGCTCGGGCGTAAAATCCAGCGGCACGCCTCGCGCGCCGACGGCGCGGCCTTCCAGCCAGCTCAGGCAATCGACTTGCCGGGGTTGCATTGAGGCATTCGCGCTGACAAGCACGAACAGATCGCCAGCCGGCGTGGCGACCGCAGATGGCGTGGCGATGCCGGCCGATTGCAGAAAACCCATCCATTGCAGTTCCGAGCGCAGGGCGGCGTCCGTGTGATAGCCAAGCCGGTGAATGCGCATGGCGGCCGGCTGGCCATCGGGCAGACGGATCCGGAAGACCGCGTTCTCGCGGAATTTCAGCAGCTCCGGCTCACCCTCATCAATGCCCCAATGGGCGAGCGCGCGCCTGGCCAGCGCCGTGACATCGGCTGCCGTCTCGGGTTCGGATTGCGCGGAGACTGCGCTCACGCCTTCACTCCGCGGACTTCGCCAAGCACTTCGTCGAGGACGCCGATCAGGAAGTCGGCATTGTCGCGGGAGAACGGCATTGGCGGGCGGATCTTCAACACATTGCCGTGGATGCCGGTCTTGCCCATCAGCACGCCGCGCTGGCGCATCCGGTTGGCGACCTGCTCGGCAATGTCGGGCGCCGGTTCGCGCGTCTTGCGGTCGTGAACCAGTTCGGCGCCGAAGAACAGGCCAGCGCCCCTGACCTCGCCGATACATTCATGGCGATCGGCGAGCGGGCGCAGCAGGTTGAGTGCATAGGCGCCGACGTCACGCGCGTTGGCAACGAGATCTTCCTGCTCGATGACGTCGAGAACGGCATTGGCCACCGCGCAGGAAACCGGATTGCCGCCGAAGGTGTTGAAATAACGGAAGGCGTTGCGGAAGGTCGCCAATATCTCCCTTGATGTGACCACGGCGGCGATTGGATGGCCGTTGCCCATCGGCTTGCCCATGGTGACGATGTCGGGAACGAAGCCGGCGCGCTGGTGACCCCAGAAATGACTGCCGGTGCGGCCGAAACCAGGCTGCACCTCGTCGGCGATGACCAGTCCGCCGGCGTCACGCACCGCGCGCATCGCGTCGTCGAAAAAGCCGGATGGGAGCGTCGGAAAGCCTTCATTGGCGAGCAGCGGACAAAGGATGATGCCGGACAGGCCGATACCGTCCTTTGCCAGCGCGGCGATGGCTTCGCGCACCGCGTCGCCAAAGGCTTTGCCGTTGGCCATCGCATCCGGATGGCGATAGCTGTCAGGCGCCGGCACCAGCCTGACATTGCGGGCGCGGCCGCCGACCGGCGGCATGCGGGTGCTGAGCTGCGAAACCGCCGCGGTGTTGCCATGATAGGTGGCGTCGGTGGCGATGATACCCATGCGGCCGGTGGCGGCCTGCGCCATGCGCAGCGCGATGTCGTTGGCCTCGCTGCCGGTGCAGGTCAGGATGGCGGTCGACAGGCTGGCATCGAAGGTCGCGGTCAGCCGCTCGACATAGTCGAGGATGGCGGTGTGCAGATAGCGCGTGTGGGTGTTGAGCAGGCTTGCCTGCCGGCACAGGGCCTCGACCACATAGGGGTGGCAGTGGCCGACATGGGCGACATTGTTGTACGCGTCGAGATATTTGCGGCCGTCGGCATCGTAGAGCCAGACGCCTTCGCCGCGCACCAGGTGCACGGGCTCGTCATAGAACAATTGCGATTTCGCACCGAGCAGGCGCGAGCGCCGGCTAACCAGCGCTTCTTGCGGTTGAGTCATTGCGTCTCGAAACTCCGTTCTCTCCAATAAACCGTCAGACCTTCGACAGGCCTGCATCCAATGCTTCGCCGATCCTCGCGACATCCGCGGCGCTGACGATAAGCGGCGGCGACAGGATGATGGCGTTACCGGAGACGCGCAGCATGACGCCGGCCTCGTAGGCCGCCTCCGAAACCAATGCCATAGTCTTCTTGTCGGCGGGCTTTTTCGTCGCGCGGTCCGAGACCAGCTCCAGTGCCGCCATCAGGCCCTTGTACCGGACATCGCCGACGATCGCATGCTTCGCCTTCAGCCCCTCCAGCACGGCTGCGAGTTCGACGCCGCGCGCGGCGGCGTTTTCGTTCAGGCGAAGCCGTTTGGTCTCGGCAAGCGCCGCCAGACCCGCGGCGCAGCCGACAGGATGGCCGGAATAGGTATAGCCGTGGCCGATGGCGCCGAAGCTGGTCTTGTCGGCCTCGAAGACATCGGCGACCTTGGCGCCGATCAAAGTGGCGCCGAGCGGGAAATAACCCGAAGTGATCGCCTTGGCGATGGTCATGAAATCGGGCTTCACGCCGGACAGACGCGAACCCGACCATGCGCCGGTGCGGCCGAAGCCGGTGACAACTTCATCGGCGATCAAAAGGATCTCGTGGCGGTCGCAGATCTCGCGCACCAGCGGCATGAAGCTCTCATGCGGAACAATAACGCCGCCGGCGCCGAGAACCGGCTCCATGATGAACGCGGCGATGGTGTCGCCACCCTGGAAGGCGATTTCGTCCTCCAGCGCCTTGGCGCAGAGTTTTGCCAGCCGCACTGGGTCGGTCTCGTCGAACGGGTTGCGGAAGGTCCAGGGCGCGGGAATGTGGAAGACGCCCGGCAGCAGCGGCTCGTAGTTGCGGCGGAAATTGGCATTGCCGTTGACCGACGCGCCGCCGAAATGCGTGCCGTGATAGCCTTTCTTCAAGGCGATGAATTTGGTGCGGTCGGCCTGGCCACGGATCTTCCAGTACTGCCGCGCCAGCCGAAGTGCCGTTTCGACCGAATCCGAGCCGCCCGAAGTGAAAAACGTCCGCACCATGCCTTCTGGCTCGAACCATTCGCAGAGTTCGTAGGCGAGCTCGATCGACGGGCCGGTCGAGGTGCCGCGAAAGCCGGAATAATAGGGCAGCGCGCCAAGCTGGTCGGCGATCGCTTTCTTGATCGGGTCGCAGCTGTAGCCGAGATTGACGTTCCACAGGCCGCCGACGGCGTCGAGCACGGTGTTGCCGGCGATGTCGGTGACCATCACACCCTCGCCTTTCATGATCACCTTTGGCGGGTTGGCCCGCATCTCGGCCGGATGCGCCATCGGATGCCAGATCGGCTTGGCGTTGGTTTCGGTGAGAAAATTGATGTCGCGCATAATGGACTCCGCAAAAATCTCAGGCAACTGGGACGAGGTCGAAATGGCCGAGGGCCTCGGCATAGGAATGAGCCGGGCGAGCGACGTCGAAATGCACCGTGCGCATGCCGGCAGCACAGCCGCCATCGACATTGCGCCGCTGGTCGTCGACGAAGACGCAAGCGCCGGCCGGCACGCCGAGCGCCTCGCTGACGAAGGCATAGGCACGCGGGTCGGGCTTGAGGATGCCGGTGTAAGTGGCGTCGATGATCACATCGAAGAGGCCGAGCAACGGCAGCCGCTGGCGGAAGTCGGCGCCGTAGAACAGGTCGAGTTCATTGGACAGGATGGCCAGTCGAAAACCGGCGGCATGCACCGTGCGAATGGTGCTGTCAGCCTCCGGCCGCACCACCTTTTCCGGCTCGGCCCCTCGCGCGCGCCGGACGAAGGTCTCCATAGCCTGCCAGTCCTCGCCCACCAGACGGCCGACCTCGCTTGTGCGTGTGCGCCAATAGTCACGCTCGCTGATCTCGTCGGCCTGCATGGCGCGCCACAGCGGATCGCTGCCCGGATCGAACGGCCCGCGCCATTGCAGCGTCCCCGGCGCGAGGCCGAGCGCCTGTTCGGTCAAGGCGTGGGTCTCGAACAGCGTGCGGGTGACGACGCCGCCGAAATCGAGGACAAGCGCCTGGGCGGGAACAGCACTCACGCCGCCACTCCCTCGGCCGGCTTGCCGCGCGGGACGATGCCTTCCTCGACCCAGCGGTCGAAGATCTCGAGCGCCTTGCCGACGAAGTCGTCGCTGTTGATGTGAGCGTCGATCTCGTGGAACTCGACGCCGGCGGGAATGACCTTGCGAATTTCGTCAGTGAAGGCGGCCAGGGCTTCCGGCTCATAGAGCGGCTCGCCCTCCACGTCCCATTCCTGGATGCCTTGGGAGGGCAGGATGAAGGCGGAGCGGCCTCTGGCGGCACCGAGCTTGGCGGCGATGGTCCTGGCGACCTGGCGGCGATCGTCGGCATCGACGGTGATCGAAGCGATCAGCCTGTTATGGGCGTGAAACGGCCGCTTCGAGAATTTAGCCGGCAAATCCTGCCAGGTCGGCAGGTCGACCATGTCGACCGCGCCGGGTGCTGCGATCTGCGGAATGCCGCGGGCACCGGCATTCTCCAGCCGGTCGGCGCCGGAACTGACGACTGAGCCCGCGAGATGATTGGTGATTTCCTGCAGGCTGAAGTCGAACACCGCGCAAAAATGGTCTTGACCGGCAATCGATTCGAAGGCGCGGCCGCCCATTCCGGTGGTGTGGAAGACGGCAACGTCATAGCCGCGCTGTTCCAGCGCCGGCTTCAGCGTCTTCATGTAGCGCAGGCAGCTGCTGCCGAGCGAGGTCATGCCGATGGTCGGGCCTGTTGCCCGCGCCGACACGCGCGACGCCAGCACGATTTTCGCCGCGCCGACGACCGCACCACAGGCCTGTGACAGGACCAGCCTGCAGATCGAGTTGAGGCCGTACAGCCCGCCCGCCCAGAGGATCATCATCAGGTCGGGCGCGACGCGCTCGGGTGGGATGAGGTGCGAATAGGCGATGGTCGAGACGACGAATTTCGGCACGCCGAGCGGCAGGCAAAGCGCCACGTCGAGCGCCAGATCTGTCCCCATCGAACCGCCGATGGCGATGAAGGCGTCGATCTCGCCGTTTTGATGGAGCTTGCGCACCAGTTGCACGGCGCCGCCGGCCATCAGCGTCATGGCGGTGTTCTCGTCACCGCTCGAAACGATCTCGGCGATCGTCACATCCACCGCCCGCGCCACGGCGTGCTTATCCTGGTCCGGGCTGTAGGGCGGGTCGCCGAGCACACTGACATCCATCATCACGGCGCTGCCGCCCGACTGCTCGATGCACTGTTTCATGAACAACAGCTCTTCGGCCTTTGTGTCGCCCGTGCCGATGACCAGGATGCGGGGTGCTGTCTCCGAGGGCATCAGGCCTGCCTCCTCAAGATTTGCAGGTTTTCACCGTTGAGGCGCATGGAAATCTCCCGTGCCGCCGCCCTCACGGCAAGTCCCCGCTCCGTGATCGCGGCCGCCGTCGTTCTGGCCTTTGGCGCCGCCACCGCGATGGTGCCGAGCGCAAAGCCATCCGCCCCGCGGATTGCCGCCGCGACGCTGATCACACCTTCCTCATAGCCCTGGTCGCAGATCGAATAGCCGCGATCGCGCGCCTCGCCCATGGATCTTGAGATGGCGGCCGGCTCGATCAGCGTATGGGCCGTGAAGGCGTCGATCGAACCCGCCAGGCACGCTTTGACGGTCTCGTCGCGGGCGAAGGCCAGATAGGCGATGCCCGACGCGGTCGAATGCAGGGGCAGCAACTGGCCGATGTCGATGTTGACCCGGTTTGCCCATGCTGGATGCTCGACATGGACGGTGACCAGCCTGTCGACGCCGAATTCCGACAAATGCACGGTCTCGGCCGTCGAGGCGGCCAGGTCCCGCACCAGCGGAACGGCCGTCTGCAGGAAGGGAAAGCGCGCCTCGCGGATGCGCGCCAGCCGCGACAGGCCGGCGCCGAGGCGATAGTGCCGCGTACCCGCATCCTGCTCGACGAAACCACGGCCGGCCAGCGCTACCAGCAGCCGCCTTGTCGTCGCCTTGTCCAAGCCCGAGCGGCGCGCCAGATCGGACAGGCCGAGCTCGGGCTCGTCGACGTTGAACAGCTCCAGAAGCGAGATCGCTTTTCCGACCGTACTCAAATTTGCCTCCCGGTTCGGACAATCATTTAACGTGTGAATTAACTTGACAGGCATCAGCATTGTTTGCAAGTCTATATTCAAAATAACGGTTCAAATAATGAACCAACCACCAGAGTGCATGGGACAGGCCATTCGGCCGGCGAACTCAAGGGTTTGCAAACAGGAGGGATCAATGACAGCAGTCTCGGAACAGGCGCCGGCCAACAGGCTGCGCAAGAACAGTCTTGGCGTCGGCGCCATCACCTTCATGGTGATTTCTGCGGCCGCCCCACTCACGGCAGTCGCCGGCGGCACGCCGCTTGGCATGCTGATGGGCAATGGCGCCGGCTTTGCCGGCACCTATCTCATCGTGACCGTGCTGCTGCTTTTGTTCGCGGTCGGCTATGTCGCCATGTCACGCCATGTCGGCAATGCCGGCGCCTTCTATGCCTATGCCGCACGCGGCCTCGGCAGCATGGCCGGCGGCGCCACGGCGCTGATCGCCATCCTGTCCTACAACGCCATGCAGATCGGCGTCATGGGCCTGCTGGGCGCCGCAACCGCCGGCCTGTTCGCCGGCTGGGGCATCAACCTGCCCTGGTGGGTGTGGAGCTTCATCGCCATCGCGCTGGTCGCCGTGCTCGGCTATCGGCAGGTCGACCTCTCCGCCAAGATCCTGACGGTGCTGGTGCTGTGCGAATATCTTGTGGTGCTGATCCTCGATATCGCCATCCTCAAGACCGGCGGCGATAGCGGCCTGTCGGCGGCGCCATTCAGCTGGAGCCAGATCGTCAGCGGCTCGCCGGCCATCGCCATCCTGTTCTGCTTCGCCGCCTTCATCGGTTTCGAGGCGACGACGATCTATGCCGAGGAAGCCCGCGACCCAAAGGTCACCATTCCGCGCGCCACCTATTTTTCGGTCGTGCTGATCGGCGTCTTCTACATGCTCACGGCATGGCTGATGGCGGTCGGCGCCGGTGTCGACAAATTGCTGCCGACGCTGCAGGGATTGCAGGATCCGACGACCTTCCTGTTCGGCCTGTCCGACCGCTACGCCGGCACGATGCTTTCGCAGGCGATGAGCATCCTGTTCGTGTCGAGCCTGTTTGCCGGCGTGCTGGCGTTCCACAATGCGGTTGCGCGCTATATCTACGTCTCGGGCCGCGAGAAGCTGTTGCCGCAGACGATCGGCGTGACGCATCCGGTGCACCAGAGCCCGCACGTCGCTTCCGTCGTCCAGAGCGTGCTCGCCGCGGTCGTTGTCGGCCTGTTCGCCGTGCTCGGCCTCGATCCGGTGCTGGCGCTGTTTTCGTGGCTGACCAATGTCGCGACGCTCGGCGTCATCGTGATGATGGCGGTGGCATCGCTTGCCGTGGTGATGTTCTTCCGCGCCAACCCGGCGGCCCACGAGAATGCGCTGAAGACCACCATCCTGCCCGGGCTGACCTTCATCGCCTTCGTCATCATCATCTATTTGATCGTCATCAATTTCGGCAGCCTGTCGGGAGCCGGCGGTTTCCTTGGCGTGTTCCTGCCGGGGCTGGTGCTGATCGCCGCGATCGTCGGCCTGCTGCTGGCCAGCGCGCTGAAGAGCCGCGATCCGGTCGCGTTCAAAAACCTCGGCCAGCCGCTGAAGGATTGAGAAAAGCAAAGGGGCGGCATGCCACGCCGCCCCTTACACCACAAGGGGAGTGGCGGATTTGAGCTTTGCCGAAAATATCACCGTCGAGGCATTGGAAGCCGATCCCTACCCGATCTATGCAGAGCTCAGGCGCAGTGCGCCGGTCGCTTTCGTGCCGGCGGTCAATCTTTGGTTCGTCACCCGCTGGAAGGATGTCGAGAGCGTCGCCAAGTCGCCCGAGATCTTCTCCGCCGTCGTCGGCTCGTCACCAGTTGAGCGTTCCTTCGGCAAGCCGACCATCCTGACCACCGATGGCGAGACGCACAAGCAACTGCGCCAAGGCGTCGACCCGAAATACCGGCCGCGCACCGTCGCCGCCTATGCCGGCGACCTCGTGCGGTCGATTGCCGAACCTTTTCTGGACCGGATCGTCAACCAGGGCTCCGCCGAGCTGATGGCCGATTATTTCGAGCCGGTGTCGACGCTCAGCCTGGCGCGCTCGCTCGGCCTTGCCGGCATCGATATGCCGACGCTGCGCCGCTGGTTCTACGGCCTTGCCCAGGGCGCCATCAATTTCGAGAACGATCCGAAACGGCAGGAGATCGCCGACGCAACCAGTGCCGAGGTCGGCGACGCCATCCTGCCGACGCTGGAAAGACTTGCGCGCCAGCCAGATGACTCGGCGCTGTCGCATATGCTGCATGACGGCATGCCGGAGGGCACGACGCGGCCGATCGACTTTCTGATGCCCAGCATCAAGGTCATCCTGCTTGGCGGCATGCAGGAGCCCGGACATGGCGCCGGCTCGATCCTCGCCGGCCTGCTGGCCCATCCCGAGCAATTGCGGCAGGTGCTCGCCGATCCCGAGACTTTCGTGCCGAGGGCGGTCGACGAGGGCCTGCGCTGGGTGGCGCCGATCGGCACGCAGACGCGGCAGACGACGCGGGCAGTCGAGCTTGGCGGCGTGACGATCCCGGCCGGCGCTGCCGTCGCCGCCCTCGTCGCTTCGGCAAGCCGCGACGAGAGCCGCTTTGCCGATCCCGACCGCTTCGACATCAACCGCAACGAAGGCAACCATGCCGCCTTCGGCTTCGGCCATCATTTCTGTTCGGGCCGGTTCTTCGCACGCGAGCAGATGTGCCTTGCGGTGCGGCTGTTGCTCCAACGCTTCCCTGATCTCAGCCTTGTGCCGAGCAGGGAACCGGTGTTTCGCGGCTGGGAATTCCGCGCGCCAATCACATTGCATGTTTCCCTTGGAGTCCGTCACCAATGATCAGTCAGAATGCCATCGAAACGCTGCGCAAGACGGAGATCGGCGCGCAGGGCCTGTTCATCGATGGCGTGCAGGTCGAGGCAACAAGCGGCGCAAGCCTGCCGGTGACGTCGCCGATCGACGGCCGACCTTTCGCCAGCATCGCCGACGGCAACGCCGCCGATATCGACCGCGCCGTGAAGTCGGCGCGCAAGGCGTTCGAGAAGGGCTCGTGGTCGCGCGCCGCACCCGCCTTTCGCAAGAAGGTGCTGACGAAATTCGCCGAGCTGGTCGAGAAACACGCCGATGAGCTCGCCGTGCTCGGTGTGCGCGACAACGGCACCGAGATCGGCATGGCCTACAAGGCAGAACCGCTGTCGGCGGCAGGCACCATCCGCTACTATGCCGAGGCCATCGACAAGGTCTATGGCGAGATAGCACCGACGGCCGAGAATGTGCTCGGACTGATCCACAAGGAGCCGCTCGGCGTCGTCGGCGTCATCGTGCCGTGGAATTTCCCGCTGATGATCGGTGCCTGGAAGATCGCGCCTGCACTTGCCGCCGGCAATTGCGTGGTGGTCAAGCCGCCGGAGATCGCCTCGCTGACGCTGCTGCGGCTGGCCGAACTGGCAAGCGAGGCCGGCTTGCCCGCCGGTGTGCTCAACGTCGTCACCGGGCTTGGCGCGGTCACCGGCGAGGCGCTCGGTCTGCATATGGATGTCGACGCCATCGCCTTCACCGGTTCCGGCCCGGTCGGCAGGCGGCTGCTCGAATATTCCGCTCGCTCCAATCTGAAGCGCGTCTTCCTCGAACTCGGCGGCAAGTCGCCGAACATCGTCTTTGCCGACGCCCCGGACCTGAAACAGACAGCGGTCGTCTCGGCCAATGGCATCTTCCGCAATTCCGGCCAGGTCTGCGTCGCCGGCTCGCGGCTTCTCGTCCAGTCAGCGGTCTACGACCGCTTCATGGACGAACTGCTCTCGGCAACCATGCGGCTCAAAGTCGGCGATCCGCTTGATCTCACCAGCGATGTCGGCGCGGTATCGAGCGCCGAACAGCTGGACAAGAACCTCGGTTTCGTCGCCAGGGCCACGGAAGAAGGTGCCCGTCTCGTCACCGGCGGCCAGCGGATGCTGACCGAGACCGGTGGCAGCTACATGGCGCCAACGATCTTCGAGAATGTCATGCAGGACATGCAGTTGGCGCGCGAGGAGGTGTTCGGGCCGGTGCTCGGCGTCATGCGCTTCGAGACCGAGGAGGAGGCGGTTCGGCTCGCCAATTCGACCATCTACGGGCTTGCCTCCGCGGTGTGGACCGCCAATCTCTCCACCGCGCATCGCATGGTGCGCGCCATCAATGCCGGCGTCGTCCACGTCAACACCTATGGCGGCGCCGACATCACCGTGCCGCTCGGCGGCGTCAAGCAGTCCGGCTTCGGCCGCGACAAGTCGCTGCACGCGCTGGAGAAATATTTGGAACTGAAGACGGCCTGGATCGCGCTTTGACGGCACGCTGAGCTCTCTGAGAATCTGACGACCTCCAGACGCGCGCAAGATCGCGCCGCGATCCGCTGCGGCCGGTCAAGCGGCGGCTTTTGCTCACGCTCTTGAAAATTTTGAGAGGATATTCCCGGCTTTGGCGAGAATGGCGAAACGCGTTCTTTGATAAACTTGATAGAATTTCTGAGGATGCGACCAAGGCTAGGCAATCCGCCTCGCTGCCATGACTCACAACCGCAGAGATCAATCATGACTGACTTCAAGAACACTTTGCCATCTTCCCCTGGGTCAACCGTCAACCGGCGCAGTGGCCTTGCTCTGCTGTTCGCCTCGGTCGTCGCGATCGGCAGCCTGATTGCACCGCATGCGTCGTTTGCCGAGGACAAGAAGGCGATCAAGGTCGGCATCATCAGCGGCGAGGACGAGGACGTCTGGCGCGTCGTCGTCGCGCAAGCCGCCGAAAAGGGCCTTGCCATCGAGACGGTGGTATTCAACGACTACACCCAGCCCAACGAGGCGCTGGAGCGCGGCGAGATCGACGCCAACGCCTTCCAGCACCAGCCCTATCTCGACAACCAGATCAAGACGCAAGGCTACCACATCGTCCGTGTCGGCTATACCGGCGTCTGGCCGATCGGCCTCTACTCTAAGAAGTTCAGCAAGGTTGCCGACCTGCCCGAGGGCGCGGTCATTGGCGTGCCCAACGACCCATCCAATGAAGGCCGGGCGCTGCGCGTGCTGCAGAACGAGGGCGTGATCAAGCTCAGGGATGGCACCGGCATTCTGGCCACCACCGCCGACATCGCCGAGAACGCGAAGAAGGTGGTGATCAAGGAACTTGACGCCGGTATCGTCGGCCGCTCGGTCGAGGATCTCGATGCGGCCGTAGTCAACACCGACTGGGCGCTGAAAAGCGGCCTGTCGCCGGAAAACCGCATCGCGCAGGAGCCTATCGCCGACAATCCCTACCGCAACTTCATCGCGGTGAAGACCGGTAACGAGAACGAGGCCTGGGTGAAGACGCTGGTGGCTTCCTATCAGAACGAGGCGGTGAAGGCCGAGTTCGACAAGGTCTACAAGGGCACCGGCCTCAGCGCCTATTGATCCGGTCCTCGGCCGGAAGCCCGGTTCGAGAGCAACAGCGGTCCGCGCTCAGGCGCGGGCCGCGATTGCGTTTTCGGGAACAGGAATATTCATGAACCAGCATATCACGGCATCCGGGAAGACCGCCGATCCGACCCAGACCCGGCCCGACGCATCTCAGGATGTCGTGCGCCTTGTCGACCTGAAGCGCCATTTCGGTGTGACGGCGGCGCTCGACGGCATTTCGCTGACCGTGCGCAAGGGCGAGATCCTCGGTATCATCGGCCGCAGCGGCGCCGGCAAATCGACGCTGATCCGCTGCCTGAACGGGCTGGAACGGCCTGACTCCGGCGAGGTGTTCATCGAGGGCCGCGAGATCAGCCGGCTCGGCGAGCGCGACCTGCAGCCGCTGCGGCGGCGCATCGGCATGATCTTCCAGCATTTCAACCTGCTGTCGGCCAAGACCGTCGAGGACAATGTGGCGCTGCCGCTGAAGATCGAGGGCCGCCCGAAAGCCGAGAGGCTGAAGCGCGCCGCCGAACTGCTCGATCTCGTCGGCCTGTCGGAGAAAGCCAAGGCCTATCCGGCGTCGCTGTCGGGCGGCCAGAAGCAACGGGTCGGCATCGCCAGGGCGCTTGCCGCGCGCCCGGCGCTGCTCCTGTCGGACGAAGCCACCTCGGCGCTCGATCCGGAGACGACGCGCTCCATCCTCGCACTGCTCAAGGACATCAACCGGCAGCTTGGCCTGACCATCCTTTTGATCACCCATGAGATGGAGGTGATCCGTTCCATCGCCGACCGCGTGGCGGTGATCGACGCCGGACGCATCGTCGAGCAAGGGCCGGTCTGGTCGGTGTTTGCCGACCCACAATCAGACATCACCAAAAGCCTGCTCGGCGCCATCCGGCCGCAGCTGCCAGCCGAACTGGCGGCCCGGCTGTTGCCGGCGCCCGGCGAGGAGACGATCCTGCGCGTGGATGTGGCCGGCGAAGCGGCAAGCAGGCCATTGCTGTCCGACCTTGCCACGGCTGTTCCAGGCGCCTTCCGCCTCGTCCATGGCGGCATCGACCATATCCAGCAGCAGCCGGTCGGCACGCTGTTCCTGTCGGTTCCCGGCAGCGATGCAGATCATCTCGCTGACATCATCACATTCCTGAAGGCCCGCCAGGCGCGGGTGGAGGTGCTTGGCCATGTCGCCAATCCTGTTTGAGCTTCTGCTGCGTTCGATCTGGGAGACAGTGCTGATGACGGCCGCTTCCGGCCTCATCTCGCTGGTCTTCGGCCTGCCGCTCGGCCTGGCGCTGATTGCTACCGAACGCGGCGGCATTGCCGAAAGCCTTTGGGTGAACCGGGCGCTCGGCGCCATCATCAACGGCTTCCGCTCGGTGCCCTTCATCATCCTTCTGGTGGCGCTGATCCCGGTGACGCGGCTGATCGTCGGCACCTCGATCGGCACATGGGCAGCCATCGTGCCGCTGTCGATCGCCGCAACGCCCTATTATGCGCGCATCGCCGAAGTGTCGCTGCGCGAAGTCGATCGCGGGCTGATCGAGGCGGCGCGCGCCATGGGCGGCAACCGCTGGACGATCATCCGCGAGGTGCTGGTGCCAGAAGCCCTGCCCGGCATCGTCGCCGGCTTCACGGTGACGCTGGTGACGCTGATCGGTGCGTCAGCCATGGCCGGCGCGATCGGCGCCGGCGGCCTCGGCGACCTCGCCATCCGCTACGGCTACCAGCGTTTTGAGACGTCGGTGATGATCGCAGTGGTCATAGTCCTGATCGTCCTGGTCTGCGGCATCCAATGGGTGGGGGATCGTCTGGTGGCGAGGCTGGATCGGAGGGGGTGAGGGTCGGCTCATAGCGTCGGATGAGCCGAGGCCTCCCCGACTTTGTCATCCACGGGCGGAGCAGCCGCGAAGCGACGCGGCGCAGACCCGAGGATGACGAGGCACAGGGGGTTTCCGCCAATCACCAACTAATGCGGTTCGCGCTGTGACGCCCGCGTCACGGCGTTGGGCGAGAGAGTTCAGTAATTGCCGACGTCGTTGTCGGGGCGATGCTCGGGGTTATTCTCCCCGAGGCCGGTGGCCGCGCCGTAGGCCTTCCAGGTGGCGGAGGCGTATGCCTCTGTTATGCCGCACAGGAACCGGCCCAGACGAAACTTCGGCCACTTCAACGGTTTCTTTTTGAGGGTCTCACCTGCCTTTCCCGGAACCTCTGCAACGACCGACATTGGTGTTTCCTCTCAGATGTTGTTTAGTTGCGAGAGGCACCATCGAATTCGGGGCGTGAGACGGCTGTGAAAAGCCTCGTGAAAATCGCGGAAAAAGCAGAAATTCCGGGCAAATCGCGATGAGCTTGGCGAGGCTCGATCTCCTGGGTGGTTTTCGCCTGACGTCCCGCGAGGGGGAAACCTTGGAAGTGCCTGCCAAGAAGAACAGGGCACTTCTGGGCATTCTCGCCGTAGCGCCGAACCAGGAGGCGACGCGTCATAAGCTGGCTGCTCTTCTATGGAGCGATCGAGGTGAGGAGCAGGCAAGGGACAGTCTGCGGCAGGCCCTGGCCACTATCCGTAAGGACTTCGCCGAGCTGGGAGCGGATGCCTTGGCCCTGGTCGGAGATCGTGTCGCGCTCAATCCGAAATTCGTCACCATCGACGTGGTGGAATTCGTGGCTGTATGCGGGAGCCGCGACGCGGTCGAGCTTCGACAGGCCGCCACCCTCTATACCGGACCCTTCCTTGATGGTCTGGGCACGTCCGACAACGCTTTCGAGGATTGGCTGCGTGAAGTCCGTGCCGACCTGTCCTTGCGTGCGATCGATCTGTTTGAACGCCTGGCTGAATCGGTGAGCGGCACCGAGCGCGTTGCCACTGCCGAACGGCTGGTTGCTCTCGATCCGCTGCGAGAGCCATCGCATGTCGCACTGATTCAGGCACATATCGCCCTGGGTCAGACCGCTCTCGCCATCAAGCAGTATGAGGCGTGCAAGCTGTTGCTGAAGCGCGAGCTGAACCTGAAGCCCGGTGATGAGCTTCAGCTATTGAAGCAGACCATCGACGAGCTGTCCAAGCCGCAAACCGGCGACGCATCAAGCCACAGGCCGGTCATTGCGGTTCTTCCGTTCGAGAATATGAGCGGCGACCCCAGCCAGGCGTATTTCAGTGACGGGATCACCGAGGACATCATCACCGAACTGGGCCGATTTGGAGAACTTCATCTCATAGCCCGCAATTCCTCCTTTGTTTTCAAGGACGGGCTTGCTGACGCTGCCACCATCGCGAAGCAGTTGTCCGTCGATTACCGCCTTCAGGGCAGCACCCGCCGTGCGGGAGACAGAGTCAGGATCTCGTCGCAACTCGTGGAAGCCAGATCCGGCAATCAAATCTGGGCTGATCGATTTGATCGCGAGCTAACGGATATTTTTGAACTCCAGGACGAGATCGCCAGAAGTGTCGCCATTACCGTTGTCGGCACGATCCGAACTTCGGCCGTTGAGAAAATCCGGCGGCTTCCCATCTCCCAGCTCGATGCCTACGATCTGTATCTCCAGGCTCGTGTCCGCATGGTTCGCTACGACACGGTGCTGGAAGCAGAGCCCTATCTTGTCAGAGCGATTGAACTCGACCCGAACGTCGCCACGACCCATGCAATGATGGCGATCATGCTCACAGTCAAATGGCTGCTTGAGGGGGACGGAGACACGCTCAAGACCGCTCTTGCCCACAGTCGTCGCGCTCTAAAACTCGGACCGAAACAAGTATGGAGCCATATGGCGATGGGTCACGCGCTCATCTTCACGGGTGAGTTGGAGGAGGCGCTGCTCCATCTCGAACAGGCTGTGAACCTCAATCCGAACGAAAGCCGAGCGAGAGCGATCCGGGCTTTGTGCCGCAACTATCTCGGTCGGCATGAGGAAGCTTTGGCCGATCTGGACGTCTGTATCGCCCGCGACCCCCTAAATTACGATTGGTTGTGGGATCTGCGCGGGCAGGTTCTCCTGGTTCTCGGACGGTATCCCGAGGCGATAGCCTCCTACCGGAATCTCAATTCCTATGCATTTTGGGCACACGCGTTTCTAGCGGTCTGTCATTGGAGAATGGGTGACGAGCAACTCGCCGCTCACGCAGCCAGAGAATGTCTGGCGGCAAGGCAAGGTGCGACCGTAAGCACCATCTTGATCGATCCATATCGCAACCCGAAAATCCTGAAGGATCTTCGGAGAGACTTGCTTGCTGTCGGCATACCCGATGGATGAATGTCAGCCTTCCGTGCCGTCGGCACTGGCGTAGTTGAAGCGCGGATAGGCGCCCTCGGTGCCGATCCTGAGTTTCTTGTCCTGGGCGGACGCGGCACCGGCGGCAAGGGTTAGAGCGACGGAAGCGGCAAGCACGAAACGACCGAAAGGCCGCATGTTCCAGATCTCCGTTGACTGCGGAAGCCCACGGCTTCGTGCGGCGGAGACGGAAACGACGTGCGCGGCGAGCGATCCGCGCCATGGCAGAGCCGACGGTCCTTCAGCCCGCGCGCTGCTTGTCTGTCGCCATTCGGTCGACGGCTAACTCCGCTGCCGACAGGACAACGCCGAATTTTTCACTGGCTTCTTCAGCCGTGTAGTACCCCAGTGCCACGTCTCGTGCCACCAGATCCGGATCCCGCTCACGCGGATCACCATAGCCGCCGCCGCCCGGCGTGCCGACGCGCACGCGGTCGCCGGCCTTGAGCGCAATGTCCTGTTCCTTGGACAAATGCGGCGGCACGTGTTCCTCGCCGTTGCGGAAGACGGTCACCGTGTTGACGGCGCCGTCCTTGCCGCCAAGCGCGCCCTGCGGGCCGAACCGGCCATGGTCCATGACGAAGGAAGCGCGGGCGTCGCCGCGCAGGATTTCCACCTCATAGGCGAGGCCGAAACCGCCGCGATGCTTGCCGGCGCCGCCGGAGCCTTCACGCAAGGCGTAGTGGCGGTAGAGCACCGGGAATGCCTGTTCCATGATCTCGACCGGCGGCGACTTGGAGATGCCGATGGTCGAGCAGCCATTGGTCAGGCCGTCATGGCCTGAATTGCCGCCATAACCGCCGCCGGAGATCTGATACATGACGTAGTCGCGGCCGCGTGCCGGGTCGTTGCCGCCGAGTGCGAAATTGCCGCTGGAACCGGCGGGGGCGGCCGTCACCTTGTCCGGCAATGCCTGCACCATCGCCGCGAACACCGCCTCGGCGATGCGCTGCGACACCTCGGCGGCGCAGCCCGAGACGGGCCGCGGATATTTGGCGTCGAGGAACGTGCCTTCCGGCCGTTTGACGATCAGGGGTTCAAACGCGCCGGCGCTGATCGGTACATCCGGGAAAATGTGGCGCATGGCGAGATAGACCGAGGATAGGGTCGTCGCCAGCACGCTGTTCATCGGCCCGGCGCAGGGCTTTGACGAACCGGTGAAATCGAAGGTCAGCGTGTCGCCCTGTTTTTCGACGGCGAGCGCGATGATCAGCGGCTCGTTGACCACCCCATCGGAATCGACAAAGGCCTTCGAATGGTAGGTGCCGTCGGGAATGGCTGAGATGTTGGCGCGCATCTGCTCGGCCGCGCGGCGGCGCAGTTCGGCGATCGCCTCTACAACCGTTTCATCCCCGTAACGATCCAGGATTCCATTGAGCCTGTCCCGACCGATCAGCAGTGCGGCAGCTTGGGCGCGGATGTCGCCGATGCGCTGGTCGGCGACACGGATGTTGGAGCAAATGATGGCGTAGATTTCCGGATCGAGCACGCCCTTCTTGAACAGTTTTACGGGCGGCAGTCGCAGGCCTTCCTGCTCCACGGCAGTCGCCGAGGCTGAAAATCCGCCCGGCACCGAGCCGCCAATGTCGGGCCAATGGCCGGTGTTGGATAGCCAGCAGAAAATCTTGCCGTCCCGGTAGACCGGCATGGCGAAGCGCACATCCATCAGATGGGTGCCGCCGAGATAGGGGTCGTTGACGACGTAGATGTCGCCTGGTTCCGGCGGCTGGCAACGGCCGTCGGCGATCATCTCGATCACCGTCCTGGTCGAATACTGCATGACACCGACGAACACCGGCAGGCCCTGGCTGCCTTGCGCGATCAGCGAACCGTCGACAGCCGAATAGATGCCGTCGGAGCGGTCATTGGCCTCGGCGATGACAGGCGAGAAGGCGGCGCGTGAGAAGGTCAGGTCCATCTCGTCGCAGACCTGCTGCAGGGCCGCCTGGAGGACCGAAAGGGTGATGGCGTCGAGCTTTGCCATATCAGGCCTCACCAATGTCGATGATGATGTTGCCGTCAGCGTCGCTGCGTGCGCGGTCGCCGGGTTCGAGCACGGTGGTGGCATCCATCTGTTCGAGGATCGCCGGGCCTTCGATGATAGCATCGAGCGGCAGCTTTTCACGCGCATATACGGGCGTGTCGTGCCAACGGCCGGCATACCAGACCGGCCGGATTTCGCGCCGCGCCTCGTCCAGCGTTGCTGCGCGCCCCGCCGGATCGATCAGGCGCGACAGATCGATCGCCAGACGCACGCCGGTGACCGATGTATTGAGATTGACGAGATTGGCTCGGATTTCCGGCAGCTCGACCTTGAATCGGGCGAAATAGGCCTTTTCGAAAAGCTGCTGCAGCGTTGCCCGGGTCACCGAGGAGGACGGCAGCGCCACGTTGATGATGTGGGTCTGGCCGACGAACTGCATGTCGGCGGAGTGGGTGACGCGGATCGTCTCCGGCTTTACCGCTTCCTTGCCGATCAGCTCCTCGCCTTCGTTTCGGTGCCGTTCCAATACCCCATGAAGGCGCGTTTCGTCGAGCACCGACACCGGCTGGTTGATGGTGTTGACGAAGTCGTGGCGCAGGTCGGCAACGACGCAGCCGAGCGCGTTGGTGATGCCTGGACGCGCCGGCACCAGCACCTTGGGCAGGCCGAGTTCGCGCGCCAGGGCAGTCGCATGCAGCGGCCCGGCGCCGCCAAAGGCGAACAGCGCGAAATCGCGGGGGTCATGACCGCGTGACACCGAGACCATGCGGATGGCGCCGGCCATCTTCATGTTACCGAGCCGCAGCACCGCGCCCGCCGCCTCGACGCCGGACAGGCCGGTCGGCTTGCCGATTTTCTCCTCGAAGATGCCGGTGACGCGCTCTGATGTGACCGGGTTTTCGACCGCCAGCAGCTTCTTCGGCGCCAGCCGGCCGAGCACCAGATTGGCGTCGGTGATGGTCGGCTCGAGGCCGCCGCGCCCGTAGCAGATCGGGCCGGGATTGGCGCCCGCACTTTCCGGGCCGATCTGGATCAGGCCGGCCGCGTCGACGCGGGCGATCGAGCCGCCGCCGGCGCCGACCGTGTGCACCGCCACCATCGGCACATGGATCGGCATGGCATATTCGATCTCGATCTCGTTCGAGACAGCCGGCTCGGCATTGCGGATCAGCGCCACGTCGGTCGAGGTGCCGCCCATGTCGTAGGTGACGAGGTTTTCGAAGCCGGCACGTTTTCCGGTGTAGGCGGCGGCGATGACGCCCGAGGCCGGACCGGACATGACAGTCTTGGCCGATTCACGTGTGACGAAGCGGGCCGAGATCATGCCGCCATTGCCGTTCATGATCAGGAAGTCGCGGGCATAGCCTTTTGCAGCCAGTTCCTTGCGCAGCCGCTCGACATAACGCTCGAGGATCGGCTGCACCGAGGCGTTGACCGAAGCGGTGACGCCGCGCTCGAACTCGCGCGCCTCCGACAGCAGCGCATGGCCTGCCGTGATGTAGCCGTTCGGCCAGAGCTCGGCGGCAATTTCGGTGGCGCGCCGCTCGTGCGCCGGATTGGCGTAGGAATGCAGGAAATGGATGACGAGGGATTCGCAACCGGCCGCGATCAGCGTCTGCACCGCCTCGCGCATTTCGGCCTCGTCGAGCGGTGTGCGTATCGCACCCGACGCCTCGACGCGCTCCGACACTTCGAGCCTGAGATTGCGCGGGATGATCGGCACGAAGCTGCCGGTCATGCCATAGGCCTGCGGCCGCGTGCGCCGGCCAAGCTCGATCACGTCGCGAAAACCGCGCGTGGTGATCATGCCGGTTTTCGCCAGCCGGCGTTCGAGCACCGCATTGGTGGTGGTGGTCGTGCCATGCACGATGAGGTCGATGCCGTCGATCGGAAATCCGGTGGCGCCGAGCGCCGAAACGACACCGAAGGCCTGGTTCTCGACCGTGGTCGGCGTCTTGGCCAGATACACCCTGCCGCCATCGCTTCCGTCGATCAGGAGCAGGTCGGTGAAGGTGCCGCCGACATCGATACCGGCAACGACATTTCCCCGGGACTCGCGCGCTTGCGCCGAAATATTCTCTTCCATCGTCGAAACCCGAAATGCGCGGACTACGGATATGCGTCAGTTTGGAAAGCTGTTTTAAGGGAGCATCTTGACGCAAATATCGTTTGTATACTAATAAATTCCGGACACAAGAGCTTGCCGCTTTGAAGTGTGCGAACAGCACGCCGGGACCTGAATGGTCCGGGCGCGCAGGTGAAGGTTTGGCGCCCGCGTCCGTGAGCTGGGCCAGAAGGTTGGATTTGATGAACACCACATCCGCTCTCAACACCGTCGGCGCCCGACCGCTGCAGTTCCCGATTCCGGCCAATGTCTATGCCGAAACCGTGGTCTCGGTGAAGCACTACACCGACCGGCTGTTCTCGTTCCGCATCACCCGTCCGCAGTCGCTGCGCTTCCGCTCCGGCGAGTTCGTCATGATCGGCCTGCCCAATGCAGAGAAGCCGGTGTACCGCGCCTATTCGGTGGCGAGCCCGGCCTGGGACGAAGAGCTGGAATTCTTCTCGATCAAGGTGCCGGACGGCCCGCTGACTTCGGAGCTGCAGAAGATCCAGGTCGGCGACACCGTCATCATGCGCCAGAAGTCGACGGGCACGCTGGTGGTCGACGCATTGACGCCGGCCAAGCGGCTGTTCATGATCTCGACCGGCACCGGCATCGCGCCCTTCGCCAGCCTGCTGCGCGACCCCGACACCTACGAAAAATTCGATCAGCTGATCCTGACCCATACCTGCCGCGACAATGCGGAACTCACCTACGGCCAGGAGCTGGTCGCAGCACTTGAAAGCGACCCGCTGATCGGTGAACTGACCACTGGGCGCGTCACGCTCTACAATTCGACGACCCGCGAGGAATCGGCACGCATGGGCCGCATCACCGCGCTGATCGGCTCCGGCAAGTTCTACAGCGATCTCGGCATCGACAAGCTCAACCCGGAAACCGACCGGATCATGATCTGCGGCTCGATGCATATGCTGAAGGACGTCAAGGAACTGGCCGAAAGCCTCGGCTTCGAGGAAGGCTCGCTGAGCCATCCGGCGACTTTTGTCGTCGAGCGCGCCTTCGTCGGCTGAGCCGCACCAACATCTCGAGTCTACGCTTTTGACCGCACGGTCAAAAATTGCTGCTTTCGCCGCCTTTTTCGGTTATGACCGCCCGCAGGACTCGTGAAGTACGGCTTCACGGGCTATCTTCGGCACACGTCGCTGAATGAAAGGGCAGGAGATGAGCAGCACAATCCGCGAAGCCGATGTCGGCTCGTCCAAGGTGACGCCGCTGCCGGCGCGTGCCGCCGCCAATACAGCCGTCCCACCGGACCATCGCGTTGCGCGCAACCCCGGCATGAAGCTCGACCTTGGCTTCATGGAATCGGTGCGCAGCGTCAATCGCTCGGCGCTGGAACGGCGCGTCGCCAGCCTGACCAAGCGGCGCTCTATCAAGGCCGACAATCAGGCCGCCTGGCTGCTGCGCGCCGTCGCCTGCATGGATTTGACGACGCTGAATTCCAACGACACCGAGGAGCGCGTGCGCCGGCTTTGCGCCAAGGCGATCAATCCGTTCCGCCGCGACATTGTCGAGGGCCTCGGCATATCAGGTGAAACCATCCGCCCGGCCGCCGTCTGCGTCTACCACCCCTTCGTTGCCACCGCCGTCGATGCGGTGCGCGGCACTGGCATCCATGTCGCCGCCGTCTCCACCGCCTTTCCGCATGGCCTGGCGCCGCTGTCGACCCGTTTGCAGGAGATCGAGGCCTCGGTCCGTGACGGCGCCGACGAGATCGACGTCGTCATCCCGCGCGGCCTGGTGTTCGGCGCCAAGTGGCGGGAGCTTTACAATGAGATCGTCTCGATGCGCGCCGCCTGCGGTGATGCGCATCTGAAGGTCATCCTCGGCACCGGCGACCTCGCCACGCTGCGCAATGTCATGCTGGCCTCGATGGTGGCGATGATGGCGGGCGCCGATTTCATCAAGACCTCGACCGGCAAGGAAAGCGTCAACGCGACGCTGCCCGTCGGCCTCGCCATGGTGCGTGCCATCAGGGCCTATTTCGAGGAAACCGGCTATCTCATCGGCTTCAAGCCGGCCGGCGGCATTTCCACGGCCAAGGCCTCGCTCGACTGGCTGGTGCTGATGAAGGAAGAGCTCGGCCGGCCATGGCTGGAGCCGGACCTGTTCCGCTTCGGCGCGTCGAGCCTCTTGACCGACATCGAGCGCCAGCTCGAGCACCATCTGACCGGACATTATTCGGCCAATCATCGCCACGCGATGGCGTGAGCCTTTACCCCCACCCCGATCGGCTTTTGCCGATCGACCCTCCCAGGCGGGAGGGTGAAGGAGGCACCTGATGAACATTCTCGACCGCTACCACGCCATGGAGTACGGCCCGGCACCGGAGGCCCGCAACGAGGCCGACGCCTGGCTTGCCGCGCGCGATTTCGGCAAGGCGCTGTTCATCGGCGGCGACTGGAAAGCCGCTGCCGGCGGCAAGACCTTCGAGACCAGCGAGCCGTCTTCCGGCAAGCTGCTGGCCGAGGTCTCGGACGCCAATGCCGCCGATATCGACGCGGCGGTTGCGGCCGCCGCCAAGGCGCTGCCGAAGTGGTCGGCAGCCTCAGGCTATCAGCGTGCCAAAGTACTCTATGCCATCGGCCGCGCCATGCAGCGGCATCAGCGCCTGTTCGCGGTGCTTGAGACCATCGACAACGGCAAGCCGATCCGCGAAAGCCGCGATATCGACGTGCCGCTGGCGATCCGCCATTTCATCCACCATGCCGGCTGGGCGCAGGCGCTGGACAGGGATTTCCCCGGCCATAGGGGTGTCGGCGTCGTCGGCCAGATCATCCCGTGGAACTTTCCGCTGCTGATGCTGGCCTGGAAGATCGCGCCGGCGCTCGCCGCCGGCTGCACCGTGGTGCTGAAGCCGGCCGAGTTCACGCCGCTGACCGCTATCCTATTCGCCGAGATTTGCGAGCGTGCCGGCGTGCCGAAGGGCGTCGTCAACATCGTCCAGGGCGGCCCTGAGGCCGGCGTCGCCATCGTCAACCATCCCGGCGTCCAGAAGATCGCCTTTACCGGCTCTTCCGAGGTCGGCAAGATCATCCGCAAGGCCACCGCCGGCTCGGGCAAGAAACTGTCGCTGGAGCTCGGCGGCAAATCGGCTTTCATCGTCTTCGAGGATGCCGATCTCGACAGCGCCGTCGAAGGCCTGGTCGACGGCATCTGGTTCAACCAGGGCCAGGTCTGCTGCGCCGGTTCGCGACTCCTGGTGCAGGAAGGCATAGCCGACGCCCTGATCGCCAAGGTCAAGACGCGGATGAGCCGGCTGCGCGTCGGCAGCCCGCTCGACAAGAACACCGATATCGGCCCGCTGGTCGATCTGACCCAGCTCGAGCGCGTCAAGGGCCTGGTTGCCGAAGGCGCCAGACAGGGCGCTGTTTGCTGGCAGCCGGATGCCGGGCTGCCGTCCTCCGGCTACTACCATCTGCCGACGCTCGCCACAGGTGTTTCGCCGGCTAACATATTGGCGCAAGAAGAGGTGTTCGGCCCTGTTCTGGCGACCATGACCTTCCGCAACACCGAGGAAGCGATCGAGCTCGCCAACAACACGCGCTATGGCCTCGCCGCCTCGGTGTGGAGCGAGAATGTCAACCTTGCCCTGCACGTCGCGCCGCAATTGAAGGCCGGCGTGGTCTGGGTCAACGGCACCAACATGTTCGACGCCGCGTGTGGCTTCGGCGGCTACCGCGAGAGTGGTTTCGGTCGTGAGGGCGGGCGCGAGGGTATGTTCGAATATCTCACGGCAAAATTGCCGCTCGGCCCGGTCATCAAGCCGGCGACGATGTCGGCGCAACCGGTCGAGCAGGCCGACGGCGCGGCAATCGACCGTACGGCAAAGCTGTTCATCGGCGGCAAGCAGGTACGGCCGGACGGCAATTATTCGCTGGCTGTCGCCACCGCCAAGGGCAAGCTTGCCGGCGAAGTTGGGCTTGGTAGCCGCAAGGATATCCGCGATGCCGTCTCCGCCGCCCGCGGTGCCAAGGCCTGGCCGGAGGCGACCGCCTATAACAGGTCCCAGGTGCTCTATTATCTGGCCGAGAATCTTTCCGGCCGCGCCGGCGAGTTCGCCGCCCGTCTCACCGAATTGACCGGCGCTACGCCCAAGGCCGCGCGGGAAGAGGTAGAACAATCCATCGAGCGGCTGTTCCTCTATGCCGGTCTGGCTGACAAATTCGAGGGCCGCGTGCACCAACCGCCCGCGCGTGCCGTGACATTGGCGCTGCACGAGCCGGTCGGCGTCGTCGGCATCGTCGCGCCGGATGCCTCGCCGCTGCTCGGCCTGATCTCGCTGATTGCACCCGCACTCGCGATGGGCAACACCGTGGTCGCAGTGCCGTCGGAGCGCTACCCGCTGCTGGCGACCGATCTCTACCAGGTCATCGAATATTCCGACATTCCCTCAGGCGCCATCAACATCGTCACCGGTCGCAGCGCCGAACTCGCCGGCGTGCTGGCCAAGCATGACGATGTCGACGGGCTTTGGGTATTCGCCGATGCCGAGACCTGCGCCAAGGCGGAGGCCGCGTCCATCGGCAACCTCAAGCGCGTCTGGAGCGGCAATGGCCGCGGCATCGACTGGGCATCCGACCAAGCCGCCGGCGACGCCTTCCTGCGCCGCGCCGTCGAGGTCAAGAATGTCTGGGTGCCTTACGGCGATTGATGGCCTGCCGGTACTGTTCAGATCGTGTTCGGGCTTGACGCCCGGACAGATGTTCTTTAACGAGAAAAAACATCTTTATCAGTGAACGGTCAACGGCGCAGGCTGCACGATCACGCGTGACTGGCACATGACGCCTTGGCCAGCCGCAGGTAGACCCGGACTATCCCAGCGGACGAGGAGAACAGCATGGCGGATCTGGCAGGCAAGGTCGTTGTCGTCACGGCAGCGGCGCAAGGGATCGGCAAGGCGAGCGCACTGGCCTTCGCAAAAGCCGGCGCCATCGTCTACGCCACCGACATCAACGAGACGCTGCTGGCGGAACTCGCCAAGACGCCAGGGATCAAGACCCGCAAGCTGGACGTGCTCAACGACGAAGCCGTCAACGCCGCCTTTGCCGAGATCGGTGTCGTCGACGTGCTGTTCAATTGCGCCGGTTTCGTCCATTCGGGCTCGATCCTGGAGATGAAGGACGGCGACCTCGATTTCGCGCTGAACCTCAATGTGCGCGCCATGATCCGCACCAGCCGGGCCGTGCTGCCCGGCATGCTGGAACGTGGCGACGGATCGATCATCAACATGGCCTCGCTGGCCAGTTCCACCAAGGGCGTGCCCAACCGCTTCGTCTATGGCCTGACCAAGGCCGCGGTCATCGGCCTGACCAAGGCGATAGCCGCCGACTATGTCGGCAAGGGCATACGCTGCAACGCCATCTGCCCCGGCACGGTCGAGAGCCCGTCGCTGCAGGACCGCATGCACGCGCAAGGCGACTATGATGCCGCCCGCGCCGCCTTCATCGCCCGCCAGCCGATGGGCCGGCTCGGCACGCCGGAGGAAATCGCCGATCTGGCCGTCTACCTGGCCGGCGCCACGTACACGTCCGGGCAGGCCTACAATATCGACGGCGGCTGGTCGATCTGACTGCGGAAATCTTGCGTGGGCCGGACGATCTGGCCCGTTGCCGGCGTTCAACAGGGGATCGAACAGTCTGAAAATCCCGCGCGCCGGCTATCTTGTATGGCGATCGCGCTTGTCCGTAGTCAGGTCGATGGGTACGGTCCGCCGGTTCCTTGAAGGAGCAATCGCCTTGGCGGAAAGTTTGCAAAAGGCCACGAGGCCGCAATCAGGAGAAGGATTTAGATGAAACTGCTGCGCTATGGCGAGGTGGGAAGCGAACGTCCCGGCCTGCTCGATGCGGATGGAACGATCCGTGATCTCTCCGCTCACGTCACCGATATCGGCGGCAAGGCACTCGATCCGGCATCGTTGGCAGCACTCGCCAGGCTAGATCCGAAGTCGGTGCCGGCGGTTTCCGGCAGCCCGCGCCTCGGCGCCTGCGTTGCCGGCACGGGCAAGTTCATCTGTATCGGCCTGAACTATTCCGACCACGCCGCCGAGACCGGCGCCACCGTGCCGCCGGAGCCGATCATTTTCATGAAGGCAAGCTCGGCCATTGTCGGGCCGGACGACGACGTGCTGATCCCGCGCGGCTCGGAGAAGACCGACTGGGAAGTCGAGCTGGCCGTGGTCATCGGCAAAACCGCCAAATATGTCAGCGAAGCCGACGCGCTCGACTATGTCGCCGGCTATAGCGTCGCCCACGACGTCTCAGAGCGCGCCTTCCAGGCCGAGCGCCAGGGCCAGTGGACCAAGGGCAAGAGCTGCGACACCTTCGGCCCGACCGGCCCATGGCTGGTGACCAAGGACGAGGTGGCCGATCCGCAGAACCTCAAAATGTGGCTGACCGTCAACGGCAAGACGATGCAGAACGGCTCGACCAAGACCATGGTCTATGGCGTCAAGTATCTGGTGTCCTATCTCAGCCAGTTCATGTCGCTGCACCCCGGCGACATCATCTCCACCGGCACGCCGCCCGGCGTCGGGCTGGGCATGAAGCCGCCGGTGTTCTTGAAGGCCGGCGATGTGGTGGAGCTGGGCATTGAAGGCCTGGGGCAGCAGAAGCAGACGTTCAAGGCGGACGTTTAGGCAGTACATTTCGGGGTCAGCGCTGCCCCCTCATCCGGCCGCTTCGCGGCCACCTTCTCCCCGCTGGGGAGAAGAGACTGGCGTCGGCGCTGACAATCTCCTCTCCCCTCGGGGAGAGGTCAGCCGAGCGAAGCGGAGGCTGGGTGAGGGGGCTGCGCCGGCGTATCTACTTCAGCACCTTCCCATCCGCACCAAACCGATACGTCTTCGCCGGATCCGGCGTCGCATACAGCGTGGCACCCGGCTCGGCATCGTAAACACCAAAAATCCGCACGGTGATCAGCCCGGCCTTCTCGCAGTCGAGATAGAGGTTGGTGTCGGCGCCGAGATGCTCGGCGTGCACCACCGTTCCCTTCCAGGAGCCGGATTTCGGATCGACGGTCAGATGTTCCGGCCGCACGCCGATTGTCCTGGCGGTTTCGCCGAGACGGGCGCCGTCGACGAAATTCATCTTCGGCGAGCCGATGAAGCCGGCGACAAATTCATTTGCCGGCGAATTGTAGAGCTCCATCGGGCCACCGATCTGCTCGATTTTCCCTGCGTTCAGCACCACGATCTTGTCGGCCAGGGTCATCGCCTCGACCTGGTCGTGGGTGACGTAGATCATCGTTGCCTTCAGCCGGCGATGCAGCTGCGCGATCTCCAGCCTTGTGTTGACGCGCAGTGCCGCATCGAGGTTGGACAATGGCTCATCGAAGAGAAAAAGCTTGGGTTCGCGCACCACGGCGCGGCCGATGGCGACGCGCTGACGCTGGCCGCCGGAGAGTTCGGCCGGCCGCCTTTCGAGATAGGGCTCCAGCGACAGCATCGACGAGGCGATGCCGATGCGGCGCTCGATCTCGGCCGCCGGCGTGCCGGCCTGCTTGAGGCCAAGGCCCATATTGTTCTTCACCGTCAGATGCGGATAGAGCGCATACGTCTGGAACACCATGGCGATGCCGCGCTTGGCCGGCGGCGTGGCCGAGACGTCCGCGCCGTCGATGACGACGCGGCCCGAGGTCGAATCCTCCAGTCCGGCGATGACCCTGAGCAGGGTCGACTTGCCGCAACCGGAGGGGCCGACGAAGACAACGAACTCGCCGTCGTTCACTTCGAGGTTGATGCCCTTCAGCACCTCGACCGGCCCAAAGGCCTTCTTCACGTTCTCGATGTTCAGCGAGCCCACGGCTTCGTCCCTGTTCTAGAGTTTGACGGCGGCGCCACTGCGCACGCTCTCGTCGGCTGCAAGGCAGACGGCGAGCGATTTGACCGCGTCGTCCATATGTTTGGTGAGATCCAGATCCTCGCGGATCGCCTTCAGCACGAAGGCCTGTTCGAGGTCGCAGAGGTCCTGATGGCCGGGTTCGCCTGCCATCGACAGCATTTCGTCGGCCTTGAGAAACTTGCCGTCCGCGTCGGTCGCCGCATTGTGCAGGCGGATGGTCGAGGTCTTGGTGTGGGTGTCGATGTCATCGGACTTCACACCTTCCTTCATGACGATCGACACGCAGCCATTGGGCGAGATGACGTCCTTCACGAAGAAGGCGGTTTCCGAAATCATCGGCCCCCAGCCGGCCTCATACCAGCCGACCGAACCGTCATCGAACAGCACCTGCAAGTGGCCGTAATTGTACATCGAGGGCGCGACCTCGTCGGTCAGCCGCACGCCCATGCCGCGCACTTCCACGGGCTTCGCATCGGTGATCTGCAGCATGACGTCGAGATAGTGCACGCCGCAATCGACGATCGGCGAGGTCGTCTGCATCAACTGCTTGTGCGTCTCCCAGGTATGGCCCGAGGATTGCTGGTTGAGGTTCATGCGGAAGACGTAGGGGCCGCCGAGCTTGCGCGCTTCGGCGATGAGCCTGATCCAGGACGGGTGATGGCGCAGGATGTAGCCGATCACCAGCTTCCTGCCGTTGGCCTTGGCCGCCGCGACGACGCGCCTGGCATCGGCCACCGTCGTTGCCAGCGGCTTTTCGACGAAGACGTGGCAACCGGCCTCGAACGCCTTCACCGCATAGTCGGCATGGCTGTCGGAATAGGTGGCGATGCAGGCGACATCGGGCTTTTCGTCACGCAATGCCTCGTCGAAGGAGCGCCTGATGCCGTAACCCGACAGCCCGTCCGGCAGCGGCACGTCGGAGCGATTGATCAGCGCCGCGATCTGGAAACCTGGATTGGTATGGTAGGCCAGCGCATGGCTGCGGCCCATATTGCCGAGGCCGGCGACGACGACACGCAGGGGTTGGGCCATTTCAATTCGCCTTTTCTTGACTGCGGGCTGCGAGAGCCACCATCACCTGTGGCTCACATTCATCTGCGACCCGCAGGGCTGCTTCTTCGCTGTCACACCGGGACAAAAGTCGAAAGCCATAGGCATCAACTCCGTCCTTGATCAGTGAAAGCCTCTGATCATCAGGCAAGGGATGCTCAAGGTTGAGCGCCTGCTCGAACGCTTTCGACTGCTCGTCTTCCATCTGGGAATTGACGCGCCAACGAATGTGACAATTGTATTCCTTCGGCCGGCGCTCCGGCCCAAGCCGTGCAAACCAGACAGCAGCGTTGATATAGAATTGCGGACCCCAGGAAGACTTCTGAAGGTTCAGCACACAGATCGTCTCCGGCCACTCTCGGTAGAAATTTTTGGCGCGAACGCCCCGGAATCCATAGTGGCTCGCTGTCTCGACGAGGGCCTGTACGATAGCTTCTTCCCCGCCGCTCACTTCACCGCTCCGGAAGTAATGCCGCGGATCAACTGCCGCGAGAAGATGACGTAGAGGATAAGCACCGGCATGATCGCCAGCGACAGCGCCGCCAGGATGGCGTTCCAGTTGGTGACGAACTGGCCGAGGAAGAGCTGCGCGCCGAGCGTCACGGTCTTGGTGTCCTCCGACGGCGCCAGGATCAGCGGGAACCACAGATCGTTCCAGATCGGGATCATGGTGAAGACGGCGACGGTTGCCATCGACGGCCTGACCAGCGGCAGCACCAGGCGGAAGAAGATGGTGTATTCGGACAGGCCGTCGATGCGGCCGGCATTCTTCAGATCGTCGGACACCTGCTTCATGAACTCCGACAGGATGAACACGGCAAGCGGCAGGCCTTGCGCGGTGTAGACCAGGATCAGCGCCGTCAGCGTGTTGACCAGCCCGCTCGCCACCATCAATTGCAGGATGGCGACGGTGCCCAGCCGGATCGGGATCATGATGCCGAGCGCCAGATAGAGCCCCATCAGCGAATTGCCGCGGAAGCGGTATTCCGACAGCGCAAACGCTGCCATGGCGCCGAACAGGAGCACGAAGAACAGCGAGGCGACAGTGACGACGAGGCTGTTCTGGAAATAGTGGAAGAAGTCGCCCTGGCCGATGACGGTGGTGTAGCCGATCAGGTCGAAGGTCTTTGGCGTCGGCGGCGTCAGCGGCGCGCCGAAGATGCCGGCGCGGGATTTGAACGAGTTCATGATCACCAGGATCACCGGAAACAGCGCGATCACCGTGTAGGTCAACAGAATCGCATGGGCGCCGATGGTGCGGGGCACGGAACGGGTGGCGGTGCTCATCTCTCGGCCCCTCAGAACTGGTAGCGACGCAGGCGCGTCTGGACGAGGAAGAGGTAGACGCAGACGCCGCCGAGGATGATCAGGAACATCATCGTGGCGATCGCCGCGCCCATATTGGGGTCGCCGACCTGCAGCTGGAAGCCGAAGAAGGCGCGGTAGAGGAAAGTGCCGAGAATATCGGTCGAATAGTTCGGCCCGGCGAGCGCGCCTTGCGCGGTGTAGATCAGGTCGAAGGCGTTGAAATTGCCGACGAAGGTGAGGATCGAGATGATGCCGATCGACGGCAGGATCAGCGGCAGCTTGATCTTCCAGAACTGCGCCAGGCCGGTGATGCCATCGCATTCGGCGGCCTCGATCACCTCTTCGGGGATCGACAGCAGGGCGGCGTAAATCAGCATCATCGGGATGCCGACGAACTGCCACACCGAAATCAGGCTGAGTGCGGTGAGCGCATATTGTTCCTTGCCGAGCCATGGCGTGAACAGGCTTTTCAGGCCGACGAGATCCATCAGATGCGGCGCTACGCCCCACAACGGGGACAGGATCAGCTTCCAGGCGAAACCGACGATGACGAAGGACAGGATGGTCGGCACGAAGATCGCCGTGCGGTAGAAGGCCGCGAACCTCAGTCTCGGGCTGGACAGAAGCGCGGCCAGCATAACGCCGATCGGGTTCTGCACCAGCATGTGGATGATAAAGAACCAGGTGTTGTTCCTCAGCGCGTTCCAGAAACCCACCGACCAGTTGGGATCGCCGAACAGCATGCGGAAGTTTTCCAGCCCGACGAAGACCTGGTGCTGCTCGATGTTGCGGAACAGCGAGAGCTGCAGCGTGCCGGCGAGCGGCAGGATCATGATTGCCGTGTAGACGAGCACCGCCGGCGCCAGGAAGACGCCTATATGCCAGCGGAAAGGTCTTTTCGGTCTGATATCTGCGGCCATGAGTTCGGTCCCCGCCGTCTCTCGGTTCCAAAGGGTATCGATCTAGATGATGCCTCGATGCACGGCCCGACCATTCCTGCCGATGCGGCAGGAACAAAGGCCTGCGACTGATCAGCTAGCCTTCCCCGAAGAGAGGGTAAGGCCGGGAGGCGGTGCCGACAATCGCAATCTGAATAGGCGCACTTTGAATGAGGTAGTCCGGAACCGGCCAGGCGTGCGCCGGCCGGTTCCATTACCTGAGCTCTTACTTGGCCGGATGGTACCAGCTGTCGAGGCCGGTCTGCAGCTTCTTGGCCGCCGCTTCCGGCGTATCGGTGCCGTTGATGACGTTGGCCGATTCAACCCAGGTCTCGTTCTCGAGGTTCGGCGTGCCGCGCGACAGGATCTGGTAGGTCGAGCGGATCGTCGACTTGCACTTGCCGCGCCAGGAGACGAATTCCTGCGCCAGCGGGTCTTCCATCTTCACCGGCGAGGAGTTCAGGCTGAAGAAGCCCGGCAGTGCGTTGGCGTAGATGGTGGCGAAATCCGGCGAGGCGACCCAGGACAGGAAGGTCTTGGCCGCATCGGCGTTCTTCGAAGCCGCATTCAGGCCCATGCCGATATCGGTATGGTCGGAGATGTAGCAGGTGTCACCGGCCTTCTCGACCGGCGGCGGGAAGGCGCCCATCTTGAACTGCGCCTGGGTGTTGAACAGGCCGATCTCCCACGAGCCGGCCGGGTAGATGGCGGCGCGGCCGAGCGTAAACAGGTTCTGGCTGTCCGGATAGGTCTGCGCCTCGAAGCCATCGCCGAGATAAGGCTTCCACTTGGCCAGTTCCTCATACGGCGCGACCCAGTCCTTGTCGGTCAGCTTCTGATCGCCCTTGATCAGTGCTGCGCGGCCATCTTCGCCCTTCCAGTAGTTGGGGCCGATGTTCTGGTAGCCCATGGTCGCGGCTTCCCAGAGATCCTTGGTGCCCATCGCCATCGGGATGTAGGTGCCGTCGGCCTTGATCTTGTCGAGCGCGGCGAAGAACTCGTCGCGGGTCTCCGGCACCTTGATGCCGAGCTTGTCAAAGGCGTCCTTGTTGTAGATGAAGCCGTGGATGACCGAAGCCATCGGCACGCAGAAGCTCGCCTTGCCGTCGTCGGTCTGCCAGGCGGACTTGGCCACCGGCGAAAAGTTCTCCATGCCGGGCAGCGCCGAGAGATCGGCAAGGTTGCCCTTCTTGAACAGCTCAAGCGACTTGTCGAACGGGCGGCAGGTGATCAGGTCGCCCGCCGAGCCGGCGGCGAGCTTGGCGCCGAGCGCGGCGTCATATTCGGTCGGAGCCGACGGTGCGAACACGACCTTGATGCCCGGGTTCTTGGCTTCGAAAGCCGGGATCAGCTTGTCCTTCCAGATGGCAAGGTCGTCGCCGCGCCAGCTTTCGATGTTGAGCGTTACGTCGTCGGCGTGAGCCAACCCGGCCGAGCCGAGAATGCTGGTGCCCAAAAGCAGTGCCGTCAGTAGTTTCGTTGTCATGCTCAGTCTCCCTGTTGACCTTTTTCAGGTTCGGTTTTGATGAGAACAGAGGCTTTTGAGCCCTTGCTCCCCTCTATAGCGGAAAGGGCCGGCCGCAACTTCTGGCCGGCCTCTTCCAGTATCTTCTGCGCCGCGTCAGTGCTGTCGGCGCCGGCGGCGAGCAGAATGGCGGTCTTGACCGCGCCGCCGCTCTTTTCGAGCAGGCGGGCCGCTTCGTCCGTGCCGCGGCCGCTGACGGCGGCGACGATGCGCGCCGCGCGGTCGCGCAGCTTGATGTTGTCGGCCATGAGATTGACCATGTAGCCGTCATGCACATGGCCGAGATGGATGGCGGTCAGCGTCGACAGCATGTTGAGCGCGATCTTCTGGGCAGTGCCGGCGCCCATGCGCGTGGAGCCGGCGATCAGTTCCGGCGGCGTTTCGAGCAGGATGGCGGCTTGTGCCTGGCGCAGCAGCGCAGAGTCCCTGTTGTTGGCGATGCCGATGGTGGCAGCGCCGCGGCGGGCAGCCTCCTCGATGGCCCGCACGGCATAGGGCGTCGTGCCGCTGGCGGAAATGGCGATCAGGCAGTCGCCCTTGCCGAGGCTGGCCTCGGCGACCGCTGCCGCGGCTTCCTCGGTATCGTCTTCCGGCCCGCCGGCCAGCGTGCGGAAAGCGTCGTCGCCGCCGGCGATGAGGATGGCGATGCGGTCGCGGTGAATGCCGAAGGTGCCCGGCAGCTCCAGCGCATCGGCCAGTGCCATCAGGCCTGAGCTGCCGGCCGCGGCGTAGGCAAGCTTGCCGCCGCCCTTCAGCCTGCCGGCGATGATCTCGGCGGCCCTGGCGATGGATGGAATGGCATGGCGCACCACCTTGGCGGCTTCGATCTGCGCATCGGCCAAATAGGAAAGGATGGCGTCCGGAGGCTGGATATCCAGCCCCTCGGCATTTTTGTGAAGCGCTTCGGTGCGCGTTTCGGCCATCCCGGTTCCTCCAATACCAGAACAATACCAAAAAAATACCACTTGTCCACACGCATTAACGAATTCGCGGGCTGGAAATCGCTGAGCGGCCGAAATACGCAGATTTTTCAATAAAATACGGCTTAAACTTTTTGAAACGGAAATTAACCCTTGGCTATTGGTATTTTATTGGTATTATCCGCCCGGAGGAGAAATCAACGTGAATTTCGTGCTCGGAATCGATGGCGGCGGCACCAGCTGCAGGGCCGCCCTGGCAACGGCGGACGGCACGGTGATCGGCCGCGCCAAAAGCGGCGCCGCCAACATCCGCACCGACCTGACCGGCGCTCGCTCGAACATCGTCGAGGCCGCCAGGCAGGCGTTCCTCGTCGCCGGGCAGGATCCGGAACTGATCCCGCGAACGCCCGCAATTCTCGGCCTTGCCGGCGCCAATGTCGGCACCTACCGGCAGCAGCTCGAGGCGATCCTGCCATTCAGCATCAGCCAAGTCGAGACCGACGCCGAAATCGCGCTGGAAGGCGCTGTCGGCGCCGGTGACGGCGCCATGGCGATCCTCGGCACCGGCACCGCCTATATGGCGCGCAGACAAGGCAAATCGCGCGCCATCGGCGGCTGGGGCTTCCAGGTTGGCGACCAGGGCAGCGGCGCCCGTATCGGCCGCGACCTGCTCGAACAGACACTGCTTGCCTATGACGGCGTCCGCGCGGGCTCGCCGCTGACGCAGAGCATGCTGGCCGTCTTCCGCAACAACCCGGAGGATGTCGTCGAATTCACCACCAATGCCAAGCCCGGCGATTTCGGCGGCTTCGCACCCAAGGTGTTCGAACACGCCGAGAAGGGCGACAGCGTCGCCAACTGGATCCTCGACAAGGTAGTTGCCGATGTCGAAGCCTCGCTCGGCGCGCTCGATCTCGCCGACGACGCGCCGCTGTGCCTCCTGGGCGGGCTGGCGCCGCTCTACGCGCCGCGCCTGTCTGCCCGCTACCGGGCGCTGCTGAAGCCGCCGCTCGACGACGCGCTGGGCGGCGCGGTGCAGATGGCGGTTCGCCTCCTTGCCGGACACGCGGAGGCAACTCGATGAGCGAGGCCGCCGACCAGATCTTCGCCACGCTGAAACATCAGGCGCAAAGCGGCGCGCCGCTTTATCTGCAGTTGCGCAAGAGCATCGAGGACGCGGTCAATCGCGGCCTGATCGGGCCGGGCGACGCGCTGCCCTCCGAGCGCGACATCGCCACCAAGGCCGATATTTCGCGGGTCACCGTGCGCAAGGCGGTGCAGGACCTGGTCAAGGGCGGCATCCTGGTGCAGCGCCACGGCTCCGGCACCTTCGTGGCGCCGCGCATGGAGCGTGTCGAACAGTCGCTGTCGCGGCTGACCTCGTTTACCGAGGACATGGCGCGGCGCGGCATGGTGGTGCGTTCGGCATGGCTCGACCGCGGCCTTTACGCACCTTCGCCCGACGAAATGATGGTGCTCGGCCTGTCGTCGAACGAACTGGTGGCGCGCGTGGCGCGCCTGCGCATTGCCAACGACACGCCGCTGGCGATCGAGCGGGCCTCGCTGTCGGCCAGCGTGTTGCCCGACCCGGCCGACATAGGCTCCTCGCTCTATGCCGCGCTGGAATTGACCGGCAATCGGCCGGTGCGGGCGGTGCAGCGCATTTCCGCCGCCAATCTCGGCGACAGCGACGCGCGCCTGCTCGAGGTGCCGCCAGGCATTGCCGGCCTGCACATCGAACGTATTTCCTATCTGGCGAGCGGCAAGGTGATCGAATTCACCCGCTCTATCTACCGGGGCGACGCCTATGATTTCGTCGCCGAACTGCGGCTGACAGGGCCGAGCGAAGAGGGCCGACCATGAGCACGACAGAGCCGACCATGTCGACAGAGATGACCCATATGCGGCGCGAGATCGAGGAGGTCCCGCAGGCCGTCGCCCGCCTGCTCGACGGCTCCGGCGCCGTGCTGACCGAAGCCGGGCGCGGCATCCGGGAACGCGACCCGCAGTTCGTCGTCACCGTGGCGCGCGGCTCGTCCGACCATGCCGCCACCTTCATGAAATACGCCGTCGAGCTGACCGCGGGCCTGGCCGTCGCATCGGTCGGGCCGTCGATCGCCTCGATCTATGGCCGCAAGCTCAGGCTCGCCGGCTCGGCCTGCCTGGCGATCTCGCAATCGGGCAAGAGCCCCGACATCGTCGCCATGGCCGAAACCGCGCGGGCGGGAGGCGCGCTGACCGTCGCCATCACCAACACCGCCGATTCGCCGCTGGCGCGTGCCTCGGACTATGCGATCGACATCCTGGCCGGCCCCGAGCGCAGCGTCGCGGCCACCAAGACCTTCATCAATTCGGCCGTCGCCGGCCTCGCTCTGATGGCGCATGCCACCGGCGACGATGCGCTGCTGGCGGCGCTTGCCCGCCTGCCGGAGCATTTCGGCAAGGCGATCGCCTGCGACTGGATGAGCGTGCTCTCTGAGACGATCGAGAAGCAGAAGTCGTTGTTCATCCTCGGCCGCGGACCGTCGGCGGCGATGGCCAATGAGGCTGCGCTGAAATTCAAGGAGACCTGCGGCATGCATGCGGAAGCCTACAGCGCCGCCGAGGTCATGCACGGCCCGCTGGCGCTGGTCGGCCCCGATTTTCCGGTGCTGGCGCTGGCCGCGCGCGACGCGTCCGAACCGTCGATTGCCGAGGCCGCCGACAGCCTGGCGGCCAAGGGCGCGCCGGTGTTCGTCACCTCGGCACTTGCCCAACGCGCCGTGCGCCTGCCGCATGTCGCCACAGGCCATCCACTGACCGATCCGCTGACGCTGATCGTCTCCTTCTACATGTTCGTCGAGGCGTTTGCCCGCCATCGCGGTCTCGACCCGGACACGCCGCGCAATCTTCGCAAGGTGACGGAGACCGTATGAGCAATCGCTTTGCCCTGACTGGCGCCCGGATTTTCGACGGCGACGATTGGCATGAAGGCCACGCGCTGGTCGTGCGCGACGGTCTCGTCGAGGCCATTTTGCCCACGGGCGCCGTCCCCTCGGACATCGCCCTCGTCGACGCCGGTGACGGCCTGCTGGTGCCGGGTTTCGTGGACCTGCAGGTCAATGGCGGCGGCGGCGTCATGCTCAACGACCATCCCGATGTCGCTTCCATCGAGACCATCTGCCGCGCGCACGCGCCCTTCGGCACGACGGCGCTGCTGCCGACGCTGATCACCGACACGCCTGCAATCACGGCCGCCGCTGTCGCCGCCGGCGAGGCGGCGGCGCGCCAGAAGGTGCCTGGGTTTCTCGGGCTGCATCTCGAAGGCCCGCATTTGTCGGTCGCCCGCAAGGGCGCGCATGATCCGGCGCTGATCCGGCCGATGACGGATGCCGACCAGGCGATGCTGATCGCGGCTCGGCAAAAGCTGCCGGTGCTGCTGACCACCATCGCGCCCGAATCCGTCGAGCCGGCTCGCGTCGCGGCGCTGACTAAGGCCGGCGTCATCGTCAGCCTTGGCCATTCCGACACCGGCTACGCCACCGCCAGCGCCTTTGCCGCGGCGGGCGCCTCGATGGTTACCCACCTGTTCAATGCGATGAGCCAGATCGGCAATCGCGAGCCTGGCCTGGCTGGCGCCGCCATCGACATCGGCACCTTGTCGGCCGGTCTCATCGCCGACGGCATCCATGTCGATCCGGCCACCATCAAGATCGCACTGCGCGCCAAGCAGGGGCCGGCCAGGATCGTTCTGGTCACCGACGCCATGGCGACAATCGGCACCGACATGACGTCGTTCACGCTCAACGGCCGTACCATCTATCGCAGGCATGGCAGCCTGCGGCTCGGCGACGGAACGCTGGCGGGCGCCGATCTCGACATGATCTCGGCCATTCGTTTCACCCACCGCGTCATCGGGGTCGAGCTTTCCGAGGCCTTGCGCATGGCTTCGCTCTATCCGGCGCAAGCAATCGGCCAGTCGCACCGGCTTGGCCGATTCGCCAACGGCACGGCTGCGGATATTGTCGCGCTGTCGGACGATCTCGACCCGAAGGGCGTCTGGATCGGCGGCGAAAAGGTTTTTGGAGCCGGCTACGGCACTGCGCATTGATATCGGCTGTCGTCGTGAAACCTTTTGATTTTGAGGTCGTTGTCGGAGCGTATGTCCGAGGCGAAACCCAAATTGAAACAGGCCGACGGCATCAAACCGCGCGGTGCCTTGAAGCCGCGACAGCAAGCGCCGCGTGACCAGAGGCCGCGCCACGAGGATCTGCGCGAAAAAAAACCGCCGACTGCCGAAGCTGCCCCCGAGGTCGACGGCCAGCCGGGACCGCCACCGGAGGCTGTCGAGCCGGATCCGCAACTGACGCCCGAAGAAGCCGAGCAGGCGCGCCGGAAATACCTGCTGCGGCGTTTCTGGATCAGCGGGCGCGGCTACTGGGCCAGGCGGGGCGATGGGCTTGCCTGGCCGCTCACGATCGGGCTGTTGATCCTGATCTGCGTCAATGTCGGCTTTCAATACGGGATCAACGTCTGGAACCGCTCCTTCTTCGACGCCATCGAGCAACGCAACGTCCACACCGTCTATGTGCTTAGCGCCATATTCCTGCCGCTCGTCGCTGGAAGCGCGGGCCTTGTGGTCGCGCAGGTCTATCTGCGCATGACGATCCAGCGCCGCTGGCGTTCCTGGCTGACCACCGCCGTCATCGCACGCTGGCTTGCCAATGGCCGCTACTACCAGTTGAATCTCGTCGCCGGCGACCACTCGAACCCCGAAGCCCGCCTCACGGAGGATCTGCGGATCGCCACCGAGTCACCCGTCGATTTCATCTCGGGCGTCCTCAATGCGTTCCTGTCGGCCTCGACCTTCATCGTGGTGCTGTGGACGATCGGCGGCGCGCTCACTTTGCCGATCGGTGGCGAAAACCTGACCATTCCCGGCTTCCTCGTCATCACCGCGGTCATCTATGCCGCCATCACCTCCACGTCGATGGTGGTCATCGGCCGGCATTTCGTCCGCCTCTCCGAGCAGAAGAACCAGGCGGAAGCCGAATTCCGCTACACGCTGACGCGGGTGCGCGAAAACGGCGAGAGCATCGCATTGCTTGGCGGCGAGGAGGAGGAGCGCAGCGGCATCGACAGGAATTTCGGTCATGTGCTCAGGCAATGGGCGCTGCTGACGGGCCAGCACATGCGCACGGCGCTGGTGTCGCAGGGGTCGAGCCTGTTTGCGCCGGTCGTGCCGGTCCTGCTCTGCGCGCCGAAATTCCTCGAAGGCTCGATGTCGCTCGGACAGGTGATGCAGGCTGCCTCCGCCTTCGCCATCGTGCAGGGCGCGTTCGGATGGCTGGTCGACAACTACCCGCGTCTTGCCGACTGGAACGCCTCGGCGCGGCGCATCGCCTCGCTGATGATGTCGCTCGACGGGCTCGAGCGTGCGGAGCAGAGCGACGCGCTCGGACGCATCCAGCACGGCGAAACCGAAGACGGTGCGATGCTCAGCCTCGACGATCTCTCCGTCACGCTCGACGACGGCACCTCCGTGGTCAAGGAAACCGAGGTTGCGATCGAACCGGGCGAGCGTGTGCTGGTGGCTGGCGAATCCGGTTCCGGCAAGTCGACGCTGGTGCGGGCCGTTGCCGGCCTGTGGCCGTGGGGCGGCGGCAGCGTCAATTTTCATGCCGACAGGCGACTGTTCATGCTGCCGCAACGCCCCTACATTCCCTCGGGCACGCTTCGCCGCGCGGTCGCCTATCCCGCGGCCGCGGACAAGTGGACGATCAAACAGATCAAGGCCGCCCTGGACAAGGTCGGCTTGGCCTATCTTGCCGAAAGGATCAAGGAAGAAGCGCCATGGGACCAGACGCTGTCGGGCGGCGAAAAGCAGCGTCTCGCTTTCGCGCGCCTGCTGCTGCACCGCCCCGATATCGTCGTGCTGGATGAAGCAACCTCGGCGCTCGACGAGAAGAGCCAGGACGCCATGATGGCGACGGTGATCCGCGAATTGCCCGATGTCACCATCATCAGCGTGGCGCACCGTGCCGAGCTGGAAGCCTTCCACAGCCGCAAGATCACCCTCGAACGGCGCGAGGGCGGCGCCAAGCTTGTCAGCGACATCAACCTCGTGCCGCGCAAGCGCAACCTGCTGAAGCGCGCCTTGTGGGGCTCCGGCAGTCGGGTCGAAAGGGCGCGCAAGGAGTAAGGCGCCGCTGCCCCGGGCTCCGCGCAACTATGATGCGTATATGTCCTTGTAGGTGTCGCGCAGCAGGTTCTTCTGTACCTTGCCCATGGTGTTGCGCGGCAGTTCATCGACGAAGATCACGCGCTTCGGATGCTTGTATTTCGCCACCCGTCCGGCGATAGCGCCGAGAATTTCGGCACCGGTGATCCGCGATGACGGCGCCCGCACGACGACGGCGGTGACGCCTTCGCCGAAATCCGGATGGGCAACGCCGATGACGGCGCTTTCGCTAACCCCGTCGAGCGCATCGATCTCGCTTTCGAGCTCCTTCGGGTAGATGTTGTAACCGCCCGATATGATCAGGTCCTTGCCGCGACCGACGATGTGGACGTAGCCGTCGGCGTCGGTCATGCCGAGATCGCCGGTGATGAAAAAACCGTCGGCGCGGAATTCCGCCTTGGTCTTCTCCGGCATGCGCCAATAGCCGCCGAAAACATTTGGGCCCTTCACCTCGATCATGCCGACCTCGCCCTGCGCAAGCGCTGCGCCGCTGTCTGGATCGGCGATGCGAAGCGTGACGCCGGGCAAGGGGAAACCGACGGTGCCGGCGCGCCGCTCGCCCTCATAGGGGTTCGAGGTGTTCATGTTGGTCTCGGTCATGCCGTAGCGTTCGAGGATCGCGTGGCCGGTGCGCTCGCGCCAGGCCTTGTGCGTCTCGGCCAGCAGCGGCGCCGACCCGGAAATGAACACACGGATGTTTTTCGCCGCCTCATGGTCCAGCCCCTCATGCTGCAGCAGGCGCACGTAGAAGGTCGGCACCCCCATCAGGGCCGTGGCACGCGGCAGCAGCGAGGCGATGCGGGCCGGATCGAACTTCTGCTCGAACAGCATCGAGGCGCCGGCCATCAGGACGACGTTGGTGGCGACGAACAGGCCGTGCGTGTGGAAGATCGGCAATGCGTGGATCAGCACGTCGTCTCCGGTGAAACGCCAGTGCTCGACCAGCACGCGCGCGTTCGAAGCAAGGTTCTCGTGGCTGAGCATGGCGCCTTTCGAACGACCGGTGGTTCCCGACGTGTAGAGGATTGCCGCGAGGTCATCCGACCCGCGCGCCACGTCATGAAAATCCGTCGGCAGCCGCGAGGCCTGCTCGGTCAGCGATCCCCGGCCATCGCGGCCGAGCGTGACGGTGACGGCGCCCGTCTTTTCCGCCAGCGCGCCGATGTCGGCCGCTCTTGCCGGATCGCAGACGACCAGGCGTGGTTCCGCGTCGCCGAAGAAATACTCCAGCTCAGCCAGCGTGTAGGCGGTGTTGAGCGGCAGGAAGACGGCGCCGGCGCGCAGGCAGGCGAGATAGAGCATGACCGCTTCCGGGCTCTTCTCGACCTGCACGGCAACGCGGTCACCGGGTTCGACATCCAGTTGCAGGAGCGCATGCGCAAGCTGCGCCGAGCGGGCCAGCATATCGCCATAGGTGATCGAGCGGCCATCATCGGTTTCCATCAGCAAGCGCGCTGGCGCCGGCATCCGGAACCGGAACGCATCGAACAGATGATTGCTCATGAAGACTTCCCTGGGGTGCTGCGGCGCTGAGCATGCGCCTGTCGCGGCATGCCTCGGCGGCGAGAGTTCGCGGTTCTTGGCCGCGCCGTCAAGCCCGCCGACAGCGGTTCACGCCGGCCACGCCGACGCAGGTTGCGTGCAAGAAACGAGCACAAGAGACCCGCCAGGAAACGACTGCTATCGCCGAGCGCGTTTGCCGGCGATTTCTTTCGTTTCCTCGTCCTGCTCGAAGCGCTTCATGCACATGGCCGCAGTCAACCGGTAGTGGTTGAGCAGGGCCTCGACGGCACCGTCGGCATTGCCGTCCAGGGCATATTCGGCGATCAGACGATGCTCGCCGAAATCGTCGCGCTGGACGCCTTCGCCATCATTGGCCATTTGCCGGTAGCGATAGGCGTGATCGGAGAGCTGGTCGCAAAACCCCACCAGCCATTGCGACCGGCAGGCCGAAATCAGCACCCTGTGGAAGATGCGATGCAGCCTCTCCCAATCGGGATTGAGCGAGAAGAGATTCTGCGGTGCCAGACGTGACGCGCGTCCCAGGCGATGCAGCGCCAGCACGAGCTGTTCTTCCCATTCGGCGGTGCGGTGGGTGATGGATTCGCGAAGCGCTCGCTCCTCGAGCCAGCAGCGGGTGCGCGTCAGCTCCTCGAGTTCCGAGGCGCTGACCGGCATGATGAAGAAGCCGCGCTGGTCGTGCCGGCCGAGAAGCCCTTCCGAGGCGAGGCGATTGAGGGCTTCGCGGACAGGCGAGGCGCCGGCTCCATATTTGGAGACCACCCACTCGACCCGCAGCTTGCTCTCGGCTTCAAGGACACCGCCGAGAAGATCGTCCCGCAATTGCTGATAGACCGTAGTGGCAAGCGTGCTCTTCGGTCCGGCAGCGTCGTCGTTCAGATTGGCAGCTCCGTATGTCAAAGCGACTCCTTGTCCCCAGGACTTGTCCCGGGCGATTCGAGTCCGAAAGCATTCGCCTTCTCGTACTTGTACCATACAGCGCGAAGATTCGCCTGCTCAAGCAGAAGATCACGTTATTGTACTTTAGCACAAAGGAATATGCGGCATTTCGGAGTTCAGTGCTGTAATTCCGCGCTTTTTCACAACCTGCGGGCACTTAACATGTTTTGTATGCACGCAGGAGAATCTGTTCTTTTTGTTCTTTTGTATTCGCGCGAGATCAACTGTCTGCTTTGGGCATAGACGACGGAGCTGAAAACCGAATCAGGCAATCGCTCACATCCGATGCCGTTGCCCCAAAAGCTTCACAAACCCGCCCGGCACCAGAACCTTAGCCGGCATGCAGGACCGACGCGGGAACACTGCTGGTCAACCGGCTGCCTTATCGGCTGCCGTCCTGATCGCCTGGATGTTCTGCCGATAAGCCTCGACGCTGCCGCCTTTGAAGATGGCGGCGCCCGCCACCAGCACGTCGGCGCCGGCAGCGGTGACCAGCGGCGCGGTTTCGGCTGAAACACCGCCGTCGATCTCGATTCGGATCGGCCGGCCTCCGATGAGGGCCTTGACCCGCTTCACCTTGTCGACGATCGCTGGGATGAAGGCCTGGCCGCCGAAGCCCGGATTGACGGTCATGATCAGGATCAGGTCGAGCCGGTCGAGCACGTATTCGACCACGCTTTCCGGCGTCGCCGGATTGAGCGACACACCGGCCTTCTTGCCAAGATTCCTGATGGTCTGCAGCGAGCGGTCAAGATGCGGGCCGGCCTCGGCATGGACGGTCAAACCGTCGCAGCCGGCCTCGGCGAAAGCGGCCAGATAGGGGTCGGCCGGGGCAATCATCAGATGGCAGTCGAAGAAGGCCTTGGTGCGGTTGCGGATCGCCTTGATCACTGGCGGGCCAAAGGTGATGTTGGGCACGAAATGCCCGTCCATAACATCGAGATGTATCCAATCGGCGCCGGCTGCCGCTACCGCTTCGACCTCATCGCCGAGTTTGGAAAAATCCGATGCCAGCACCGATGGTGCAATCAGGGACTTTCTGCTCATGGATGCGGCCTTTCCGAGTGTCCTTCTCGTTGGCCACCCTATCGACTGCCTAATGCGCCGCAGCCGACTTGTCGAGGGTGCAGGCGCGGTCGACGCGCAGGCTGGGACGCGTGCCGTTATCCGCGATCATGCTGCGGCCAATTCCCGCTTGTCCCCACAGCTGCGAAGAAAAACCCGCCGGATTGCTCCGGCGGGGTTTCTGGTCTCGCGTCGAGCAGGTGGTTATTGCTGCTGGAGCTTCAGGATTCTGTCTGGAACCTGGTCCTGCCGCTGTTCGACTTGCGGCCTGCGCCGTGGCAGCACCTGCTGCAGCAGCAGGCCGGGGTTCAGCTCCAGCGACGGTTGTCCGCGGACCGCCCGGCAGTTCGGGTAGCGCCCGATCGTGCCTTCCGGGCAGCGCCTCCTGATGATCGGCTGGCACTGGCCATCGATCATCTGCGAGCCCGGTGCGCATTCCACCTCCTGCCTGCGGCATGCGCCGTTGATCACCTCGGTGCCGCGCGGGCAGACACATTCGCCGCGCTTGTTGTGGACCTGGCCGCGTATGTCGCACTGCTCCTGCGTCGGCTGCTTGCGCCGGCAGGCATTGCCCCGCACCTCGGTACCCCTCGGGCAGACACAATTGCCGTCGGCGTCGTGGACCTGGCCACGGATGGTGCACTGGTCAGGCCTTGGCCGGATCGGGCGGCAGGCGCCGTTTCTGACCTCGTTGCCTTGCGGGCAGACGCAGTCTCCGTCCGCGTCGTGGACCTGGCCACGGATGATGCACTGCTCAGGCTTCGGCCGGATCGGACGGCAGGCGCCATTGCGCACCTCGGTCCCTCGCGGGCAGACACAGTCTCCATCGGCATCGTGGACCTGGCCACGGATCGTGCACTGCTCCGGCTTTGGCTGGATCGGGCGGCAGGCATTGCCCCTGATCTCGGTTCCCCTGGGGCAAACACAATCGCCATCCGCATTGTGGACCTGGCCACGGATAGTGCACTGCTCGGGCTTGTCGGTCCTGACACACCTGCCGTTCTCGAGCCCGGTTCCGCGTGGGCAGACGCAGCGTCCGTCCTCGGTGCGGATCTGGCCCTCGAGCAGCACACAGCGTTTCGGCTGTTCCGGCTTCGGCACGATACCACCGCCCGGCGAGCACTGGCCGTTGCGGTAGGTGGTGCCTTCGGGGCAAACGCAGCGGCCGGCATCGTTCATGACGAAGCCTTGCGAGCATTCCTTCCTCGTCTCCTGGCTAATGGTGAAGGGATGGCAGGCATAGGCCTTGCCGCGATCGCCCTGCACATTGGTCTGATCGCCGCCAAGCACGTCGCCACCGCCCTGCACCCGTGTGTCGGGAGACAGCACGCCGACGCAGTTCTGGCCGCTGACATTGCCCTGCAGATTGGCCAGGCGGCCGTCGTCGGGAATGACCACGGTGACATGGTGCACCCGGCTTTCGCCGGCGCCGAGCGTCAGGTTGGCAATGCAGGACGCAGGCAAGGTTGCCGGTTCCGGCGAGCAGCCGAAGGGCGGATCGATCGAGGTGATCTCAACGCCTTCCAGCCTGCCGAGCCCCTCCACGCCGATCGCATCGCCGATGCGGACCGGCCCGGAGAAGGCGGTCGCTCCGTCATTGGTGATGGTGATCTCGAACGAGCAGGGTTGGCCGAGCCTGCATTCGCGGTCGCCGGTCTTTTCGACACGGATGGTCGAAGAACCGCCGCCCTTGGCGCAGGCCTGGCCAAAGGGATAGACGACGTCGTCGCCCGGCGCAGGCCCATAGGAGCCGCGCGCGCAGTTTTCGAACGCGCCATTCGCCGAGACCGTCACGTCGAAGTGGCGGCTGGTTCCAGGTGTCATGACGGCACCGGGAATCTGGCACGACAGCGCATTGGCCGGAACCGGTCCGCACGCCCATTCCGCGCCGTCGGGGGTGACGGTCTGGATCTGGACGGGCGCGCCGCCGGCCACCAGCGTGGCGGCATCGTTGACCCGCACCGGACCGTTGGGGGCAGCGGTGCCAAGGCTGATGACGGTGATGCGGCAAGAGACGACCGCGGCACCGGCGAGCGAGCCGTTGCACACCTTGGTGATGCGCAGGGTCGGCTTGCCGCCATTGGGATGACGGAAGCGTTCCTTGGCGCAGGCCTTGTTGTTGGTGAGGTCGTTTTCACCGGCGATGGGCTTCACCTCAGCGCAATTCTCGACAATGTCCGACTGGTAGCCGGCCGGCATGACCGCCTTCACGAAGATCGGCGTCGAGGCGCCCGCAGGCAGCGAGATGCCGGCATTGTCGCAGCGGAACTGGCCGGGGCCGTTCGGTCCGCATGTCCAGGGCGGGCTCGGCCCGAAGGTCGAGGAGGACGGCGCGCCGCCGGGATAATTGTCGATGACCGTCAGCGGTCCATTGTAGGTGGCGCTGCCGTTGTTGATGATGTCGATCACGAAGGTGCAGATGCCGTCGGCCGAGCAGACCGGGACGCGGGCACGCTTCTTCAGGATCAGGTCGACCTTCTTCTCCACCGGCGGCCGGCAGTCGCGGTCACGGTCGCCGCGCCGGCAGATCGGGATCGAGGCACAGCCGCGATCGTTCGACTGGCTGCCGAACAGCGGCTTGCCGCTGGCGCCATAATTGTAGGTGGCGCAGTTGCGTAAAGCACCGCCTTGCCAGCCTCCGGCCGGCTTGAAGCCGAGCTTGAGGTCGACGGAGGCCCCCGGATTGAGCGTGGTCACCGGATAGGTGCAGGTCATCGGGGTGGTTCCGGGTACGCAGACCCAAGGTGGATTTGGCCCTGAATCGAGCGTCGAGCCGGCCGGCAGCGTCACCTCGTCGAGCACGATCTTGCCGTGGTAGGCACCGGTGCCGACATTGGTGACCCTGATGGTGAAGTCGCAGCCGCCGCCCATCGTGCAACGCGTCACGTCGGCGCGTTTCTCGACCTTGAGGTCCGGCTCCTTGTCCCTGGGCGGGCACCTCTGGTCACGCGGGATGACGATGTCGATCGTCTGCGTGCAGCACAGGCCCCAGCCTTCCTTCGGACCGGCATAGGTTTCGATGCCGGTGACGATGAGGTGGATGACGTCGCCGGGCGAGGCACCGACGATCTTCCAGTTGAGCACACCGCCGCCCGCCGGCACCAATTGGGTATCGGGGATGATGTTGATGCCGGGCGTGCTCGTCGACACCTGCACCCACTTGCCGCCCATCTCCGGGCCGACCGGCATGTGATAGATGAAGGCGCCGCCGCCGGGCACGCAGTCGACCGTACCGCGTTCCACCTTGAAGCATTCCTTGCCGGGAGGTGGCGGTGGCGGATTGCACTTGGTGACGTCGATCTTGATCGAGGTCTTCACGCCGGTCTTGAAGTCACCGTCGTCGGGCTTGCTCGGATCCTGCGATGGGATGATGGTCCCGGTGCCCGGTCCGGCCGTCACCTTGATCATGCCCTGGTTGTCGACGATCGTCGGCGCGGGAAATGCCGCACGATCGATCTTGGCCGTGATCGCGAAGTTGATCACACGCTCGTTGGCAGCGCCGACGCCGTCGACATCGGACGTGGAGATGCGGAAATCGGAAACCGTGGCAGTATCGTTCGGATTTGCCGAAGTGCTGATCGTTGCACCCGGCAGTGGTCCGCCGGACGAATCCGTGCCGTCGCCGGACACGTTGACGTTGATGATCGCAAGGCCGTGCGGAAGCTGGTCCTTGAAGTCGATCCTGACCTTCTTCAGCCTGGCCTCGAGGCTCGGGTCGGCAAGGCCCTGCGGATCGCCGCGCAAGCCGAAGCTCAGCGAGTAGACGACGTAATCGCAGCCTCTTTGAGTGCCTGTCTTGGTGAAGAAAGGCACCACCTGGTCAGGCCTCGGAGTGACGACGCGCGAACTATCAAGATCGAGCTTCAGCTCCGGGGTGATCGAGGCAGCGTCTTCTGCAAAGCCTTGCACCGGGGTGAACATGGCGACCGCGATACCGGCCGCCATCAGCCAGCGCGCGCCGCGCCTGGCGTATGACAGGGGTTTCATGATCGTCTCCATGACGGTTGTTTGGGCGTTCGTTGCGAGCGGGGAGAGTGCGAGATTTTTCATCTTCCCCTCCTCAACGTTCGCAGCTGGCGGCTGGGGTTCTGAGCGGCAAAGTCATCTTGCAGCAAGGGTAATAGCCACCCTTGTCCTTGTCGGACTTCCTGTAGAAGCAGAGCCCGACATCGACTGTGTCACCCGGATAGTGGCCGGTGATGTCGATCGTGTAAGGCTTGCCGGGCGCATGCGACTGGGATGATGTCACCCCGACGCCTGGCGTCCTGGACTGGACCTTGATCGAATCGCCGCCGAAGCCGGCATGGTCATGGAGATAGAGATCGGCCTCGAGGCCGGAAGGCGTGCAGTAATACTGGACGTCGTCGACGTCGAGACATGGAGGCAGGTTGCCGGGTGGTGGGAAATCCGGCGGGTAGAAGGGGGGCAGGTAGCCGCCCGGGATTTCCTCGTAATAGCCGGCGCGGCCCTCGCAAGGGTGCCAGACGGCAACATCGCCGACATGGCCCTCGACCTCCGGGTCTTCGAAATAACCGTCGAAGTCGACGAACCATGAGCCGAAGGGCGGCACATTAGCCGGCTTGACCAGCTCTTTCGGCGTGATCTGCACACCGTGTACGGCCAGCGGCCCGCCGGCTGCGAGCTGTTCGGCGAGTGAAGGATTGTCGCGCAGCTTGTCGCCCGTGTTGACCAGCGTCTGCGTGCAGACGGAGCTGTCGAGATTGCCGTCGGCATCATAGCCATATTGCAGATCAAGACCGCCGGCCGACTGCCGGTTGCCTTGGGGGAAGCCGACCGCATATTCCTGCGGCACTTCGACCCAGACCGATTCCGTTTCCGGATCGTCCGGGTTCTCCCGGAAGTAGCGGATGACCTCGCCTTTACCGGAATCGGCGAACTGGCTGTAATCGTAACGGTTCTCGACCGGACCGCGCTGGGCCAGGTACATGAAGCCGCTGTTGTCGAAGGCGATGTCGGTGACGGCGTAGTCCTTGTCGGCCCTGACCGTCAGTTCCCAGCGCGGGTCACCGGCAAAACTGCCGTCGCGGGCGATGCCCACCGACCAGATTTCCGACTTTTCGCCGACCGAATAGTAGAGCCGGCCGCCATGGTAGGAGACACCCCAGACGCGGCGCTCGTCCTGCGTGTAGCCCCAGCTGTCGGGGTCTTCGCTATCGAAGGCGGCACCTTGTATGTCCATCACCGAACCATCGTCGGCGACGGGAGCGAGCCCATGCGTGGGCCGGCCGGCAACGCCGTGATCGAAGCTGTCGATCAGTCTGCCTTCGGCGTCGATGCGATGGATCAGGCCGGTGTCGAGATCGGACGCGAAGAACTCGCGGTGAGTGGCGTCGAAAGTGAGATTGCCGATGCCGGGACCGCTGTTGGTGTCGATGTCGGCGAATTTGGAGACCTGGCCGGTGATGCCGTCGATCTTCCAGACGGTGCCCGGCCCACCACCGTTTTCGGTGCCGAACTGGCCATCCATGAAGGTGGCACCGGCAGCGCCGCGGCGCTGCCTCTCAGGGCGGCCGTCATCGTCGGCATCCGGGGTGACGATACGGATGCCGTGCAGCGAGGTGGCGCCGGCATAGAGATTGGGAATGCCCGATGGAACGCCGTCGCGCACGCCGTCATCATAGGTGACGCCGAACACCTGGCCGATCTGCTCCGCCGTCACCTCGAAGGGCGGCGGCGTGTTGACCAGCTGGCCGGAGGCTGGGCCGCCCAGATGCGAAACGTCGAACACGCGCAAGGTGGCGCGCGTGGGGTCGATGAAGGTTTCGTCGACCGGATCGACGCCGGGCGGCAGGCCCTCTTTTTCGGAATCAGGGGGGTCGAAATTGGGAATGATGGTGCCGGAGAATCCGGTCACCGCCATCGAGCCGGGATAGATGATCCGGGTTTCCTGCGCCTGCGCGGCGCCCAGCCACAGGCCGAGTGCCAGCGCCAGCAACCCGCCTGGATGCACAGCACGGCGCAAGCCGCCATCAAGAGACGACACGAACGAGCCGCGGATGCGAGACATGACACTACCCCCCGTAGTCGACGGGAGAACGTCGGGGCTGGCCGCGCAAATCAGGGCAAGGCGCGGCGGTCCGGCTCGTTCTTCCCTGATCGAATTGTCTGCTTTCCTCAAGACGACGATACGCCTGGTCTTACGCAGGGTCAACGGAATCAGCGGAAAGCCCAGCGCATCGACCCCGTCCCGAAGGCGGTGGTCGCGCCGAGCTCCTGTTGTTCCCGGAGACCTCAGAGCCTCTGGGTTATTGGTCATGGGGGCTTCCTTTCCGGGCCGCACCATGCGGCACCTGGAGATCAGTCGCGGGCGGAGATGGAAAGGTTCATGGAAGGCCTGCGCAGAATGCTTGCGCGCGATGCCGCCTGTTCTTATATACGCGCCAAGCCGTTCGGCGCCGGAATGCCGGTTGCCGGAACGGGATTTCTTGTGAACAGGGGCTTTCGTCGGAACGCCTGTACGGGTCCTGAGAGCCTGCTTAGCGGAGAGACTAGAGAAATGGCAAAAGTAATCGGTATCGATCTCGGCACCACCAACTCCTGCATCGCCATCATGGATGGCAAGGAGCCCAAGGTAATCGAGAATGCGGAAGGCGCGCGCACGACGCCTTCCATCGTCGCCATCTCGGGCGACGACGAACGTCTGGTCGGCCAGCCGGCCAAGCGCCAGGCGGTCACCAATCCTGAAAACACCATCTTCGCGGTCAAACGCCTGATCGGCCGCCGCTATGACGATCCGGTGACGGAGAAGGACAAGAAGCTTGTCCCCTACAAGATCGTCAAGGGCGACAATGGCGATGCCTGGGTCGAAGCCGGCGGCAGGAAGCAGTCGCCCTCGCAGATTTCGGCCATGATCCTGCAGAAGATGAAGGAGACGGCGGAAGCCTATCTCGGCGAAAAGGTCGAGAAGGCGGTCATCACCGTTCCGGCCTATTTCAACGACGCCCAGCGCCAGGCGACCAAGGATGCCGGCAAGATCGCCGGCCTTGAAGTGCTGCGCATCATCAACGAGCCGACCGCGGCAGCGCTTGCCTATGGCCTCGACAAGAAGGAAGGCAAGACCATTGCCGTCTATGACCTTGGCGGCGGCACGTTCGACATTTCGGTGCTCGAAATCGGCGACGGCGTGTTCGAGGTCAAGTCGACCAATGGCGACACCTTCCTCGGCGGCGAGGATTTCGACATGCGCCTGGTCGAATACCTGGCGGCCGAGTTCAAGAAGGAACAGGGTATCGACCTGAAGAACGACAAGCTTGCCCTGCAGCGCCTCAAGGAGGCGGCTGAAAAGGCCAAGATCGAGCTGTCGTCGACCACCCAGACCGAAATCAACCTGCCCTTCATCACCGCCGACGCGACCGGGCCGAAGCACCTGACGCTGAAGCTGACGCGCGCCAAGTTCGAGCAGCTGGTCGACGACCTCGTCCAGCGCACGATTTCCCCTTGCAAGGCGGCGTTGAAGGATGCCGGCCTGAAGGCGGGCGAGATCGACGAAGTCGTCCTGGTCGGCGGCATGACCCGCATGCCCAAGATCCAGGAAATCGTGAAGCAGTTCTTCGGCAAGGAGCCGCACAAGGGCGTCAATCCGGATGAGGTCGTCGCTCTCGGCGCCGCCATCCAGGCCGGCGTGCTGCAGGGCGACGTCAAGGACGTGCTGTTGCTCGACGTGACGCCGCTGTCGCTCGGCATCGAGACGCTGGGTGGCGTGTTCACCCGCCTGATCGAACGCAACACGACGATCCCGACCAAGAAGAGCCAGGTGTTCTCGACGGCCGAGGACTCACAGTCGGCAGTGACCATCCGGGTCTTCCAGGGTGAGCGCGAAATGGCCGCCGACAACAAGGCGCTCGGCCAGTTCGACCTGGTCGGCATTCCGCCGGCGCCGCGCGGCGTACCGCAGATCGAGGTCACCTTCGACATCGACGCCAACGGCATCGTCAACGTTTCGGCCAAGGACAAGGGCACCGGCAAGGAGCACCAGATCCGCATCCAGGCATCGGGTGGTCTTTCGGACGCCGACATCGAGAAGATGGTCAAGGACGCCGAGGCCAATGCCGAGACCGACAAGAAGCGGCGTGCGCTGGTCGAGGCCCGCAACCAGGCCGAAGCGCTGCTGCATTCCTCGGAGAAGTCGCTGAAGGAATATGGCGACAAGGTTTCGGAAGGCGAGCGCACGGCGATCTCCGACGCGATCGCGGCGCTGAAGACCGCGACCGAAGGCGACGACGCGGCCGACATCGAAGCCAAGAGCCAGGCGCTGGCCGAGGCTTCTATGAAGCTTGGCCAGGCCATGTACGAGGCTTCGCAGAAGGAAGCGGCGGAAGCCGACGCCAAGGCGGACGCCGCCAAGGACAGTGACGTTGTCGACGCCGATTTCGAGGAAATCGACGAGGACGACGACAAGAAGAAGTCGGCCTGAACCGTTTGACGGCAAGATAAAGCGAAAAGCCCGGCGAAGGCCGGGCTTTTTTGCAACCCCTTGCAGAAAAACAGCGGGCCTTGCTGAAAAAATGCAGGCAAAGCCGCGTCGACACTGGCATCCCCCTTCCATCGCACCTAAATCGAAGCGTCAGTGCCGGCAAGAGACGCAACAATGCTTCAAGACGTTGAGCATCCGGACAGCGGGAAAAAATGAAAGCTGATTTCTACGAGACGCTGGGCGTGCAAAAAGGCGCCGATGAGAAGGAGCTCAAGAGCGCTTTCCGCAAGCTCGCCATGCAATTCCATCCCGATCGCAACCCCGGCGACCATTCCTGCGAGCACAAGTTCAAGGAAATCAACGAAGCCTACGAGACGCTGAAAGACCCGCAGAAGCGCGCGGCCTATGACCGCTTCGGCCACGCCGCCTTCGAACAAGGCGGCATGAATGGCGGGGCCCAGGGCTTTGGCGCCGGCGGCTTCGCCGACATTTTCGAGGACATTTTCGGCGACATGATGGGCGGGCGCCAGCGCCGCTCGTCGGGCGGCCGCGAGCGCGGCGCCGACCTGCGCTACAACATGGAAATCACCCTGGAAGAGGCTTTTGCCGGCAAGACCGCTCAGATCCGGGTGCCGGCGTCGATCTCGTGCTCTGAATGTTCGGGCAGCGGCGCCAAGCCCGGCACCCAGCCCGTCACCTGCTCGATGTGCAACGGCCACGGCAAGGTGCGCGCCACGCAAGGTTTCTTCTCGATCGAGCGGACCTGCCCGCAATGCCAGGGGCGCGGCCAGACGATCAAGGACCCGTGCCCGAAATGCGCCGGCCAGGGCCGCGTCACCGAGGAGCGTTCGCTGTCGGTCAACATCCCGGCCGGCATCGAGGACGGCACCCGCATCCGCCTTGCCAATGAGGGCGAAGCCGGCCTGCGCGGCGGGCCCTCGGGCGACCTCTATATTTTCCTGGCGGTCAAACCGCACGAGTTCTTCCAACGCGACGGCGCCGATCTCTATTGCAAGGTGCCGATCTCGATGACGACGGCAGCCCTTGGCGGCTCCTTCGAGGTGACGACGCTGGACGGCACGCAGACCAAGGTCAAGGTGACCGAAGGCACACAGAACGGGCGCCAGTTCCGCCTCAAGGGCAAGGGCATGCCTGTGCTGCGCCAGCCCAATGTCGGCGACCTCTACATCCAGACCGCGGTCGAGACGCCGCAGAACCTGACCCGGCGCCAGCGCGAACTTCTGGAGGAGTTCGAACAGCTCTCCTCGCAGGACAATTCGCCTCAATCGAGCGGCTTTTTCGCCCGTATGAAGGATTTCTTCGAGTCTTTCGGCGAGCGTTGATGCACTTTGGCCCGCGTAAGCCGATTTGCCACGCGTAAATCCTTGAATCGCGTCGCCCCTTGAGACGCGACGAAAATTATCTTATCCACGACATGCGTCCGGCCGCGCCTTGCCTAGCACCGCTCAGGTGCTAAGTAACTTTGCGGGGAGCGCTGAGGAGAGCTTGCATGACACGTGGCCCTGGACTGCGGAAGGCGCTTGTCGAAAAGTTCGACGACGAACTCAAATTCTTCAAGGGCTGGATCGACAAGCCGAAGACGGTTGGCTCGATCGTGCCGACCAGTTCGATCACCGCGCGCAAGATGGCCTCGATCGTCAATCCTAAATCCGGCCTGCCAGTGCTCGAGGTCGGTCCCGGTACCGGCGTCATCACCCGCGCCATCCTCGCCCAGGGCGTACGCCCCGAAAACCTTTACGCTGTCGAATATTCCACGGATTTCGTTCGTCACCTGCGGCGGCTCTATCCCGGCGTCAACGTCATCGAGGGCGACGCCTTCAACCTCAACGCCACGCTTGGCGACAAGAGCGGGATGATCTTCGATTCCGTCGTTTCGGGCGTGCCGCTGCTCAACTTTCCGGTCGCCCAGCGCATCGCCTATATCGAGAGCCTGCTCGACCGCATCCCGGCCGGACGGCCGATCGTGCAGCTGACCTACGGACCGATGTCGCCGATCCCGGCCGGCCGCGGTGACTACACGGTCAAGCATTTCGATTTCATCCTCCGCAACATTCCGCCGACGCAGCTGTGGATCTATCGCCGCGAAGCGCACTAGTGAGAAGGGAATAGGGCAATAGGGGAGTAAGAGAGTAGGGATGAAGGGTTCCATTTCCAGGCTATTTTCTACTCCCATATTCCCTACTGCCCTATTCCCCTATCCAGCCGTTGATTTGAGCCGTCCTTGGCTGTACCTGTCCGGGAACAAGGGTGGCCAATGGCAGTGATCCCGAAAATCCTCGTCTTCGCCGGCTCGGTGCGCAGCGGCGCCTATAGCGGCAGGGCCGCCGACGTGGCGCAAAAGGAACTCGCCATGCAAGGTGCCGAGGTGACCCGCATCTCGCTCGCCGAATACCCCCTGCCGATCATGGACGAGGACCTGGAAAAGGAAAAAGGCGTTCCCGAAAACGCCCAGAAACTCGGCCGTCTCATCATGGCCCATGACGGGCTGCTGATCGCCACGCCCGAATATAACGGCTCCATTCCGCCGCTGCTCAAGAACACGATCGACTGGGTGAGCCGGGTGCGCAGGGATGGTGGCCGGCCAGTCAGGCCGCTGGCCGGCAAGGTCGTTGGCCTTTGCTCGTCCTCCAACGGGCACTTTGCCGGTATCCGCTGCATCAACCATCTGCGCGCGGTGCTGGTGCGTTGCCAGATGGAGGTGGTGACGCCGGAATGCTCGGTGCCCGACGGCGGTGACGCCTTCGACGAGGATGGAAATTTCCGTGACGAAAGACTGCACAAATCGATGGAGCACCTATGCCGCACGCTGATCGAGACCTCGCGCCTGCTGTCCACCCGGATCGAGGCATGATCGCCAATAGCATGCGCGACCGGCTCGTCGTCGGCCTCGACGTGCCGACAGTGAAGCAAGCCGAGCAGGCAGTGCGCGAACTCGACGGCATCGTCTCCTTCTACAAGATCGGCTACCAGCTTGCCTTCGCCGGCGGGCTCGACTTCGCCAGGGAGCTGGCCAGCGGCGGCACCAACGTCTTCCTAGACATGAAGCTGCTCGACATCGACCACACGGTGGCCAAGGGTGTCGAGAACATCGTCAAGATGGGCGTGACGATGCTGACCATCCACGCCTATCCCAAGGCCATGCAGGCCGCCGTAGAGGCGGCCAGAGGCAGCGACCTTTGCCTGCTTGCCGTCAGCGTTCTGACCTCGATGGACGAGCAGGACATGATCGACGTCGGCTATGAGTACGATCCGCATACGCTGGTGCTTAGGCGCTCGGAACAGGCGCTGCATGCCGGCATGGGCGGCATCGTCTGCTCGGCCGCGGAGGCCGAGGCGGTGCGCCGGATCGTGGGACCCGACATGGCGGTGGTGACGCCCGGCATCCGGCCGGCGGGCAGCGACCATGGCGACCAGAAGCGCGTGGTGACGCCGGGCCAGGCGATTCGCAATGGCGCCAGCCACCTCGTCGTCGGCCGTCCGATCATTGCTGCGGCCAACAAACGGGAAGCGGCCGAAGCCATCCTCGACGAGATGCGCTCGGCCTGAGATTTCCAGGAACAAGTTCGGAGACCAAGAAAATGCCCAAAGGATATTGGATCGCTCGTGTCGATGTGCGCGACGCGGAAGGCTACAAGGACTATGTCGCCGCCGCCAAACCTGCCTTCGAGCGCTTCGGCGCGAAGTTCCTGGCGCGCGGCGGCGAGCATGAAAAGGCCGAAGGCCCCGGCCGCGCACGCAATGTCATCATCGAGTTCGAATCGCTGGCTGCCGCACACGATTGCTATCATTCGCCGGAATACCAGCGCGCCGCCGCCATCCGGCAGAAGGTCGCCGATGGCGAGATCGTCCTGGTCGAGGGCGCCTGAGGTCCCCTGCATGCATAGTTCCGGTTTTAGCCGGAGACGTGCTCAAAATCGGATAGAGCCTGGCGGCGTTTGAAGCCTCGCAGGCTCATTTTACATATCTTTGCTCCGCGATTTCACGGTGATCTGCCTGGCGCAGTTGCCAGGTGCGGAGCCGTGCCGACGAGCGGTCATTCAACGCCGGTCGGATTGCCGATTGACATGCAGGTATTTACCTGCATATTATGCCTTACAACAGAGTGAGGCAGATGGACGCCGACAAGGTTTTCAAAGCGCTGGGCGACCCGACGCGCAGAAGGCTGCTCGACCTTCTGTGTGAGCAGAACGGGCAGACGCTCGGTCAGCTTTGCGATCATCTGGACATGGCCAGGCAATCCGCCACCCAGCACCTCGACCTGCTGGAGGCGGCCAACCTGGTGAGCACGGTCAAGCGCGGCCGCGAAAAACTACATTTCATCAATCCCGTGCCGCTGCACGAAGTCTACGAGCGCTGGGTACGGAAATTCGAACGGCAGCGGCTCAGCCTGCTGCACGACCTGAAGCAGGAACTCGAAGGAGAAGACCAATGACCACCAGAGAGACCACGAGCTTTGTCTACGTGACCTATATCCGCTCGACGCCGCAGAAGGTGTTCGAGGCGATAATCAAGCCCGAGATCGCAAAACGCTACTGGGGCCACGAGAACGTCTCCGAATGGACGCCGGGCTCGAAATGGGAACACATCCGCGCCAATGACGAACGGACCGTCGAACTCGTCGGCAAGGTCGTCGAGATTTCGCCGCCGACCCGCCTCGTCATCACCTGGGCGAACGCTTCGCAGGCCGACGATCCGTCGAAAACCAGCCGGGTGACGTTCGCCATCGAGGAATACGACACCATGGTGCGGCTGACCGTCAGCCATGACGAGCTCGAGGCCGGCAGCGGCATGGCGAAGGGCGTCAGCCAAGGCTGGCCGGCGGTGCTGTCCAGCCTGAAATCCTTCCTCGAAACCGGCAGCGGCATCGATATTTTCGCCAAGCCGAAATCGGCCTGATGTTGCGGCCTCGAGCAGAATCAGACCCGTGGAGAACGACAATGACCAACCACTATACCGGCGGCTGCGCATGCGGCGCGATCCGTTACGAGACCAATGACGAGCCTATCTTCCAGAACCACTGCCAATGCAGCGATTGCCAGAAGCGCTCAGGCACCGGCCACGGATCCTACCTGACCTTCGGCCAGCGTGCCGATATGGCCATTACCGGGGAGGTGAGCACCTGGCGCGTGGCGGGCGCCAGCGGCAATGAAAAAATCCACACCTTCTGTCCAACCTGCGGAACGCCGGTCTTTCTGATATCCGTCGCCATGCCGGAATTCATAGCGGTCCATGCGGCCAGCCTCGACGATCCGGAACAGTTCAGCCCACAGATGGTGACTTACACGAGCCACGGCCATGCCTGGGACAAGATGGATCCCGCCTTGCAGGCGGTCGAGCGAATGCCGTAGTGAAACGCGTCCGCCGGTCGGCCCGCGATCTGCCGTAGCGCCTTCAGGCGCGATGCTCTTGGCCGATCAGCCGGCTCGCCGCTGTCTCGGCTATGGCATCGGCAAGCTCGAGACCCCATTGCTGGCGGCAATAGGCGCGGAAATCGAAGCAGGGCAGGCCGGGGCAGACCTCGAACTCGATGAGGTGGACGGTGTCGTCGGCCTCGACCCTGAGATCGATGGAAAACACGTCGCGCAGGCCGAGCCCGCTCATCAGCCGCCCGGCGATCGCACGGATCCTGGCGTCGGCGACCGGCTGGCTGTCGGCGACCGCGACGAGCTCCGGCTCGGCGTAATGTCCCGCCGCTTTCGCTGCCTCGCCAGTGTCGCCGTAGAGCGCCAGGCTGTCGGCCATGGTCTGGAAATCGGCGCCTGAATCGACAAAGGCCACGCCAAGCACTTCGACTCCCGCGCCCGGCATCAGGCTAAGGAAACTGGCGCGCACGTTGCGGCCGGCGACGTAGGGCTGGACGACGACATCGTCGCGATAGGCCGAAAAGACGCGCCGGCTGAGCTCCAAAGCGTGGGCGAGATCGCTGCAGCGCGACTCCGGCCAGATGCCGATCTTGGCGCCGAGCCGGTTGGGCTTGACGAACCAGCCGGCGGGCGAGGCCGGCGGCTCGACCAGCCATTGGCCGTCACGCGCGAGCCCAGCCTGTGGCACCGGCAGGCCGAGCGCGCCGAGCACGGCGCCGGAGCGGAACTTGTCCTGGCAGAGCGCAAACAGCGCATCGTCGGCGCCGATTGTCTTGAAACCGCCCAGTCGCGCCAAAGCGGGCGCCGCCCCGCCGCGAAAATAGGCAATGCCGTCGGTCAGCGTCCAGACCAGCGTTATGCTGGGGTGCTCACCGGCGAGGACGCTTGCGGCGTCGTCGAGCGCCACCGGCGCGAACGACAGGCCGCGTGCCTGGCAGGCACGGCCAAGCACCTCGAATTCAGGAGCGAGATCGGTCGACTGCGCCAGATAGGACGCGATTTCGGTTGCGCGCTGCGGCGCATGGCCGTCGGCGACCAGACGGTCGAAACAAGCCTTTTCCGGCTCATGGACGAGTATCAGTTTCGGCTTACGGCTTGGCATGAGATGAACGATTCCCGGCGGTACGATCACCTACCATCGCATGGTCGAGACGTCAGGCTCTCGCGAAACCGACACGGTGCGGGCGGTGGCGTGACAACGCACCGTCCGACCATAGAATCCAGTTCGATCAGGCGATCAGCACGCGCGGCTCGAAGCGGCCGTTGACGGGAATATCGAGCAGAAAGGTCATGCCGCCCTGCAGATCCAGCAGACGCTGCTTCTCATCCTTGCCCGACCAGGCGGAGGTGACCGCCAGCCGGTCGGCCTTGGCGCCGACGAAGGCTGGGCAGGATGGCTGCGTCACCGGCATGGCGACCGTGCGGACGAGCTTGCCGTCGGGTCCGTAGGCTTCGATGACGCTGCCGCCCCAGACGGCGTTCCACAGGATGCCGTCGCGGTCGAGCACCGACCCGTCGACATAGCCCTTGGCCGAGCGGTGGTCGACGAACAGCTTGGGCTCACCGGCAGGCAGACCGGTCGCCGGGTCGCAGGCGACGCGCATCAGCAGCCCGGTCGAGGTGTCGGTGTAGTAAGCGATCGCGCCATCCTCGGTAAAACAGATCGAATTGGAGACGGTGATGTCCGAAAACAGCTGGCGCAGTTCGCCCTTGAAAAACCAGTAGATCGAACCCGCGCCTTTTTCCTCGCCCTTGCCCATGGTGCCCATCCACAGGGCACCACAGGGATGGACGCGGGAATCGTTGGAGCGCGTGACCGGATTGTCGGCCTCGACAGGCGTGTGCAGCGTCAGCTTGCCGGTCGCGACATCGCGGACATAAAGGCCGGTCTCGGCGGCGATCAGCTGGCGCTTGTCGTCGATGACGGCGATGGCGCTCGCCATTTGGCCAAGCTCATGGACGGTGGTCGCGCCGCCGGACAGCCGCTTTTCCAGAAGCTGGCTGTTGACGATGTCAAACCAGTAGAGCGTATCGGTGGCGGGATCGTAGCTCGGCCCCTCGCCGAGCTGGCAGACGTGATCGGAAAAAACCGAAACGATCGCTTCGCTCATCCTGCTTCTCCGAACACCGCATCCCAGGCCGCGACGGCAGCTTGCGCACGCGCGGCCACCTCGTCGACGCTCATGCCCGGCTTGAACAGGCTGGAGCCCAGACCAAAGGCGGTCACGCCGGCAGCCTTGTAGCCGGCAAAATCTTTTTCAGAGACACCGCCGACGGCGCCGACCAATGTCTGCGCCGGCAACACCGCGCGCATCGCGGAAATGCCGCCGGCACCCAGCACGCTCGCCGGGAAGAATTTCAGGGCCGAGGCGCCGAGCTTGATCGCCTGGAAGGCTTCGGTCGGCGTGAACACGCCGGGCATCGTCACCATGCCGTAATGCATGGCGCGCGCCATCACCTCGGCATCGATGTTGGGGCTGACCAGCAGCCGCCCTCCGGCCTGGTGCAAGCCATCGACATCGGCCGGCGTCAGCACCGTGCCGGCGCCGACCAGCGCCGTTTTCGGCAGCACTTGGACGATGCGAGCGATCGACGAGAACGGTTGCGGTGAGTTCAGCGGCACTTCGATCGCCTCGATGCCAGCGTCGAACAGCGCCTGGCCCATGGCCATCGCCTCGGTGGGCTTGAGCCCGCGAAGGATGGCAACCAGGCCGCGCTTGAGTTTTGGAAACGGTGCGGTCTGGCTCATCGGGCAACTCCAATTCTGGCGATCATGCCGTTCTCGCGCGCCGCCTCGACGAGACCGGCACGCACTGCCTCGTCGGCGTCGACGGCCCGGACCTCAAGCCCAGCAAGACCAAGTGCGGCCTGGTAGAGTGCGGCCAGCGCGCCGGAGGCAATCAGCACCACGGGTTCGGCGCCGGCGCCATGCCGGCGGCTGGCGGAGGCGATCTCGCCGCCGATCAAAAGGCCGGACAGGCAGGCGGCGGCATCGTCGGCTTTCAGATCCTGCAGCAGGCCGGCGGCGCGGATGGAAAACAGCCGCGAGGTGACATCGCCGCCTTCGCCCAATGCGGTTTCGCACCAGCGGCGGAAGAACGGATTGTCCGATGTGACCGGCTTGGGGTGCTCGCCGAGCGAGTGGCGCAGGATCGAATGCGCGGCAAGCACGGAAAACAGCTCGCCGGTCGGCCAGGTGCCGAAACCGGCAACCGCGCCATCCTCGACCAGCACCCATTTCGAATGGGTGCCGGGCATGCAGACCAGCTGGCGCCCCCTGGCCGGCAGGCCGGCGCCGGCAAGCTGGGTTTCCTCGCCGCGCATGACGTCGGGCGCGTCAGTCAGCCGCTGGGCAAGGCCCGGAACGATGCGGATGTCGCGGCTTTGGCCGGGCACGCTGGCGGCACCCGCAAGGATGGCGGTAAGCGGCGCCGGCACGGTGACATAGGGCGCTTCGAGCCAGCCCTGGCGGGACCCGGCCATGCCGCAGATGATGACGGGCAGCGCCGCTGGTGCTCCCATCGCCGCCAGATGCCCTTCGAGGATGGTCGAAAAGCCCTTTTGCTGCGCGGTGATCAGGCCGTCATCGCCGCGGCGTTCGGCAAGCATATTGCCTTGCCCGTCGATCAGCCAGACCCGCATACGGGTCGTGCCCCAGTCGACGGCGGCGACCGCCGGTGCGTTGCCGGCTTGGCTCACAGGAAGCCTCCATCGACGACCAGCATCTGCGCTGTCAGCATGCGCGAGGCGTCCGAGGCCAGGAACAGCGCGGTGCCGACGATGTCGTCCGGCTGCATCACCTGTTTTATGCACTGCTTGGCGACATGGGCGGCAAGCCCCTGTTCGGTCACCCAGAGCTCCTTCTGCCGCTCGGTGATCACCCAGCCGGGCGCGATGGCGTTGACGCGGATGCCGTCCACACCGAGCTTGCCGGCCAGCCCCTTGGTCAGACCGAGGATACCGGCCTTGGCGGCCGTGTAGGACGGCATGTCGGGGTGGTTGATCAGATAGGACGTCGAGGTGAAGTTGATGATCGAGCCGCCGCCGGCCCGCTTCATGCCCGGCGCCACCGCTTGCGCGGTGAAGAAATGCGGCCTCAGATTAATGGCTTGGTTGTTGTCCCAGAACTCGACCGTCACGTCTTCGACGGCGTGGCGTTCGTCCCAGGCCGCATTGTTGACCAGCACGGTGACATCGCCATGCGCCTCGGCAGCCTTCGCGGCGGACGCCCGCAGGGCCTCGACATCGCGCAAATCGGTCTTGAGATAGAGCGGCCGGCGGCCGAATTCTTTCTCGATGCGGTCGGCAAGAGCTGTGCTTGGGCCGTCGGCGATGTCGATGAAGGCGACATTGGCGCCCTGGCGCACAAAACCCTCGGTCAGTGCCGCGCCAATTCCGGAGCCGCCGCCGGTGATCAGCACCGAGGCTCCTTCGAGGTCGGCAAAATGCGCCGATGGCATCATCGTTGTTGTCTCCCAGCGCATGACCCCGAAAATCGGATCGATTTTCGGAAAGGGATCATGCGCAAATGTTAAATGCTACAGCGTCCTTTGCGCGTCTTGAAAGACGCGCGGCGCCGTAGCGTGATCGGCGCGCATCCTAGCCACGCAAGGCGCGCGGGCAAGGGCGAACCGCCGAATTTCAGGGCTTATGTCAGACAAAACGACAATGCGCCGCACCGGATGCGCACGGCAGCACCGTCGGGGTTGGGGATCTCGGAGGACCGCCGGTCAGATCGCCTTGGCGCGCAGGGCGCCGCGGAAGGAATCGCGGAGATAGCCGAGCGTGGCGTCGGCATCGACCGGCTTGCCGAACAGATAGCCCTGTCCGCCGGCGCAGCCAAACTGGACCAGGCGATCGGCCTGCGCTTCCTGCTCGATTCCTTCGGCGACGACGTCCATGCCGAGCCCTTCGCACATTGCGAGGATAGCGCGGATGATGTGTTCCGACGGCCTGTCGTCGAGAATGGAGGAGACGAAGGCGCGATCGATCTTGAGCTTGTCGAAATGGAATTCGCGCAAGCGGCCGAGCGAGGACTGGCCGGTGCCGAAATCGTCTAGCGAGACGCGGATGCCGACGCGGCGCAGATCCTCGACGATCTGCGCGGCCGAGGCCGGGTCGTTCATCAGGCCGGTCTCGGTGATCTCGATCTCCAGCCGGCGCGGATCGAAGCCGGTGCGGTCGAGGATCGCCAATATGTGCAGGCCGGTGTTCTGGTCGACGAGCTGCGAGGGTGACAGGTTGAACGACAGGAACAGGTCCTTCGGCCAGCTTCTGGCGGCCTCCGTCGCCTTGCGCAGCACCAGCTGCGACAACGGGCCGATGATGCCGCGCTCCTCGGCGATGGGAATGAAGACGGTCGGCGGCACGGAACCCAGGTCGCGGTCGGTCCAGCGCGCCAGCGTCTCGAAGCCGATGGTGCGGCGCGTGGCGAGATCGACGATGGGTTGGAAATGCGGCTCCACTTCGCCGGCCGAGACAGCCCGGCGCAGCGCCTGTTCGATGCGGGTGACGCGCTTGGCCGCTTCTTCCATCTCACGGGTGTAGACGACGACGCGGCCACGGCCGGAACGCTTGGCGTGGTAGAGTGCCGTCTCTGCCTTGTTGATGAGGATTTCCGTGGTCTCGTCGCCCGAATAGAACAACGAGCAGCCGACCGAGGCCGAAAGCCTGGCGGTGCGTTCGCCGACATCGTAGGGCGCCGACAGGATCTCGATCAGCATGCGCGACTTTTCGGCCGCAGCGTCCTCGCTGAATACCATCGGATAGAGAAAAGCGAATTCGTCGGCGCCGATGCGGCAGACCGTGGAATAGCCGTCCATAGAGGCGCGCAGCCGCATCGCGACCTGGATCAGGATGTCGTCGCCGGCCTTGTGGCCGAACAGATCGTTGATCGGCTTGAAGCCGTCGAGGTCGAGAATCCCGACGGTAAAGGGCGCGGGATCGTCGGCTCGGTCGGCGATCAGCCGATCGACCTTGTCGAAGAAGCGGCGATGGTTGCCAAGCCCGGTCAACGGATCGGTGAATGCCAGATCCGTGCTCTCCCTGTTTGCCTGACCGGTGCCAAACGAAGTTTGCATCGGTGTCCCTGTTTTGTGACTTCGGAATTTATTTTCAGACTGGCAGCAAACCCTTTAGGAAACGTATCGCGAAATCGATTTTCCATGGGCAACCGCGACCTGTTTCGAAGGATCGATGTGAGGTGTGGATTCGGGCTCAAGGAACAACGAGGACGCGCAGCCTGGCTCCTGTCACGGAATGACCGGCAGGGCCGAGCTTGCGACTTGCTGATGCCAATCTTCAAAAGGTCGCGATTGGCAGACGGGCAGTGAGCCTGTACAGGCAGGACAGTCGTCCATCCGAGCCGCCGGAGACCCGCCATGAAGCTGAAAATCGCCGTCCAGATGGACCACATCTCCACCGTGTCGATCGCCGGCGACACCTCGTTCGCGCTGTCGCTGGAAGCGCAGCGGCGTGGCCATGAGCTGTTCCACTACACGCCGGATCGGCTGTCGTTGCGCGACGGCAAGGTGTTTGCCCGCATTGAGGAGATGCAGGTGCGCGACGAGAAAGGCAGCCACTATTCGCTGGGCGAGAAGGTGCGCACCGATCTGTCGGAGATGGACGTCGTCCTGCTGCGCCAGGATCCGCCCTTCGACATGAACTACATCACCACCACGCACATCCTGGAGCGCATCCACCCGAAGACGCTCGTGGTCAACGACCCGGCCTGGGTGCGCAACAGCCCGGAAAAGATCTTCGTCACCGAATTTGCCGACCTGATGCCGGACACGCTGATCACCAAGGATCCACTCGAAGTTGCCGCCTTCCGCAAGGAGTTCGGCGACATCATCGTCAAGCCGCTCTACGGCAATGGCGGCGCCGGCATCTTCCATCTGCTGGAGGGCGACCGCAACCTGGCCTCGCTGCTGGAAATGTTCGGCCAGATGTTTCGCGAACCCTATATCGTGCAGCGCTATCTCAAGGACGTGCGCAAGGGCGACAAGCGCATTATCCTGATCGACGGCGAGCCGGTCGGCGCCATCAACCGCGTGCCCGCCGAACATGATTCCCGCTCCAACATGCATGTCGGCGGCCGCGCCGAAAAGACCGAGCTGACGGCGCGCGAACGCGAGATCTGCGCACGCATCGGGCCTTCGCTGAAGGAGCGTGGCTTCATCCTGGTCGGCATCGACGTGATCGGCGACTACATGACCGAGATCAATGTCACCTCGCCGACCGGCGTGCGCGAGGTCAAACGCTTCGGCGGCGCCGACATCGCCAGCCTGTTCTGGGATGCAGTCGAGGGCAAACGCGGGTAAGCCGTTTTCATTTTGTCTTAACCATGTTCCGTTTTTGCAACCGCGCTCAATTCGGCTGCAACCCACGCGCTCACATGTTCCCGTAATGTTCTTGATTTGACCGAGGATTTGTGATTGTCTGCCCGTGGGGCCATTTCTTGGCCATCGCGTGGGTTGTGGCCTGGGGGCAAAGAAATGGTGGCGCGGGTTCGCACGGTCGCTTTCCAGGGCATCGAGGCCGTGCCGGTCGACGTGCAGGTGATGATCGCGCCCGGCAAGGTCAACATGCACATCGTCGGCCTGGGCGACAAGGCGGTGGCCGAAAGCCGCGAGCGGGTGCAGGCCGCACTGCATGCATCCGGCCTGTCGATGCCGTCGAAGAAAGTCACGGTCAATCTGGCGCCGGCCGACCTGCCGAAGGAAGGCAGTCACTACGACCTGCCGATCGCGCTTGGCCTGATGGCTGCGCTTGGCGCCATTCCGGGCGACATGCTGGCCGGCTATGTCGTGCTTGGAGAATTGTCGCTCGATGGCACGATTGCCGCGGTCGCCGGCGCCTTGCCGGCGGCGATCGCCGCCAATGCCGAGGGCAAAGGCCTGATCTGCCCGTTCGCCTGCGGACCTGAGGCGGCCTGGGCTGGAAAGGATTTCGACATTCTGGCACCGCGCAGCCTGATTGCCATCGCCAATCATTTTCGCGGCACGCAGGTGCTGTCGCGCCCCGAGGCCGGCATCCACGCCGCCGCGCTGGATTTGCCCGACCTCGCCGACATCAAGGGCCAGGAGACCGCCAAGCGGGCGCTGGAAGTGGCGGCCGCCGGCGGGCATAATCTTCTCATGATCGGCCCGCCGGGCTCGGGCAAATCGATGCTGGCGCAGCGGCTGCCGTCGATCCTGCCGCCGCTGGCGCCGAAGGAATTGCTCGAAGTCTCGATGATCGCGTCGGTGGCGGGAGAGCTCGGCGAAGGCAAATTGACCGACCGGCGGCCGTTCCGCGCTCCGCACCACTCGGCCTCGATGGCGGCGATGGTCGGCGGCGGCATTCGCGCGCGGCCGGGCGAGGTGTCGCTGGCCCATCACGGCGTGCTGTTCCTCGACGAGTTTCCCGAGTTCACGCCGCAGACGCTCGATGCGCTGCGCCAGCCGCTGGAGACCGGCGACTGCATGATCGCGCGAGCCAACCATCGCGTCACCTATCCAGCGCGTATCCAGCTGGTGGCGGCGATGAACCCGTGCCGCTGCGGCATGGCCGGCGAGCCTGGTTATCGCTGCCTGCGCGGCGAGCGCTGCCGCACCGACTATCAGGCGCGCATTTCGGGCCCGCTGCTCGACCGCATCGATCTCAGGATCGAAGTGCCGGCGGTCTCGGCCAGCGACCTGATCCGGCCCGACCGGGCGGAGAAAAGTGCCGATGTGGCGCTGCGCGTGGCACGCGCCCGCACCATCCAGCGCGAACGTTTCGAGCGGCTCGGCGCCACCCGCGCCACCACCAACGCGCATTGCGCGCCCTCGGTCATCGAGGAGATCGCCATGCCTGACGCCGCCGGCCTGTCGCTGCTCAAGGACGCCAGCGAAAAGCTCGCCTTTTCGGCGCGCGCCTATCACCGGGTGCTGAAGGTGGCGCGGACACTGGCCGATCTCGACGCCAGCGAAACCGTCGGCCGCATCCATCTGGCCGAAGCGATTTCCTATCGCATGAGCTCGGAGCGGGTGGCGCAGGCGGCGTAGGTCACTCGCCGCCCGACAAGCCGACTCTGCCACGCCACCTTCCGCAATCACGCCATAACCGTCATCCGACGAATCGGCCATCTCCGCACTGCGGCGGACCTGATTGTCCGCTTGGTCGACGTCCTCACCACCCAACGGCCCCCACCGACCGGGCGCCGGCCGTTTCTCCGTCTTCGGGGCGTGGACGTCATCGCATCGGACCAAAGTCTTGGTCTCCGCATTGGGAATTCCTTATTTAGATAATGTGAATATGATTGTGGTCGGGGAGCCCGCTATGTTCGTTGACTACTACGAAGTTTTGGAAGTCAGCCCGAACGCCAACTCGGAAACGCTGGAGCGCATATTTCGCTATTTTGCGATGCGCTATCATCCCGACAATCGCGAAACCGGCGATGAAGCCCGCTTCAGTGAAATCGTGGAAGCCCACAACACGCTCAAGGATCCGGTCAAACGCGCTCAATACGACATCGCGTATAGGGACCATGCCGGCCTTCGCCGCGAATTGACCGAGGAAGCCAGCAACAGCAAAGGCATCGAGCGGGATGTCGTGATCCAGGCCAGGCTGCTGTCGCTGCTTTACGCGAAGCGCCGGCACGACGTCAGCAATCCCGGGATCGGGGATGTGGAGCTCGAACGCCTGTCAGACTGTCCGCGAGAGCATCTCGAGTTTCATCTCTGGTATCTAAAAGCGAAGGGCTGGATAGCAAGAGTGGAAAACGGGACGATCGCGATTACGGTGGAAGGCGTCGATAGGGTCAACTCCGAACACCGTCGCGATCCCACCATCCGGCTCCTGGACCATACAGCTTCCTGACGCCTCACCTCCGGAGGAAGTCAGGCCGAAGACCTGCCGCCCCATTCACGGCAGGGACTGGCCTCTTCAGCCCTGCTGCGCCTTCAGTTCCAGCCGCCGCGCGTGCAACACCGGCTCCGTATAACCATTCGGCTGTTCGCGGCCCTTGAACACCAGGTCGCAGGCGGCCTGGAAGGCGATGGAGTTGTCGAAATCGGCGGCCATCGGGTAGTAGAGCGGATCGCCGACATTCTGCAGGTCGACGATGGCCGCCATGCGGCGCAGCGAATCCATCACCTGGATTTCGGAGCAGACCTTGTGGTGCAGCCAGTTGGCGATGTGCTGTGAGGAAATACGCAGCGTGGCGCGGTCTTCCATCAGGCCGACATCGTTGATGTCAGGCACTTTCGAGCAGCCGACGCCCTGGTCGATCCAGCGCACGACATAGCCAAGAATGCCCTGCGCGTTGTTGTCGAGTTCCTTCTGGATATCATCCGGCGACCAGTTCGGCCGCACCGCGACGGGCACCGACAGGATGTCGTCGAGCCTGGCCTTGGGCCGGTTCTTCAGCGCCGCCTGCACGGCGTGAACATCGACCTTGTGATAGTGCGTGGCATGCAGCGTGGCCGCCGTCGGCGACGGCACCCAGGCAGTGTTGGCGCCGGCCTTGGGGTGGGCGATCTTCTCGACCAGCATCGCAGCCATCAGATCCGGCATCGCCCACATGCCCTTGCCGATCTGGGCGTGGCCGGCCAAGCCGCATTCCAGCCCGATGTCGACATTCCACGCCTCGTAGGCGGAAATCCAGGCGGCCTGCTTCATGTCGCCCTTGCGGATCATCGGGCCGGCTTCCATCGAGGTGTGGATCTCGTCGCCGGTGCGGTCGAGAAAGCCGGTGTTGATGAACACGACGCGCTCCTTTGCGGCGCGGATTGCCTCCTTGAGGTTGACGGTGGTGCGCCGCTCCTCGTCCATGATGCCCATCTTGATGGTATTTTTCGCCATGCCGAGCAGCGCTTCGACGCGGTCGAAGATCTCGACGGCGAAGGCGACTTCGTCGGGCCCATGCATCTTGGGTTTCACGACATACATCGAGCCGGCACGGGAATTGGCGCGGCGGCCGTTCGGCCCGACATCGTGCAGCGCGATCAGCGCCGTCATCGCCGCATCCATGATGCCTTCCGGAACCTCATTGCCGTCGCGGTCGAGGATCGCCGGGCTGGTCATCAGGTGGCCGACATTCCTGACCAGCATCAGCGAGCGGCCGGGCACGGTCAGCGTGCCACCGGCGGGCGCGGTGTAGGCGCGGTCGGGATTGAGCTTGCGGACAAAACTCTTGCCGCCCTTGGTGATCTCTTCCGCCAGGTCACCCTTCATCAGGCCGAGCCAGTTGCGGTAGACGACGACCTTGTCTGGCGCATCCACCGCCGCGACCGAATCCTCGCAGTCCTGGATGGTGGTCAGCGCCGATTCCAGGATGACATCGGCGATGCCCGCCGGATCGGTGCGGCCGATCTGGTTGTTGCGGTCGATCACGATCTCGATGTGCAGGCCGTTGCGCACAAGCAGCACGGCATCGGGATTGGCGGCATCGCCGCGATAGCCGACGAATTGCCTGGGGTCGGCCAGCGTCGTCGAGCCGGCGCCGGCGCTCAGCCGCAAGGCACCTTGCGCCAGCGACAGGCCATTGACGCCGGCCCATTTGCCGGACGTGAGCGGGGCAGCCTCGTCGAGAAAGGTCTTCGTCCAGGCGACGACCTTGGCGCCGCGTGCCGGATTGAAGGCTTTGCCCTTTTCGGCGCCATCCGTTTCGGGGATGGCATCGGTGCCGTAGAGCGCATCGTAGAGCGAACCCCAGCGCGCATTGGCAGCGTTGAGCGCATAGCGCGCATTCATCACCGGCACGACCAGCTGCGGTCCGGCAACATCAGCAATTTCCGGGTCGACATTGTCGGTCGACACGCTGAAGGCCGGGCCTTCGGGAACGAGGTAGCCGATCTCTTTCAGGAAGCCCTTGTAGGCCTCCATGTCGACCGGCGCGCCGTGATCGCGATACCAGCCGTCTATCTGTTCCTGGATGGCGTCACGCTTTGCCAGCAGCGCCCGGTTCTTCGGCGCCAGATCATGGACGATGGCCGAAAAACCGTTCCAGAAGGCGTCCGCTTCGATCCCCGTGCCCGGCAGCGCTTCCGTGGCCACGAACTCATGCAGCTCGCGGGCAATCCGCAATCCGGCGATCTCGATGCGGTCGGTCATCAGGCTACTCCAGATGAAAGGCTTTGCGGGCCTTTGGCATGTCAGGTTTGCCGGGTCAATTCAGCTTAGGGTGAAGGTGGCGTATTTCGCCGCGTCGCTCAAACCGCAATGCGCGGCCTTCCCGAGGCCACGGCCACGACATGCGCCTCGATGAACATGCGCTGGGCCTCGACGGTCGAGACCCGGAATTCGGTGGCGACGTCGATCTCGGCGCTGTCGGTGCCGGCATCCCTGGCGCGCTCCGCGACGATGGCGCGGACATCGGCCTCGGCCGCCGCGATCGCCGCTGCCTCGTCGAGGAAATCGCGTACGGTCTCGCCCGAGGCGAGACGAAACAGCCCTTCTATGGGCTGGCTGACCCGCGCCTCGGCCGAAACCCTGACCTGGCCGACGACGGCGCCGAGCGCGTTGGCGACATCGGTATCCCTGGGCACCACGCAGTCATTGCCGATCAGCTCGGCCAAGCCGGCATAGTGCAGCGGCGCCGAGGCGCCGAGGCCGATGACCGGGCGGTCGAGCGCAACGCTCAGGCGGGCGATGCCGGGATGCGCGTCGACTGCGCGCTGCACCAGGGCGTGCGCCACTGTCGCGGCGCCATCGAGCCCATCCTCGGCAAAGGCGGTCTCGAGGATATATTCGGCCGACCAGCGCGTCAGCGTCACCAGCACCCGTTCCGAGATCGCTTCCGGCGAAGCGGCGATGTTCTGGCCACGGCCGTCACGCTTGCGGGCAAACAGTTCGGCGCCGAGGCGCGCGGCGATGGGATCCCAGTTCGCCTGCTTGCCCAGCACGTGGGCGGCGTCCGACGGGGTGAAGCCGGCGACATGCACCAGCCCGCGCGACACCAGCCGGTTCAGCGTCGCGTTCTGCGCATTCGAGGTCAAAAGCCTGTCGACGGCGAGCGGCACGGCACCGATGGCCTCGTAGAGCCTGGCTTCGGCGCCGGTCAGGCCGGCGGCGAGCCGGTCCGGCACGCCGGTGCGCACCGCGAAGCGGCCGTCCATGCGGCCGGGATTGGGTGCCCGCAGATGGCGCTCCAGCTCTGAAATCACCGCTACGCCATGCGCCATGCCGGCCAGCGCCAACGGCACCAGGCGGCGCGGCCCGAGCAGGATCCTGGGGTTGAGCGCGCCATCCTCCAGCGCCACTTCGGAATCGCCGCCGAGGCCGAAGGTGCGCATGGCGACGGCCTCGACCATGGTGCGGAAGCCGCCGACGGTGGCGCCTTCCGGATCTAGCCTGGGACGGCCGCCGTCGAGCACGGCGACGTCGGTGGTGGTGCCGCCGATGTCGGACACCACAGCATTGTCGAGCCCGGTCATGTGGCGGGCGCCGACCAGGCTGGCGGCCGGGCCGGACAGGATGGTCTCGATCGGTCGCTGGCGGGCAAAAGCGGCTGAAACCAGCGCGCCATCGCCGCGCACCACCATCAGCGGTGCTGCGATGTTGCGCGCCTCGAGAAAGCCTTCGGTCGCTGCCACCAGCCGGTCGATCATCGAGATCAGCCTGGCGTTGAGCAAAGTGGTCAGCGCCCGGCGCGGGCCGCCGAGCTTGGCCGACAGCTCGTGGCTCGATGTGACCGGCAGGCCGGACTTGTCGCGGATCAACTCGCGGGCGGCGATCTCATGCGCCGGATTGCGGGTGGCGAAGTAGGCGCAGACGGCAAAGCCGGACACCGAGGCGCCGAGTTCCGGCAGCGCCGCTTCCAGTCCGGACAGATCGAGCTTGGCGGCATTGCCATGCACGTCGTGGCCGCCCGGACAAAAAACCACCGGATCGGTGCCGAGCGCGGCCTTCAGCCCGTCGCGGGCGAGATCGCCCTCGGAAAAGCCGATCATCACCAGCGCGACGCGGCCGCCCTGGCCCTCGACGAGCGCGTTGGTGGCAAGCGTCGTCGACATCGACACCAGCTTGATATCAGCCGGATCGGTTCCGGCCTTCTGCAGCACCGCGTCGACGGCGCCGGAAATGCCGACGGCAAGATCATGCCTGGTGGTCAGCGCCTTGGCCTTGGCCAGCACCTTGCCCTTGTTCGGCCCTTCTTGCGGGCCTTCCGTTTCAGACCACAACACGGCATCGGTATAGGTGCCGCCGGTGTCGATCCCGAGGAACAACGGTTTTGGCTTGGTCTTGGGTGTCATTTTTGGCGGCGGTCCGGCTGGGGAGTCTGTCTGCCCCTGCCTTTAGCCGATGCGGGCCGGTCGATAAAGCTGCGAGCGCTGGGCCAAGGCGGAGATTGGCAGCGTTGGCCGAAGCGCCAACCTACCCGACAAACCCCACTTTCTTGTGCGTGCCATCGCAGAACGGCTTGTTGGCGGAATGGCCGCAGCGGCAGAGGAAGGCGCGTTGCGTACGGTCGACCGTATGGCCGGTTCCGGTGACGATCTCGAGATTGCCCTCAAGCTTGAGCGGGCCATTGGTGGTCGGCGTCACTTTCAGCGGACCATTTCTCGCTTCGAGCGCCGGCGTGTCCTTCAGCTGCGGCTCGCCGCTGGCGGCAAAACCGGATTTGTTGTGGCTGCCGTCGCAGAACGGCTTGTTTTCCGAAGCGCCGCAGCGGCAGAGCGTGGCACGATAAGAAGTCTCGCCGTCGAGAACGATCTCGGCGTGTACCGCCAGCGGGCCGTTTTCCCGCAGCCGCACCGTGTTGACCACCGGTGCTTGCTCCTGCGGCCCGCCATCCTTCCTGACATAGGTGATGGCGCCCGACGGGCAGCTTTCGGCGATGGCCACGATCTTCTCGACGCTGGCCGCCTCGGGATGGATCCATTGGCCCGGCGCGTTGGGCATGAAGACGTGGGGATCGCCGAGCACGCAGTTGCGCGAATGGATGCAGCGCTTGCCGGAAAACCCGACGTCGATCTTGTCGCTTTCGACCGTGCCGGCCATAGCTGAGCTCCTTTTGCCTGAAGCACGTCGCGTCTGAACAGTTCGAGGCGGCGCGCGCTGCGTATTTGCACAGGCTATGGCTCCAGCCCGAAGACCGTCAAGCTGGCAAACCGGTCAGGGGACCAGTTCGATCTCCTCGGTCTCGCCGCCGCTGCAGGTGTAGCAGCAATCCTCGCATTTTTCCTTGTTGCCGGGGCCGACGCCCCAATAGGTGCCCTCGTCACCATCGACCCAGGCGCCGTAACAGATCGATTCCCCGGCGTTGCAGGATATCGGCAGCTGCTTGGTCTCGCCGTCGTCGAGGTAGAAGTCCTTGTCATCGCCCGGCCAGACATAGTCGCGGTCCTGGCTGTAGAGTTCGACGCGCATGGCGTTGGGGTGGCCGTTCTTGATGGCAAAGGTGACATCGTCGGCACGCGCCGCCGGCACGAGCAGCATGAGGAGAGACAGCGCGGCCAGCACGCGGCGCGCATAGGCATGAAACATGAGTAACCCCCTGAATAAGCGGCCCACCCGGCCGCGTGGCGACCATCGCACGCAGCGCTGAATCGCGGAAGTGGACCGGACGAGCCGATCCCTGACTTAATTTGGGTCCAACGAAAACTTCCGCGCTCTACGGCACCAGATCGATCGTCTCTGTCGAGTGTTCGACGCAGATGAAGCAGCAGGTGTCGCAAGGCTGGTCATTGTCCGGCCCGACGCCGGCCGAGAGGCTGTCATTGCCGTCGGCCCAGGCGCCATAGCAGATATGTTCGCCCTGATTGCAGGAGAACGGCACGGATTTCTGCGACCCTGGGGCGATCAGGAACACCTTGTCGTTGCCCGGCCAGACCGTCTCGCGGTCGCGGCTGAACAGCTCGACCGCGACTGCTTCCTTGCGCAGGTTCTTGACGAAGAAGGCCATGTCGGCGGCCTGCGCCGAGGCGGTGAAGACCAGCGCCGCCAGTGCAACCATACGAAACAGCGTCACGGCCTGGATCTCCCGAATCACCGCGGCAGAATCGCATGCCTGCCCGCTACTAGGAAGGGTGCGGAACCCTGCGTCGCGATCTCATGCCCCAGCCGCACCGTTTCACGCACCAGCAGGTCGAGATCCTCGCGCCGTGTGCGATGATTGGTGATCGCCACGCGCAACCAGTGCTCGCCATGCACCGTGGTGTCCGAAAGGGCCGCAATGCCCTGTTCCTGCAGCCGCAGCATGATCTCCGTGTTGAGCGCCTTCAGAGCCTCGCCTGTCAGACCGGGCTGATAGCGGAAGCAGACGATGTTGACGGTCGGCGATGCCGCCAGCTGCAGCCGCGGCGCGGCCTCGATCAAGCCGGCAAGATAGACGGCCTGGGCAATGTTCTGGTCGATCAGGCGGCCGAATTTCTCGACACCGTGCTCCTTCAGCGCCATCCACACCTTCAGCGCGCGAAAACCGCGCGACGTCTGCAGGCCGTAGTCGTGCAGCCATTCGCCGGAAGCGAGGCCGCGCGGCGTCGATTCCAGATATTCCGGCGTCACCGCGAAGGTCCCGCGATGCGCGGCGGCATCCCTGACCAGGGCGCAGCCGACTTCGAACGGCGCGTGCAGCCATTTGTGGGGATCGAGCGCGACCGAATCCGCCCGTTCGATGCCGGCGACGCGATGGGCATTCTCAGGCGCAATGGCGATCAGCGCGCCGATGCAGCCGTCGAGATGGAACCAGAGGCCTTCCTCATGTGACAGCTTCGCAAGCGCCTGCAGATCGTCGATCGCCCCGGTGTTGACGGTGCCCGCCGTACCGATGACGCAGGCCGGCTTGAACCCTGCCGCGCGGTCCTCTGTGATCGCTGCCCGCAAGGCGGCGATATCGATGCGCAGCCCGGCATCGGTCGGGATGCGGCGCAGTGCCCGGTTGCCGAGGCCAAGTGCCTCCATCGCCTTGCGGTGGCACGAGTGGATCTGCTCCGAGCCGTAGAAGCGCAGCGGCTTTTCGATGGCGGCGACACCATGCTCGCGCACGTCGATGCCGGCCTTGACGTTGCGCGCCACGGTCAGCCCGATGATGTTGGCCATCGAGCCGCCGCTGACCAGCGTGCCGCCGGCAGAAGCGGGAAAGCCCAGCATCTCCTTGCACCAGTTCACCACCTGGCTGTCCATCAGCCCGGCGGCGTGGTTGCCGCCGCCGAGGTTCGAGCCCTGGATTGCCGCCAGGAAATCGCCGAGCGCACCGGTGAAATTGCTCGACCCCATATACCAGGACCAGAAGCGCGGATGAATGTTGCCCATTGGATAGGACATCACCGTGCGGGACACCTCAGAATAGACCGCATCCAGCGGCGCCGGTGAGCGCGGCAGCGGCGCCGAGAAGGCCCCTCTCACATCGGCCGGCATCTCCCGCCAGACCGGGCGGTCGCGCACATCGCGGAGGTAATCGACCGCATCGTCGATGACCCGGTGCGACAGGGCCTGCACATCGGCCCAATCCAGGGGGTCGAGCGTTTCCTCGGCCAACAGGCCTAGGTTATCTTGCACGGCGTCCATACCAGATCTCCCGTCAAGCCGCCGGGAACTGGCAGCCGGGCGTCGAGCGCGACAGGGCGGTCTCGTCGGCATCCATCTCGGCCTCGATGCCGTCGAACAGCGGCGTCGACATGTAGCGTTCGCCGGTGTCGGGCAGCATGCACAGGATCACCGCGCCAGCCGGCGCCTTCTCAGCGACCTGCCGCGCCACGGCGAAGGTCGCGCCGCCGGAAATGCCGGTGAAGATGCCCTCTTTGCGCGCCAATTCCCTCGCCCATTTGATGCCCTCGGGCCCGGCGATCGGCATCACCTCGTCATAGAGGCTGGTGTCGATCGCCTCCTGCAGCACGTTGGGGATGAAATCCGGCGTCCAGCCCTGGATCGGGTGCGGCTCGAAGGCTGGATGGCTGGCGGCGGGAGCACCATCGACGCCGCGCTGCTGGACCTTGCCGCTGCCGATGAGCTGCGCGTTGGCCGGCTCGGAGAGCACGATGCGGGTTTCCGGCCGCTCGCGGCGCAGCACGCGCGCCACGCCCACCACCGTGCCACCGGTGCCATAGCCGGTGACGAAGCAATCGAGCCGCGAGCCGGCGAAATCATTGACGATCTCGCGCGCCGTCGTTGCCTCGTGGATGGCGGCGTTGGCGGCCGTCTCGAATTGGCGGGCAAGGAACCAGCCATTGGCCTCGGCCAGTTCCACCGCCTTCTTGTACATGCCGAAACCTTTTTCGGCGCGCGGCGTCAGCACCACCTTGGCGCCCAGCATGCGCATCAGTTTGCGGCGCTCGACCGAAAAACTGTCGGCCATCGTGACGACCAGCGGATAGCCCTTTTGCGCGCAGACCATGGCGAGGCCAATGCCGGTGTTGCCGCTGGTCGCCTCGACCACCGTCTGGCCCGGCTTCAGCGCCCCGCTGCGCTCGCCCTCCTCGATGATGTTGAGCGCCAGCCGGTCCTTCACCGAGGCGCCGGGATTGAAATACTCGGCCTTGACGTAGATCGTCGCGTGGGACGGTCCGAGATTGTTGATGCGAACCACCGGCGTGTCGCCGACGGTGTCGAGAATGCTGTCGAACAGGCGGCCGCGCCCGGCCGTGGTTCTGATCTTCTGTTGCTGCAACATCTTGGTCTCCTTGATTGTCATCGCGTTTTGTCTTCACGGGCCGGTTACAAACCGGCGGGTTGGGCGGCGAGGTTTGGTGACCTTGCCGCGCTAGGACTGACATGCCGCACAGCGGCAATGCCCGTATCCGGCGCTGATATCCGCTGCCGGATGCGCCGTGTCGTGTTTGGTGATACAGGAGAGGCCGACAGGCCAGCGTGGGAGCAGGCGTGGAAACGCACGTGGAATCCACTCGATCGAGGCCGGACGGCGACATGCCGGTCCTTTCCGTGCGCCTGCTCGGACCGCTGATGATCTCCCGCGACGGCGCTCCGGTTGCCCTGCCCGCGTCACGCAAGCTGCGCGCGCTGCTCGCCTATCTGGCGCTGGCGCCGCATCCGGTCAGCCGCAGTCGCCTGTGCGAGTTGTTGTGGGATGTGCCGAACGACCCAAGGGGCGAACTGCGCTGGTGCCTGAGCAAGCTGCGCGGCGCGCTTGACATGCCGGCCCGGCGCCGGGTCTCCACCCAAGGCGATACGGTCGCACTCGATCTCGACGATTGCCTGGTCGATGTGCTGGAGGTCAGCCGCGCCGCCGCGCAAGGGATCGGCACGCTTGACGTCGAGCGCTTGCGCGTGCTGGCCGGACTGTTTGCCGGCGATTTCCTCGACGGGCTGGAGCTCGAGCGCAGCCCGCATTTCAACAGTTGGCTGATCGCGCAGCGCCGCCGCTTCAGCGCTTGCCATGCCGCCGTGCTGGAACGCCTTGTCGCGAGCCTGCCGGCTTATAGTGACGAGGCGATCGCCCATCTCGACACATGGGTGGAACTGGCGCCGTTCGACACGTGCGGACATCTGGCGTTGCTGTCCAATCTGGCCGGGCGCGGCGAGGTCGGCGCGGCCGAAGAGCATCTGGCCGCGGCGGAACGATTGTTTCGGTCGGAGGAGCTCGATTTCGCACCGCTTCGCGCGGCCTGGCGGGCGATCCGTGACCGACAGTCGGGCACCTCGCTTCGAACGGCCTGCCTGTCCACGCTATCGCCACTGGTGGCCACCATGCCCACCGCACCCGGCCCGGTCGAGCCCAGCCACGCTTCGCTGGCGGTGATGCCGTTTGTCGAGGAGAGCGGCGGCACGCGCGGCGGACTGGCCGACGGTTTCACCCACGACATCATCACCCGCCTGGCCAAGCTCAGGGATTTCTTCGTCATCGCGCGCGGATCGGTGTTTGCGCTGGCAGAACAGAACATCGCGCCCGAGGATGCCGGCCGCCGGCTGAATGTCGACTATGTCGCCACCGGCACGGTGCGCAGCCCGTCCGGCCGCCTCATCGTCAGCGTCGAGCTGATCGAGGTGCGCAGCGCCAGGATCGTCTGGGCCGAGACCTTCGAGCGCAGGCCCGATGACATCTTTTCCGTGCTCGACGACATCGGCAACAGCATCGTCTCCTCGATCTCGGCCGAGATCGAAACGGTCGAGCGCAACCGCGCCATGCTGAAGGCGCCCAGCTCGCTCAACGCCTGGGAGGCCTACCATCGCGGCCTCTGGCACATGTACCGCTTCACCCAGGCCGAAAACGAGCAGGCGCGGCATTTTTTTGCGCAGGCCTTGCAGCTCGACCCGACCTTCGCCCGTGCCTATGCCGGCCTGTCCTTCACCCACTGGCAGAACGCCTTCCAGCGCTGGGGCGACCGCGACCGCGAAAGCGCGCTGGCGTTCGAGAGCGCCGGCCACAGCCTGCTGGTCGACGACCACAATCCGGCCGCGCATTGGGCGATGGGCCGGGCGCTGTGGCTGCGCGGCGAGCAGGACGGCTCGCTGCTCGAACTCGAGCGGGCGGTCGATCTCAGCCCCAACTTCGCGCTCGGCCACTACGCTTTGTCCTTCGTGCATTCGCAGTCGGGCGACCCGCGAGCGGCGATAGGCTCTTCCGATCATTCGCGCCATCTCAGCCCGTTCGACCCGCTGCTGTTCGGCATGCTGGGCGCACGCGCCATGGCGCATGTCCGGCTCGGCCAGTTCGAGGAGGCGGCCGAATGGGCGCTGAAGGCGGCGGCGCGGCCCAACGCCCACGCCATCATACTGGCGATCGCCGCGCACTGCCTGGCGCTGGCCGGACGGCTCGACGAGGCGCGCGGCTTCGCCGCCGCCATCCGCAAGACAAGGCCGGACTATTGCGCCGACGATTTCATCGGCACCTTCCGCTTCGAACCGGATGCCGTAGCGCTGTTCCGGCAGGGCGCCAGCCGCATCGGGCTCAACTGAAGCCTGGATCGCCATCTTGGGGATCGCGTGGGAATTTCGCCTCAAATCCGCCGGGTTAACGAAGTCGGAAGGAGTTGTTTAACCGTTAGCTTCTATGTCACGGCCCGGGGGGCCGACAAAGTGAGTATGATGAGCAACAGCCCCGACAAGCGCAATGAATGGCGCGCCATATTTTACGTGCAGGCTCGCGTTGCCATCCTGTTTGTCCCGGTGGTTGCCAGCCTGCTGATCATAGCGGCGCTTGCCGGAAACGAACGCAAGTCGGTTCCCAGCATGATCGACCCGACCGTCACCGGCTCCGTGCGGTAGGCGCTATCGGTCGGCGTTAGCCCTCTCGGGGAGAGCGCCTTCTGAAGAAAAAGAAGGTCGAGGGAAAGGCCCTCCCGATCAACGAGGGAAGGCGCTATGCGCTTTTCCTGGGAAACCACTTCACACTTTCCCGGACTTGCTCCAGGAGAGCGTGCTTTCCGGCAGCATTCGCTTGAGCACGTCGTCCTTGCGGATGAAATGATGCCATAGCGCCGCGGCCGCGTGCACTCCGGCGAGGATGAGGATCAAATTGGCGCACAGGCTGTGCAGTTCCCTGATGAACCGGGCCGTGTCGCGGTCGGGCGATACCGGGGCCGGGATGGTGAAGAGGCCGAAGAAGCTCAAGGCGTCGCCCCTGTACCAAGTCAGCAGGATGCCGAGAGCCGGAATGGTCACCAGCAGCGCATAGAGCAGCAGATGCGCGATCTTGGCCGCCCATCGTTCAAGCTCCGACATTTCCGTCGGCAGCCCTGGCGTTCCCAGTATCAGGCGCAGGCCGACGCGGATGACGACCAGCGCAAACAACAGCAGCCCGAACGAAATATGGAACCACCAGACGAGCGCGCGGCCGGGATCGCCGCGCGGAAAAAGTTCTTCCACATAGGTCAAGCCATAAAGGCCGATGACCAGCAGAAACACCGCCCAGTGAATGGCTTTTTGTGCGCTTGTATAGGTGGGGTGCATGCGAGCCTTCCAGTTTTGAATATTTCTAAACTAGCCGCGATCATGTCAAAGCTTTGTCGGGCTCGGATGATCGTGAGCTGGCAGGACACTGGAACGGGTAAGCTGTCAGTTTGCGGACAGTCGGGCATCGAGCGCGTAATGCTGGACAAAGAAAAGCCCGGGCGAACCGGGCTCTTCTTCGGCGTCTCCAGGGCGCTCAAACAAAGCGCGGGATCGGACCGTTCTGCGGGGTCACATCGTCGCCGAGGTCGACAAACACCTCGTCGACATAGCACCATGCCCAGCCTTCGGGTGGATCGTAGCCCTCGATGATCGGATGCTTGGTGGCGTGGAAATGCTTGGTGGCGTGGCGGTTGGGCGAGTCGTCGCAGCAGCCGACATGGCCGCAGGTACGGCACAGCCGCAGATGCACCCATTGCGACCCGCTCTTCAGGCATTCCTCGCAGCCGAGCGCGCTCGGCGTGACCTTCCTGATGTCGCGCGTATGTCTGCATTCATCCATCATGGTCTCCCGGCCATTTGAAATGTGTCGGCGTTGCCGCGCGCGAGGTAGGCATGCAGAGCCGCGACCACCTGGGCGCCTTCGCCGACAGCCGCCGCGACCCGTTTGACCGAACCGGCGCGGACATCGCCTATGGCGAACACGCCGCTGCGGCTCGTCTCCATCTGCGCCGATCCTATGTCCGATCCGGTGCGCACGAAACCCCTGGCGTCCAGCGCGACATCGCAGTTGGCCAGCCAATCGGTGTTCGGATCGGCGCCGATGAAGAGAAAGAGATGGCGGATCGGGCGCGTCGTTTCCGCGCCGCTGGCGCGGTTGCGCCAGCGCACCATGGCAAGATTGCCCTCTTCGCCCTCCAGCGCCTCGATTTCGGTCCCGGTCAGCACTTCGATATTCGGCTGCGCCCTGATGCGCTCGACCAGATAGCGCGACATCGAGGCTTCGAGGCTGCCACCACGCGCCAGCAGCGCCACTTTCCGCGCATGGCTGGCGAGGTAAACCGCCGCTTGGCCCGCCGAATTGCCGGCGCCGACCAGCGCCACTTCCTGGCCGGCGCAAAGCCGCCCTTCTATGGGCGACGCCCAATAGTGCACGGACGTCCCCTCGAACCGCGCAAGATTGGCGATGTCGAGGCGGCGATAGCGCGCGCCGCTGGCGATCACCACGCTGCGCGTGCGCACGGTCTCGCCGTCACCGACATCGAGCAGATAGCGGGCGCCTGATGTGTCGGTGGCCGCGCTCAAAAGTTTCGCCTCGTCCGGGATGACCATTTCAACGCCGAACTTCTGCGCCTGGTTGTAGGCGCGCGCCATCAGCGCCATGCCGGTGATGCCGGTCGGGAAACCGAGATAGTTCTCGATGCGCGAGGAGGCGCCGGCCTGTCCGCCGAAGGCACGGCAATCGAGCACGATCGTCGACAGCCCTTCGGATGCCGCATAGACCGCCGCCGCCAGCCCTGCCGGGCCGGCGCCGACGATGGCCACGTCATACACCGTATCGGCATCGATCGGGCGCAACAGGCCGACGCAGCGGGCGAGGTCCTTTTCGCCGGGGTTCATCAGCAGCCTGCCGTTTGGACAGAGCACGATCGGCAGGTGGTGCGGATCGACCTCGAAGCGTTCGACCAGGGTTTTGGCGCAGGGATCGCTGTCGGAATCGAGCACGCGGTGCGGCTGGCCGCTGCGCGCCAGAAAACCCTGCAGCCGCAACACGTCGGCATTGTCCTGGGGTCCGATGATGATCGGCCCGCTGGTGGCGCTCTCCAAAAGCCCGACGCGGCGCAGGATCAGCGCCCGCATGATGCGCTCGCCGAGATTGGCCTCCTGCACCATCAGGTCGCGCAGCCGCTGCGAGGCGATGACGAACGCCTCCACCGGCTCGGCGGCCTGCGCATTCACCAGCGAGGGACTGGCCGAAAGCTGCGCCAGCTCACCGACAAAGCTGCCCGGGCCGTGCGTGACGATCGTCTCGCGCCGGCCGAGCCCGCCGTCCTGGGTGATGTCCACGCTACCCGACAGCACGACGATCAGGCCGGGCGCCACATCGCCGGCTTCGATGATGTGCTCGCCGGCTGCATAGGCGCTGGCCTCGCCGAACCGGCGCATGCGGTCGATGTCCACCTCGGCCAGCGTGGGGAACGCCTGGTCGCGGCGGGCACCGAAGATCGGGTTGGTGGATTGAGCCATGGTTTTGAGCGTAGCGAAGCGGCCGCGGAGTTTGAAGCGGTTTGTGAGGGGACTGGCCGGAAGGGGAGGTTGGCTGAAAAGAAAAAGCCCGGACGAACCGGGCTTTTTCTCTAAGTTTCTGAACCGTCGAGTGGCTCGAAACGGGAATTTGGTGCCCAGAAGAGGACTCGAACCTCCACTCCTTGCGGAACACGGACCTGAACCGTGCGCGTCTACCAATTCCGCCATCTGGGCTGGTGCGGGCTCATGTAAGCGGGCAAGCGATGTGTGTCAACGCGCTTTTTTCGCAGGTACTCCGTTCGCCGGTTCAGTCGTCCAGCACTTCCTTGGAAGCGACGGTGGAATCGGCGTTGAGCTGGTAGATGACCGGCACGCCGGTGCCGAGTTCCAGCTTGACGATCTCCTCACCCGACTTGCCGTCGAGCGCCATGATCAGCGCGCGCAGGGAGTTGCCATGCGCGGCGACCAGCACGGTGCCGCCGCGAAGCACGTGCGGCTGCAAATCGTGCAGGTAATAGGGCCAGACGCGGGCGCCGGTCTCCTTCAGGCTTTCGCCGGCAGGCGGCGGCACGTCGTAGGAGCGGCGCCAGACATGCACCTGCTCCTCGCCCCATTTCTTGCGGGCGTCGTCCTTGTTGAGGCCGGAGAGGTCGCCATAGTCGCGCTCATTGAGCGCCTGGTCGCGGATGGTCTTCAGGTCGCCCTGGCCAACCGCGTCGAGGATGTGCTGGCATGTCTTTTGCGCCCGGATCAGCGCCGAGGTGAAGGCGATGTCGAATTTCAGGCCGCGCGCCTTGAGCTTTTGCCCGGCGGCCTTGGCCTCGGCGTGGCCCTGTTCGGTCAGGTCGACGTCGCGCCAGCCGGTGAACAGGTTCTTCAAATTCCATTCGCTCTGGCCGTGGCGCACGAGCACGAGGGTTCGCGACATGTTTGCTCCTTCAGGTTTATGGATCAGGCCGGCTCAGCTGAGGCCGAGCACGTCCCGCATCGAATACAGTCCCGGCTTCTTGCCGCGCGCCCAAAGCGCCGCCTTGACGGCGCCCCGAGCGAAGATGGCGCGGTCCTCGGCGTGGTGCGACAGGGTGATGCGCTCGCCGGTGCCGGCCAGCATCACGCTGTGGTCGCCGACGACAGAGCCGCCGCGCAACGTGGCAAAGCCGATCGAGCCCGTCTTGCGCACCCCGGTGTGGCCGTCGCGGACGCGCACGTCGTTGCCTGAGAGCTCGATACCACGCCCGCCGGCGGCGGCTTCACCCAGCAGCAGCGCCGTGCCCGAAGGCGCGTCGACCTTGTGCTTGTGGTGCATTTCGAGGATCTCGATGTCGAAATCGTCGGCATCGAGCGCGCGCGCCGCCTGCTCGACCAGCACCGCCAGCAGATTGACGCCGAGGCTCATATTGCCCGACTTGACGATCGTCGCATGGCGCGCCGCCGCAGCGATCCTGGCATTGTCATCGGCCGAACAGCCGGTCGTGCCGATGACATGGACGATGCGCGCCTGCGCCGCGTAGCCGGCGAATTCGACCGTCGAAGCAGGCGTGGTGAAATCGAGCACACCGTCGGCCTTGGCGAACACCGGCAGCGGATCGTCGCTGATCGGCACGTTGATGATGCCGATGCCGGCCAGCTCGCCGGCATCCTTGCCCAGATGCGGCGAATCCGCCCGCTCGACCGCGCCGATGACCCGCGCGCCTGATATAGAGTGAATGGCGCGGATCAGCGTCTGGCCCATGCGGCCGGCGGCGCCCACCACCACCAGGCCCATATCATTTGCCGGTCCGTCGGTTGCGGGCGTGGCGCTCATGTCGTGCTCCCGGCGATGCTCTGCGTGTCGATGCCTTGTGACAGGCGTTGCGCCGAAGTCCGGATCGGCGCGCTGTCGTCGACAAGCCCCAGACCCTTGACGCCCTGGATGCGGTGGAAGCGGGCATAGACGCTGTGCGGATCGGCCATCAGCGAGGCGTGCGTGCCTTCCTCGACCAGCCGTCCCTGTTCCATGACGATGATGTGGTCGGCATTGACCACCGTCGACAGCCGGTGCGCGATGACGATGGTGGTGCGGCCTTCCATGACCTTTGTCAGCGCCTGCTGGACGCGAGCCTCGGCCTCGTTGTCGAGCGCCGATGTCGCTTCGTCGAGCAAAAGGATCGGTGCCTGCCGCACGATGGCCCGCGCGATCGAGACGCGCTGGCGCTGGCCGCCGGACAGCGTCACGCCGTTCTCGCCGACTGGCGTGTCGTAGCCCTGCGGCTGCTGGCGGATGAAGTCGTCGGCCGCGGCTTGGCCCGCGGCCTGTTCGATCTCGGCATCGGTGGCGCTCAGCCGGCCGTAGCGGATGTTGTCGCGGATGGTGCCTTCGAACAGATAGGGCTGCTGCGAGACATAGGCGATGGAACCGCGCAGCGACTGTTTGGTGACCTTCGAGATGTCCTGGCCGTCGATCTCGATCGACCCCGCCTCGACATCGTAGAAGCGCTGCAGCAGCGCCACCAATGTCGTCTTGCCGGCGCCCGAAGCGCCGACGATTGCCGTCACCTTGCCGGCCGCGGCGACGAAACTCAGATCCTGCAGCACCGGAGCCTCCTCGACATAGCGGAAGGAGACGTTGTTGAAACGCACTTCGCCGGAGGTGAATTTCGCCTCGGCGGCGCCTTGGGCGTCGCTCTGCTGCGGCTCGATGTCGAGAAGCTCGTAGATCATGCGCGCATTGACCAGCGCGCGTTCCATGCCGACCTGCATGCGCGCCAGACGGCGGGCCGGATCATAGGCGAGCGTCAGCGCGGTGATGAAGGAAAACACCGCGCCCGGCGGCTGGCCGAGAACGGTGGCCCGGTAGCCGGAATAGGCGATGACGCTGGCGAAGGCGATGCCGGCCAGCAGTTCGGAAACCGGCGTCAGCCGCTCGGAGACGCGAGCGATCTTGTTCGACCGCTGCTCGGCATCCTCGGCGAGCTGGCTGATCCGGCGCGACAGCTCGTCCTCCATGGTGAAGGCCTTGACGATGGCGATGCCTTGCGTGGCTTCCTGCATGGCGCCGATCAGCCGAGAGTTGATCTGCACCGATTCGCGCGTGATGCGGCGCACCCGGCGCATTAGATAGGTGACGGTCCAGATCAGCGGCGGCCCGATCAGCAGCGAACTCAAGGAGAGTATCGGATCCTGATAGATCATCACGCCGACCAGGCCGACCAGCGAGACGGCATCACGCGCGGTCGAGGTCACCGTCATCGACAACAGGTCGCGAATGCCGTTGACGTTCTCGTTGACCTGCGCGGCCAGCCGCCCGGACCTTGTGTCGTTGAAGAAGGAGACGCCAAGCTTCATCAGATGGTTGAAGATGCGCTGCTGATAGCGCGCCACCAGATTGTTGCCGATCCTGGCCATCGTCACCGCCTGGCCGTAGCCGGCAAGGCCGCGCAGGATGAAGGCACCGAGCAGTGCGGCGCAGATCCATGGGATCAGGTCGCCGCGTCGTTCGTAGAAGATCTGGTTGACGACCGGGCTCATGATCCAGGCGGCAAGCGCCGTCGTCGCCGACACGGTCAGCAGGCAGAGGATGGTGAAAACATACGCGCCCCGATAGTCGCGGCCATTTTCCTGGAGGATACGGCGGATGACCGCCACGATCTCTCCCGCACGGGGTTTCGACAAATTGGGGGGCTGAAATGTCAAATTGGAGCGCTTCGTAGATTTCCGCTTCCCGCGGCCGGGCAATTTGGCACCCCTCTTAACGCCAAGCAGCCAGCTTGCCTATGCCTCGGGGTGACTAACTTCGTCGCGCCAGCGCCGGCCCGAAGTCTGGACACCGAACAGCGAGGGGTTCCTGGCATAGGCGGCAAGGCCCAGAAGTGCGGCCAGCGGATGGGTAATGACATACACCGGCATGGTGCGCATCATCGCGCTGTGCGGCGCCTTGTCCTCGAAAGCGGCACGGAAATTGCCGGCTTTCAGCGCCGGCACGATCTTCTGCGCGATGCCACCGGTGAGAAACACGCCGCCGCGGCTCATGAACACCAGAGCAAGGTCGCCTGCCGTGCGCCCAAGGCAGGTGACGAAGGTCTCCAGCGCTTCCTCGGCAACCGGATCGGTTTTCGCAAGTGCCGCGGCAGTGATCTCGGCCGGCGTGGTGAAGGGCGACGGCTTGCCGTCCGCCTTGGCAACCGCCCGATAGACATTGACCAGACCGCGTCCGCACAGGATCTGCTCGCCCGAAATGCGGCCCTCCAGCTTCTCGATATGCGGAAAAACCTCGAAATCGCGGGCCGAGCGCGGACCGATGTCCATATGGCCGCCCTCGCCGGGCACCGGTATCCAGTGGTGCAGCGCATGGACCAGCCCGGCGACGCCGAGCCCGGTTCCGGGGCCGAGCACGACGCGGCCGGCATTGGGCTCCGGCGTGCCGCCGCCGATCTTTTCCATGTGCTCCTCGCCGAGCGCGACGACGGCCAGCGCCTGCGCCTCGAAATCGTTGAGCACGACGATGTCGCTCAGGCCGAGGCTGGCGAACATTTTTCTCGGCTTGACGATCCAGGGGCAGTTGGTCAGTTCGATCTCGTCGCCGTCGACCGGACCGGCCACCGCCAGCACCGCCGAATTGGGACGCACCGACGAGCGATCGAGCACGGCCGCCTGGATCGCCTCGTCGATGGTGTTGTAGTTCGCCGTCTGGACGATGGTCGGCTCGCCTGCCTCGGAATTGGCGTCGAGCACGATCGAAAAGCGCGCATTGGTGCCGCCGATGTCGCCGATAAGGATCGGAAACCGCAACAAAGTATCGTCGTCGCCTGTGCCTGGCATGCTCTCGTCCGTCTCCGGCGCCACCGACGGCATCTAGCCGTTCTTCCGTTGACTAGCGCATGGGTTTGAAAAGGGAAACGGTTTTCGACCCCGGCGGCGCGCTGAGGCCGGCTGTGCGGCCAAACCGACACGGTTTCGCAAAAATAAGGCCCCGAACCGATTGGGCCGTGACCGTCAGTTTCCTGGCGGCCGCGGTCGCGGCAGCGGCACGCCGGTCTCGGGGGTCGCCGTGAAGGCGTTCACCGTACTTGGCAAGCCGGCGGCGGCCGGCGTGGCGGACAATGACGGCGCTTCGGGTTCGGGTGCGGCAGCCGCGACCGGCACGCCGCCGCCATGATAGGTCGCCGCCTCGGCCGAGGCCGGCCCCGGCGCGTCGAGCACGGCGCGGCATTCGCTCGGCAGGTTCGCCATCGTCATCAGGTCGCGTGCCTTGGGGGCATCCGGGTTCTTGTTGGGCCGCCACGGCTCCTGCGTGAACCACCAGGCCAATGGCTTGCCGCAACCGTCATCGTCCGGCGTCGCTTCCTGCGCCTTGCAGCCGGGGGATCCCGGCTGACAGCCGATGCGCATGTGAAAATGATAGTCGTGGCCCCAAAACGGCCGGATCTTGCGCAGCCAGCCGCGGTCGCCCCTGACGGTGTCGCAGAGTTTCTTCTTGATGCCCGGATTGACCAGGATGCGCTCGACCTGGCTGTAGCTCGCCGCCCGCTTCAGAAGCCTTGTGTGCGCCGGCGTCCACAGCGCGTCCTTCACCAGATGGGTCTTCTCATCGACCATCAAGGTGGCGCTCATCGATTCGCGCTGCGCCATCGACAGCGGGCGGCTGGGCATCGGCGTCAGCCAGATGTCGGCGTCGAGCCCGATCTGGTGCGAGGCATGCCCGGTCAGCATCGGGCCGCCGCGCGGCTGCGAAATGTCGCCGATCAGCAGGCCCGGCCAACCGTCGGCTGCCGCATCGCGCGACAATTTCTCGATCACCGCGATCATAGCCGGATGGCCCCAGCGACGGTTGCGGGACGGCCGCATCACCTCCCAGGTCGGACCGTCCATGGGAATGGCGACGCCGCCGGCAAAACAGCCCTTGGAATAGAAGCCGATCGATTGCGCCGCGCTCGCGGCTGGCAGTTTCTTGGCGCCGAACAGGTCTTTTGCCCGTTCCTCGGCCGCGGCCGGCCGTACGGCTAGACCGGTAAGGACGAACAGGCCGAGAGCGGCCGCCAGCCTGAATTTTTTGCCGAGAGATGGCTGTATCGGTGTTTTCATGAAACCGGATCCCCACCAGGCCGAATCATAGCATGCAACGCGGAACGCTTCGATCGACAGAGCGGTTCACCGAAACGGTGAACCGCTCTATCTCTGTTTTGACGCAATCCCGGACGGAGAACCGTGTCACACTTTTCCTGGAATTGCTTTTAGCGCTTCATCGGGCTGCGCGCCTCGCCGTCGCGCCAGTCGTCGCTCGCCCACATATGGTCGAAGGCGGCGCGGTAGTCCGGAAAGCGCAGGGAATAGCCCGCCGCCTTGATCGCCGCGTTGCCGACGCGCTTGTTCTCGCCATAGAAGGACCGCGCCATGGGCGAAAGTTGGGCGGCGTCGAAAGGAATCTCGGGCGGCGGTTCGATGCCCATCAATGATGCGGCATAGGCGACGACGTCCTGCGGCGCCGCCGGCAGATCGTCGGTGACGTTGAAGATGCCGCCTTTATTGCCTTGGATGAGCTGCCACAGGGAGCCTGCAATGTCGTCGCAATGAATGCGGTTGAACACTTGGTCGGGCTTGACCAGCCGCCTTGCGCTGCCGTTTTCCAGATTGACCAGGGCATTGCGGCCCGGCCCGTAAATGCCGGAGAGTCGCAGGATCGCCACCGGCCGGCGAATCTCGCGGCCCAGCTCCAGCCAGTCCTGCTCTGCCGCCACCCGCATCATCGAACGCTTCGACACCGGCCGGCATTCAGCCGTTTCATCGACCCATGCGCCGTCATAATTGCCGTAAACCCCGACCGTAGAGAGATAGCCGATCCATTCCAGCAAAGGCATTTGAGCGATTGCCTCTCGGGCGGCACCCAGCACGGGATCGCCGGCCTCCTCCGGGGCGACCGAAATCAGCAGATGCGTTGTTTTCCGCAATGCATCGCCAATCTCATCCGTCAGCGCACCGTCGAACAACAGCGGGGCGATGCCGGCCTGCCGTAGCGTCTCGAATTTTTCCGGCGAGCGTGTCGTGCCGAAGATCGTCGCGGCGCCTTTGTTGGCCCGAGCAAAAGCCCTGCCCGAATAGCCGGCGCCGAAGATGAATATCTGCTTTTCGCTCATGCATTCGCCCTGGTTGGCCGCGCCAGACGCCATTCGTCGCGCACGGCTTCGTCGCTCTCGGTTTTCAGGCCGATGGCTGCCCTTTCTGAATATTCGGCGTTGGGCACCAGCCGCGCCAGCGCCCAAATTGCCGCGCCCCGCACCAGCGGGGACGGATCGCCGAGCAGCGCAAGCACCGCGCCGGACAGCGACGCTTCGCCGGAATTGCCGGCGGCGATCAGCACGTTGCGGATGAACCGATCGCGGCCGATGCGTTTTATCGGCGAACCGGAGAAGAGAGCGCGGAAGGCCGCGTCATCGAGACCCAAAAGGTCGGCGAGCGGTGGTTCGCGCAGATCATCGCGCGCGGCGAGTTTTGCTTCCGAAGCCGCCCGGGCGAATTTGTTCCACGGGCAGGCGGCTAAACAGTCATCGCAGCCATAGATGCGGTTGCCGATCTTTTCGCGGAATTCGTGCGGGATCGGCCCCTTGTTCTCGATGGTGAGATAGGAAATGCAGCGCCGCGCATCGAGCCGGTAGGGCGCCGGAAAAGCATCGGTCGGGCACGCGTCGAGGCAGGCGCGGCAGGAGCCGCAATGGTCGATTTCGGCGCGGTCGGGCACGAGTTCGGCGGTGGTGAAGATGGTGCCGAGGAACAGCCAGGAGCCGTGCTCGCGGCTGACCAGATTGGTGTGTTTGCCTTGCCAGCCAAGCCCGGCGGCTTCGGCCAGCGGCTTTTCCATGACAGGTGCGGTGTCGACGAACACCTTCACGTCACCGCCGGCGCGGGCAACGAGCTTGCCGGCGATCTCCTTCAGCCGGCCTTTCATCACATCGTGATAGTCGCGGTTTTGCGCATAGACCGAGATCGCGCCGCGGTCGCGCTTGGCCAGCACTTCGCGAAGATCATGGTCGGGGCCGTAGTTCATCGCCAGCACGACGATCGAGCGTACCTGCGGCCAGAGGGCCGTTGGTTCACTGCGGCGTTGCAGCGTCTCGGCGATCCAGTCCATCGAGCCGTGAAAGCCGTCGGCGACGAATTCGGCCAGGCGCGCCGGCGCCAGCGGGATCGCATCGGGGGAGGTGACGGCGACGGCATCGAAGCCGGCGCGCTGCGCCTCCGCGTCGATCAGCGCGCGCAGTTTTGCGGCGTCAGAAGTCGAGGTCCGCATAATGCGACACCGGTGACAGGCCGCGCACCCGGTCGGTCAAAAGCGGCCGGAAGGAAGGCCGCGACTTGACCCGCGTGTACCATTCGCGTGCAGCGCTGTGCTCGCGCCAGTCGATCTCGCCGAGATAATCGAGCACCGACAGCGTCGCCGCGGCCGCGAGATCGGCATAGGTGACCCTCGAGCCGGCCAGCCAATGGCGGGTGCCGGCCAGCCAGTTGGTGTATTTCATGTGCTGGCGGATGTTGGCGCGCGCCGCACGGATCGCGCCCGAGTCGGGCGAGCCGCCGCCCGCCATTTCCGGCATGACCGGCTTCAGCACGCGCTCACGCACCAGATGGCGGGTGACTTCGCTTTCAGCCTTGTTGAGATACCAGTCGATGAGCCGGCGGATTTCGGCGCGCTGCATCGGGTCCTCGGCGAACAGCCGCTTGTCGCGCTTCAGCACGCCGCGCGTTTCATCGAGATATTCCGATATGACCGTCGCGCCGACGATCGGCACGTCGCCTTCGGCCAGCAGGATCGGCAGCGTGCCGGCCGGGTTCAGCGCCAGGAACTCCTTGCGCCGGGTCCACGGCTTTTCCTCGATCAGGGCCAGCTCCTCGCCATACTCGCCGAAAGCGAGGCGGACGAAGCGACAGGTGGCGAACATGGGATGGTGGAAAAGCGTCAGCATGGTTCCGCGATGATAAAGCGCACTGGCGAATCGCAGGGCGCACCGGTAAGTCTTGGCCGCCCGGTTAGCGGGCCGTCAGGGTGTTGCGACCTATAGGGGGACTTCAACGCCATGACAAGCAAGCCCTTCTGTCAGCCGTCACGCCAATGCCGAGGTAGCCATGGAAAGCCAGACCATCGTCGAAGCCCTGCTGCTCGGCCTGCTGGAGGGGCTGACCGAGTTCATACCGGTGTCCTCGACCGGCCATATCCTGCTCGCTGGCCATTTCCTCGGCTTCCACTCGACCGGCAAGGCCTTCGAGATCCTGATCCAGCTCGGCGCCATCCTGGCGATCCTCAGCGTTTATTTCCGCCGCCTCTGGAAAATGCTGCTCGAACTGCCGCACGACCGACTGACCAGGCATTTCGTCATCGGCATCCTCATCGCCTTCCTGCCGGCGGCATTCATCGGCGCGCTGGCGCATGATTTCATCAAGACGGTGCTGTTCGAATCGCCAAGGCTGATCTGCATCATGCTGATCATCGGCGGCGTCGTGCTGCTGGTGGTCGACCGCATGAACCTCAAGCCGGTTTATCGCGACGTCGAGCGCTTCCCGACCCGGCTTTACCTGCAGATCGGGCTTTTCCAGTGCCTGTCGCTCATTCCCGGCACATCGCGTTCGGGCTCGACCATCGTCGGCGCCCTGCTTTTGGGCGTCGATAAGCGCGCGGCCGCTGAATTTTCCTTCTTCCTTGCAATCCCGACCATGGTCGGCGCCTTCGCCTTCGACCTGTTCAAGAACCGCAACGTGCTGAGCAGCGCCGACCTGCCGATCATCGCCGTCGGCTTCGTCGCCGCCTTCGTCACGGCGCTCATCGTCGTGCGCTTCCTGCTCGATTACGTCTCGCGCAAAGGTTACTCGCTGTTCGGCTGGTGGCGGCTGGTGGTGGGCGGTGTCGGGTTGGTGGCGTTGATGATCTGGGGGTGAGGAGTGTTCCGCGTAGCGGCCCTCACGCTTCGTCATCCACGGGCTCCGCCCGTGGATGACGAATGAAGGAGGGCTGCCCCCTCTAACTCTTCCCATAAAACGCGTTCTCGACATGCACCGGCCAGCGCCAGGGCAGCACGGCGACCATGTCGAAGCGCATCGACAGCCTGCCGTAGTCCGCTTGGCGCGAGAGCCAGATGTCGGCCGCGCCTTCTATGCGACGCTCCGATTCGTGACCGATCGCCTCCATGGCTTCCATCAGCGACCGGCGCGCCTTGACCTCGACGAACAGCACCAGGTCGCCGCGCCGCGCGATCAGGTCGATCTCGCCGAAGCGCGTGCGGTGGCGGCGGGCGAGAATGCGATAGCCTTTCAGCATCAGCGCTACCGACGCCAGCCATTCGCCGCGATGGCCGCGCCGATAGGCTTTCTGGCGGCTGGCGCTCGGGCGTTCAGCCACCGCCGCTTTCTCCCGAAGCTTCCTTAAGCTCCAGCAATCGCCGGTACAGCGCCTGTTTCTGGCCGCCGGTCATCTTCGCGGCTTCCGCCGCCGCCTTGGAGGCCGGCATTTCGGCGGCAAGCGACAGAAGCAGACGGTCGATGTCGGCGGGTTCGTCGACCCTGGCCTCGGCCGGAGCGACGCAGACGACGATCTCGCCCTTCGGCGTATCGGCCGCGGCATAGTGGTCGGCCAGCGCCTGCAGCGTGCCGGTTCGCATCTCCTCGAAGGTCTTGGTCAATTCCCTGCCGATCGCGGCCTTGCGCTCGCCGCCCAGCGCTTCGACCATGGCACCGAGGGATTCGGCCAGCCGGCGCGGCGATTCGAAGAAAATCAATGTCGCCGGCACGGCTTTCAGTGCCTCCAGCCGCGTCAGCCGCTGCCCGGTCTTCACCGGTAAAAATCCGGCGAACATGAAGGCATCGGAGGGCAGGCCGGATGCGGTCAACGCCGCGAGCGGCGCCGATGGGCCGGGGATAGGCACGACGCGAATGCCGTGGTCGAGCGCCTCGCCGACCAGCCGGTAGCCGGGATCGGACACCAGCGGCGTGCCGGCATCGGAGATCAGCGCCACGCTCTGTCCAGCCTGCAGCGCCGCGATCAGCTTCGGCCCGGCCTCGCCTGCATTATGCTCATGATAGGCTGTGGTGCGGCGGCGGATGCCATAACGGTCGAGCAGCACGCGCGACACCCGTGTGTCTTCGCAAGCGACGATGTCGGCGGCGGCCAGCGTCTCCAGCGCGCGCAGCGTGATGTCGGCGAGATTGCCGATCGGCGTCGCCACCAGATAGAGCGCCGGTTCCAGCGGCCGGGCCGCGATCTCGGTCTGCCCGACCACATAGCTGCGCTTACCCGTCTCTGCGGTCACTGATCAAGTCTCCGTTCGACCCTGTTTGGCACGGCTGACGCGGGCTTGCAAAAGCCGACGCCGATGTAAGGAATTCGCCTTTCCTTTGCCACAGTGGGGAACCAAACCGGCGTTGGCAGATTAGCCCCCTGATTCCGGAGGAGGACAGGATGGACAGCCTCAAGATACAAGACGCTTTCGAACCCTACTATGCCGGCCGCAACCGCGTTGCCACCCCCAGGGACAAGCGCCCGTCTGCCAAGACCGAGCACAGCCTGACCGAAGAGCGCGTCGCCAGCACCTTGCCGACGAACGTCAGCCTTTCCGACAACAAACCCGACAGCACGACGGAGCACTGACCGGACGATGCCCAATCGCTTCGATATCTTCATCACCCGTCTTGAAACGAAGAACGCACGCCATGGCGCGCAACTACCCTCGATAGGCGACCAGCACAGCACCCGCCGCGATAAGGGCGACGCCAAGCCAGTTCGCTCCGGACAACCGCTCGCCGAGAAAGGCCGCGCCAAACACCGCCACAAGCACGACGCTTAGCTTGTCGATCGGCGCCACCTGCGCCGCATTGCCGATCTTCAGGGCGCGAAAATAGCAGAGCCATGAAGCGCCGGTCGCCAGACCGGACAGGGCGAGGAAAGCCCAGGTCTTTCCCGAGATCGTAGCCGGCGACTGGAACTGGCCGCTGGCGAGCAGGATGGCACCGAGCACGATCAGGATGATGATCGTGCGGATGAAGGTGGCGAAATCGGAATTGATGTTCTCGATGCCGACCTTGGCGAAGATCGCCGTCAGGGCAGCGAATGCAGCCGAGAGCAATGCCCAGAATTGCCAGGAGGATACGGTCAGGTTCATCAAGGTGGCCTTCGCGGATGACGTCTCAACCGAGATACCGCGAAACGCGCGCCTTCAGAAGGCCAATCAACTCCAGATCCATGAATTCATAATTGTCAGGTATGTCGAGGCAGATCACACGCACCTTCTTCAGGCTGGCCTTGAATTTCTTCTGCAGCTTGGTGCGGTGCGCCTTTTCCATGACGAAGATGATGTCGGCCCAAGCGACCAGCTCATGCGTCAGCGGCGTGTCGGCATCGTGGTTGGTTCCGGCCGAGGCCACCTCGATATCGCGGCGCGTTGAAAACACCTGTTCGGCGGTCGGGCTGCGCAAGCGGTTCTGGCTGCAGACGAAAAGGACGTTCTTCAAGGGTTAGCGCGCCAGATCGGCGACCACCGCGTCGAGCACGATCATGCCGGCGGCCGTGGCACGCAGGCGCGCATTGCCGATCGGCGCCACCAGCCCTTCGCCCTGCAGCATCGACAACCGCTCGCTCGACAGGCCGCGCCCGGAGAACGCCTCGTAGCGGGCGAGGTCGATGCCTTCGGCCAGCCGCAGGCCCATCAGCAGGAATTCGTCGGCCTCTTCCGAACGCGTCAGGATCTCGCCGCCGGTGACGCCATGGCCCTTGGCCTCGACCAGATTGGCCCAGGTTTCCGGCATCCGCTCGGCGATTGTCACCGTGCGGCGGCCGTTCTCGACGAAGCGGCCATGCGCGCCCGGCCCGACGCCGACATATTCGCCATAGCGCCAGTAGGTCAGGTTGTGCCGGCTCTCGGCGCCCGGCCTGGCGTGGTTGGAAATCTCGTAGGCCGGCAGGCCGTGCGCCGTGGTGATCTCCTGCGTCAGCGCATAGAGGTCGGCGGCATGGTCGTTGTCGGGGATGACGAATTTCTTTGCCGCATGCAGCGCGTGGAAGGGCGTGCCTTCCTCGATGGTCAACTGGTAGAGCGACAGATGGTCGGCGGCATGGCCGATCGCCTGTTCCAGCTCCGATGCCCAAGCCTCCGGCGTCTGGCCGGGGCGGGCGTAGATCAGGTCGAAGGACAGCCTTGGGAATATTTCTCGCGCGAAGCCGATGGCGTGCAGGGCCTGTTCGACATTGTGCAAACGGCCGAGGAAGCGCAAATCCTTGTCGTTCAGCGCCTGCACGCCGAGCGACACGCGATTGACCCCGGCTGCCCGATAGCCGCGAAAGCGCTCGGCCTCGACCGAGGACGGATTGGCCTCCAGCGTCACCTCGATGCCGGCAGGCACAGTCCAGTTCTTCGCCACGGCGTCCAGAACCCTGGCCACGGTTTCCGGCTCCATCAGCGAGGGCGTGCCGCCGCCTAGAAAAACGCTGGTCACCTCGCGCGGCCCGGTGCGCTCGCGCATCGTCGCCAGTTCGGCCTCGAAGGCGGCGGCAAAGCGCTCCTGGTCGACCGGCTGGTGGCGGACATGGCTGTTGAAGTCGCAATAGGGGCATTTGGCCGCGCAGAACGGCCAGTGGACATAGACGCCGAAGCCGGGCGTCCGGTCGAGCAGCATGCTCATGCCGAGCCCAATCTCGCCTTGGCGAATTTCTGGAAGGCGCGGGCGCGGTGCGACAGCGCCGTCGGCTGGCCGGGCTTCCAGCCATGCTTTTCCTCGGCGCTCATTTCGCCGAAGGTTTTTTCGAAGCCATCGGGCAGGAACACAGGATCATAGCCGAAGCCGAGCTCGCCGCGCGGTGGCCAGACCAGCGTGCCTTCGGCCTCGCCGCGATAATATTCCGCCTCGCCGTCGGGAAACGCCAGGCAGATGACGGCGACAAAGCGTCCCTTGCGCTGTTGCGGCAAGGCCGCTCCGACTTCCTGCAGCGCCACTTCGGTGCGTTGCATGGCCATGCCGAAGTCACGCGAACCGTCCGGGGTTTCGGCCCAGTTGGCGGTGTAGACGCCGGGCGCGCCGTCAAGCGCGTCGACGCACAGGCCGGAATCGTCCGACAGCGCCGGCAGGCCGGTCGCCTTGGCGGCGGCGAGCGCCTTGATGTAGGCGTTCTCCTCGAAGGTGGTGCCGGTCTCGTCCGGCTCCGGCAGGCCATACTCCCTGGCCGACTTCGCTTCGAAGCCGAACGGTCCCATCAGGTCGGCGAATTCGCGCAGCTTGCCCTCATTATGGCTGGCGACGACGATCTTCTTGCCATCGAGAGAATGCATCAAAGGCCCCAGATTCTTGGCTCGGCAAATTCGATCGAATTGCCCGAGGGGTCGCGTATATAGATCGAACGGCCGCCCTGCGGCCACTCGAATTCGCTCTCGATGGCGATCTTCTTTGCCTCCAGATGGGCTTTCCAGCCGGCGATTTCATCGGCGGTCGCCGTAAAGCAGAGATGACCTTGGCCGACCGCGCCGTGCGGTGGCACCGGCAGCCTCGCGCCGGGCGCCGGCGGGATTTTGGTTGCCTCGGCGTTGAAGACGAGCAGCACGCCGGGGCCGCAGCGGAAGAACAGGTGCCTGCCGTCGACCTTGCCGAGGAGATTGAGGCCGAGGATGTCGGTGTAGAAGGTTTCGGCGGCGGGCAGGTCTGTGACGTAGAGGGCCGATTCCAGGATGGCGGAGGGTGTCACGAGGCGCCCCCCTCTGGCCTGCCGGCCATCTCCCCCTCAGGTGGGGAGATTGGCAGCTTCTGCATTGTCGCGCACCCTACAACGCCGGAGATTGGCGAAGCCCTAGACGACATCCGATCTCCCCACTTGTGGGGGAGATGGCCGGCAGGCCAGAGGGGGGCGCTCAGGCTCGACATCTAAAAAACTAAGCCACTGCCATCTGCTGCAAACTCACCAGGCGCTGGATGCCTTTCTTGGCCAGGCCCATCAGGTCCGCGAACTGCTCCTCGGAGAAAGGCTCGCCCTCGGCGGTGCCCTGGATCTCGACGATGCCACCCTTGCCTGTCATGACGAAATTGGCGTCGGTGCCGGCCGCGGAATCCTCGATATAGTCGAGGTCGATGACCGGCTGGCCGTCATGGATGCCGCAGGAGATCGCAGCGACATGATCCTTCAGCACCTTGGCGACGCTGGCCATCTGGCGCGCTTCCATCCAGCGCAGGCAGTCATACAGCGCCACCCAGCCGCCGGTGATCGAGGCGGTGCGGGTGCCGCCATCGGCCTGGATGACGTCGCAGTCGACGGTGATCTGCTGTTCGCCCAGCGCCTGCAAATCGACCACGGCGCGCAAGGAGCGGCCGATCAGCCGCTGGATTTCCAGCGTGCGGCCGCCCTGCTTGCCGGCCGAAGCCTCACGGCGCATGCGCTCGCCGGTCGAGCGCGGCAGCATGCCGTATTCCGCCGTCACCCAGCCCTTGCCGGAGTTGCGCATCCAACCCGGCACTTTTTCCTCGAGGCTGGCCGTGCACAGGACATGCGTGTCGCCGAACTTCACCAGGCATGAGCCTTCGGCATGCTTGGAGACGCCACGCTCGAAGGAGATGGCACGCATTTCGTCGAATTGGCGTTTGGAAGGGCGCATTCAGGGCTGCTTTCTTGTCATTTTTTCGGAATCTTGGCCGGCTTGTAACCGCATGGGACGCGTGGCGCAAAGGAAAATGGCCTGACGATCGGACACAGACACCGGGTTGCGCGGGTGCGGTGTAAGTCTGTATCCTTGGGCCGGAGGTTTTTGGCCGTATGACCAAGGCAGTCGATCCGAGTTCGCAGTCGCCCGCGCTTCAGTCGCCAGTATTCCAGGCGCTCGACATGCGTTCCCGCGACATCTTCCGGCGCATCGTCGATTCCTATCTCAGGGACGGTGAACCGGTGGGATCGCGCAGCCTGTCGCGTATCCTGCCGTCTTCACTGTCGCCGGCGACCATCCGCAACGTGATGAGCGACCTCGAGCATCTCGGCCTGATCTACGCGCCGCACATTTCGGCCGGCCGGCTGCCGACGCAGGCCGGCCTGCGTTTCTTCGTCGATGCCTTCATGGAGCTTGGCGACCTTTCCGACGAGGAGCGCCGCGCCATCGAGGCACAGGTGCGGGCGTCCGGTTCCGGTGCGACGCTGGAGCACATGCTGACCGAGGCCAGCCAGATGCTGTCGGGCATGTCGCGCGGCGCCGGCCTGGTGCTGGCCGCCAAGAACGAGGTGGCGCTGAAGCACATCGAATTCATCCAGCTCGAACCGACCAAGGCGCTGGCGGTGCTGGTGTCGCAGAATGGCGACGTCGAGAACCGCGTCGTCGACCTGCCCGCCGGCATCACCGTCTCGCAACTGCACGAGGCCTCGAATTTCCTCAACGCCCATATACGCGGCCGCACGCTTGCCGAGGCGCGGATCGAGATCGCTCGCATCAAGGAAGAAACCAGGGCCGCGCTCGACACGCTGTCGCAGGACCTGGTGGAGAAGGGGCTGGCGGTGTGGGCCGGTGCCGACAGCGGCCTGCCGGCACGGCTCATCGTGCGCGGGCGTGCCAATCTGCTTGAAAACGTCACCGCCCAGGCCGACATCGAGCTGCTGCGCCATCTGTTCGAGGACATGGAGACGCAGGACGGGCTTATCCAGCTGCTTGACCTCGCCGAGCAGGGCTCGGGTGTGCGCATCTTCATCGGCTCGGAAAACAAGCTGTTTTCGCTGTCGGGCTCGTCGCTGGTCGTCGCCCCCTATCGCGACAAGGATGCCCGCGTCGTCGGCGCGCTCGGCGTCATCGGCCCGACCCGGCTGAATTACGCGCGCATCGTCCCAATGGTCGACTATACGGCGCAGCTGATTTCACGCATGCTGCGCTGAGCTGATCCAACCGAGGAGACGACGATGGCGCTCGAAGAATTCAAGGCCCGGATCAGCCTGCTGCTGGAGGAGATGGTCAACCAGCCGGAAGACCAGCACGAGATCCAGGAGCAGCTGCGCGAAAAGCTACGGGAAATGCGCGCCATGGGCCTGCCGCTGCCGGCTGACCTCGTCGAGTTGGAAAAACGCCTCGACGACGATTTCTACGCCGCCGGGACCTGAACCGGAAAACCGCAAGCTTCCTTCACCTCATCGTGTGCCGTGGAACGATCGACGAAACCGGTCGTTCCTGTTTTCACGCCCGAACATTGGAGGACCGAATGATGCGTTTTGCCGGCCCCGCACTTTCCGCCGCACTGTTTGTCTCGACCGCTTCATTCGCCCAGCAGGCGGACGAGCCGGTGCTGAAAGGCGCGGCCGCCTTCGGCGACTGGCGAGCGGACAAGCCGGGCACACGCCGCCTGATCAGACCGGATGATCTGCCCAAGCCCAATGCCACCCGGTCGACCTCGAACAGCGCCGGCATCGCGGACATGCCGGCAGACGCGAAGCTGCAACTGCCGCCGGGTTTCTCGGCCGAGCTGGTTGCATCGGGCATCGACAATCCACGCGTCGTGCGCGTCGCACCGAATGGCGACCTGTTCGTCGCCGACAGCAAAGCCAACCAGGTCCGCATCTATCGCCTCGCCGAAGGCAGTGCGAAGCCGGCGCAGGACGGCATCTTTGCCGGCAATCTCAACCGGCCCTATGGCATTGCCTTCTATCCGCCGGGCGCTGACCCGCAATGGGTCTATGTCGCCAACAGCGACAGCATCGTGCGCTTTGCCTACCGCAATGGCGACCTGAAGGCCTCCGGCGACCCGGAAACCATCGTCGGCAACATCCCCGCCAGTCATCACTGGACCCGCGATATCGCCTTCTCGCCGGACGGCAAGACGCTTTACCTTTCGGTCGGCTCGGGATCGAATGTCGCCGAGGACATGGGCCGGGAGCCGAAAGGCGGACTCGATGCCTGGGCGAAATCGCAGCCGCTGGGTGCAGCCTGGGGTTCTGAAGACGGCCGCGCCGACGTGCTGGCCTTCGATCCCGATGGCAAGAACGGCCGCATCTTTGCCGCCGGCTTGCGCAACTGCTCGGGTATGACTGTGCAGCCGGCGACCGGCGCGCTGTGGTGCGTCGTCAACGAACGCGATGCGCTTGGCGACAATGTGCCGCCCGAATACGCGACCGTGGTCAAGGAGGGTGCTTTCTATGGCTGGCCCTGGTACTATATCGGCAACAATGAGGATCCGCGCCACAAGGGTGAGCGCCCCGATCTTGCCGGCAAAACGACCGTTCCCGATGTGCTGATGCAGGCGCATTCGGCGCCGCTCACCATCGCCTTCTACGAGGGGAAGAGCTTTCCAGCTGAATACAAGGGCGATGCTTTCGTCGCTCTGCACGGGTCATGGAACCGCGGCAACCGGACCGGCTACAAGGTGGTGCGGTTGCTGTTCAAGGACGGCAAGCCGACCGGCGCGTATGAGGATTTCATCACCGGCTTCGTCGTTTCCAACGGTGAGGTCTGGGGCCGGCCGGTCGGCGTGGCGATTGCGAGCGACGGTGCGCTGATCGTCAGCGAGGACGGCAACGGCACGATCTGGCGTGTCACCCATGGCGACGGTCCGTCCTGATCTGCTCAGGTAACGCAGGCCCCCTCACCCGGATTGCCAACCGAATTGCGAAGAGCAATTCGGGACAATCCGACCTCTCCCCGAGGAGGAGTCGGCAGACGCTGGCGCCCGTCTCTTCTCCCCTCGGGGAGAAGGTGGCCGCGAAGCGGCCGGATGAGGGGGCTTCGTAAGGCGAGCCCTCGATATCTGGTGCAATAGAATCCGGCCCCAGGGAATTCAATCTTGGCCTGTCCCATGCAATAAAACGCTCTGATCCGAGACCAGTGCCATGACCCTTACCGGATTCCTCGCCTATAGTGCGGCCCTCGGCATCGCCGCCGCGATTCCTGGTCCCGGCATCACCGCGCTGGTCGCCCGTGCGCTCGGCTCAGGCTTCCGATCGTCGCTGGCGATGTCGTTTGGCCTGATGGTTGGCGACATCACCTATCTGACCGCCGTGGTGCTTGGCCTCGCCTTCGTCGCACAATCCTTCGGCATGGTTTTCCTGGCCATCAAATGGCTCGGCGTCGCCTATCTCGCCTTTCTCGGCTGGCGCTTCTGGAACAGCGGCATCACGCCCGAGACCGTCGAGGCCGGAAAAGGCAAGGGCGGCTTGCTGTCGAGCTTTGCCGCCGGCCTGACCGTTACCCTCGGCAATCCGAAGACGATGATCTTCTATCTCGCGATCACGCCGACCATCGTCGACCTGAAAACCATCACGCTGGCGGATTACGGCATCCTCGTCGCGCTGACCGTTGTCGTGCTGTTGGTGGTGCTGGTGCCGTATCTGGCGCTGGCGGCCAAGGCGCGCTGGTTTCTGAAATCGCCCCGCGCGCTCAAGGCGCTGAACCGCACGGCGGCCGGCTTCATGGTCGGTGCTGCTGCAGCGATTGCCGCTCGGCAATAGAGAGCTTTCGGCCAAAGCATTTCGCAAACAGGCCTTTGCGAGAAATGCTTTTCCGGGACGGCACGGTTTTAGACACAGGTCCCACTCGGATATTTTCAGCCGACAGTCTATCTTGCGCGACCGAAGGCCCTATCTTGCCGGCTGCAATTCCACTGCCTGAAATCCTTACTCGCCTGAAATTCTGGGAGCGAAACCAATGAACAAGCCCGTCACAGCCCGTGTGCCCGGTCGCGGCCGCGTCTACAATTCGATCACCGATACGATCGGCGACACGCCCCTGGTGCGGCTCGACAAGTTCGCCAGGGAAAAGGGCATCGTCGCCAATCTCATCGCCAAGCTCGAATTCTTCAATCCGATCGCCTCGGTCAAGGACCGCATTGGCGTGGCGATGATCGAGGCGCTTGAGGCATCAGGCAAGATTTCTCCCGGCAAGACAACGCTGATCGAACCGACGTCGGGCAACACCGGCATCGCGCTTGCCTTCGCCGCCGCGGCCAAGGGCTACAAGCTGATCCTGACGATGCCCGAAACAATGTCGGTCGAGCGCCGGAAAATGCTGGCGCTGCTCGGCGCCGAGTTGGTGCTGACCGAGGGTCCGAAAGGTATGAAGGGCGCCATCGCCAAGGCCGACGAACTGGCAGCGACGATCCCCAATGCGATCATCCCGCAGCAGTTCGAGAACCCGGCCAATCCGGAAATCCACCGCACGACGACGGCCGAGGAAATCTGGAACGATACGCATGGCGAGGTCGATATCTTCGTCGCCGGCATCGGCACCGGCGGCACAATCACCGGCGTCGGCCAGGTGCTGAAGAAGCGCAAGCCCTCCGTGCATGTCGTCGCCGTCGAGCCCGACTCCTCGCCGGTTCTGTCGGGCGGCCAGCCCGGCCCGCACAAGATCCAGGGCATCGGCGCCGGTTTTGCGCCCAAGATCCTCGACACGACGATCTATGACGAGATCGTCAAGGTGTCGAACGAGGATTCGGTGGCCAATGCCCGCCTCGTCGCCCGCCTCGAAGGCGTGCCGGTCGGCATCTCTTCGGGCGCCGCCCTGCAGGCGGCCATCGTCGTCGGCTCGCGGCCGGAGAACAAGGGCAAAAATCTTGTGGTGGTCATCCCGTCCTTCGCCGAGCGCTATCTGTCGACAATCCTGTTCGAGGGGCTGGGATCGTAGTCCGACGCTCCTTCGCGTCCAAGCTGGCCCGCTGAAAAAACGCGCGTGGCCGCCATCGGCGGCTTGAGCGCGGCACCGCTTCCGGTTCATATCGCCCCGGCCTGCTTTGCGCGGCCGGGGGAGAATTTCATGTACAAGCTTTACACCCGTCCTGGCAGCGGCGGCTTCGTCGTCGAGGCAGCGCTGGCGTTGGCGAATGCACAGTTCGAGCAGATCGACGTGCCGAAGACCGACCGGCCCGACCCCGCCTTCCTCGACATCAGTCCGTTGAACCAGGTGCCGGTGCTGACCTTGCCGGACGGAAGCTCGATGACGGAATCGGCGGCGATCTGCATCCTGCTTGCCGAGCGTCATCCCGATGCCAATTTGGCGCCGGCAGCAGACGCGCCTGCCCGCGCCGATTTCCTGCGCTGGATGGCCTTCATGTCGTCGGTGCTCTATCCGGCGGTGCTGCGTTTCTACTACGCATACCGCTACACTGCCGATCCCGAAGGCACCAAGGCGGTCAAGCAGGCAGCCGTGGCCGAGATGGACCGTGGCTTTGCCGTTCTGGATGCCGCGCTTGAAGGCCGTGACTGGCTGGTCGGCGACCGGATGTCGCTGGCCGACATCTATCTGGTCATGCTGGTGGCCTGGCATCCCGACATCGACAGCGCGCGGACGGCATGGCCGAACATTGAACGCCTGTGGGCGCGGCTGCGCGACCATCCGCTGATGAAGACGCTCAACACCTCGCACGAGATGTGGCCGGGCTGAAGCTCAATTTCTGAGCACTGCCCGCTTTTCCTGCAGGAAGCGGCGCACCGCCGGGTCGCGCTCGAGGCCGATCGCCCGGTCATAGGCTTCGCAGGCTTGCGGTTCCTGACCAAGCCTGGCCAGGAGACCGGCGCGTGCGGCCCAATAGGGCTGATAGTCATCAAGCCGTTTGTCGTCGCCCAGCACGTAGAGGGCCGCCAATCCCGCCACTGCGCCCTCGGCCTCGGCGATCGCCACCGCGCGGTTTATCGCCACCACCGGCGATCCTGCGATCGAAAGCAACGCATCGTAGAGCTCGCGGATCGCCGCCCAGTCGGTGCGGCCGGTCAGCCGTCGTGCCGCATGCGCGGACTGCACGGCCGCCTCAAGCTGGTAGCGGCCGATGATGCCCTTGGCCGCGGCGTTGGAAAGCAGCGCCTCCGCCTCATCGATCAGGGCGCGGTCCCATAGAAGGCAATCCTGTTCCGCCAGCGGCACGAAGTCGCCGGCGGCGCTGCGCCGTGCGGCGCGGCGCGACTCAGCAAACAGCATCAGCGACAGGAGGCCCAGCGCCTCCGGCTCCTCCGGCAACAGCGATGCCACCAGCCGGCCGAGCCAAATGCCTTCGGTCGCCAGATTGCGCCTTCGCGTCTCGGTGCCCGCCGGGTCGGACCAGCCTTCGGCGAAGGCGGCGTAGATCGCTTCCAGCACCGCATCCAGCCGTTCGCCGAGTTCGGCCTGCTCCGGCACGCGGAACGGAATACCGGTTTCACGGATGCGGGACTTGGCTCGCACCAGGCGCTGGCCCATCGTTGCCGGCGAGACCAGGAAGGCGGAAGCGATCGTCGCGGCGTCGAACCCCAGCACCGTCTGCAGGATGAGCGGCGAACGCACGCTCGATTCGATCGCCGGATGGGCGCAGGCGAACATCAGCCGCAGCCGCTCGTCGGGCAGGTCTTCGTCGGTCATGCGCGCCTCCGCTTCCTCGGCAATCAGCTTGAGATGCTCGCGGCCGGCCTCGCTGGTCAGCCGGCGCCGCACCGCATCGACGCGGCGCCGCCTTGCCACCGCCAGCAGCCAGGCTTCCGGCTTCTTGGGTACGCCGGTTCTTGGCCAGCGTTCGAGGGCGGCGGCAAAGGCATCGGCCAGCGCGTCCTCGGCTGCGGCCACGTCGCGCGTGCGGGCCGCGAGCCAGGCGACAAGCTTGCCGTAGCTTTGCCGGGCGGCGGTTTCCGCTGCCGCCCGCGCGATCTCCAGGCCACTTTCCATCACATGGTCTGTTCCCAGATCGGCCGCAGCTCGACCGTGCCGGCGCTGGCCGCGGGGCAGCGCGCCGCCCAGGCGATAGCGGCATCGGCATCCTCGGCCTCGATCATGTAGAAGCCCGCAAGCTGCTCCTTGGTGTCGGCATAGGGGCCATCGAGCACGTTGGTCTTGCCATTGACCATCCGCACCGAAGTGGCGGCCTGGGTCGGCTTCAGCCGGTCGCCGGCCAGCCAGGCGCCGGACTTCTTCAACGCATCGGTATACGCGCCATAGGCAGCGCTGATCTCGTAGGTCTTATCGGTCGGCGCGGCCGCCATCGCGGCTTCATTGACGTAGATCAAAAGCATGTATCGCATGGTCTTCTCCCGTTGTTTCGAAGGCTGCTTCGTTTGCGAGCCGGACGTATGTCGCGCGGCCCTGGCCGATTTCGACAGGCATTGGAAAAATCTTTCGGCTCCGAAGACATTTCACGCAAGCGGCCATCTGTGCATCCCGCACTCAACCATTCGTCTAACGCATGGGATTGCGGGTTGGCATTTCCATCTCGCTGTCTAAACTCGCTTCTGTTCGCGTCAGGGAGGTGATGCGGCTGCTATTTCAGGGAGGAAATCAGATGTTCCATTTCAGGACGAAACTTGTTGCGGCCGGCGCCGTGGCGCTGTCGCTTGGCCTAGGCGCTGTTTCCGCCAAGGCGCAGGAATTCATCAACGTGCTCACCGGCGGCACATCTGGCGTCTATTATCCGCTCGGCGTGGCACTGTCGGAAATCTACGGCAAGGGCATCGAAGGTGCCCGCACCCAGGTGCAGGCAACAAAGGCTTCGGTCGAAAACCTCAATCTGTTGCAGCAGGGCAAGGGCGAGATCGCGTTTGCGCTGGGCGATTCCGTGAAGCTGGCCGCCGAAGGCAATGCCGAGGCCGGTTTCCCCGGCAAGCTCGATAAGTTGCGCGGCATCGCAGCCATCTATCCCAACTACATCCAGATCGTCGCCAGCCGGGAGTCCGGCATCAAGACGCTGGCCGACCTCAAGGGCAAGAGCCTGTCGGTCGGCGCGCCGGCCTCCGGCACCGAGCTCAATGCCCGCGCCATCTTCGCCGCCGCCGGGTTGAAGTATGAGGATCTCGGCCGGGTCGAGTATCTGCCCTTCGCCGAATCGGTCGAGCTGATCAAGAACCGGCAGCTCGACGCCACGCTGCAATCGGCCGGGCTCGGCGTCGCCTCGATCCGCGACCTCGCCACCTCCGTGCCGATCAATGTCGTGGCGGTGCCGGCCGAGGACGTCGCCAAGATCGGCGCGCCCTATCTGTCGGTGGTCATTCCCAAGGGCACGTATGAAGGCCAAAGCGAGGATGTCGCCACCGCCGCCGTCGGCAATTTCCTCATCACCCGCGCCGATGTCTCCGACGAGACCGCCTACCAGATGACCAAGCTGATGTTCGACCATCTCGACCAACTGGCTGCGGCACATGCCGCCGCCAAGGCGATCGACCCGGCCAAGGCGCTCGACGGCATGCCGGTGCCGCTGCACCCCGGTGCCGAGCGGTACTACAAGGAGAAGGGCTTGTTGAAGTAGGGGCGGGTCCGTCGGATGACCGAAGCAACGTCTGGAACATCAACCGACGGCAAATCCGCCACCTTCCATCTGCCTGCCGTCGAAGAACAGGTCGAAGGGCTGCCGCCGGGCTTCGGCGACGGCCTTGCGGGCAAGGCCGCCTTTCTCATCGCCGTCGCCTTTTCCGTGTTCCAGATCTATGTCGCCGCCTATGGCAGCATTCCGAGCCAGGTGGTGAGGGCCATGCATGTCGGCTTCCTGCTGCTGCTCGGCTTTGGCTTGATCGCCAATCTGCGCGCCAAGAGCATGCCGGCGAAAGCCGCGTTCTGGACGCTCGGGGCGCTCGGCTTCGGCACCGGCCTCTACAATTGGCTGTTCTACACTGATCTGATCCGCCGCTCCGGCTTCCTGACCACGCCGGACCTCGTCGTCGGCGCGGTGCTGGTGGTGCTGGTCTTCGAGGCAGCGCGGCGGCTGATGGGCCTGCCGCTGGCGGTCATCGCTTTCATCTTTCTCGCCTACTGCTTTTTCGGCAACCATTTGCCGCCGCCGCTCATCCATCGCGGCTATGATTTCGCCCAGATCGTCGACACCTTCGCCTACGGCACCGAAGGCATCTACGGCACGCCGATCTATGTCTCGGCCGCCTACATCTTCATCTTCGTCGTCTTTGCCGCCTTTCTAGAACGCGCCGGCATGATCGCGCTGTTCAACGATTTCGCGCTTGGCCTGGTCGGCTCGTGGCGCGGCGGCCCGGCGCAGGTCTGCGTGCTGTCCTCGGCGCTCATGGGCACCATTTCCGGCTCGGGCGTCGCCAATGTGGTGGCCAGCGGCCAGTTCACCATCCCGCTGATGAAGCGCTTCGGCTTCCGCTCGGCTTTTGCCGGCGCCGTCGAGGCGACCTCCTCGATGGGCGGCCAGATCATGCCGCCGGTAATGGGTGCGGTCGCCTTCATCATGGCCGAGACGCTGAACGTGCCTTATGCCGAAGTGGTCAAGGCGGCGATCATCCCGGCGCTGCTCTATTTCGGCGCCTGCTTCTGGCAGGTGCATCTGGAAGCCGGCAAGGCGGGCCTGCACGGCATGGCCAAGGCCGAGCTGCCCAATCCGTGGGACGCGGTGCGGCAACACTGGCCGCTGGTGCTGCCGCTGGCAGCGCTCATCTACCTGCTGTTTGCCGGCTATACGCCGATCTTCGCCGGCACGATGGGCCTGGCGCTGACCATCGTGCTCATCCTCGGCACGCCGTTGGCGGCAGCGATCGGGCCGCTGGCCTTCCGCATCGTCTTCTGGATCGCGCTCGGGATTGCCGCCGCTTCGTTCATGAAGTTCGGCGTCAACCTCCTCGGCCTGGTGATCGCCGCACTGGTCGTCGCCTGCTTCACGTTCAAGGGCGGCCGCGAGACGTTGCAAATCTGTGTCGACTCGCTCGCCGAAGGCGCCAAGAACGCGCTGCCGGTCGGCATTGCCTGCGCCATTGTCGGCATCGTCATCGGCACGCTGACGCTGACCGGCATCGCCTCGACCTTCATCGGCTGGATCATCTCGATCGGCGAGGACAATTTGTTCCTGTCGCTGGTGCTGACCATGGTCACCTGCCTGGTGCTGGGCATGGGCATTCCGACCATTCCCAACTACATCATCACCTCGTCGCTGGCCGGGCCGGCGCTGCTCGAGCTTGGCGTGCCGCTGCTGGTCAGCCACATGTTCGTGTTCTATTTCGGCATCATGGCCGATTTGACGCCCCCGGTGGCGCTGGCGGCGTTCGCCGCCGCACCGATGGCCAGGGAAAGCGGCCTGAAAATCGGCATCCAGGCGACCAAGCTGGCCATTGCCGGCTTCGTCGTGCCGTTCCTGGCTGTCTACACGCCGGCGCTGATGCTGCAGGACGCAGGTCCGATCGCCGCCCAGTTCGGCTATCCCGTCGAGGTCGGCTACATCGTCGCCAAGGCGTGCATGGGCATCGTGCTGTGGGGTGCCGCCGCCGTCGGTTTTCTGGTCACCCGCATGGCGTGGTGGGAGCGGCTCGTCGCCTTCGCGGCCGGCGTGCTGCTGGTCGCCGCGGTGCCGCTCACCGACGAGGCCGGCTGGGTGCTGGCGCTGGCCTGGATCGGCTGGCACTGTTTTCGCGCGCGGCAGGCTTCAGTCAGAACATGAGCCTGTGCATCCTGGCCGCGGGCAAGACGGTAACGCTCTCCGTCGCCGCCTTCACGCTGTCCTGGACGCATTCGGTGGAACGGACGCGCTGGCAAGAAGACTGGAAGGTCACGTTCTCCGGCCTGCAGGTGGTCGAAGCCCGGATCGAGGGCTCGGGCGCCGGCATGGAGCCACCGGAAGGCGCTGTGCTGAAGGAGGGTTGGTGGAGCTATGCGCCTGATGTCGGCCCGCAGCGGCGCGTCGTGCTCGCCGCTTCAGGTGCAACCAGCGACGGCTGGACACTGTGCACGGTTCAGGGCTGCCGGGAATTGGGGAGGACGGCAGGCGGACCGATCGTGCTCGAGCCGTGCCGGCCGGATGGCACGAGCCAGCCGCGGTAGCGCATAGCCACACCCTCAGCCAAGGAACCGCTCGCGCAGCTCCGGAGAAGGAATGTCGCAAGCGTCCTTCCTGCCGAACAGGGCGTAGCGGTTCCTGGCGATGCGATCATAGAGCCAACCACGCAGCGGGCGCGGCAACAGCAACAGTGCCTTGGCCGCCCGCCAAGGCCAGCCGAGTTCCGCCATGACGGCGACAAAACTGTCCAGCCGCGTGAAGGCGACGCCGTCGATCAGGACGAGATTGGTTTCGTAAGAGTCGGTGCGCAGTCCATGCTTCCGGAACAGCGCTTCACCGAAGGGCGACTGCGCGGTGGCGAAGCGGAAACGGCCTTGGCGGTCGAGCCTGACCACCATGCGCACGAAACCGGAGCAGAGCACGCAGACGCCATCGAAAACGATCAATGGATGGCGTGAGTCGAGAACTGTTTCGAAAGGACGAGTTGACTGGGGTCGAACTGGTTGAGGATGGTCCGTCACGCTGGCCTCGGCTGCTCGTGTCCTATGACACTAAGCCGGCCAGCGATGGTATCAAAGCCGTGGCGATGTCGCACGGCGCCTGTCGGCGAGAGCGGGACGCTCGGCGCGATAGGTGGTGGCGCGGGTGGAGGCGGCCGGCCTGCAGATCCGGCTGTTGTGGCGATTTTCGAAAGCCATGATCAGTGCGCGCCCAGCGAGTTGCCGCGACGGGCGCAGGCCGGGCCGGGGCCGCGCATGTAATAGCGTTCGGGCCGGTAGGTCGGCGCGACGAATTCGCGGATGGCGGCGGCATAGCCGATGAGGTGCGCGAGGAAGTTCATTACCTTGTCCCTGTCCCGATTTTCGGATGTCCCTTCCGAATTGCGGTCATCATAGCGTCGAGGCGTGAATAGTCGGTGAACGTGATGTTAATATCTGGTCGAAAATGCCTTGCTTCGTGGCTGGAATGCGGCTGATTCGGGGTCTTTCCGTGCAGTTGGTTGGCATTCCGGCCAATGTGACTTTTGCATCACATATGTTTCGTTTGAATGTCGCCTGCGCGCGGTTCTGTTTCAACTTTTGCCGAGCCCGCGAAATTTCCGTGCTGGCGGCCAGAACCAACCAGGCGGCCCCTTGGCATCCAGATCGGCGCGGGAGCGCGGAACTGGAGCGCGATCTGTCCGTTCTCACCTTCATCTGGTTCTGAAGGGAAGATATCATGGCGCCGCGTCCGGCCTGGAGAGGCTATCTGAAGCTTTCGCTGGTCACCTGTGCCGTCGAACTGACCAATGTCGTCACCCATACGGAGCGGGTCTCGTTTCGCATTCTCAACCGCAAGACCGGCAACACGGTGAAGCGCCTCTATGTCGATGCCGAAACCGGCAAGCCGTTGGAGGAGGATGACGAGATCAAGGGTTATGAACTCGACGATGGCAATTTCATCCATATCGAGGAAGACGAGATCGAGGCGGTGCAGATCGAATCCTCGCACACGATGGCGCTCGACGGTTTCGTCGACAAAGCTTCGATCCAGCAGATCTATCTCGACACGCCCTACTATGTGGCGCCCGCCGACAAGGTGTCGGAAGAGGCGTTCGCCGTCATTCGCGATGCGATGGCGGGCAAGAAGATGGCCGGGCTGGCGCGTATCGTGCTCTACCGACGCGAACGGCCGGTGGTGATCGAACCGCTCGGCAAGGGCATGGTGCTGACGACGCTGCGCTACGACAACACGGTACGTCAACCGGACACCGTCTTCGGCGACATCGAGCCCGTGAAGACCGATCAGGAGATGACCGATCTGGCCGAGTTGATCATCGACAAGAAGAAGACGAAGTTCGATCCCTCGAAATTCGACGACAAATACGAGGACGCGCTGCTGGAGCTGATCCGCGCCAAGAAGGCCGGCCACAAGGCGCCGAAGGCTAAGGCGGCGCCCAAACCTTCCAATGTCGTCAATCTGTTCGACGCGCTGAAGAAGAGCCTGTCGGACTCCGGGTCATCGAAAACATCTTCGTCGGCGAAGGCCAAGCCAGCGGCCAAACGCGCCAAGTCGAAAGCCAGCGCGCCCAAACGCAAATCGGCGTGAGGAACCCCAACGAATGGCCAGCCTCGAACAATATCATTCCAAGCGCGATTTCAAGAAAACCGCCGAACCGGCCGGCAAGGTCGCCCGGACCAAGCAGGGCGGCGCGGGCGGCATCTTCGTCATCCACAAGCATGCCGCGACGCGGTTGCATTACGACTTGCGGCTCGAGCATGATGGCGTGCTGTGGAGTTGGGCGGTGACGCGCGGCCCGAGCCTCGACCCGCATGAGAAGCGACTGGCTGTCCATGTCGAGGATCACCCGATCGACTATGCGCCGTTCGAAGGCACCATTCCCAAGGGCGAATATGGCGGCGGTTCGGTTATCGTTTGGGACGAGGGCACCTGGATTCCCGAGATCGACCCGGCCAAGGCGATGAAAAAGGGCCATATCAGCTTCGAGCTCAGGGGACACAAGCTGCATGGGGCATGGCATCTGGTGCGGCTGAAGCCGCGTGCGGGTGAAAAGCGCGACAACTGGCTGCTGATCAAGTCGGACGATGCCGCAGCGCGTCCCGGCGAGGACATCCTCAAGGAAGCGCCTGAATCGGTGAAATCGGGCCTGACCATCGAAGAGGTCGGCGAGGGCAAGACCGCGAAGGGCGAGAAGCCGAAAGTCTGGCATTCCAACAAGCCGGCCGCCGCCAAGACGAAACCCGGCAAACGACTCGACTTCATCGAGCCGCAGCTGGCCACGCTCGAGCGCGATGCGCCGCCGGGCAAGGACTGGCTGCATGAAGTGAAGTTCGACGGCTATCGCATGCAGGCGCAGATCGCCGGCACCGATGTGCGGCTGCTGACCCGCACCGGCCTCGACTGGACGAAGAAATTCGGCGGCGAGATCGTCGCGGAGTTGGCCGGGCTGAAGTGCAGCGACGCCATCCTCGATGGCGAGGTGGTGGTGTTGGCCGACAGCGGTGTTTCGTCATTCGCGCTGCTGCAGCAGGATCTGTCGGCGAAGCGGACCAATCGCTTCATCTATTACGTGTTCGACCTGATGCGGCTCGATGGGCAGGATCTTCGGCGCGAGCCGCTGGTCGAGCGTAAGCAGGCCTTGCAGGAACTGCTCGGCGAACAGTCCGACAATGCGGCGGTCCGCTTCAGCGACCATTTCGCCGAACCCGGCAAGATCATGCTGGAGCATGCCTGCCGCATGGGCCTGGAAGGCGTCGTCTCCAAGCGTGCCGATGCACCCTACCGCAGCGGCCGCGGCCCGACCTGGGTCAAATCGAAATGCACGGCGCGGCAGGAATTCGTCATCGGCGGCTACCTGCCGTCGGACAAGACCGGGCGCGGACTGCGCTCGATCCTGGTCGGCTTCCACGAGGGCGGCAAGCTGCATTATGCCGGCCGCGTCGGCACTGGTTTTTCGGGCAAGGGCGCCAATGAGCTGAAGGCAAAACTCGATGCGTTGACGGCAAAATCATCGCCCTTCTCCACCGCCGTGCCGAAGGGCAAGGGCCTGGTCTGGGTCAAGCCTGAACTTGTCGGCGAAGTGGAGTTTCGCAGCTGGACCTCGGACCGTATAATACGCCACGCCTCGTTCCAGGGGTTGCGCGAGGACAAGCCGGCGGAGGAAGTCGTGCAGGAAAAGCCCAAAGCGGCGACAGGCAAGCCATCGACAGGCAAGAGCACGGCCAAGCCGGCATCAGGCGGCAAAGCCGCCGGGTCGATGACGACCACGGTCAAACTCTCGCATCCCGACAAGCTGCTGTGGCCGGACGAAAACATATCCAAGCAGGGCCTGCTCGACCATTACGCACAGGTTTGGCCGCGCATGGAACAGTTCGTGGTCAACCGGCCGCTCAGCCTGGTGCGGGCGCCGGACGGTGTCGGCGGCCAGCGTTTCTTCCAGAAGCATGCCTCGGCTGGCATGAGCGACAAGATCGCGCGCATGAAGGACCCGACCGACGGCGAGGAAATCCTGTTCATCCGGGATTTCGATGGTGTTGCCGCACTGGTCCAGTATGGCGTGGTCGAGATCCACATCTGGGGGTGCACGATCGATGAGATCGAGAAGCCCGACCAGATCATCTTCGATCTCGATCCGGATGAAGGTGTCGATGTGAAGGCGGTCCGCGAGGCGGCACTCGATATCCGGGGCAAGCTCGACGAGCTGTCGCTGCCGAATTTCGTCAAGACCTCGGGCGGCAAGGGCTATCACGTGCTGGTGCCGCTGAAACCGGCGGCGGATTGGGATGCGGTGAAGGGCTTCGCCCATGACTTTGCCCGCGCGTTGGAGCAGGGTGCCCCCGATCGCTACACGGCGACGCTGTCGAAAAAAGCGCGCACGGGAAAGATCTTCGTCGACTATCTGCGCAACGGCAGGGGCTCGACGACGGTCGCGCCCTATTCCTCGCGCGCCAAGAAAGGCGCCACCGTGTCGATGCCGGTGACCTGGCCAGAGATCGAGGCCGGCTTGCCGCCGAACGCTTTCCCGATCGGCGACAAGACGACGCTGAAGCAGCTGGCGAAAGCCGATCCGTGGAGGGAATTTTTCAAGCAGGGGAAGGCGTTGAAGCGGGGGTAGTTCGCGCAATTTGCCAGCGCAGCGATCCTTCGCGCCCCCTCTGGCCTGCCAGCGTGACGAAATCAGCGTCGGCTCCTCAGCTCAGAAACACCTTCTCGAAAGCCTGCTTGCCCGGCAGCGAGAAAATCACCGCGCGGCTGTCCTTCTCGCGGCGCGCCCATTTCTCGGCAAGGATCTTGTCGAGGATGGCGGCGCCCAGCGTGCCGGCGAGGTGCGAACGGCGCACGCTCCAGTCGAGGCAGGCGCGGCATACCGGCCGGCGCGGCTTGGTGTAGACGTCGATGCCGATCGCGGCGAAATGCGAAGCCGCCGATGGCCCGAGCCTGATCTCTTGTTCGTCGCGGACCAGTACGTTCTTGGCGACGAGCCGGTCGAGCATCGCCACTGCCTGCTCGCCGGCGAGGTGATCGTAGCAGACGCGCGCCACGCGCATCGCTGCATCGCGCGGACCCGGCCGCACACGCTTTGGACCGACGGCTTCCGCGACGCCTGTGATGGCTTCGATCATGCCCGCCACCTGCGGTCCGGCGAGGCCGTAATAGCGATGCCGGCCCTGGCTCGCCACCGTGAGCAGCCCACCTTCCATCAGTTTGCCCAGGTGCGAGCTGGCGGTCGGCAGCGAGACGCCGGCCTCGAGCGCCAGCTCGCTTGCCGTCAGCGCCGTGCCGCCCATCAGGGCATTTAGCATGTTTGCCCGTGCCGGGTCGCCGACCAGGCTGGCGATGCGGGCGATGTCGGGTCCTTCGCGCATAGTTCGTTCCTCATCGAAGCGTTCTTGTCAGATAATCACTATTCTCCGGTGAGATCAAGGAGACGACGATGGCCGCACGAACCGCTTTCCCCTCAGCCCCGCTCCACAGCCGTCGGTTCTTCCCGTTCGTCAGCTGGTTGCGTTCGCGGCTGCTGGCCCGCTGGTATGACCGCCATCTGCAGCGTCTCGACCTTGCCGAGATCGACGACCATCAGCTGCGCGACCTTGGCCTGACGCGGCAAGACGTGCGCCGCGAATGCGCGAAGTCCTTCTGGCAGCCCTAGCAGACCAGTCGGCACGACGTTTCGATGTCGTTCAAACTATCGACGCAGCCCCGAGGAGACCACAATGACCATCACCTGCTTCATCCGCTACGAGATCGACCCGTTCGGCAAGGCGGCCTTCGAGGAGTATGCGCGCAACTGGGGCCAGGCCATTCCGCGCTGCGGCGCCGATCTGATCGGCTATTACGCGCCGCATGAGGGCTCGGCGACGACCGCCTATGCGGCCTATAACATCGAAAGCCTGGCCGCCTACGAAGCCTATCGCGCCCGGCTTGCCGCCGATCCCGCCGGCAAGGCAAACTACGAGTTCGCCAAACGCGAGAGATTCATCCTGAAGGAGGATCGCATGTTCCTGAAACTGGCCTCAGGCCCGCACGCGAAACTGGTGCTGCCGTGATTGCCGTCATCTTCGAGGTCGAACCGGCGGAGGGCCGGCGCGATGCCTATCTGAGCATCGCCGCGGACCTGCGTCCGCTGCTCGACGGCATTGACGGCTTTCTCTCCATCGAGCGTTTTCAGAGCCTGGCCGATCCGAACCGCATCCTGTCGCTGTCGTTCTGGCGAGATGAGGAAGCCGTGAAGGACTGGCGCAACACCGAGGAACACCGGCAGGCGCAGAAGGCCGGTCGCGGCGGCATCTTTGCCGGCTACCGATTGCGCATCGCCCATGTCGTGAGGGACTATGGGCTGACGGAAAGGGACGAGGCGCCGGCCGACAGTCGGGCGGTGAATGGGTGAGTGAGGCTACTCACGCATTCCCGATCAGCACGCCGGCCGCGAACACCAGGGCGCCGCCCAGCACCACCTGGAAGGCGGCGCGCAGGAAGGGCGTCTGCATGTAGCGGTTCTGGACAAAAGCGATCGCCCACAATTCGAAGAACACCACCACCGCGGCAACCCCGGTCGCCGTCCAGAAATGCGGAATGAGATAGGGGAGTGCATGCCCGAGACCGCCTAGCGTCGTCATGATGCCGACGGTCAGACCGCGCTTGAGCGGCGAGCCGCGGCCCGACAGCTTGCCGTCGTCTGAAGCGACTTCGGTGAAGCCCATCGAAATGCCGGCGCCGATCGAGGCGGCAAGCCCGACCAGCAGCGTCTGCCAGGTGTCATGCGTGGCAAAGGCGGCAGCAAAGATCGGCGCCAGTGTGGACACCGATCCGTCCATCAGCCCGGCCAGCCCTGGTTGCACATAGGTGAGGATGAACTGGCGCTGCTCGGCGGCGGTCTCTTCGTCCTTCACTTCGCCCGGCACATGTTTCTGCTCCAGCCGCTGCGCCAGTGTCTCATGGCCCAGTTCGGCCACCGCCAGATCGTCGAGCAGTTTTCGCGTCGAGGCATCCGCCGTGCGCTTGGCAGCCTCGACATAGAAAAGGTAGGCTTGCCGCTCCATCGCCTCGGCCTGGCTGCGCACGTGCTCGATGCCGAGCGGCCGGACCAGCCAGTCGGGCTTGCGCTCGTAATAGCCCTTCACATGTTCGCGCCGGATCAGCGGAATGCGCTCGCCGAAACGCTTGCGGAAAAGCTCGATCAGCGAATCGCGATGGCCATCCTCTTCCTCGGCCATCTCCTCGAACACTTTTGCCGATTGCGGGAAGTTTTCCGTCAGGCCGTCGGCATAGGCCCGATAGATGCGACCGTCATCCTCCTCGGACGAAATGGCCAGCGCCAGGATCTCCTGTTCGGAAAGCGATTCGAAGGGGCGGCGGCCGAAGCCGAAAACACGGGAAAGCATGAGGAATTCACCCTAGTTTAGAATAGTTCTAAACTAGGGCTCAAGGTGCCTCCGGTCAATTGCGCGCTTGGGTCGCGGTCAAGAATTGTTGAAGCTCGCATGCCGGGCCGACCCCTTCATTATCAGTGAATGTTCACCTATATAATTCAACCCAGCCAGAACAAGGAACCCGCAGATGACGGCAAAACAGCCTCCGCATCCCTATGACCCAAAGCCCGTTCTCGATCTCATCGCCAGCATCGAGGCCGATCTGCAGCGCCTGAAAGGCCTGGTCGAGCAGCAGGTCGAGAAATTCGACCCCGCCAATCCGCACAACAAGGCGCCGGACGGCAAACTGACCGAGGAAGGCGTCGAGTGCTGCTACCGCATGTTCGACGAGGGCAAGTCGCGCTATTCGGTCGCCCAGCAGATGAAGATATCCTTTGCCGCCGCCAGCCACCGCTTCAACAACTGGCGCAAGCTGGGCGGGAGCAAGAGGCAGAGGACGCTGTTGGGGTGAACTCGTGGGACGGCGGCGGGACGGCGCCCCCCTCTGTCCTACCGGACATCTCCCCCACGAGGGGGAGATTGGCAGCTTCATTAGGTGTGCCCCTTCTTCAACGTTGGAAATTGGCGAAAGCGGATACTCAGCCGATCTCCTCACCCATGGGGAGATGTCCGGCAGGCCAGAGGGGGGCGTGCAGCCGAGGCGTTGGCGACCGCCTCGCTAAACCTTGTAACGGTCACATTTTTCCCATGGTGCGCCGCCTCCCTTTGCGGGCATCATGGAAAGACCCCTGTCCACTGGACCTCACATGACCGCCACCACCCCTCCCGGCATCGCCGACATCCACGCCGCCGCCGCGCGTCTCGCCGGCCTGATCGTCGAAACCCCGTTGATCGAATCGCAGGAGCTGAACAAGCGCTTCGGCGGCCGCATCCTGTTCAAGCCGGAGACGCTGCAGCGTACCGGCTCGTTCAAGTTCCGTGGTGCCTACAACAAGCTGTCGTCGCTGAGCGACGAAGAACGCAGCCAGGGCGTCGTCGCCTTCTCGTCGGGCAATCATGCGCAGGGTGTCGCCGCTTCGGCCGCGATGTTCGGCGTCAAGGCGGTCATCGCCATGCCTTCAGACGCGCCGGCGATGAAGATCGCTAACGTCCGCAAGATGGGGGCGGAGGTGGTGCCGTTCGACCGCTTTCGCGACGACCGCATGAGCGTGGTTCGCCCTTACGTGGAAAGAGGCATGGTGCTGGTGCCACCCTTCGACGACCCGGCCATCATTGCGGGCCAAGGCACGATCGGCCTCGAATTGATGCGCCAGGCAAAAGCGCTTGGCGTCGACCTCGACGCGGTCGTCATTCCCTGCGGCGGCGGCGGCCTGACCAGCGGCATTTCGGTTGCCGTCAAGGACGCCTCGCCCAACACTGCGGTCTGGGCGGTGGAGCCCGAGCATTTCGACGACACCCGCCGGTCGCTGGCCGCCGGCGCCAGGGTGTCGAACGAACCCGGCCACGCGTCGATCTGCGACGCGATCCTGACCGCGGAGCCCGGCCTGATCACCTTCGAGATCAACCGCAGGAACCTGGCAGGCGGCATCGCCGTTTCCGACAAGGCGACGGCACAGGCGATGCGCGACGCCATGGCCTATCTCAAGCTGGTGGTCGAGCCCGGCGGCTGCGTGGCGTTGGCGGCGCTGTCGTCGGGCGAGATCGAACTGTCCGGCAAATGCGTTGCCGTGGTGCTGTCCGGCGGCAATGTCGATTTCGGCACTTATGCCGGGATCATGGCGGCGGCTTGAGACGGGATGTCCAAAGGGTCCGACATGGATCTGAGGCAGGTTTCGCCTTGGATCACTCCTCGCCCGCCTCCAAGTCGTCGCCGGGCTGAACATGGTCATCTACCGCCCGCTCACGCGTTCTGAGCTGCCCGACGATACGGCATCCCTTGCCCGCACTCTCATCGGCAAGATCGTGGTGCGCGAACTGCCCGAAGGCATCGCCAGCGGCCGCATCGTCGAGACCGAGGCCTATGTGACCGGCGATGCCGCCGGGCACGGCTACCGGGGCCAGACGCCGCGCAACCGTTCGTTGTTTCTCGAGGCTGGGCACGCTTATGTCTATCTCGCCTACGGCATCTCCTACATGCTCAACGTCTCGAGCGAGATGCCGGGGGTCGGAACCGGCGTGCTCATCAGGGCACTCGAACCGCTCGAAGGCATCGCGCTCATGCGGCTCAATCGCGGCATCGAGCGCTTGCGCGACCTTGCGCGAGAACCGGGAAGGCTGGCCCAGGCGTTGCGGATCGATCGTTCGCTCGACGGGCTCGATCTCTGCCGCAAAGGCCCGCTATGGCTGGCACGCGATGATCATGAACCCGACGAAATAGGGGAAAGCGTCAGGATCGGTATTTCGAAAGATGCGGACCGCCTGCTGCGATTCCATGTCAGAAAGAGCCCGTTCGTCAGCGGCCCAGCTTCGCTGAACGGCTAGACGACGGGCTGGTCGCCAGCAAGAGGACGCCAGCCTGGGTGCATTATTCGAAGCGAACGAGATTGAGGACCGGCAACGGACCGCCCGGAAATTGGACGAGGCGAGCGCCGAGCGCCAGGGGTCCGAGATCTATGCCATGGAAGCCAAGCCTGCCGATCAGCGCGCCGATTTCAGCCTTGGCCTGCGCGTCGTCACCCGAATAGAACAGCACGCGCTTGCCGCCTTCCGCCGCCGGGTCGTCGGCCAACAGCTGTGCCAGCAAATGGTTGAACGCCTTCACCACCCTGGCGCCAGGCACGAGATCGGTAAACACCTCACTTGAGAAACGGCCGCCGAGATCGACCGGCCTGAACAGCGGCGCCTCGATCGAGTTGTTGGCGTCGATGACGATGCGCCCGTTCCAGTCGGGCAGGCCGGCAAGTGCTCCCGGAAGCTTCGACCAGTTGACCGCGACAAGCACAATGTCCTTGGCCGCCGCCTCTTGCAGCGTGCCGGCCTTGATCGAGGGGCCGATTGACGTAACGAGTTCCGCCAGTGTCTCCGGGCCGCGGCTGTTGGCGATGGTGGCCTCGATGCCGTTCCTGGCCAGCGTTCGGGCGAATGCCTGGCCGATATTGCCGGCGCCGATGATGCCGATGCTGTTCATGATCTTCACTCCGTTGATTCGTGTGGAGTGGATATCGCCCTTTTATTGGCCTAGGATTAGCCGGTATTTGCTTGTCTTATTCTCAAACATCAGTTGAAGATTGTTCGTTACGGAGAACGATGGAGACGCTCGCCAACCTCGAATCCTTCGTTCGCAGTGCGGAAGCCGGCGGCTTTTCCGCCGCCGCGCGGCTGCTCGGGCTGACACCTGCCGCCGTCAGCCGCAACGTTGCCATGCTGGAGCGCAATCTCGGCCTGCGCCTGTTCCATCGCTCGACGCGCAAACTCGCGCTGACCGAAGCCGGCGAGCGTTTTCTGCACGACATTGGCGGCAATCTCGAAGCGCTGCAGGACGCCATTGCGGCAACGTCCAGTGGCGGCAGCGAACCAGCCGGCGTGCTCAAGCTCAGCCTGTCGCCGACGTTTGGCATCGCCTATTGCCTGCCTCTGCTGCCGGCATTTCTCATGCGCTATCCGCTCATCCGCCCGGAATGGCATTTCGAGAACCGACCGGTGGACCTCGTGGCCGAGGGCTATGATGCGGCAATCGGCGGTGGCTTCGACCTCTCGCCGGGCGTCGTATCGCGGTCGCTGGCGCCGGTCCACGTCATCGCCGTCGCCTCGCCCGCCTATATGGCAGCGCAGACGCCTCCGACCGATCCTTCCGGCCTTGCCGCCTTCGATGGCATTCTCATGCGCTCGCTCAGTACCGGCCGCATCCGTCACTGGACGATGCGGGATGCCGCAGGCAATGAGATGGCGGGCTCACCGCGCGAGACCATTGTCGTCAACGATCCGGCCGCCATGCGGCAAGCCGCCCTGCTGGGGCTTGGTGTCACCATGATCGCGGTGCCGGACGCACTGCAGCATCTTGAAAATGGTAACCTCGTCCGGGTGCTGCCCCGCTGGTATGCCGATGCCGGCGCGCTCTCGATCTACTTCGCCAGCCGCAGGCTGCTGCCCGGGAAAACCCGCGTCTTCATCGATTTCGTCGTCGACGCTTTCCGACGCGAACACTTTGCCGAGCGCTTCGCCGGCAGCCTCGGGTGAGGCTCGAGGGAAGCCAGCGGACACCCGCTTCGCCTTGGGACGACGACGCCACGAGGGGATTAGATAGTTGACAGACCCTAGGCTAGGCCGGAGGCCGGTGATGTGAGTCGCGCACAGATTTCATTGTGTAAGGAAGCATATGCCGGATACCGAAGGAAAGATGTCGCCAGAAGAGCAAAAGAAGGCGATAGACTGGCTAAACAGAAAAGCTCCGAACATGGTGTGCCCGGCATGCAAGCATTCTTCGTTTGCCATTGTCGAGCATATTTTGACCCCTCAGATTCACTATGGCGGGAGCATCATCATGGGCGGTCCGAATTATCCGCAATTCATGGTCGTCTGCAACAATTGCAGTCACATGCTCACCTTCAGTGCCATCGCGTCCGGTGTCATACCAAAGGACCCGTCCGATGGAAAATGAGGTGCAAATTACTCAGACGACAACTTACACAGAAAGACCCGCAGAGCCGATCCGGCTTGTCATGGGGTCTCGCGAAATGAGGTGCTACACCGTCACCGATAGCGAACTGAAGCAGCTAGGGCTTGCGAACCTGGCTATCTCCGGAACGTTTGGGATTGGATCGGCGTTTTTCGCCTTTGGTCTCGATGTCTACAAAGACACGGAGATGGCGGCGCAAATCCCAGCGGCAGCCCAAGCTATGGTCGGCGTAGTGCAGCCCATTTGCCTCTATATCGGTATCGCTCTTTGGATAGCCTCCGGAGCGCTGCTTTATTGGCGGCACGGAATGCTCGACATCATAAAAAAGGAATCGAAGTCCTAGGCGCTACCCAGCCAGCCGTAGGGGGATTGGCCCGCTAAAGCACGCGCATGTGTTTCCTTAGCCCCGTTTGTGCCGTGTTTGCCTGTGAAAACCGGGTACGGCGACGCCTTAGGGTCGTCGGGCACCTACGAATCACCTAATGTTTGGTTTGGCCTACTCCAGACCGGCCACAGGACCCGCCCTGATAACCGGCGGGGCGCGATCCTGCGTACCTGGTCAACCGGGGGTTATCCCGGCGGAGGACAAGAACATGGTAGCATGTTCATGGCCGAAGGCTGTACACGTCGTATTTTACTGGCGTGTACGGTTCGGACGATTGGAATTCGTCCGAGAGCATTGTCGGTCCTACCCGACGGTGTAATTAGTAAGAGACTTCAACTCCAAGCCCCGCTTCGGCGGGGTCTTTTTTTAACAAGCGAATCTTGGCCGTATTCGACCGCTTTTGCAATCGTTTCGTCACCGTTCCGGTGCAATTATTTTGATGGGCTTGGACCTCTTTTCAGGCACGGGAGGCGCCTTGACCGCCTTCTTAGTTGCTGCGTTCAAGGGCTCTTCGGAATCGGTGGTCTCAATCTTGCGCGCCAGTTCACATATATAATCGCCCTCCACGAGCGCGGCGTCTAATCCAGCGTCCGCCGGAATCGCACCAATGCTACGCCGGCAAACAAAGCCACGAACACCACCAGCCAACCGATCTCGCCGGCCACCGCCGGCAGTTCGGCGCCCTTCAGCATCACCGCGCGGGTGATGCGCAGGAAATGCGTCAGCGGGAAGATCTCGCCGAAGATTTGTGCCCAGTCCGGCATGCCGCGATACGGGAACATGAAGCCGGACAGCATGATCGACGGCAGGAAGAAGAAGAAGGTGAGTTGGAGCGCCTGCATCTGCGTGCGGGCGATGGTCGAAATCGTGTAGCCGAGCAGCACCAGCGCCAGCACGAAGATCAGCACGGCGGTCAGGAGCAGCGACATCGATCCGGTGAAGGGGATGGCGAACAGAAGTTTCGCCGCCGCCAGCACCACCACCACCTGCACGCCGCCGACCGCCAGATAGGGCAGCACCTTGCCCATCATGATCTCGAGCGGGCTGGACGGCATCGCCAGCAGGTTCTCCATCGTTCCGCGCTCGGTCTCGCGTGTCAGCGCGATCGAGGTCATCATCACCATGGTCATCTGCAGGATGACGCCCAGCAGGCCGGGCACGATGTTGTATTGCGAGATGCCTTCGGGATTGTAGCGCCGGTGTACGACGACATCGAGCTGACCCTTGGCGGCCTCGGCGGCGGCTTCCTGCGTGCCTTGCGCCCTCAGCAGCGCCTGGCTGGCGACTGTGCCGAGCGTCGAGATGGCGCCGCTTGCCACCGCCGGGTCGGTGGCGTCGGCCTCGATGAGTATCTGCGGGCTGTTGCCGCTCTCCACCCTCCTGGCGAAATCGGCCGGGATGGTGACGACGAAGGCAACGTCGCCGCGCGATATCAGGAACTCGGCCTCGGCGGCACTTTGCGCGACATGGTCGAAACGATAGTAACCGGTGGTCTGCAGCGCCGCGACAATGGCGCGCGTATAGGGATCGTTGCTCGTCGCCACGAGTGCTGCCGGCAGGCTTTTCGGGTCGTTGTTGATGGCGTAGCCGAAAAGCACCAATTGTATCAGCGGCACGCCGAGCATCATGGCGAAGGTGATGCGGTCGCGCCGCATCTGGATGAATTCCTTGATCAGCAAGGCGCCAAGCCGGGCGAAGGAAAAGACGCTGTTCATGCCATGTTGTCCTTCGAGCCGGACATGAACTGGATGAAGACGTCCTCGAGGCTGGTTTCGCCGGGCGAAACTTTCACGCCCTTGTGCTCTCTCTCGACATCGGCAAGCGCGGCTTCGAGCTTCTTCTTGTCGGAGCCGACGACATGCAGCGTCGCGCCGAACGGCGCCACCTGATCGACGCCGGGGCGGCCCTGAAGCGCTTCGGCGACCTGATCGAGGCGCGGACCCTGCAGGACGAAGGTGGTCAGCCCGGCATTTTTCACCACTTCGGCGACAGTGCCGGTGGCCAGCATCTTGCCATAGGAGATGTAGCTGATGCGGTGGCAGCGCTCGGCTTCGTCCATATAGTGGGTGGAGACCAGCACGGTCAGCCCGCCGCTGGCGAGGCGATGGATCTCGTCCCAGAACTCGCGCCTCGCCTTCGGGTCGACACCGGCCGTAGGCTCGTCGAGCAGCAGCAATTTCGGCTTGTGCATGATGCAGGCGGCCAGCGCCAGCCGCTGCTTCCAGCCGCCCGACAAGGTGCCGGCCAGCTGGTTGCGGCGCGACGTCAGGCCGAGGTCCTCCAACGTGCTCGCGACATGCTCCTCGACCGGCTTCAGCCGGTAGAGCCGCGCGACGAATTCGAGATTCTCGCCGATCGTCAGATCCTCGTAGAACGAGAATTTCTGCGTCATGTAGCCGACTTCGCGCTTGATGCGCAGGCTGTCGGTGCGGATGTTGAAGCCGAGCACCGTGCCTTCGCCCTCGTCCGGGGTCAGCAGGCCGCACATGATGCGGATGGTGGTCGTCTTGCCCGAACCGTTGGGGCCGAGAAAGCCGACGATCTCGCCGTCGGCAACCGACATCGTCACATGGTCGACGACGGTCTTGTCGCCAAAGCGCTTGACCAGGCCGTGGACGTCGATGGCGTTCATCTTGCGCTGTCCGCCAGATCGACATCGACGATCTGGCCGGGCTGCAGCGGGCCGGCATCGCCCTCCGGCCGCGCCTCGACCAGGTAGACCAGCTTCTGCCGGTTCTCGAGCGAATAGATCACCGGCGGGGTGAACTCGGGATCTGGCGAGACGTAGCTGACGCGCGCCTTCACATCCGGGCCGCAGCCGTCGCAATGGACGCCGAGCAAGGTGCCGACCTTGACCGAGGAGAAGGCGCTCTCCGGGATATAGACGCTGAGCTTGACCGCGCCGTCGGGCAGGATCGAAATCACAGGCGCGGTCGGACCTGATGTATCGCCCGGATTGCGGATGACGTCGTTGACGCGGCCGGGCGAAGGGGCGGCCAGCACCCGTTTCGACAGCCGCCACTGCGCCTGCTCCAACGCGGCCTGCGCCTGCTTGACCTGATTGTCGGCGGCCTTGATCGTCTCGGGGCGCGCCGGCAGGCCGCCGACGGCGAGATTGGATTTGGCCTGGCCGACCTGCGCATTGGCCGTTTCGAGCGTGGCCGACGCGGTGTCGAAATCCGCTTGCGTGCCGGCGCCGCGCTTGAACAGATCGGCGGCGCGGTCGTATTTGCGCTTGGCGTCGGCGGCCTGGGCGCTGGCCATATCGACCTCGGCCTTCAGCACGGCGATCTCTTCCGGCCGCTTGCCGATCTGCAGGTCGGCGAGTTGTGCCTGCGCCTGTGCAAGGCTTGCCTGCGCCTGCGCCACAGCGATCTTTGCATCGGCGCTTTCCAGCGTCACAACGGTGGTGCCGGGCATGACACGGTCGCCGCGCTTGACCGTGACGGTCTCTACCTGCGCCACCTCGATCGGCGCCAGCAGCACGTAGTCGCCTTCGACATAGCCGACGGCCAGCGGTGCTGCCGGGGCACAGGCCGAGAAGAGCTGCGCGGCGAGCGGCAGCGAACACAGAAAGCTCATGGTCTTTGCCCCTTTGTCTTTGCCCCTTTTCTGGCGGCCAATATGGCCTTGAGATTGCCCGATGTGACCGCCACCACCTTGGCGGCCTCCGCGGCGCCGATATCGGGCCAGCCCATGCGGCGCATCACCGCCTCACGGCCGATGCGGAAATAGATGACCTGGCCGATTAGCGTGAACACGGTGAGCCTTGTGGCCTCGCTTTCGGCGGGCTCGCCAGTTGCCTGTTCCCACAGCTGGCACAGCCGGCGATGGCTCGGCTCGAAGACACCGTCATAGATACGATCGAGGGCTGCCGTTGGATGGGAAAGTTCGCGCAGGATGAACTGCACGATCTCACCGGCCTGCGGACTGGCCACGACAAAGCCGACCATTCGCTCCAGCGCCGCGAAGAGCTGCGCCTGCGCTGCCTTCGGACCGACCGGCGCGGGCGCCTGCGCATTGCCGAGCGCCGGGCCGGCGACCGTCTGGATGGTCTCGACGATAAAGTCGGCGGCGGCCGTGCGAAGACCCTCCTTGCCGCCGAAATGATAGGCGATCGAGCCTATATTGGCTCGCGCCTCGGCGGCGATCTCGCGCGTCGAGGTGCCGTCGAAGCCCTGCCGTCCGAACAGCTTCAGTGCCGCCTGGACAAGCGCCGCGCGCGTCATCTCGGCGGGCTCGCGACGAAGAACTTTGGGCTCAGGTAGTTTGATCATAAGTGCACTTTAATCAATCGATTGATTAAAGTCAACTTCTGTTCGTCATTGTCTTGCCATCGACGGCGGCAAACGCTTTAGTGCGCGGCCATGGGCAAGGAAGTCGAACGAAAATTCCTGGTCACCAGCACCGCATGGCGGGAGTTGGCCGAGGCCAATATCCGCATTCTCCAGTTCTATCTCGCTGCCGGCCCCGGGCGCACAGTGCGCATCCGCATCAGCGACGGCACTTCCGCCAGGCTGACGCTCAAATTCGGCAGCAAAGCGCGCGAGCGCGACGAATTCGAATACCCGATCCCGCTGTCGGAGGCGGTGGAGATGCTGGACTTCGCCATCGGACGTGTCATCGAGAAGACACGTCACCATGTTAGGCACCGTGGCTATCTCTATGAAGTCGATGTCTTTGGCGGACCGCTTGCGGGACTTGTGGTCGCCGAACTTGAGACGCCGGAGGACGTGCCGGACGAAATGCTGCCCGACTGGCTCGGCCGTGAAGTCACCGGCGAGCAGAAATTCTACAACGCGTCGCTCGCCCTTGGTGGGATTCCGGAGATCGCCGCATGAGCTTTCGCATCGATCCGCGCCTGCCGCTGACCGGCGAGGTCAGGAGAATCCTTGCCGAGGAGATCGGCAAGGCGCTGCATCATCTTGACGCCGCACGGAGCCGGCCGGAACAGGCGCTGCACAAATGCCGCAAGCGGCTGAAGAGCGCTCGCGCCTTGCTGCGGCTTGTTCGTTCCGGTGACGAAACATTCTGTGAGACAGAAAACCAGTGCTACCGCAACGTGGCGGCCCTGCTTGCCGGCCCGCGCGAGGCGACAGCGCTGATCGAGACCATCGACCGCCTGGCGGCAAGCTTTCCCAAGGAGAGCGCCGACGATGGGCTGGGCGCGGTTCGCGACAGGCTGATCGCGCGCCAGCATGAATTGCATGAAGGTACAGGGCTCGAAGCGGCGATCGGTGCTGCGACCGCCGCCTGCGAGGAGGGCCTGCACCGCATCGGCACGCTGGCCTTGCCCGACCAGCCGGAACAGGCGGCCGACGTGCTTGCCGAAGGCGCCCGCGTCACGCTGCGCCGCGCCAGGAAGGCGCTCGACAAGGCCGGATCGCGGGGAGCGGCCGATGATTTCCACGATCTGCGCAAGGCGGCCAAGACCCACGGCATGCATCTGTCGCTGCTCGGCAGGCTGTGGCCGACACCGATCAAGGCAAGGCGCAAGGCGGTCGACGAACTGGGCGAGCGGCTGGGCGACCTGCACGATGTGCTGGTGATGCGCGCCCTGCTCGAGGCCGACGACCGGCTGCTCGGGCCGCCCGAGGACACGAAACTTCTGGCCAAGCTTTTGAAGCGGTCGGAAAAGCAGCTGAAGAAGAGCTGCCTTGCCTCGGCGGCCGAGCTGTTCGGCGACAGTCCCAAACGCTCGACACGCAAACTGGCCCGCAAGGCGCGCGACGATCTGGCTGCGCCGCCGGAAGAGGCCGCGGCATCGTAGGATGACTTGGCGCTTTTCCTCTCGGTCCTGACGGGGGGAAGAAAGGCGTGCGCTAGCCCTCATTACCCGCCCATGCTAATCGCCATGGAGTATGACCGAGCCCGGCGACACGCTTCTGGATCGACTTGGCCGCTGGCTTGCCGGCCGGCTGCAGGAAGAATCGTCCGGATACGAGCCCTACACCCCCTCCGATGCCGAAACGCTGCGTCGCACGCTTGAGCCCGGCGACATCCTGCTGATCGAGGGCAACCAGAAGATCTCGGCGGCGATCAAGTACCTGACCCAGTCGACCTGGTCGCATGCGGCCTTCTATATCGGCGATGCCTTGCCCGCGCCGGCGGACGGCTCGGAGCGGCCGCGCCTGATCGAGGTCACGATCGGCGAAGGCTGCGTCGCCATTCCATTGTCGCGCTACCGCACCTACAACACCCGTATCTGCCGGGCGAGTGGGCTGGCGCCGGAGGATCGCGACAAGGTCGTCGCCTTCATGATCGGCAAGCTCGGCCTGAAATACGACCTCAAGAACATTTTCGACATGCTGCGTTTTTTCTTCCCGACACCGCCGGTGCCGGTGCGCTGGCGCCGCCGCATGCTGGCCTTCGGTTCCGGCGATCCGACACGGGCGATCTGCTCGACGCTGATTGCCGAGGCCTATGGCCAGATCCGCTATCCGATCCTGCCCGAGATCACCCGTGCGCCCGGCCGCGCCTCGGCGCAGTCGAACTATTCGCGCAAGGAAATCCTGCACATCCGCCACCATTCGCTCTACACGCCGCGCGATTTCGACCTGTCGCCCTATTTCCGCATCGTCAAGCCGACGCTGGAATATGGTTTCGACTACCGGGCGGTGACCTGGGACGACAAGCTTGCCGATTCCGGGGCCAAGGCCGCCGAATAAACGCGATCAAATGAGTCCAGCCGCTGCACAGGACCGCTGGCCGGCAGCCGGGCGTCAGTGCTTGCAAGCCGCGGCCCGCACGTCCGAGGGTGTGGCGTCATAGCGGCGACGGAACGCCCGGTTGAAATAGGAAAGGTCGTTGAAGCCGGCCTCGTAGGCGATCGCGGTGATGCTGCGTCCGGCATGGCGCGGATCGCCGAGCATGCGATGGGCGCGCGCCAGCCGTTGGGTCATCATGAAATCAATCAAGGATGTGCCATCGCTCTCGAACAGCTTGCGGACGTAGCGGGCCGACAGTCCGTGGCGGGCGGCGACGTCCTGCGCCGACAGGTCGACATGGCCACCATGCGCGACGATATCGGCCTTGATGGCGCGCAAGCGGGCAACGCTGACGCCGCGGCCGCGTGCGATCTGGGCCGCATCCCTGGTCGCGCCCATGGCGAGTGCGGCAAGGTCGAAGACATGCGCCGCCACAAGGTGGCAGGCCTCCGCAGTCAACTCGTCTCCGACCTCCTGGATCGAGCTGATATAGTCGAGCAACAGCCGCATCGCCCCGCTTTGGGTCGGCAAGGGCCGCATAAGAACCGCGGCCGGATCGCCGATCAGAGGCGAAAGCTGCTTGCGCGAAAAACTCAGATTGACGAAGCGAAACCCGCCGGCGCCGATCAGGTTGAGGCCAACCTCTTCACCGCTCATCATCAGCGCCTGGCCGTTGCCGACCGCCTCCTCGCGGCCGCGATGCTTCATCACACTGCCCCCGTCGAGGGCCGCCAGAAGAACGAAGTCGTCATTGTCGATCAGCGACGACGTGCGATGCACCCGGAATTCCGATGAGCTGCCGGTGGCGATGCCGAGGCCTGGCAACGCGCGCACCCGCATGTCGATCTGCGCCGGCGCCAGCGGATCGAGGTCCACCCTCAGAACCGTGCGGCCGTAAACCTCACGCGTGATCTCGACGCGATCCCGCTCCGGAAACATCTCCGTCGACAGCCTGAATGAGGCTGACGTCCCCATCGTCGCAGTCATCGACACCCCCCATGCCCAAGAGCGCGGTCATATGCGCCGGAGCCTGCAAAACGTCAATCCCGGGCCGTTTTGGCCGCTTTCAGTGCCGTTCTGTCCAAGCTGCCCCCCTTTTATGCCCCTAGTTTGCGGCGCGATTCCGGAACCGGAACCGCATTGGCGGCAATCCAAAGGGGGGCACGATGTTTCATTTGCAACTGTTCAAGACGCTGTCGGCACTGGCTGCGGCAGGGTTCAATCCGCGTGTCTATCTGCTGTCGATCGCCTTGGGCAACGCAGTGACCGATCATCGCGAGGCCAAGCTGCCGCCGCGCGCTGCCCGATGATGAGCAGCACCATGAAAAAGAGCATTTTCCTGGCCCTGACCATTGCCCTGGCGGGCTGCCAAACGGGCCAGGTCGACGACAAGCCGGCATCGATCGCGAGCGCGGCCGGCAGCAAGAAGGCCCGGAACGAACCGACGACGGAAACGGCCTGCGCCGATGCGGCCAAGAAGGCGGCGAAGGCGCAGACCAATGCGGCTCTGCTCGGCGGTGTGCTGTCGATGGCGGGGGGTCTTGGCGGTCTGGCTGGCAATGGTGGGGTCATTGCCGGCCAGGCCGCCTCGATCGGCGGCTCGGTTCTGCAGTCCCAGGCAACGAGCAGTGCCCGGGCCGGCATTGCGGAGGATTGTTATGGCTGAGCGGCGTTTCGCAGCCATGCGCCGGCGGGCCGGCGCGCTCGCACTTGCCGGCATGATCTTCGACAGCCCGCAGGCCTTGGCCCTGACAGCGCGGGATGCGTCGGCGGTCGTCGGCCTGATCGAGGTCTTGCAGCCCGAATTCGGTCAGTTCGCCTATGACGAGGAGATCGCCGCCGACTGGTACGAGCGCGATGCCGCGGACAAGGGCTTGATCGGCACAGCCGGTTTCACCGCCGACAGCTGGAAGGTCGCGCTTGGCGAGACCATGCGCGGGTTCCTGGCGACGATGCCGGTCGCGGAACTCGATGCCATTTTCGCCAAGCTCAGAAATGCCATATCCGGCATGAGGGAGCTGACCGAGGCACAGAAGACGGAGACCATCGACGCCATCGACGAAGAGGTCGAAGGCTTGATGATTTTGCGGACTGAGGGCGATCCCTTCGCCGACGTCGTCAGGCCGCTGACGCCAAAAATCCGCAGCCTCATCCTCGGCCCGGCGGTGGGGCAATAGGATGTTGGACAACAGGAAACGGGTGGCGGGAAAAGCAACTCCTAGCGGGAGCCTCGAGGCCGAATATCGTGGCATTTTTCCAGCCACGGCACGTGCCGGGCGAGGCAGCCCGATCGCGATGCTGATCTGCCTGCTGGCCTCCGGCTGCAGCCAGACGGCCGCCAGCCCGCCGATCACGCCAGACCAGCATGCGCAATTGGCGGAGTTGGCGGCCGGCCCGGACTCGCCGGCAGGCCTTGGCGAGGCCCTGGCTGCAGTCGAGGCGACCAGGAAAATGCAGGACTGCCGGGAGCGTATGAACGAGACGGTCGGGCAGATGAAGACGATGGGCGCCGTCAATGGCGCAGTCGGCGTCGCCGGTCGCGTGGCGGGTCCGGGGGGCAAGACAGCGGCAAAAATGGTGGCGGTCGGCACTGCCAGGGTCGTGCGCGGCAAGCTCAGCCACCAGATGCAATCGTGCTGAGACGATTGACGCGGTGCCTGGTCAGGCCGGCAGCGGCCGCCGTCCTTTCGCGGCGGCGGGCGTATCAGGCCTCGCCCCGGCATCTCGCGCGTGCGGCCCGATCGGCATGATTGCCGGAAATGGCGTCGCGCCAAAGGCAAACGTCCATTTGTAGCCGATCAGGCCATCCTCCGGCGTCGTGTGCTGGTCGTGATGGGCGAGCAGCTTGGCGCGGTCGGCGAGATCCTCCGCCTCGCGCCGCACCATTTCAGCCGTCTCCGGCCGCATCCGCCTGGAGAAGCTGACGAAGGTCGCTTCCTTGTCGATATGGGTGATGGCCCAGCCGATGAAATTCTTGTTGGTCATCTCGAACAGCGGCCTGAGCGGCCCTTCGAAGTTCCACTGGATCGGCGTCTCGACCAGCAGTCTCGCCGAAAGACCCCGTCCGAGCGCGATCAGGCCGAGTTCCTCGAGATCGCGCAGATAGAGGAACATCGAAGCCTCGCTCAGGCCTTGCGAGCGCATGATGCCTTCGGGCGTGAACTTTTCTGACAGCATGACGAAGATGAACAGCAGCGCCGGCCGGCCGGCGAGCTTGCGCTCGATCTCCGGCGCGATGTGGTTGACCGGCCCAGGCCCCCGGTTCATCGAGCCGAGCACGTTTTCCAGTTCGACACCGGCCGCAGCGCAAATCTCCATCAGCCGGTCGAGCTTGCAATTGCGCTCATGGAAGATACGCTTCACCGTCGGTTCGGAAACGCCCATGCGTTCGGCAAGCGCGCGATAGGTGACGCCCTTCGCCTTCAACGTCCGCTTCAGCGCCTGGAAGATCAGACCGTTCATCGGATGCACCTCTTGCCGCTAGTTTCGTATCGATATTCGATACTAGCGGTGTCAGGCCTTTCCGGAAAGTATCGAAAGCCATAGCTCTGCCTCGTCATCTCAGGAGAGCAGTCATGAACACCCTCATCACCTCAACCTTTATCGCCGTCATCGGCATTGCCGCGGTGCCCGCCGCGGAGGCCGGCGAACTCTGGCGCGCCACCGGGCTCGAACAGCCGGAATCGGCCCTGTTCGACGCCGCTGACAATCGCATCATCGTTTCCAACATATCAGGCAATCCCGGCGAGGCCGACGGCAACGGTTATCTCTCCGTGCTGTCGCTGGACGGCAAGACGGTCACCCAGCACTGGACCGACGGCATGGACGCACCCAAGGGTATGGCGATCTCGGGCGGCAAGCTCTATGTCGCCGACATCACGAAAGTCCGCGTCGTCGACCTCGCCAGCGGCAAGCTGGTCGCCAGCATCTCGGTGCCGAACGCGGTCTTCCTCAACGACATGACATCGGACCAATCCGGCAAGGTCTATGTCACCGACATGCTGGCCGACGCCATCTACCGCATCGATGGCGACCGGCCGGAGCTGTTCGTCAAGGAGGGGGGATTGGCTTCGCCCAACGGCGTCTTTGCCGATGGCGGCCGATTGATCGTCGCCTCCTGGGGCAAGGGCATCAAGCCCGACTTCAGCACGACGGAGCTTGGCGGCCTGCTGTCGGTCGACATCGCCAGCAAGGTGGTTTCGCCCTTGCCGGGTGCCCAGAAATTCGCCGATCTCGACGGCGTCTTAGCCATCGGCGACACCATCTACGCCACCGCCTACATGACCGGCACGCTCTACCGCTATCATGCGGGCGGCGCGCCGGAGGTGGTGGCGCAGTTCAAGCCGGGCAGCGCCGACATCGGCACCGATGGCAAGTCGATCCTTTATGTGCCGTTGATGAACGAAGGCGAGGTTGTGGCGCTGAAGCTCGATTGAGAGCCATGATCGGCGCCTCGGGGCAGAGCTGCGAGACGTTCGCAGCCGTGAGGGGAAAGCTCGTTCGTCGGCGATGATCACCAACTCGAACTCGCAGTGCGGCTAATTAACGACGTCTGGCCCGTTGCGGTCGTCTGTCATGCGACGACCCAAAGGATGTTCTTCACCGAAACTAAACCTCGACGTGACCACCGGTTTGGGTCGACCGATGTTTCAGCATCACGTCAGATAGGGTGTCGCGTGCTGCTACCATTCGCTGATGCCAGTCGTTCTCCTTGTCGAGGACGATTGCACATTCACCCGCCTTTTTCCCTAGCAGGACCGAGTTGCTAAGCCGCGAAAAATACCATGTAGTAGCCGCAGCGTAGAAGATCGTGTGAGGCGAGTGCACTGAGGCTAGTTCGAAAATGGCGGGTGCGAACACCTCTTCTTGACCGAGCTTTCCGGACAAGATCGTCAGTGCAGCGGCTATATAGGACAGGTGTGAAGATTGCGAGAGTATCTCGTATTCTTTCCGACGCCCATTTCGTCACCGCATCAATTTCGAAGGCGCGGGCGATGGTATCGGACAAACCGCGAGGAGCGGCGCAAAGCGGTGTTCACGTCGGGCCGTGCGTGAGTCAGCTCAACGTCAAGAAGTTGGCATTCAACAGGTGGACACCTTGTCCTGACAATGGCCACCGGCCGGCAAATCCCGGCCCCTACCCCGCCTCGATCTTCCCTTTCAGCTGCGCCCGCGCATCCTTGATCGAGGCGGCGTAGGTCACCAGCGGGCGCTTGACGCCGTGGGTGATCAGCATGCGTCGGATCTGCGGCGCGGCACCCGATATGATGAAGCGGACACCGGCGCGTTTCGCCTTGTGGGCGGCGCCTTCGATGACGTTGGCCGCCGTCGAATCGAAGAACGGTACGGCCGAGCAGTCGAGGATGAAGTTCCTGCGATGGTCGGCTATGCGGTCGAGCACGGTGCCGACGGTCGATGCGGCGCCGAAGAAGAAGGCGCCCGAAATGCGATAGACGACGGTGTCGGCGTCGGTCGCCTCGCTGGCATCGTAGGCGTTGGTGCTGTCGGCGACATCCTCCTGCACCAGCGGCTGATCGGCCTCGACCGCAATCGACTTGGCCATGCGGTCGATGAACAGGATCGACCCCAGCACGAAGCCGACGACGATGCCTTCGGTGAGATCGCGGAAGATGACGAGCAGAAAGGTCGCCATCAGCACCAGCGCATCGCCGCGCGAGGCACGCAGCAAGGTGGCGAAGGCCTGTTTCTCGAACATATTCCAGCACACAACCGCCAGCACGCCGGCCAGGGCGGCGAGCGGGATATAGCTGGCGAGCGGCGCCGCCACCAGCATCAAGGCGAGCAGGATGGCGGCGTGGACGATGCCCGAAACCGGTCCGTGGGCGCCGGCCCGCACATTGGTCGCCGTGCGGGCGATGGTGCCGGTGGCGCAGATGCCGCCGAACAGGGCGGATGCGATGTTGGCGAAGCCTTGCGCCACCAGTTCGCAGTTGGAACGATGCCGGCGGCCCGTCATCCCGTCGGCGACCACCGCCGAAAGCAGCGATTCGATGGCGCCCAGCAAGGCGAAGGCAATCGCATCCGGCAGCACGTCAATCATCCTGTCCAGGCTGATCGGCGGCAAAGCGGGCATTTGCAGGCTGCGCGGTATACCGCCAAAGCGGGTGCCGATCGTCTCCGCCGGCAGCGCGAGAAGCGCCACGACCAGCGATGCCAGCCCGATGGCGATGAGCATTGCGGGCCATGTCGGTCGCCAGCGCTTCAGGCCGGCGATGGTGGCGACGGTCAACACCGCCACGAAGATCGCCGCCGGGTTGATGGTGCCGGCCGCCTCGCCGACCGCGATCAGCTTCGGCACCAGCGGTCCGGGCTCCTTGCCGGCAAGCTTCAGCCCGAACAGTTCGACGATCTGTCCGGAAAAGATGATGACGGCGATGCCGGCGGTGAAGCCGACCGTCACCGGATAGGGAATGAACTTGATGTAGGTGCCGAGACGGAGATAGCCGATGGCGAGCAGGAAGACCCCTGCCATCATCGTTGCCAGCAGCAGCCCGTCAATACCGACCCGGGCAACCGTCGCGGCCACCAGCACGATGAAGGCGCCGGCCGGGCCGCCGATCTGGAAGCGGCTGCCGCCGAGCGCCGAAATGATGAAGCCGCCGACGATCGAGGTGTAGAGGCCGCGCTCGGGCGTGACTCCCGAGGCGATCGCGATGGCCATCGACAAGGGCAGCGCGACAATGGCCACCGTCAGCCCGGCAATGGCGTCCGCCTTGAAGTCGGCGAACGTGTAGCCCTCGCGCCAGACCGTCACGAGCTTTGGCATGAACAATTCGGAAAATGTCGGCTTTGCCGACTGGTGGGCCGACCTTTGGGCCGATCTGTAGGCCGGTTCATGCACTGCCCGCTGCGTCTGATCCATGGACTGCCTTTCGCACCCTGAAAGGCGGCGGGATCGTCGGCAGGGCTGTCGGCGGTCGCCGTCGCGACTTTATGCCGGCTCAGCCTTGGGATCAGGCGGCACGGCAGGCTTGAGGCGCACGCCCCGGCCGCCGCGCTCGCTGGCCTGATTCTCGCCGATCAGCTCCACCCCGGCCTCGTCGAGGGCCTGGATGACCTTCATCAGCGTGTCGACCACGCCCCTGACCACGCCATCGCTCGCCTCCATGCGCTGGATAGTCGGAAGCGAAACGCCGGCGCGCTCGGCGAGCGTCTTCTGATCGATGCCGGCCAGCGCCCTTGCGGCGCGCATCTGCGCGGCAGTGATCATCGGCCGGAATCCCCGTCTGAGTCTGCAGGAGTAAGGTGTAATATCATTATTCTGATGTTTCAAGCATTAGGATGAATGTTTGAGACGTAAGGGCGGCGCCTGACTGACCATTTTTAGATACTTTCCCGGGATTGCGCGCTAAGGTTTCCATCTGGCAGGGAGTAACGCGGTTGAATATCTTCAAGACTTTCATGACATCGGCAGCCTTGCTGTCGGCGGTTTTCCTGTTGGCCGGCTGCGGGCACGGGCTGATCAACCGGCTGATCTAGTCTCCAGTCTCGCCGTCCGGGTGCTGCCCACGCCATCGCTGCCACGTCCGGGCAGCGAGCCAGCACAGCATCGCCCAGACGAAGCCGGCGCACCAGCCGGCCAGCACATCCGAAGGCCAGTGGACGCCGAGATAGACGCGGCTGATGCCGACCAGCAGCGTCGTCAGCACCGCCAGCGACAGCACATAGATCTTCGTCGTTCGACCGGGCAGGAAGCGTGCCGCCAGCGCGCCGAGCGTCAGATAGGTCACCGCCGACAGCATGGCGTGGCCGCTGGGAAAAGACAGCGTCGTTTCGTTGACGAGATGCGACACGAGTTCGGGGCGCGGCCGGTCGATTCCGGCTTTCAGCAGGCTCGACAGCACCTGACCGCCGGCCACCGCCACGAAGATGAAAAGGGCGGTCGCCGGCCTGCGGATAAGCAGGAGATAGACGATTACCGCCGTCACGATCAGCACCAGCACGCTGCCGCTGCCAAGGCTTGTGATGTCGCGCATCGCCCCTTGCAGCCACAGCGGGCCGATCGGGCTGTCAGGCCGCCCCGCCTGGCGGAAGGCGAGCAGGATTTCGGTGTCGAAGGCGTGCGGGGTGGTGGCGCGCGCCATCTCCATCAGCTCCTCGAATCCCCAAAGGCCGGCCGCGATGACCAGGCCGGCCAGCAGCACCGGGAATTCGACCCGGTTGAGCAAAGCGTTCGCGGCATTCTTCATCGGCAATCCGCCCGTTACAGCCGGCCTTGCAGATAGGGTCCGAGCGTGATCAGCGCCACTGCGGCGATCGCCAGCATGATGCCGGTCGCCTGCAGCGCGTTGACGCGCTCGCCGAAGAAGACCAGTGCCACGACGTTCACCGATACCAGCTGGATGACGGCAGACAGGCTGAACGACACCGACATGCCGAATTCGCGGATCAGCCGCAGCATGATCAGATTGCCCAGCGAATAGAGCGCCAGCGTCAGCGCGATCTTGCCGAGGCTCGGCGCCAGGCCCCATTGCTTGGCGGCTGTCGCCGCCAGCAGGAAAATGACCGTTGAAAAGCCGAGCTGCAGCAGTCCCGAAAAACTCAACGTTCCGTCCCCTCTCGAAGCGGCTCCCGCCGCATGTATCGCGGACGTTGTTTCCGAAGCGCGCCGGGACGTCAAGCGCTCGACCAAACGAAGCTCTTGGCAATGGCAAGACGGAGGCTCAATGTACCGACAACGTCCAGCCAGTCGATTGAAGGGCGGTCAGGGGTTCATGATTCGTATTCTGCAGAACTTGACGCGACGCTGGAGCGAACTCTCTCTTGCCTTGCAATTCGTCGTTGCCGGCGGTTTTGGCCTGCTGGCCGTCATGCTGGTGGTGGGCGCCTGGGTGACGGCGCAGATCAGAGAGGGCGTCATCCGCAATTCGGCCGCCACGACGGCGCTCTATGTCGACAGCGTGATTGCGCCGCTGCTTCCCGACTTGCGCAAGGAGCAGGAGCTCAGCGATTCCGTCAAGCAGGCGCTGGACGAGACGCTTGGCCAGGGCGCGCTCGGCAAGCGCCTCGAATCGTTCATGCTCTGGCGCCGCGACGGGACGGTCCTCTATGCCAAGGAGACGGCCCTGATCGGCCGCCGCTTCGCTCCGAGCGACAATCTGCGTTCCGCTTTCGAAGGCAATGTCGTCGCTGAATTCAATACTTTCGATGAGGATGAGAGCGAGGAGAAGGCGACCGGCTTGCCATTGCTGGAGATCTACAATCCCGTGCGCGAGCCCTGGTCGGGCGAGGTGGTGGCGGTTACCGAGTTCTATGAGATCGCCGACGATTTCCAGGCCACCCTGGCTTCCGCTCTGTGGTCGAGCTGGCTGATCGTGGCCGGCGCGACCCTGGCGGCATTCCTGCTCCTGTCGGGCATCGTCCTGCGCGGCAGCCGCACCATCGACGACCAGCGTGGGGCGCTGCGCCGCCAGGTGTCGGAACTGCAGGGTCTGGTGGCGCAAAACAGTGCCTTGCGACTGCGCGTGCAACAGGCCTCGCGCCGCGCCACCGCGCTCAACGAAAGATATCTGCGCCGCATCGGCGCCGACCTGCATGACGGCCCGGCCCAACTCGTGGCCCTGGCGGCGCTGCGCATGGACAGCCCGATATTTTCCAGCGATGGCCATTCAGGCGCAAGCCGCTCGACCGAGGTCACGATGATTCGCAAGACGCTGGAGGATGCGATGCGCGAAATACGCGGCATCTGCACCGGCCTTGCCCTGCCGCAGATCGAGACGGCTGCCGCAACCGACATTCTGCGGCTGGCCGTCAAGGAACACGAACAGAGGACGGGAACGTCGGTGACGCTGACGCTGGCCGGACAGTTGCCTGAACCCGGCGCCTCCGAGAAGATCAGCATCTATCGTTTCGTCCAGGAAGGGCTGAACAATGCCTATCACCACGGGCTAGGCAAGGATCAGGCGGTGAGTGCCGGGATGAAAGGTGGCAGGCTTTTTGTCGAAGTGTCGGACCGCGGGCCGGGTTTCGATCCGACGGCACGGGTCGAGGGCCTCGGGCTCGCCGGCCTCAGGGAACGGGTCGAAAGCATTGGCGGACAGTTCGAAACCTTGACCGGGCCGCAAGGTACGCGTTTGGTGATCCGTCTGTCGGTCGAGGAGCAAGCATGACTGGGACCATTCGCATCGCCATTGTCGACGATCATCCCCTCTTTCGCGAAGGTGTGACGCGCAGCCTGTCGGAGATCGGAGGCTTCGAGATGGTTGGCGAGGGCGCCACGGCGCAGGATGCCGAACGCCTCGCCGCGACGATGCGGCCCGACATCTTGCTGCTCGACATCTCGATGCCGGGCGGCGGGCTGAGCGCGGTCGCAAGCATCCTCGCCAACCATCCCGCCCAGAAGATCGTCATGCTGACCGTCTCGGAGGCCAATGCCGATGTGACCAAGGCGCTGAACGCAGGGGTGAATGGCTATGTCCTCAAAGGCGTCGGATCGCGCGGCCTCGCCGACATCCTGCGCAATGTCGCAGCCGGCGAAAGCTATCTCTCGCCGACACTATCGGCCCGGCTGCTTTCGGATCTCCAGTCCCAGCAGCCGACCGACGGCTTGGCGGAACGGCTGCGGCAGCTCACCGATCGGCAAACGGAAATCCTGCGGCTGGTGGCGGAGGGGTTGAGCAACAAGGAAGTCGCCTTGCGGCTTGAGTTGCAGGAGAAGACCGTCAAACATCACATGACCGGAGTGCTGTCGAAGCTCAATGTGCGAAATCGCACCGAAGCGGCCTTGATGATGCGTGAGTGGCGCGACCGCGACAGGCCTTCCTAAAGCATTTCACCGTTTCACGGAAACGGCGAGCTGCTCTAACTCTGTGACGCAATTCCCAAGGGAAAAGCGCTACGGGAAAACCGCTTCACACTTTTTCTAGAATTGCTCTGGGCAGGTCCGAAGAAATGCGCAGCGGTTTCCGGTCCCGGATTGCGCAAAAGCGCGTCGCGCCTCGGGACCGCAGCCATTGCGGTGCCGAAAACCGGGACGACGCCGGCCGGAAACGAGGTCACCTCCGCCGGGGGGCGGCGGAGGTGACGTGCAAAGCTGACCGTTGCCTGTTGGCCAGCTTCACAAAGCCTTGAGACGATTGGCATCGGCCGGCGTGGCCTGGCGGTCGATGATCGTGCGACCGAGAGCGTCTTTCATGCTGAAACGACCGTTCTCGAGCTTTTCCGTTATGCCGTCGGGATGCCTGACTGTGATCTTGTTGCCGGTCACGTCGACCTTGTCACCGGTCTTTGCATTGACATGGCTCCCGCTCTTACCCTGACTGGATCCTGATTTGCCGTTGTTGCCACTGTTGCCGCTGTTGCCGTTATTCCCATTGCCGTTGCCGCTGTTCCCGCTATTGCTTCCGCCGGAATTGCCGCCGTTGCCGCCCCCACTGTTGCCTCCGCCCCCACCGCCACCGTTGCCGCCGCCACCCTTGCCGGCGTATGCGCTGGCGGTGTGGATGCCGGAAACGGAGCCGTCCAGGACAATTTGATAGGGCGCAATCGTCAACACCAGCGCCGCTGCCGATTTGAGCGCCAGCCGGCAACAACGGGTCGTGACCGATCTGTGCATTCTGATCTCCGACGACTGAGCCCGGCGCGCCCCACCCCAACGTTGCAGTGCAACCAACATTGCCGAAAGACGCGGCGCCCGGAAGCGACCTCCGACCGTTGCGGTTGTCAACCAGGACCATTGCAAGCGCAAGGTTGGACTAAAGTCCCAAGTATATGCTAAATTAGCTTCGCATGAACGGCGCCGTGACCGCCATCGCTAAACGGGAGACTGGCTTTCCCGATGCCTGACGACGGCAGACGCCGAACATCAAGTCACCTCCGCCGGGGGCGGCGGAGGTGACTTGTCGAGGGTGCAGTTGCCCGTTGATCTGTTTTTTGCAAACGACTGATGTCGTCCGCCGTCGCGGGATGCGCGGCCAAGATGCCGCCTAAGGTCTCCTTTCATCTCGAACCGGCGATTCTGGAGCAGTTCACGGTCTGCGGGAATGCTTAGCCAGCGCTGCGCGCAATGCTTGTCGCGTCTGAAAGGTCTCCCGATGTCACGAAAATGTGATCCGGCGATTATAAGGGGGTCAAACAGGTACCCACGCTCCAGCCAATCCAACAGCCAGAGGCAAGCCATGACTGACCTTCGCTCCCCCGACACCCGATTCCGCACCAGCCTGCTCGAGGAAAACGACGGCCCGGCCATCAACGCTTCCGACAACCGCACCATGGGCGAGATCATCGCCGCGCGGTTCTCGCGCCGCGGCTTCCTCAAGGGTTCGCTGGCTGTCTCGGCCATCGCCGCCACCGTCAGCCCGCTGGCGCTGATCAGCGCCGACGAGGCCCGGGCCGCTGAAGGCTCGGCCTTCACGTTCGACGAACTCGAGGCCGGCATCGACGACAAGCACCACGTCGCGCCGGGTTACGATGCCGATGTACTGCTGCGCTGGGGCGATCCGCTGTTTGCCGATTCGCCCGACTTCGACCCGACGAAACAGTCGGCCGAGGCCCAGGCGAAACAGTTCGGCTACAACAACGATTATGTCGGCTACATCCCCATCGACGGCTCGGCCGAACATGGCCTGCTGGTGGTCAACCACGAATACACCAATCCGCATCTGATGTTCCCGGGCATCGTGAAGATCGTCCAGAAGGACGGCAAGAAGTCGGCCGAAGTCGCACCCCTCTCGAAGGAGCAGGTCGATGTCGAGATGGCAGCTCACGGCGGCACCATCGTCGAGATCCGCAAGACATCAGGCAAATGGCAGGTGGTGCGCGACGGCAAGCTCAATCGCCGCATCACCTCCAACACCGAAATGGCGCTGTCCGGTCCGGTTGCCGGCCATGACCGCGTCAAGACCAATGCCGATCCGTCCGGCACCAAGGTGTTCGGCACGTTCAACAATTGCGCCGGCGGCGTCACGCCCTGGGGCACCTATGTGATGGCCGAGGAGAACATCCATGGCTATTTCTCCGGCGAGTTGCCGGAAGGCCACAAGGAAGCCGCGAACTACAAGCGTCTCGGCATTCCCGAAGGCGCCTATGAATGGGCGGCGCATTACGAGCGTTTCGACCTCGCCAAGGAGCCCAATGAGGCCAACCGCTTCGGCTGGATCGTCGAGGTCGATGTCAACGACCCGACCTCGACGCCGAGGAAGCGCACCGCCATGGGCCGCTTCAAGCATGAGGGCGCCGAATCGATTGTCGCCAGGGACGGCCGCGTCGTCTTCTATCTCGGTGACGACGAGCGCTTCGACTATGTCTACAAGTTCGTGACCAAGGCCGCGTTCGATCCGAACGATCATGCCGCCAACAAGGACCTGCTCGATGATGGCACGCTGCATGTCGCCAGGTTCGCCGAAGATGGCACGGTCGAATGGCTGCCGATCGTCTTCGGCCAGGGACCGCTGACGGCTGAAAACGGTTTCACTGGCCAGGCCGACGTGCTGATCGAGACGCGCCGCGCCGCCGACCTGCTCGGTGCCACCAAGATGGACCGCCCCGAAGACATCCAGCCCAATGCCGTCAATGGCAAGGTCTATGTCATGCTGACCAACAATTCGAAGCGCAAGGCCGACCAGGTAGACGCCGCCAACCCGCGCGCCGAAAACGCCTTCGGCCACATCATCGAGATCGCCGAGGACGGCGGTGATTTCACCGCCGCCAAGGGCAAGTGGGAAGTGCTGCTGAAATGCGGTGATCCGGCGGTTGCCGATGTCGGCGCCACCTTCTCGACGGCAACGACGGCCAATGGCTGGTTCGGCATGCCCGACAATTGCGCGGTCGATTCGGCCGGGCGTCTCTGGGTCGCGACCGACGGCCAGGGCCCGAAAGCCACCGGCCGCACGGATGGTCTGTGGGCGGTGGACACGGAGGGGGCGGCGCGGGCAACCTCGAAACTGTTCTTCCGCGTGCCGATCGGCGCCGAAATGTGCGGTCCGCTGTTTGCGCCCGACGACCAGACCGCCTTCGTCGCCGTCCAGCATCCGGGCGATGGCGGCGAGGACTGGGAAGCGTTCGGCCGCCCGTCCTACTATGAGGATCTGTCGACGCGCTGGCCCGACTTCAAGCCCGACATGCCGGTGCGGCCGTCGGTGGTCGCCATCACCAGACAGGGCGGCGGCAAGATCGCGGTCTGATCGCCCTCCAGCATGGGGCGCAGCAGCGGAGCAGATTGCACCGCTGCCGCCCTTTGAAGTCGCGGCATGGGGTGAAGTCGGTCAAGCCTCGGGAAAGATTGGTAATTTAAACATGGCGCCCTAGGTCTTTATCAGGAGATCGCCATGTCGAAGTCCGTCTATGACCGTGGCTTGCTCAAGCCAGCCGATATCGCCAAGCTGCAGCGCGTGTTCGACGAGGCCTGCCGGCGGCGCGAGGCACATCCCGATTCCGCCGACGCGCGGGAAATCGCGCTTAACCTGCTCGCCCTGCACAATGCCGGCATGGTGGAAGAGGACATGCTGATGGAGGCCGTCGGTTTCCGGCGGCTGGAACCCAAATCAGCGTGATGCGCCGGGTTGGTGCGAGGCCGACCCTGCAATCCGTTTGGCGATCGCCTTGGCCAGGATACCGGCATTGGCGAAGCAGCCGCGAATGCTCGGCCGCATGCCGGTGAACCACAGACCGGGCAATTTCGGATCGGCTTGCCCGCCGTTGAAGAGCGGAACGCCCTTGGCGTCGAGCACGCCGAGCTTGCCGACCATCGGCTCCAGCCCGGTGCGGTAGCCTGTCGCGGCAATGACGATGTCAGGATAGATCAGGCTGCCATCGGCCAGGATCACGCCGTCACGGGTGAATTCCCTTATGCCGGGTACGACGGTGATCTTGCCGGCCTTTATGGCGCTGACGGCGCCGTCGTCGGCGGCGATCGCGGTGTAATCCGAGGTCAGGCGGCTGGCGCCGCCCGCAGGCGCGGGCGGCAGGCCGAATTTGGTCAGGTCGCCGAAAGCCAGGCGCTGCGTCGCCGACATCACCGCGTCGGCGACCCGCAACGGCAAGCGAGCCATGAACGGCGAAAGCCGGTGCACGGCGATCTTGCCGATGCGCTTGGGCAGCAGGGCGGGACCGCTGCGGGCCGACAGCCAGATGGCGGCCGTGTCTATGCCGGCCAGATGATTGAGCGCATCGAAACCCGAATTGCCAGCGCCGACGACCAGCACTTTCTGGCCCGCATAGGCCTGTGCGTCACCGAAATCCGCCGAATGGATGATGCGCCCGACGAAATCCTTCATGCCTTTCCATTCGGGAATGAACGGCTGCCTATCGCGGCCGGTGGCGACGACGACATTGCGGGCCAGCCGCAGGCCAGCGCTGGTCCGTACCGCCCAGTGATCGCCCTTGAAGGCAATCTCTTCGACAGCGACGCCAAACTGCACCGGCAGCCGGTTTTCCTCCCTGAAATCATTCATGTGGCGGATGACGACCGTCCGGTGCGGAAAGGCGGGGGTGCCGGGGGGATAGGGGAGACCAGGCAGCGAAGAAAGATCGCGGTGGGTGTTGAGATGCAATTGCTTGTGCCGCCGGTACCATGGCTCAGCCAACCGGCTTTCCTTTTCCAGGATCGCCGTCGGCACGCCGGCGTTCATCAAGGCGTGCGCGACGGCCAGCCCGGCAGCACCGGCGCCGACGACGATTGCCGGCTCGACCTTGGCCGGCAGATCCACAACCGATCTGATTGTCGTATCAGTCATTCACTCGAATCCCGTTCGACGCTAGGCTGGCAGGACGCTGTAACCGTTTGATCCCGCGCAGGATCCCTGCAGCAAACCGCGGCCGAAATTTCGAGCGATGCGAATTAGCTCCGTACGCCGGGCCGCGGTTGCGCTCTATATGGCATATGCGCGATATCAACGGTAATCAGGTCGCGGCAATGTGATTGATTCGAGGCTCGGGGTGGCTGGCGGGTCTCGGTTATCCCCACGCGCATGCCCGAAATCGACTCCGATTTTCGAGTCATGCGCAGAATCAAAGTGTTACAGCACCTTGGCGCGTCCTGGACGGCCGGCGCTGTAGGCGGCACGCGGAATCTCGACCATGCCCTCCTTGCGGTTCTATTTCGACAAGATCCTTGAGGCCGCCGCGCCCGAGGTCGAGCGGCAGGCGCTGACCCATGTCGAACGCCTGGCACTGGTGCGCCGCTATGGCGACTTCTCGCTCGCCTATTCCACCGCCGTGCAAGGCAAGCTCTCCTATTTCGGCGACGCCGACGGCTACATCGCCTTCGGTACCAAGATGAAGCACCATTTCGCGCTCGGCGACCCGGTGGCGGCTCCGGCGCGTCGGGCCGATTACATCAAGCGCTTCGTCGAGACCGCCGGCAGCCCGTGGTTCGTGCAGGTCGGCGAGGAAACCGCACGCGTGCTGGCCGGCCTTGGCTACAAGGTCAATCGCCTCGGCGTCGACACCCGCCTCACCCTGCCCGAGCATGATTTTTCCGGGAAGCGCAACGAGACCGTGCGCTACTCCGAGCGCTGGCTGCTGAAGAAAGGCTTTTCGTTCGACGAGGACAAGCGCACGATTTTTCTGGATGAAATTGCCCGGCTTTCGGAAAACTGGCGCGGCGACCGCATCGTCAAGCGCTGGGAGATGGGCTTTCTCAACCGCAACTTTGCCGACCATCTCGGCACCGACATGCGCCGTTTCGTCCTGCACGGTCCCGACGGCGGACTGGTCGCTCTGCTCGACTTCGACCCGCTGTGCCGCAACGGAAAGGTCATCGGCTACACGACGGCCTTCAAGCGCAAGCATATCGACGCTTCGCCGCATGCCGAGGTCGGCCTGACCAAATTCGCCGTCGATCGTTTTCGCGAAGAGGGCATCTCGGTGGTCACGCTCGGCCTGTCGCCGATGCTCGATATCGGGCCAAGCGGCTTTGCCGAAAGCGATTTCTGGCGCAATGCCTTCCAGCGCGCCTACGATTCGCCCTGGGTCAATCGCCGCAGGTTCAACCTGCAGGGCCAGGCGGCCTTCAAGCGCCGCTTCCACGGTGTCGAGGAGCCGGTCTACATCGCCTTCCGCAAGGGGACGTATGTCGAGATGCTGGGGTTGCTGCGGCTGGTCAAGGCGATCTAGATCTATCGATATTCAGGTGAGGCCGGCCTGCAAATGGCGGCTTCCTGCGCTTCCGGTGCTCACGTACGAAAAGTACGCTCCGCTCCGGTTCTCGGAATCCGCCATTTTCGACTCGGCCTGACCTGAATCTCAACAGACCTGGCGGCGTTCTGCCGTCAATTCCTCAACCGATACCCTGTCCTGAAGATCCAGGCGACGATCGTTATACAGATCAGCAGGAAGACGACCGTCATGCCGAGGCTGACGCCGACCGAGACGTCGGACTTGCCGTAGAAGCTCCAGCGGAAACCGCTGATCAGATAGACGACCGGGTTGAACAGCGTGATCGTGCGCCAGACCTCGGGCAGCATGTTGATCGAATAGAAGCTGCCACCGAGGAAGGTCAGCGGCGTGATGATCAGCAGCGGAACCAGTTGCAGCTGCTCGAAACTCTTCGCCCAGATGCCGATGATGAAGCCGAACAGGCTGAAGGTCACCGCCGTCAGCACCAGGAAGGCGAGCATCCAGAACGGATGCAGGATGGTGAGCGGCACGAACAGCGAGGCGGTGGCCAGGATGATCAGGCCGAGGATGATCGACTTGGTCGCGGCACCGCCGACATAGGCGATGACGATCTCCAGATAGGAGACCGGCGCCGACAGAAGCTCGTAGATCGAGCCGACGAATTTCGGGAAATAGATGGCAAAGGAGGCGTTGGAGATCGACTGCGTCAACAGCGACAGCATGATCAGACCCGGCACGATGAAGGCGCCATAGCTGATGCCGTCGATCTCGGTGATGCGCGAGCCGATGGCCGAGCCGAAGACGACGAAATACAGCGACGTCGAGATGACCGGCGAGACGATGCTCTGCAGCACGGTGCGGAAAGCACGTGCCATTTCCATCCGGTAGATCGCCCATACTGCGCGAAGGTTCATGGCTCCCTCCTCACCAGATTGACGAAGATCTCCTCGAGCGAAGAGTTTTGCGTGTCGATATCGCGGAACTGGATGCCGCCGGCCTCGAGATCGCGCATCAACGAGGCGACGCCGGGCCGCTCGGCCTGGTTGTCATAGGTGTAGGTCAGCTGCCCGCCATCGGGCGACAATTCCAGCGCATAGCGCGAGAGCGCCTCGGGAATGGCCGTCAGCGGATTGCGCAGTTCCAGTACCAGCCGCTTGCGGCCGAGCTTGCGCATCAGTTCGGCCTTGTTCTCGACCAGGATGATCTCGCCGCGGTTGATGACGCCGACGCGGTCGGCCATCGCTTCGGCTTCCTCGATATAGTGCGTGGTGAGGATGATGGTGACGCCGTCCTCGCGCAGCCGGCGCACCATCGCCCACATGTCCTGGCGCAGCTCGACATCGACGCCGGCGGTCGGCTCGTCGAGGAACAGGATGCGCGGCTCATGCGACAGCGCCTTGGCGATCATCAGCCGGCGCTTCATGCCGCCCGACAGGGTGATCGCCTTGGCGTCCTTCTTTTCCCACAGTGAGAGATCGCGCAGCACCTTCTCGACAAAGCCGTGGTTGGCCGGCTTGCCGAACAGGCCACGGCTGTAATTGACCGTCGCCCAGACGCTCTCGAAGGCATCGATGGTCAGTTCCTGCGGCACAAGCCCGATCAGACCGCGCGCGGCGCGATAATCCTTGTTGATGTCGTGGCCGTCGACGGTGACGGTGCCCGACGAGCGGTTGACGATGCCGCAGACGATCGAGATCAGCGTCGTCTTGCCGGCGCCATTGGGCCCAAGCAGCGCGAAGATTTCGCCGCGCTGAATGTCGAGATTGACTTCCTTGAGCGCGGTAAAACCGGTGGCGTAGGTCTTGGAGACCCCGGAAATGGACAGGATGGAAGGCATGGATGAAAACGGCTGCTTGAAAGAGGTCCCCTGATATAGGCCGAATGTCGGTGCTTGCAACCGCAAGTCAATGCCCTGCTGACAGTTCTCGACAATCGTTGCCGGCCGGCCATTGCAGGTGCGGCGCACAGGCCCGGAGTTGCGCGGCATGCAACCGGGAAAATTGTCCTGTGGCGTTCAGCCTCGCGGCAGGACGCCGCTTTGACCTGAACTCGCTTCGGGCCTATTCTTCGCGAGTATTTGCAGCAGCCGGAGCCCATCATGGACCCGCTCATACTTTCGCGTATCCAGTTCGGCGCGAATATTTCATTCCACATTCTATTTCCGACGATCACCATTGCGCTGGGTTGGGTGCTGCTGTTCTTCAAGCTGCGCTACAACGCGACCAACGATTCCGCCTGGATGCGCGCCTATTTCACCTGGGTGAAGGTGTTCGCGCTGTCCTTTGCCATGGGCGTGGTTTCGGGCGTCACCATGAGCTTCCAGTTCGGCACCAACTGGCCGGGCTACATGGAAAAGGTCGGCAACATCGCCGGGCCGCTGCTGGCCTACGAGATCCTCACCGCCTTCTTCCTCGAAGCGGCCTTCCTCGGCATCATGCTGTTCGGCTTCCGCCGCGTTTCCAACCGCATCCACACGCTGGCGACGGTGCTTGTCGCCGGCGGCACCACCGTCTCGGCGTTCTGGATCATCGCGCTCAATTCCTGGATGCAGACGCCGGCCGGCTTCGAGATGCGCGACGGCGTGGCGCACGCGGTCGACTGGTGGGCAATCATCTTCAACCCGTCGATGCCCTACAGGCTGACCCACATGCTGCTGGCGTCCGGGCTGACGGTGTCGTTCCTGATCGCTGGCCTGTCGGCGCTGCGCTATCTCACCGGCGACCGTTCGGAATCGATGTGGAAGGCGCTGCGCACCGGCGTCTTCACGGCCGCGATCCTGATCCCGATCCAGATCTTCGCCGGCGACCAGCATGGGCTGAACACGCTGGAGCACCAGCCGCAGAAGATCGCCGCCATGGAAGCCAACTGGAACACCGGCCCCAACGTGCCGCTGGTGCTTTTTGCGCTTCCCGACGAGGCCGCGAAGGAAAACAAATTCGAGATCGCCATTCCCGACGGCGCCAGCCTGGTGCTGCGGCACTCGACCAGCGGTGTCGTGCCGGGACTGAACGATTATCCCGGCAACCATCCGCCGGTCTTTCCGGTGTTCTGGGGTTTCCGCGTGATGGTCGGCACAGGCATATTGATGCTGCTCGTCTCGTGGTCGGCCGCCTTCTTCCTCAAGCGCCGGCACAGCCTGCCGAAGCCGCTCGCCATGCTGATGGTACCGATGGCGCTGTCGGGCTGGCTGGCAACGCTGGCCGGCTGGTACACCACCGAAATCGGCCGCCAGCCCTGGCTGGTGACGGGCGTGCTGAAAACGGCAGACGCGGTCGGCCCGGTGGCGGGCAGCCATGTCGCGCTGACGCTGGCGATCTACCTCGTTCTCTATGTGCTTTTGCTGATCGCCTATCTCGGCGTGCTGGTGCACCTGGCGCTGAAGGCGGCGAAGGACGGCGATTCATCGCCGCTGCCGGGCGTCATGAACGCCGCCATGTCACAGCCGGCGGCTGGCGAGTAGGAGAAGAAGATGAGCTTCGACTGGCCAACCGCGCTTCCCCTCATCTTCGCCGGCCTGATGGGCCTCGCCATCCTGATCTACGTCATTCTCGACGGTTTCGATCTCGGCATCGGCATCCTGTTCGCCGCCGCCGAAGACGCCGAACAGGATACGATGATCGCCGCGATCGGCCCGTTCTGGGACGCCAACGAAACCTGGCTCGTGCTGGCCGTCGGCCTGCTGCTGGTCGCCTTCCCGCTGGCGCATGGCGTCATCCTGACGGCGCTCTACATTCCGGTCTTCGTGCTTTTGCTCGGGCTGATCCTGCGCGGCGTTGCCTTCGATTTCCGCGCCAAGGTGCCAGCTGGCCGGAAGCATCGCTGGAACCGTATTTTCTTCCTGGGTTCGCTCATCGCCTCGCTGGCGCAGGGCTACATGCTGGGTGTCTATGTGCTCGGCCTCGATGTCGGCCTCGGCGGCATGGCGTTCGGCGTGCTGGTGGCGTTCTGCCTTGCCGCCGCCTACGCGGCGATGGGCGCCGCCTGGGTGATCTACAAGACTGAAGGCGAATTGCAGAAGAAGGCGGTGCGCTGGCTGCGCACGACGCTGGTGCTGACCGCGCTCGGCATGGCGGCAGTGTCGCTGGCGACGCCCTTCGCCAGCCCGCGCATCTTCGACAAATGGTTCGTCTGGCCGGAGATGCTCTATCTGTCGCCGCTGCCGATCCTGTCGGCGCTGCTGTTTCTGTGGCTGTGGCGGCAGACCTTCCATCTGCCGAAGCCCGACGACCGCCATTCACTGACGCCGTTCCTGACGCTGGCGGCCATCTTCGCGCTTGGCTTTGCCGGCCTCGCCTGGTCGTTCTACCCGTTCGTGGTGCCGGATCGCCTGACCATCTGGCAGGCAGCCTCGGCACCGGAAAGCCTGGCCATCATCCTGGCCGGCACCGTGGTGGTGCTGCCGATCATCATCTTCTATTCCTTCTATGCCTACCGGGTGTTCGGCGGCAAGGCGACCGACCTGACCTACGATTGATCCGCTCCATCTCTTTGACGCAAAGCGCCATGGGCTTTCTCAGGAAGGGCTGCTTTCAGATCAGCCCGGAATCGCGCGCGGCAGCTGTGGCCTCGCCACGCGAGATGGCATCCAGCTTACCCAGAACCGCGGAGACATGGTGATCGACGGTTTTTGGTGAAATGGTCAGATGCTCTGCGATCCGCTTGTTGGAGAAGCCGCGCTCGATCAGTTGCAGCACTTCCATCTGGCGTTGGGTCAGGCCGGCGCTGTTGGCGCGCGTGGTCTGGCGCGGCCCCCGGGCGATGCGAATGACGCCGTTGCGCCGCATGATTTCGCGCACATGGCTCGCAACCGGCTTGGCTCCAAGGGTCTCGAATATCTCGAGTGCCGCACGCTGCGCCGGCTCATCGCCCTGGGCGAGCGCGAGCGCACGTTCATAAGGTGCGTTGAGATCCGCCCAGACCGCGGCCGCCCCTTGCCAGTCGCCAGCCAGGAGCATTCGGTACGGCGCGGCCATGCCGGCCGTATCCCCCGCGTCGCTACCGGCGGAGAGGATCTGGCGCCAGCTGGCCAGTTCGGCAAACATGGCCCGCGTCGGCGACAGGGTCTCGGCAAGGTCGATCAGCCGCAGCGCCTCGGCGATTTCCGCCTCGCCGAGCCATGCCTGCTCGGCGACGATGGCGGCGTACGGCAACAGCCGCTGCAATTCGGCTCCCCTTTCCAGGAACCGATTCATTTCCGCCAGCAGCGGCTCGGCCGAAGGATCTCCGCGCCGAAGACGCAGTTTCACCAGGGCCACCAAAGCGGGATAGCGGACCAGCGCCGTCGCCGGGTCATTGCTTATGACATCCAGAGCCTCGGCGGCAGCTTCGTTCCAGTATCCCTGACGCAACAACAACTGTGCCCGAACCCCACGCATATAGTCACGCCAAGTCGCCAGATCGTTGTCGACGCAATAGTCGATGCCGCGATCGAGGAAGGATTGAGCCTGGCTGTAGCCCAATTGGTTGATCTCGCCACAGGCGCAATTGGTGAAGGCACGCGCGGCGTGCTCCTGAAAATTCTGCTCCAGCGCGATTTCGAGGCTGCGGGCGAGATGCAGCCGGCTGCTGGCCAGATCCAGCCACTGCTCGGCGGCGCCGACATTGTTGAGCGCGTGACAAACGACATCCTGCCGGTCCAGCTGCTCGGCAAGCTCGATCGCCCTGCCGCCCAGCGACAGGGTCTCGTCGAGCCTTTCGGCCAGCATCGCCAGCTGCGAAAGGTTCGAATAGGCCATGGCAAGTTCGGCACTGGCGGGAACTGCCTCCAGCAACGCGACCGCCTGGGCGCCGAACAGGTCGGCTGCCGGGCGGTCGCCCAACAGATAGGCGAAGCGCGATAGCCACCTGAGGCTGTCGCCTTCCTTCAGCGTGTTGCCAAGCGCCTTTTGCAACGCGCGGGCTTGTTCCTGCGCCTTGATGGCCTCGTCAATGCGGGCGATCAAGTGACACTCGAAGGCATACTGCTCGTAAAGTCCGGCGCGTTCTTCCACGGGCAAGGTGTCGGCCTGCCGCAAGGCGACCTCATAGTAGCCGGCGGCGTCGCGATGGGCGCCGACACGCGAAGCCTCGCGCGCGGCGATCGGCGCGAATTCGCGCACCGCCTCGAAATTGTGCGCTTCCACGGCGTGATGGACCAGGCGTGCGGTGGCGACGCCGCCGTTTTCAAGCAGCGCCGACAGCGCGCGCTGGTTGAACAGTCTCCTGTAACTTGTCGTCAGCATCATCTCGATGGCGCGGCGTGCGATTTCATGGCGGAAGGCATAGCCATCGCCCAGATCGTCGAGCAGCCCATTCGACACACATTCCGCCAGCTGTCCGGCGCTGGCGACGCCGCACAGGCCCTGCAGAGCCCAAGCATCGGCCCGCCTGGGAAACACCGACACCGCGTCGAGCATCGAGCGGGCACCGGCGGACAGCCGTTCGGCCCGCGCCACAACGGCGTCCCTCACGCTGGCCGGTGGCGTCATCTCATTGTCGGCGCACAGGAGCTCGGTGACGAAGAAGGCATTGCCGGCGGTGACCCGGTAGATGGCGTCGCCATCGCGGCCGGCAGCGCTGGCGAGCGACAGGACGGCCGCCTCGCTCAACAGCGGCACGTCGATACGGGCAACGTTGCCCGACGGAATTTCACCCAGCGCCCGGCGCACACGCGCCTGTCCTTCGCTGCGGTCGGTGCGCGCCGTCAACAGGACCAGGATGTGGGTGTTGGCGATGCGCCGGCCAAGAAAGCGGACGAAATCGAGCGTCGCGTCGTCCGCCCAATGCAGATCCTCGATTACCAGAAGCGTCGGCTGGGTCCTTGTCTCGAACACGTCGAGGGCACCGGAGAACAGTGGCAGCCGCTGACCCTGCCTGGCGTCGATCGCCTGCGGCATCGCCCATTGCGCCTCGCGGGCGAGGTCATAGAGCGGTCCGAGCGGATCGGGGATCGACAGGTCCTCGCAGGCGCTGCGCAAGATGCGCGTAGCCTTGGCCGCGCCGGCGACGAAGGCCTCGACCAGTGCGGTCTTGCCGGCGCCGGCCTCGCCCGACAACGCCACCACGCTGCCGCGACCACGCGCGGCTTCGGCGAGAAGTCCGTCAAGCTGCTCCAGCTGTGTCTGCCGTTCCAGAAGCATGATCGTCCGCTTTTCGTGATCCGGGTCGCTGCCGCACCCCGCTTTCGTCAGGCAGGATAGCGCGGCCCGGTATCGGCTTTGTGGCTCCAGCAGTGAACGCCGTTAACATGGGGAATCGTCCCACGAAACATAGGGAAAGGTTCCGATGCGCGCCCCTGGCGAGCGTGATCAATGTCCTCCGCGCGCTCAAAACCGGGCGTGAAACAGTAAAAAAGGAACCTGATATGCCTCGCTATGTGGTTGAACGTACATTTCCCAACGGCCTCAGCGTGCCGGTGAACGATGCCGGCGCCGATGCGCTGGGCGGCGTCATCATGCGCAACGCGGAGAAAGGCGTGACTTGGGTGCAGTCCTTCGTCTCGCCCGACAAGAAGCAGAGCTTCTGCATCTATGACGCGCCTTCGCCGGAAGCGATCCGCAGCACGGCCCAGAAAAACGCGCTGCCTGTCGACAAGATCACGGAGGTGCGGGTTCTTGACCCTTACTTTTACCGTTGACCCGATCGATGAGCATCAAACTGCCCTTCGCGGCGACGGCAGCGTGCCTGACGAATCGTTCAGCGGGCCGTCGGCGGCGTCGAGATCCGTCGGACGAGACCCGTTACCGGGCCGGGCTTTCTGGCGGCTGGCCTCGCTGCTGTTCGCGCCATTGCGCAAGAGTCGGCGTCGATTGCCTCCGCAGGACGATTATCTGAGACGCGACATCGGCCTGCCGGAGCTCGAGGGGCTGCCGCACTACTGGGACTTCACCCGGTACCAATGATGCGTGCAGCCGAGATCCGACGTCGCAGCGGGAGCGGCTGCTCCCGCGCGCCATCAACAAGGAGGAGAGAACATGAACATCCATCTGTGGACCAAACACCTCATCAACCTGTCGATTCTGTCGATCGCGGCCACGGCGGCCAATGCTCACAACGCTGGCGCGCTGGACGAGAAGGTGCGGGCAGCCAACAGCCGCTTCGAGAACGTGGCGATGGCGACGGCCGAGGGCTATGCGCCGATCCCTTGCGCCAGCGGCATCACCGGCGGCGCCATGGGCATCCACTATGTCAATGCCGGTTATCTGAAGGACGATGCGGTCGAACTCGCCAAGCCCGAGGCGGTGATGTACGAGCCGATGGCAAACGGCAAGCTGAGGCTGGTGGCCGTCGAGTACATCACCTCGAAAGGTCCGGCTTCGCTGGAAGGGCAGCTGTTCAATTTCGACAGCGCGCCCAACCGCTACGGTCTAGGCCCGTTCTATGAACTGCATGTCTGGGCCTGGAAGAAGAACCCGGCCGGCACCTTCGCCGACATGAACCCGACTGTGTCGTGTGACGCGATGAAGGCCATGTAGCCGGCAGAGGCGGGGCGGCTGAGTGCGCAATCTCCCCCCGCGAGGGGGAGATTGCGCGTTCTCAGTTGCTTGCCGCCAGCACCAGCACCGGCTTCTCGCTATAGAGCGCCGGGAACAGGGCCTTCAGGTTCGCCACCTTGGGCAGGTCGTTGTAGACGATGTAGGGATAGGTCGGGTTCAGCGTCAGGAAATCCTGATGATAGTTCTCGGCCGGATAGAAGGTCTTGCCGGTTTCCAGCGTGGTGACGATCGGCTCCGGGAACACCTTGGCCTGGTCGAGCTGGGCGATGTAGCTTTGCGCGATCTTCTTTTGGGCATCGTTTTCGGCGAAGATCGTCGAGCGGTACTGCGTGCCGGAGTCCGGACCCTGGAAATTCAGCTGGGTCGGGTTGTGGGCGACCGAGAAATAGACCTGCAGCAGCTGGCCGTAGGTCACCTTCGACGGATCGTAGGTGATCTCGACGGATTCGGCATGCCCGGTACGGCCTGAGCCGACCGTCTCGTAGACGGCGGTGTCCTTGTCGCCGCCGGTGTAGCCGGAGACGGCTCTGGTGACGCCCTTGACGTGCTGGAACACGCCCTGCACGCCCCAGAAACAACCGCCGGCGAAGACTGCCTTTTCAGTGCCGGTGGCCGCCTTCTCGTCGAGTGCCGGCGGCGGGATCTTCACCGCGTCCTCGGCCGAAACCGCCGGCGTCAGCCAGAAGGCGGCGCCCGCGGCGGCCAGCGCAAGAGCGGCGAGCGCGCTGCGGAAGACGTTCGACGATTGTCTGATGACTGGTTTTTGAATGTCGGTCATGGCTTGAGCTCCTGTGACGTCCATCATGTGGAGTCTATTGGATAAGATACGATCATGCGACGGGCGAGTTGCGGCCGAAGCCTCACTTTCACGTGCATCCGGCTTCGGACCCGCGGGACCGAAGCCGGAAACAGCACCGCCTTTACTTGGCCGGAGCCATCGCATCCGTTGCCGGCTTCATCGCATCGGCGGCCGGCTTCATGGAATTGGTGGCCATCGGGTCGGCAGGCTTCATCGCCTCCGTTGCAGGTTTCATGGCGTCTGCGGCCGGCTTCATCGCATCCGCGGCCGGTTTCATGGCATTTGCAGCCGGTTTCATCGCATTGGTCGCGTCGTCGGCACGGGCGATGCCGCCGGCAAACAGCGCCGTCGAGCACAGAGCGAGAGCGAGCGCCGGCAGCGTCAGGCGGGAAGTGGTCATGATGATCTCCTTGGGGTTGGCGTTGAAGGCGCGCCCTCTAGGCGGCCGTGCTATGCGGCGCCGCTCCATGCGGCGTTGCGCAATCTCTTGTCGAAGCGCGATCTAGTCGGTCGCGGCGGCCAGGATCGGTCCGCCACCGGGCGACTGCACGAGCACGGCGGTGCTCAGGCCGCCGGATGCGGCGGGCAGCGGATACGTCGCGGCCGCGCCGGTCCAGCTGCCGAGTTTTTCGAGCGCATGCACGACATTGGCGTGCGGCAAGGTGCGGCCGGTATTTTCGCCGCGCGAAACCGGCACCTCGACCACGCCCTTGGCATAGCGCACCAGCCAGACATCGGCGCGGCCGCCAGGTGCGGCGCCGGCGCCGATGCTGATCTTGCCGCCATCGAGCGACAATGCCGGGCCGCTTGTCCGGCCGCTCGCCGCAATCAGCTTTTCGATTTCGCCGGGTGCGGCACCGACGACATCGGCATGGCCGTTGACCACCACTTGCGGCGTGAACGGCCCGTCATGGCCGAGCGCCGGCTCGTAGCTGACCTGGCGCTGGGTGAATTCCTGTTTTCCGAAGATATCCTTCCAGCCGAGATAGTCCCAGTAGGTGACGTTGAACGACAGCGCCAGCACGCCGGGCTGGTCCTTGACCTTGATCAGATTGGCATTGGCCGGCGGGCAGGACGAGCAGCCCTGGCTGGTGAACAGCTCGACCACGCTGAGCGGCTGGGCGGCGGCCGCACCGAGCGACGCTGCCAGCGCAATAGCCGAGAGGCTGGCGACTGTAACGAACTTGGACCCTGACATCGGCTTGCTCCGTGGGCGGCGGCGCCTGGAAGCACCGCAGATATCCCCACTTCGCCGCTGTCGGCGCCTTCGTTACAGCGCTCACCGGTTTGTGATCGGGCCGCAGGCGTTCTTCCCTTCTCCCCCTGTGGGAGAAGGTGTCGCCGCAGGCGACGGATGAGGGGTGTTCCAGGGAAAGCCAACGTCTCACTCCGCTGGAACACCCCTCATCCGTCTCGGCGCTACGCGCCGATCCACCTTCTCCCACAGGGGGAGAAGGGAAGAACGCGCCCCTACCGCCAAGGCTGTAGGCTGGTATCCCGTACATAGGCGATGATGGTATCGCAAACGGCGTTCATGTCTTTCAGAACGTCATCGTTCCAAAAGCGCAAAATGCGAAAGCCTTTCTCTTCCAGGTGAGTTTTGCGGACGCTGTCAGACTCCAACTCCGCATGCTGGCTGCCATCGATCTCGACGACCAAGCGTGCTTCGAAGCAGACGAAATCAGCAATGTACTTTCCAATGGGAACCTGGCGCCGAAATTTTATCCGGTCGAGCCTGCGGTCGCGCAGTTCATGCCACAGCCGGTCTTCCGCTTCCGTCATTACACACCGGAGCGAACGGGCGAAGCTTCGTTTGGCTGGCGGGACAGGTTGATGCGGCATGGCTTAGATTAGCCGGCTATTGCGCTCCGTCCAGCACCCCTCATCCGTCTCGGCGCTACGCGCCGATCCACCTTCTCCCGCAAGGGGAGAAGGCAAGAGGAGCAGCATCTACTGCGTCAGCCGCGTGTTGTTGGGCCGCTTGTTGAAGTCGCATTTGCCGGTCACGTTGTAGAAGAAGTCGGCGTTGCTGACGGGCGCCGGGACCTTGTTGCCGCCGTCTTCCCAGGCCTGGTAGGCTGTCGCGCCGCAAGGCACGAGGCCGAAGATATCAACGATCTGGCCGGTCGCCATCTCGTTGTAGTCGATAGCGCCCGTCTGGTCCGATTTGAGGCCGCTGTAGAGCCTGTTGGACGTGGTCGGATCGTTCGACATGAGCTTGCTTGGGTTGCCCGATGGCACATCCATCTGCAGATAGAGGCCGGCCATCTGGCTGACATTGATCTGCGCGCCGGCGCCATCGGCGGGATACATCGTATCGACGCAGTAATATTTCGTCTGGAACCCATCGGTCAGGATCACCGCGCCAGCGGGCGTGCTGGAATCGACGAGCTTGCAGACCTGCTTCTGGGCCACCGTGGTGACCGTCTTGCCGGCTGAATCGGTGGTGAGAACGCTGACGGTCGTGGTGCCGTAGCCTTTCGGATCGCCAGTCTTGCCATAGGCATAGTCGATCGTCATCAGCGGCTTGCCCGCTGCGGCGCCGAACATCGTGCCGTAGAGCGTCATTTTCTTGTTCCAGTAGCCCGACACGCCGGTGACCTTGAAGGTGGCCTCCACCAAAGCCGGCGCCTTGTTCACCGCCGACGTAACGCCGACTGCCACCGAAGGAATCCTGGCGATCTGCATGAACACGGTCGGCATGGCGAAACTTGCCGAGGCCTGCGCGGTGGCGGTGCCGTTGGCGCTGACGTCGAAGCTGTTCAGGGTCGCTGCGCCCCGTCCGCCGTTTTCTCTGTAGGTATCCTGGAGCACCACCTGGCGCTGCGGCTTCGTCGAGGCCGTATCCATCGTGGTGATCGACAGGATCGCGGCGTCGAGTGCCGCCTGCTCGGTCGACCTGGTCTGGACAGCGGAGGTGTAGTCGACGGAAAAGCCGATCGCGGTGATCAACGGTATCATGGCAAGAATGAGTATCGGTGCGAACGAGCCGCTCCGCGACTCGATAAAACTGCCTGCAAGCCCCCGCATGCCTTCGTCCTTACATCAGATATTTCCCTCCGCTAACATCCCGTTCGCAAATTATGCTCTAACGGGCTTGGTTAAAATTTATAGATTTTTCGCGAAAAGCGCGAAAAAAGCGACAGGTGCCCGTGCTGCCTGCTCCGGCAAAGGCGCACAGCTTGCTCGGGCAAGCCACCCCTGCTAAACGCGCGCCATGAGCACGCCCCTCGACCACATCCGCAATTTCTCCATCGTCGCCCATATCGACCATGGCAAATCCACGCTTGCCGACAGGCTGATCCAGCTGACCGGCGGGCTGGAGCTGCGCGACATGAAGGAGCAGGTGCTGGACTCGATGGACATCGAGCGCGAGCGTGGCATCACCATCAAGGCGCAGACGGTGCGGCTGAAGTACCACGCCAACAATGGCGAGGACTATATCCTCAACCTGATCGACACGCCCGGCCATGTCGACTTCGCCTATGAAGTGTCGCGGTCGCTGGCCGCCTGCGAGGGTTCGCTGCTGGTCGTCGACGCCTCCCAGGGCGTCGAGGCACAGACGCTGGCCAATGTCTACCAGGCGATCGACAACAACCACGAGATCGTCGTGGTGCTGAACAAGGTCGACCTGCCGGCCGCCGAGCCCGAGCGCATCCGCGAGCAGGTCGAGGAGGTGATCGGCATCGACGCCTCCAACGCCGTGCTGATCTCGGCCAAGACCGGCCTTGGCATTCCGGACGTCCTGGAGGCCATCGTCCACCGATTGCCGCCGCCGCGCGAAGGCGACGCCACGGCGCCCCTGAAGGCGATGCTGGTCGACAGCTGGTACGACGCCTATCTCGGCGTCATCGTGCTGGTGCGCGTCATCGACGGCGTGCTGAAAAAGGGCCAGACCATCCGCATGATGGGCACCGGCGCCAAATATCTGGTCGAGCGCACCGGCGTGTTCACGCCGGCGCGCATCAATGTCGACGAGCTCGGCCCCGGCGAATTCGGCTTCTTCACCGGCTCGATCAAGGAAGTGGCCGACACCCGCGTCGGCGACACCATCACCGAGGACAAGCGCGCCACCGCCAAGGCGCTGCCCGGCTTCAAGCCGGCGCAGCCTGTGGTGTTCTGCGGCCTGTTCCCGGTCGACGCCGCCGATTTCGAGGATCTGCGCGCCGCAGTCGGCAAATTGCGCCTCAACGACGCCAGCTTCTCCTTTGAGATGGAGACCAGCGCCGCGCTCGGCTTCGGCTATCGCTGCGGCTTCCTTGGCCTCTTACATCTCGAAATCATCCAGGAGCGGCTGGAGCGCGAGTTCAACCTCGACCTGATCGCCACGGCACCCAGCGTCGTCTACCGGCTGGCTCTGACCGACGGCTCGATGAAGGAACTGCACAACCCGGCCGACATGCCCGACGTGGTGAAGATCTCGGCGATCGAGGAGCCGTGGATCCGCGCCACCATATTGACGCCCGACGACTATCTCGGCGGTATCCTGAAGCTCTGCCAGGACCGGCGCGGCATCCAGGCCGACCTGTCCTATGTCGGCAAGCGCGCCATGCTGATCTACGATCTGCCGCTCAACGAAGTCGTCTTCGATTTCTACGACCGGCTGAAGTCGATCTCCAAGGGCTATGCCTCCTTCGACTATCACCTGACCGACTACAGGGAAGGCGACCTGGTGAAGATGTCGATCCTGGTCAATGAGGAGCCGGTAGATGCGCTGTCCATGCTGGTGCACCGCACGGCGGCGGAAAAGCGCGGCCGGCAGATGTGCGAGAAGCTGAAGGAGCTGATCCCGAACCATCTGTTCAAGATCCCGATCCAGGCGGCGATCGGCGGCAAGGTCATCGCCCGGGAAACCATCTCGGCGCTGCGCAAGGACGTCACCGCCAAATGCTACGGCGGCGACGTCTCGCGCAAACGCAAGCTGCTGGACAAGCAGAAAGAAGGCAAGAAGCGGATGCGCCAGTTCGGCAAGGTGGATATTCCGCAGGAGGCGTTTATCCAGGCGCTGAAGATGGGGGATTGAGCGGTCGGCCTCCGGCCGCAAGTCCGGCGGTCCCGCCCCAGTCAGGACGCCCGAGTCTGGTGTTACCGGGTTCAAGGTATCAAATTGGAGCGCGTGACGACTGGGACGAGTAGCTCAACCAAGATCCTCACAGTCACCGACATTGCAACGCTCGCGGGGTCTTTTTTGAGGGTCGGGCTAAATCAGCACCTATGTGGCGCGCAGGTCAATCCGCCTACGCGCAGTGCGTTGCCGAGACATTGATACGGCGGATCGAGGTCAGACTTCCAAAGCGGGAGCAGGCACTCGTCTCGGGGCTTGCCGCCAGCTATCCAACAATTTAGCTTGTCTGGATTCTCTGTAGGCCCGCAGGGGCGTGGGCAACAGCGCGGTTATTGTGGCCTATTCCGGCATTTCGCCGCCAGCCGGTCTGATCATACCGCAGGATTAGCATCAGGCTGGACTCGCGTTGTACACACTAGGATAATAGCGACATGAAAGTAATTTCCTTTTTCAACAATAAAGGCGGCGTTGGAAAAACAACACTTACCGGCAATATATGCGCGTATCTTGCGATAGAGATGAAGAAACGCATACTAGTCATTGATGCTGATCCGCAATGCAATGTTACCCAGTTCATACTTGGTGATGAAAAGACGATAAATATGTATTGGCCGGAGTCAGAGCCAAAACTAAATCTGAAAACCAATACGATTTTGGACGTAGTTCAACCCATACTTGATGGCGATGCTTCCGTAAATCAAAATGTAAGATTTCTGAGTTCCCGTACCAACCGGTTTGGCGTTTCTCTTCTTCCGGGACATCCCAGATTCTCTCTGCTAGAAGACGCTCTTTCCGCAGCCTGGACCGAATTACCAAGCGGCAAACCGGGAGGGTTTCGCATATCGAATTGGCTTAGGACTTTTTTAAGGAAATTTGAGAATGACTTTGATTTTGTTTTCGTAGACGTAAGTCCTTCTTTAGGTGCTCTCAATAGGTCGATATTACTTTCTTGTAACCATTTCATTTCACCATTGGGAGCCGACGCATTCAGCATTTTGGGGTTGCGCAATATTGCAAGCTGGATGACGGGTTGGATAAAATATTATGAGGTCGGGCTAGAACAGTCGGAACGACTTAACCCTGGAAGCCTCGAAAAGTACGAAGTGCCCAGAGAAATACCTGTACGAGAGGGCTACGTTGGGTACACGTTGCAGCAATATATCGCAAAAGCTAAGGAGGGTGTGCGGCGGCCAACAAAGGCTTATGAACGGATACTAGAGGACCTCCCCGAAGAAGTTAGAAAGTACATGATCGACTTCAGCGTGGAGAAAGACTTGTCCAAGCTGCATCTAGGCGATGTCCCAAATTTATATAGCCTGATACCGTTGGCTCAGTCATCAAATGCGCCCATTATTGCGCTTCGTTCGAAGGACGGTTTAGTAGGAAGTCAATTCCTTCAGGCATCTGAGTATACGGCCATTATTAGCCGGCTGGCAAAAAAGATACTTGAGGGTATCGATGGCTAGTAGCTGGCCTGAAGCCTTGGTGAGGGAGTTCGCAGAGCGGCGGGCGGTCCTTTTTTTGGGCGCTGGTTTCTCTATCGCTACCGCAGCGGCCGACGGGAAGACTTTTCCCAGTTGGACCGGCCTTTTGCTATCGCTGTCTGAAAGGCTCCCCAAGGCGGTCGAAAGGAAAGCGGTTAAGGATCTTATACGAGAAAAGGATTATTTGGATGCCGCTCAGATCATTTGGGACGGGGTACCCATTGCGGACCTGAGACTACAGATAATTGCGACTTTCGGATTAAAGCTGGACTCGGAGCAAGACCTATATAGAAACATAATTGATATTGACCCTCAGATAATTTTGACCATAAACTACGACAAGCTTCTGGAAAGCGCCTTAACGTCTCTGTCTAAATCGAACGACGCTTATAATGTTTGCTTGTACAACCAGAACCATGCGCTGGACGATATTAGATCTCCGCAACGATCGATACTGAAGGTCCATGGGTGCGTTACCCAGCCAAACGATATAATATTAACACGATTGCAATACTTTGAAGCGAAGAGAAGTTTTCCTGCTTATTTCCAAACAGTGTCTTCGGTGCTGACGATAAACACGACACTGTTTATCGGGTATTCGCTCTCTGATCCAGACATACAATTGATTCTTGAATTCAATAACCTGTCGGCCCCCTCTCGAAATCCGCACTATGCCTTGGTCCAGAAGCTTCCGCACGTCTCAGTGAAGAACGCTTTGTCGCGGACCTACAACATTCATTTTATTGAATACCCGATCGGTGATCATGGAAGGATGTCGACGATGTTTTCAGAGCTAGCTTCTGATGTGGCGGATGTCAGGCGCTCGAGAGGCATACCATAGCAGGCCTCCTTAGATGGTCGTCGCGACTTGAAGTGCCTAACTCGCCATCTACGCTTCTCAAACGCTATTCGCACATTTCCGCTTCACCCCCCATGTCCGCACCGCTCGAAGTCCGCGATAGCCCGTCGGAATAGTCTGCCCATCATCGGCTGAGTGCGTCTTGGGAACGCCTCGCCTCAGATATCGTCGCGATGCCTTGGGGAAACACCACATGCGCACGCTTTCAGACACCATCGCCTTTCTCGGCCTCGCCATCGGCGGCGCCTTCGGCCTGGCAGGTACCTTCGTGGGCAGCGCCCCACTTCGTGAAACCCTCTGGACGATCGACCGCACAGCGCTCATGGTCGCCGCCGCACTGTCGTGAAATACCAGCGGCAATGACTGCATAGCCGCGGGCTTCCTGACCTTCCTGGCCGGAGAGACCCTGCTGATGGCGGGCAATGCGGCGGGGCTGGAGGCCAGCGTGCCCTCCTATGTCGGCGGCATCTCGCTTTGGGCGGCGGCACTGGTCATGGTCAGCGCACCGAAAACCTTTGCGCTCTGGACGCGGCTCACCGCGCTGGTGGCCGCCGGGCTGTTTATCGTGTCGGTCTGCATGATCATCTGGGGTGCGCCCCTGCTGCCGACCTCGGCGCCGCTGCCTGCCGCCGGTTATCCGTTCCTGGTGCTGACCTTTGTCGGCTGGATCTGGACGCTGCTGGAGCCGGCCCGGTGAGGCTTTGTCCGCTTCCGTACCAAGCGTCCGGCCTGGTTGATCGGGCATCGGCGGGGCGGTAAAAAATCCGGGCGGCGGACCCAGGTTCGCCAGTGGCCGGCGCGGGCTCAGGCAACTGCCTCACCGGCATTCGCGCCGGCCATTTTCAACCCGCAGATGATCGCAGCGATCCACCGGCTAGCCCTGCACTTGAAGGGGCGCCGACGCTTCTTGCCTTCCCCCCCTTGTGGGGGAAGGTGGATCGGTGCGCAGCGCCGAGACGGATGAGGGGTGCGTGACGGAGTGAGGCGGTGAAGGTTCTGCTCTGGTTCAGGGCGTTTACTGTTGGCGTATCGCCAAGCTGGAACACCCCTCATCCGTCTTGCCGCTGCGCGGCAATCCACCTTCTCCCACAAGGGGAGAAGGTTAGAAATGCCGGCGCATCACCGTCGCCCGGCCCTTCGCAGGCTCAGAGCGTTCGAGGCTCGTAAAGCCAAGCAATTGGCTTTACGTCCGCTAGCGCGGACCGCCTCTCAACTCTCAATCCACACCTTCTCAAAGTGCTGCTCCAGCGCCTGGTGCTGTTCGCAGCCTTCGACGCCTTTGCGATAGGTCCGGTAGACCGAGCGCCAGTAGGGTTGGATGATGATGCCTGAGTCGCGCAAATTCTGCTCGATCTTGCCCATGATCTCCTTGCGCGCCTTGGCGTCGGGTGTCGCCAGTGCCTTGTCGAGCAGCGTGTCGAACTCGGGATTGGCATAGGCGCTTTCGTTCCAGGCGGCGCCGGATTTATACGCCAGCGCCAGCACCTGGACGCCGAGCGGGCGGCCGAGCCATTCGGTGCAGGAGAAGGGGTATTTGCTCCAGTCGTTCCAGAAGGTGGCGGCCGGCAGCACGGTGCGCTTGATCTTCAGGCCGGCCTCGCGCATCTGCGCGCCGATGGCGTCGCCGGTGCTCTTTTGCCATTCGACATCGACGGAGATGAGCTCGAACTCGTGGTCTGATTTGCCGGCCTCGGCCAACAGCTTCTTCGACTGCTCGACGTCACGCTTCGCCGGGCCGATATCGGCATATTCGGGGTGCATGGGGCCGACATGGTGATTTTCGGCGGGCTTGCCGCGGCCGCCGAGACCGAGCGCCAGCACGGCGGCATTGTCGACGGCGAGCTGGGCGGCGCGGCGCACCTTGACGTCGTCATAGGGCGCGTTGGCGACATTGAAGCGGGCGACGATGGTCGAGCCGGTGGCGATCTCGGAATTCATCAGCCCCATCGTCTCGGTCTGCGAGACGGCATCGGAGGCGGTCTCGTGGTCGGTGTCGATCTCGCCGGATTCGAACGCCGACAGCATGGCGTTGGGGTCGGAGCCGTAGTCGACCCATTTGATGCCGTCCAAGTAGAATTCGCCCTTCCACCAGGACTTGTCCTTGCGCTTCACCTCGGCACCCGTCTCGGCATCCCAGCTTACCAGCTCGCAGGGACCGGTGGTGATGGCGAGCGCCTTCAGGGGATCGCCGTCGCCCTCATAGGAGCGGTGCATGATCAGTGCCGGATAGTCGGCCATGCCGGCGATCAGCGAGATGTCGGGCTTGGGCAGGTTCAGCTTGATGGCGAAGTCGTCGACCTTTTCGATGCCGCCATCGACGACCTTCTTGGTGTCGGCATTGACCAGCGCGCCCATGCGCGCGGCGACCGAATTGCCCGGCACGGAAGCGTCGCACCAGCGGGTGAGGTTGTGGATGACATCGTCGGCGTTGAAGGCATCGCCGTTCGACCAGGAGATGCCCTTGCGCACATGCAGGGTCAGCGTCCTGGCGTCGTCGCTCGCCTCCCAGCTTTCGAGCAGCCAGGGCTCGAAGGAGAAGTCGGTGTTCCAGCGCACCAGATATTCGTTGCAGTGGCGGGCGACATTCGACATCTCCACGCCGTCGAAGGTGCGCGGGTCCTTGAAACCCTTGACGTTCATGGCGACGCGCAGGACGCCGCCCTTCTTGGGTTCCGCCGCGCGAGCAGGGATGGTGCCAAGTCCGCCCAGCGCCAGCGCCCCGGCGGCGCTGACGCCGAGCCCGGCCATCAGCGCCAGATATTCGCGGCGGTTGATGCCGCCGGCCTTGAAATCGTCGGCCACGGGTTTGGCTTGCGGGTGGAGTTTGCGGTCGGTCAGCATGAATTTCATCGTCGTTCCCCTGTTGTTGATGCATGCCGCCCAAAAGTGCCCAGCGGTTTTGGGACAATGGCATGCACAGAAAAATCGCCCCGGCCGATCGACAGGCGCGGGGGCGGACGCGACCGCCGGGGCGCCGTTGCCTGAGGGGGAATGATAGAGCGGGGTGACGCCGCGGAGTGTTCGCTTTTCCGCAGTGATTGTGCGGGGTTCCGCGGGGGAGGCTTGGGTTCCTCGCCCCACGAAAGTGGGAGAGGTGGCTCGGCGAAGCCGAGACGGAGAGGGGACCGCTCTACGAAGCCCCCTCACCCAGCCTCCGCTTCGCTCGGCTGACCTCTCCCCGAGGGGAGAGGAGACTTGCAGCGCCGGCGCTTCTCTCTTCTCCCCAGCGGGGAGAAGGTGGCCGCGAAGCGGCCGCCTTCGCCACGTTCAATACGGCCACTCGCCCTTACCCAGCGCGCCAACCGCGCCGACAATCCGCGCAAACGCTTCCGCCGCCGCCGGCACCGTCGTCCTTGCGCGCAGGAAGCTGTGCACCAGCCTCGGCTCTTCGTGCCACCACGCCTTGCCGCCGGCGGCCACAACGCGGTCGCGATAGGTCTCGCCATCCGACGACAGCGGGTCGCATTCGGCGGTGACGATCACCGTCGGCGGCAGGCCGGTGAAATCCTTGTCGCGCAGCGGCGCAAAAGTCGGATCGTCCAGCGATTGGCGCCTGGCCGAGCGGACGTCGCGGTAGAAGGCGACGTCGGTCACCGACAGCAGCGGCGCGTCGGCGTGTTCGATGTAGGAGCCGGCACGCTCGTCGCCGCCGAGCTCGGGGTAGATCAGCACCTGGCCAGTGGCAGCGCTGGCGTGCCGGCGCGTCGCCTGCGCCACCGCCGCGGCCAGGTTGCCGCCGGCGCTTTCGCCGCACAGCACCAGCGGCAGGCCTGATCTCGCCGCTGCCCATTCGAAGGCGGCCACCGCATCGTCGAAGGCGGCGGGGTGCAGATGCTCCGGCGCCAGCCGGTAATCGACCGACAGCACGTCGAAACCTGTGCCGGCGCAGAGCTCGGCGCAGATGTCGTCATGGCTTTCGAGCCCGCCGAGGATGAAGCCGCCGCCGTGGTAGTAGATCACCATCGCCTGGGCGGCGTTGCCCTCGAGCCGGTAGCGCCGGACCGGGATGTCGCGGCCGGCGGCGGCGATCAGCCCGTCGCTGGCCTTGACGCCGGCCGGGCGGCCCTGGTGGAAGGCCCGGCTCATCCGGTCATAGACGGCGCGCTGCTTGTCGATCGGCAGGCCGATGATTTCGGGCGGATACCAGGCATTGACGGCGTCGATATAGGCCCAAAGGGCCGGGTCGAGCCGTGTTTCGTAGGGGCCGCGCGTCATAGATCGGCGTAGAGCGCGGCCGCGTTGTCGAAGCTGAAACGCAGCGGCACCGAGCCCTCGACCTGCCAGGCGGTGACGGTCTCGCCCGCCAGCAGCCGGCAGGCGCCGTCGGTGTCGGTGACGGCGCCGCCATAGAGCCGGTTGGCGAGGTTGAGGATACCGGTCTGGTGCATGGCCGCGCTGCCGCTGCCGCAGGCATCCTTGACCAGCAGCACGCGAAAGCCTTTGGCCACCGCATCCTTGACCGTCGCGTCGATGCAGGCCTCGGTCCAGACGCCCGATACAACCAGCCATTCGATGCCTGAAGACTTGATGTCGCGCGCCGCCGGCCCCGAACGAAAGGCACTGGCCTCGGCCTTGATCAGCAGCGCCTCGCCGTTGATTGGCGCCACCTCATGGCAGATTTCGGTCAGCGGATCGCTCTTGTCGGAAAAGGCCGACTTGCCGTCCTCGCCGAGCGGATGAAACGGGCGGTCCTGGCTGTCGAGATCGACGATGTAGGCCCAGTGGTAGAGCGGCACATGGTTCTGCCGCGCCGCCGCCTGCAGGCGCTGGACGTTGGCGAGGATGCTGCTGAAGCCTTCAACCAGATAACGCGGGTCCTGCCGGTGCTCTTCCTGCAGGTCGATGAAGATCGCGGCCACGGTGCCGGGTTTGAGGGAGATGGGAGTTTTCATGCGGCGCCTGTGTGATGCATGGGCGAGGCAGTCAAAGACCCTTCCGTATGCCGGCGGGACAGAGGGGGGCGCCAGGCAACGAGGCGCTCATTGGTTGCCCGTATCAAACCTGCGTCTCCAGAAACTCGTCCTCATAAGGAAAGCGCGACAGCAACTCCGTGCCCGTCTCGGTGATCAGGATCTCGTCCTCCAGCTTGACGCCCTCGCGGCCGCCCTTTTCGCCGATGTAGCTTTCGACGCTCACCACCATGCCTGGCACGATATGGCCGTCGCGGCCATAGGTCTCGTAATCCATGGCATGCGCGATGAACGGCGTTTCGCCATGCATGCCGACGCCGTGCATGACCGAGGTGTAGCGCTGGTCGACGAAACGGTCGGGGATCTTCCACGCCTGCTCGGCGATCTCGCGGAAGGCCATGCCGGGCTTGACGATCGAAATGTTGTGCTGAACCTGGTCATGCGCCATGCGGTAGAGCGACTTCTGGTAGGGCGTCGGCTTGCCCGGCCCGCAGCGGAAGGTGCGCGAGAAATCCGAATAATAGCCGTAGCAGCCGATGGTGTCGGTATCGAGCGCCAAGAGTTCGCCGGGGCGGATCTTGCGGCCGCTGGCCTCGTTGAACCACGGGTTGGTGCGCTGGCCTGATGTCAGCAGCCGCGTCTCGATGAACTCGCCGCCCTGGCGGATGACCTCGCCATACATGATGGCGAACAGGTCGTTTTCGGAAACGCCAGGCTTGATCGCCTCACGCACCGCATAGACGGCAGCCTCGGCGCCGGCCATCGACACCTGCAGGCATTTCACTTCCTCCGGCGTCTTCACCGCGCGCACCGCCAGGATTTCGCCCTGGCAATCCCTGACCTCACAGCCGCGCTTTTCCAGCGCCAGCGCCTGCAGATGGCTGCAGCGGTCGAGGCCGAGCTTCATCGAGCCGCCGCCATGCTTTTTCAAAAGCTCGGCGATCTCGTCGGCGAACGGACCTGCGGTCTCGTCGTCGCGGCCCGAGACCGACGACCAGACCAGCTTGGAAGGCCGCGCCTCGTCGATCGTGTCGAGCACCATGGAGACATGATAGCTCTGCGGATATTCGAACAGCACGATCGGCCCGTCGGTCGGGATAAAGAAATAGCGGGTCGAGTTGCGCAGGAAATAGCCGAACATGTTGCGCGAGCCGGTGGCGTAGCGCTGGTTGTACGGATCGAACAGCACCACGCCGCCATAGCCGGCCTCGCGCATCCAGCCGCGCAGCTTGGCCAGCCGGCCCTTGCGCAGGGCGTCGGCATCGATGAAGGACGGCTCGGTGTCCGACAGCCACATGCCGCCGGCCGGATCGGCCGCCGCGGGATGGCGCATGCGGTCCTTGAAGTCCACGTCCTCGGTGCTGTCGGGGTCGAATACGACGATGCTCATAGGGGCTCGGCCTTGGCTGGGTTGCGAGGTCGCAGCATGGCGCAGGCGGGGCGGAGGGATTGTGCGGGAAACCGCAGCTGTTGTGCGGGATGCCGCTGGCCTAACAAGAGATGCGCCAACATCTCATCGCGTCAGCGAGCGCCAAGCCTAATGCCGCCGCGCCAGTTTCGGCGGATGGCCATGCTCCTCGCGAAACGCCCGGGCAAAACTCGACATCGAGGCAAACCCACACGCCAGCGCCACGTCGCGCACGGCGAGCGTCGAATGCGCCAGCAGGTCGGCGGCACGTTTCAGCCTGAGCCGGCGGTAATAGCCGTTCGGCGAGATGGCGAGTTCGGAGCGGAAGGAGCGCTCGAGCTTGTCGGATGAGACGCCGAGCTTCGCGGTCAGCTCGGCCATGCCGAGCCGTTCCTCGACCGCATCCTCCATGATGGCGATGGCCGACAGCACCAGCTCGTTCTGGACCCCGGTGCGCAGGCGCAGCGGCATCATCTTGCGGTCGATGCTGGAGCGCAGCTGGCTGTGCACGAACCATTCGGCGACGCCGGCGGCAAGCTCGGCGCCGTAGTCGCGGGTGATGATCTCCAGCATCATGTCGAGGCTGCCGACGCCGCCGGCCGAGGTGAAGCGCTTGCGGTCGATGACATAGAGGTCGCGCCTGAGCTCGATGTTGGGGAAGGCTTCGGTGAAGGCGGCCTGGCTGGTCCAGTGCAAGGTGCAGGCATGGCCGTCGAGCAGGCCGGCGCGCGCCAGGAAGAACGCGGCATCCGCCACCGCACCGATATGGGCGCCATTGCGCAGGCTCTTGCGGATCCAGTGTGCCGCGTCCTCGGCGACGAGGTGATCGGCATCGCCGCCCGAGCAGACGACGATGCGGTCGACCTTCGGGGCATCCTCGGCGTAAAAGCCCGGCTGGATGACGACGCCGTTCGACGCCTCGACCGCACCCTTCGTGCCGCCGACGATGATCCAGCGATAGCATTCTCTTTTCGCCAGGACATTGGCGGCGCGCAGCGGCTCGATGACCGAGCTGAACGCCATCATCGGAAAACCTGGGAACACCAGCACGGCGAAAGTGAGGGGTTCAGTGGGCTTGGGTGGTTCGCGCGTGGCCATGGGGCGCTACATTTCGGGCAGATAGGGTTCGGGGTCAATTGGGACGATGACGGTTCCATCATCATGAGACGTCGTCCGCGCCGCCCTTTGCCCTTCCTCTCCCCCGTCGATCGGGGGAGAGGTGTCGAGCGAAGCTCGACGGAGTGGGGGTCGACCCTCGCCGCGCGCCCTGAGGTCTCTTGCTCGTCAGATTGTGCCTGTCTTGCGGCGACTGCGCGTCTGCGAACGCCTTCCCCCACTCCGTCTCGGCTTCGCCGAGCCACCTCTCCCCCCTTCCGGAGGGAAAGAAAGGAGCCAAGGCAGGGCGATGAGGGGCAACGCTGAAGTTGCAAGTTGATTGAGCTTCTAGCCCGCCAGCGCCTGCTCCAGATCCGCAATCAGATCATCGCCGTCCTCGATCCCCGCCGACAACCTTACCAGCGAATCCGATATGCCGATCTCGGCCCGTTTCTCCGCCGGTATGGAGCCATGCGTCATCAGCGCCGGGTGCTCGATCAGGCTCTCCACACCGCCGAGGCTTTCGGCGAGCGTGAACAATTGCGTGCGTTCGAGGAACTTTTTGGTGCCGGCTAGGTCGCGGTCGAGCACGGCTGTGATCATGCCGCCGAAGGCATGCATCTGCTGGACGGCGACGGCGTGCTGCGGGTGGCTGGCGAGGCCGGGATAGATGACGCGGCGGACGTCGCGGCGCGCTTCCAGCCATTGCGCGATCTTCAGGCCGTTGGCGGAATGGCGCTCCATGCGCAGCGCCAGCGTTTTCAGCCCGCGCAGTGCCAGAAAACTGTCGAACGGGCCCGAAATGGCGCCGATGGCGTTCTGCAGGAATTTCAGCTGGGCGGCCAGATCCTTGTTGTCGCCGACGACGGCCACGCCGCCGACCATATCGGAATGGCCGTTGAGATATTTGGTCGTCGAATGCACGACGATATCGATGCCGAGCTCCAGCGGCCGCTGGATATAGGGGCTGCAGAAGGTGTTGTCGGCGACCGTGAGAATCCCCTTGCGCCTGGCAAGTGCGGCGACGCCTTCGAGGTCGACGATGCGCAGCAGCGGGTTGGTGGGGGTTTCGACCCACAGCATTTTCGTCTCGGGCCGGATCGCGGCCTCCACGGCGGCAAGGTCGGTGAAGTCGACGAACGAGACCTGCAGATTGGCCGAGCGTTTGCGCACCCGCTCCATCAGCCGGAAGGAACCGCCATAGATGTCGTCGGTGGCGACGATATGCGCACCGGAATCGAGCAGCTCCAGCACGGTGGCGATCGCCGCCAGCCCGGACGCGAAGGCGAAGGCGGCCGAGCCGCTTTCGAGGTCGGCCACGGCGCGCTCGAACGCAAAGCGCGTCGGGTTCTGGCTGCGGGCATATTCAAAGCCCTTGTGCACGCCGGGCGATTGCTGGCCATAGGTCGAGGTGGCGTAGATCGGCACCATTACCGCGCCGGTCAGCGGGTCGTGGCTCTGGCCGCCATGGATGGTGCGCGTCGAAAAAGCCAGTCGGTTCTTGCCGGCTGGCGGGGTGCTGCTGGTCATCGTGCGCGCCTCAGATGGTTGATCAGATCGATGCGGGTAATCAGGCCGACGAAATCGTCGCCGTCGAAGATGATGGCGACCTCGTTGCGGTCGAACACCGGCAGCAGCGCGTCCAGCGTCTGGCTGGCCTGCAGCGTGTGCAGGTTGGAGGTCATGGCCGTGCGCACCGGGCCGTTGAAGCGCTCCCAGCGGCCGTCATAAGGGCCGTCGACCTTGGCCAGTATGTCGCTTTCGTCAACGATGCCGACGAGCTTGCCGTTGTCGAGCACCGGCAGCTGCGAGACATCGGAGCGGCGCATGCGGCCATAGGCATTGAGCAGGCTTTCGTCCGGGCCGACATAGACGGTGTCGCCGGTGCGGTGCGAGCGCATCACCAGGTCGCGCAGATCGCCATGCTGCTCGTGCTCGGCCAGCCCCTGCTCGGCCAGCCAGAAATCGTCGAACACCTTCGACAGGTACTTGTTGCCACTGTCGCAGACGAAGGTGACGACGCGTTTGGGCACCGTCTGCTCGCGGCAATAGCGCAGCGCCGCCGACAGCAGCGTGCCCGAGGATGAGCCGGCAAGGATACCTTCCTTGGACAAGAGGTCGCGCACCGCCAGCATGCTCTGCTTGTCGGGGATCGAATAGGCCTTCTTGACCAGCGACAGATCGGCATTGGGCGGCACGAAATCCTCGCCGATGCCTTCCACGGTCCAGCTGCCGGCCTCTTCCATCTTGCCGGTCTTGATCAGCGGCGCCAGCACCGAGCCGACCGGATCGGCCAGCACCATTTCGGTCTTCGGCGACACTTTTGCGAAGTAGCGGCCAAGCCCGGTCAGCGTGCCCCCCGAGCCGACGCCGACCACCACGGCATCCACGTTACCGTCGAGCTGCGAAAAGATCTCCGGGCCGGTGGTGGATTCATGCGCCAGCGGATTGGCCGGGTTGGCGAACTGGTTGGCATAGAAGGCGCCGGGCGTTTCCGCCGCGATCTTCTCGGCCATGTCCTGGTAATATTCGGCATGGCCCTTGCCGACATCGGAGCGCGTCATGCGCACTTCGGCGCCGAGCGCGCGCAGGTGCTGGATCTTTTCGCGCGACATCTTGTCGGGCACCACCAGCACGATGCGATAGCCCTTGGGGATGCCGACCTGGGCAAGGCCAAGCCCGGTGTTGCCGGCCGTCGCCTCGACGATGGTGCCGCCGCGCTTGAGCTTGCCCTGCTTTTCAGCCGCGGCGATCATCGACAGCGCGATGCGGTCCTTGATCGAGCCGCCGGGATTCTGGCTTTCGAGCTTGACGAACAGCCGGCATTTGCCGGTGTCGAACTTGGTCAGCTCGACCACCGGCGTCTGGCCGATCAGGTCGAGCACCGACTTGTAGGGCGGACGCAGGCGGGACAATTCGGCTTCCGAGGGGGCACTGTCCAGTGCGGCGATCTCATGCTCGCTCATATCGATGCTCCATGACCAAGCGACCGCCTCTGGGCAGGGCGGCAGCGTAGCCTCTTTTCCAGCCCTTTGCAGTCGGAAAGAAGATAGATCGTGCCAATCAACCGGCCAGATGCGGAATGAAATTCCGGTTTGTGCCTCAAGGGCTTGGAGGGTGTGTCGAGATTCAGGTCAGGCCGAGCCGAAAATGGCAGATTCCGAGAACCGGAGCAGAGCGTACTTTTGGGTACGTGAGCACCGGAAGCCACAGGAAGCCGCATTTGCAGGCCGGCATCACCTGAATATCGACACAGCCTAGCCCAGCAGCTGCTTGCTCAGCCTTGCACACTGCACGCGGATATCGGGGATGGCGTCGATCTCGAAGAAGGTGCCGCGCGTCAGCGGGCCGACGGCGAGGATCTTGGCCGAAACGGTTCCGTCGCCGGCGATGATCTCGCATTTGGTCGATACGTCGAGGCCGATGCGCAGCGGATCCGGCCTTGCCAGGCCGCGGTCGACCAGCGAGCGCACGACGCTGTTCGACGAGGTCGAGATGTCCCTGACGATGCCAGAGCAATCGTAGATGCGGGCGACCTCGAAGGTCTCGAGACGCTGCGTGTGACGCGACTGGACCTGGACGGTGAATTCGCCGTTGCGCGCAATGTCGACGACGCGGCCGGCGACCAGGCGGATGCGGCCGGATTGCACGGCCTCGGTGACACGGGCGTAGACCTCGGGCGCCATGCGATGGCGGTGGATGTCCCACCAGGCCTTGGTGTGCTCGACGAAGCGGCGTTTGGCGGAAGCCGGCCAGTTCTGCCAGATCTTCTGGTTGAACGGCCGCAGCCCGTCGACGACGTCACGCCAGTCGATGCCGGCCTTCTGGTTTTCCTTGATCAGGTCGCGGAACCAGCCGACGAAATAGGAGAGCTGCGTGCCGAGCGGAATGTCGGCGACGTCGAGCTTGATCGGATTGCCCTTGCGATGCGGCGAGGGCAGCAGGCCGCGCCTGGACACAGCTATGATGTCGCCGCGATGGCCGCGTTGCTCCAGCGCCAGGAAAGCATCGACCATGCTGAGGCCGGTGCCCAGCACCATGACGCCGGCGCCGGGCGGAAGTGCTGTGTCGGCTTCCGATCCCATCCTGATGGCATGGCCTTGCGCCGGCTCCTCGTCGTGGCCGGTGGCCAGCACGGCGAGATGCGCAACGACGCTGGTGCCGTTGGCCAGCGCCACTTCGACGCCGGAGGCGGTGGGCGTGATCGAGAGGCTTTCCTCGCGGATCAGCCGAAGCCGACCGCTCTGCTTTTCCCGCGCTTCCAGATCGACCAGCAACTCGCCGAGATAGCGGGCATAGATGCTGCGTGGCGCATAGAAGGGCGCCTCCTCAGCCGTTGCCAGGCCGCGTTCCTGAAGCCAGCGCCAGAAATTGCCGGGATCGTCGGCATAGGCGCTCATGCCGGCGGCGCTGACATTCAGTACATGCGCCGACAGCAGCGTCGAATAGGCGATGCCCTGGCCGAAATGCGGGCGCCTTTCGATCAGCGTGACGCGCAGGTCGGGATTGGGCGACTTCAGGAGATGCGCGGCCAGCACGACGCCGCTGGCGCCGCCACCGACAATGATGATGGAGTTGGCGCGCCCGGTCATAGGCATGCCTTCGCTCTGCGCAGCGCCAGTGTCAGGCCTGGACCTTCACCGCGACCGGCAGATCGCCGATGCCGACCGACAGGTCGTCGAGAGAGATATCGCGCATTTCGGCGAGGCTGCGCTGATCGAGCACCTCGGCGATCGCCTGCCGGACCTCGAGCATCAGATGTCGGACTTGGCATGTCGCCTCGTTGCAATCTTCACAGCGCTGGTACTGGGTGCGGCTGGCACAGGGGATCGGCGCCAGCGGACCGTCGAGGACGCGCACGACATGGCCGACCTTGATCTCGTCGGCGGGCCGCGCCAGGCGATAGCCGCCATCCTTGCCCTTGCGGCTCTGGACGAAGCCGGCATTGCGCAACTCGCCCAGGATGGCGTCGAGAAATTTCTTCGGGATGTTATTGCCGGTGGCGACGTCGTTGACGAAGGCGAGCTGCCCGGCCGGCAATCGCGCGAGGTGGACAAGCGCCTTGAGGCCGTACTTACCTTTTTTGGTGAGCATGAGATCAAATTTTCTCTGGCATGCGACGGCATGGAACCATCGGTTGCAAAACGCCTGGCGTGCGTTGCCGCCGCGTCCAAGCCCGCATGACACATAAATTCTAGTGACATGATGTACAAGCCGAGAACTGCTGATTTTGCTTCGTTTTCAAGCCGCGCGGGCCATTTTGACCAGCCTTTGTGCCCACAGGGACACAAAAGCGCACGAGTTTGGGGGCGCGATCATCGCGATATGGTGACTGCTCATCGTCGCCTCCAGTCTCAATGTCGATAAGATTACTATACTTACCCTCGAACACGCGGAATGGGTTGTCAAATCGGCGGTTGTTTGAGGCATGAATTTGCCTGGAAGAGGCCGGAAGCGGGAATTCTACTTCGCGGTGGGCGTAGGCGGAGCCATCACCGCAGTTCAGGAGGTTAAAGGTCGGTGGGACAGAGGGGAGCGCTCGCCCGCCGGCGTCGAAAGGCCTGCCCTGTGGCGACACTCTGCCCCACCGCAACCACCCTATCCGCCTCACCACCTCACCATCGACAGCTTTTTTCTAACAAGCCTGCCTTGGTTGGAAGGATTTAACTCTACAAGAACCATAGAATTAGCTGACTATTATGAAGCATTCCGGTTTTTCTCTTTTCAGGAGCCCTTCATGTCCACCATTTCGCGACGCATTCTTCTGCTCTCGTCGGCGGCACTTGCCGGTGCGGCCTTCCTCGGCCCGGCCCTGGCCAACGACCTCAAGATCACCATCGGCTACCAGACGGTGGTCGAACCCTCGAAAGTGCCGCAGGCCGACGGCGCCTATGAAAAGGCGACGAAGGCCACCATTGATTGGCGCAAATTCGATTCCGGCGCCGATGTCATCGCCGCGGTCGCTTCCGGTTCGGTCGATATCGGCTATGTCGGCTCGAGCCCGCTGGCGGCGGCGGCGAGCCGCGAATTGCCGATCCAGACCATCTTCATCGTCGGCTTGATCGGCGAATCCGAGGCGCTGGTGGCACACAACGGCGCCGGCATCGAGAAAATCGCCGATCTCGCCGGCAAGAAGGTCGCCGTGCCGTTCGTCTCGACGACGCATTACAGCCTGCTCGCAGCACTGAAGCATGAGGGCGTCGATCCGAAGTCGGTCGAGATCCTCAATCTCCGGCCTCCGGAAATCGCCGCCGCCTTCTCGCGCGGCGACATCGACGCCGCTTATGTCTGGGATCCGGCGCTCGGCCAGATCAAGACGACGGGCAAGGTGGTGGTGGATTCCTCGCAGGTCGCCGCCTGGGGCACGCCGACCTTCGACGCCTGGATCGTGCGCACCGACTTCGCCGAAAAGAACCCGGAAGCGGTGCGCGACTTCGTCAAGGTGACGGGCGCGGCATATGCCGAGTTCCTCGCCAAGCCCGAAGCCTGGTCGGTATCGTCGCCGCAGGCGGCCGCGATCGCCAAACTCACCGGCGCCAAGCTGGAAGAAGTGCCGCAGCTGCTCAAGGGCTATGTCTTCCCGACGCTGGAAGAGCAGGCCTCCGACAAATTCCTCGGCGGCGGCACGGTCAAGGCGGTCGAAGCGACATCCACCTTCCTCAAGGAGCAAGGCAAGATCGACGCCGTGCTTCCCGACTATTCGAAATACGTATCGTCGAAATACGTCACCGAGGCGCTCGCCTCGAACTAGTACTCGCTTAACGCAATTCCGGACGGAAAACCGCTTCACACTTTTCCTGGAATTGCTCTGAACGCGCGCGGATCTTTTTCCCTAACGCCGCGTGCTGACTGCCCCGGAACCGCTGACGAGGGCCGGGGCAGTCGGATTTCAACGAACCGCGAGGCATCCATGCCGCATCTCGTGCTCGACCCGCATCTCGTACTGGACAAGGTCTCGATCCACTATGACGGCCAGGCAGCGCCTGCCGTCGAGCGGGTGTCGATCGATGTCGCCAAGGGCGATTTCGTCGTGCTGGTGGGCCGTTCCGGCTGCGGCAAGACCTCGCTGCTCAACGTCGCCGCCGGCCTTGTCGCGCCGGCGCGCGGTACGGCTTCAATCAACGGCAAGCCGATCACAGCACCTGGCTCGGACCGGGCGGTGGTGTTCCAGAACGATGCTTTGTTCCCATGGCTGACGGCGCGCGAAAACGTTGCCTTCGCGCTCAGGCTGCGCGGTGTCGCTCCGGCCGAGCGGGCGCGGCGCGCCGATGAGCTGCTGGCGCTGGTGAAGCTCGCCGACGCCGGCGACAAGTGCATCTGGGAGCTTTCCGGCGGTATGCGCCAGCGTGTCGGCCTGGCCCGGGCGCTCGCCGCCGAACCCGAATTCCTGCTGCTCGACGAACCGCTCGGCGCGCTCGATGCGCTGACGCGCGAGCGCATGCAGACGACGCTGCTCGATCTGTGGACGGCAAGCGATGTCGGCGTGCTGATGGTGACGCATGGCATCGAGGAGGCGCTGGTGCTGGCCACCCGCATCGTCGTGCTGGCGCCTGGCCCGGGCCGCGTGGTGCAAACTTTCGAACCCGGCTTCTCCAGGCGCTACGCATCGGGCGAGGCCATCCGCACCATCAAGGCCGACCCGGCCTTCGCCGCGGCGCGCGGCGAACTAACCGACGCGATCTTCGAAGGAGAGGCGGCATGACCGTTACCTCCTACACCGAGCGGCCGGGACACAAGGTCGACGAGACCGACGGCCTGTCGGTGCCGTGGTCGCGGTCCAGCCCGAAACGCAAAGGCGTTTCCGCGCGCGCGGTCAGCGTGATGACCATCCTGGTGGTGCTGGCGCTGTGGGCGCTGTCGGCCCGCCTGCAACTGGTGTCGCCAGTGTTCCTGCCCTCGCCGGTTGCGGTGTGGAACAAGTTCATCACCGTCGCCCGCGACGGCTTCGTCGATGCGACGCTGCTGCAGCATGCCGTCGCCAGCCTGGGCCGGGTTTTCGCCGCGCTGGTCGCCGCCATCCTCGTCGGCGTGCCGGTTGGGCTCGCCATCGGCATCAGCACGATCGGGCGCGGCATCTTCGATCCGCTGCTGGAGTTCCTGCGGCCGATCCCGCCGCTCGCCTACCTGCCGCTGGTCATCATCTGGTTCGGCATCGGCGAACCGTCGAAGATCCTGGTGATCACTATTTCCATGCTGGCGCCGGTGGCATTGTCGACCGCGTCCGGCGTTCGCGGCGTTTCGCAGGAACGCATCAATGCGGCGCGCTCACTGGGCGCTACTCAGCGCCAAGTGGTCCGCCATGTCATCCTGCCCAGCGCGCTGCCGTCGATCCTGACCGGCCTGCGCATCGCGCTCGGCGCCGGCTGGTCGACGCTGGTCGCCGCCGAACTGGTGGCGGCGACGCGCGGGCTTGGTTTCATGATCCAATCGGCCGCCCAGTTCCTCGTCACCGACGTGGTGGTGATGGGCATATTGGTGATCGCGGCCATTGCCTTCGTGCTGGAATTCACCCTCCGCAGGATCGAGCGCGTGCTCGTCCCGTGGGCGGGACGCGAATGATTGGGAATCAGAAGAGCAGGAGAGAATGACGATGACCCATTCCACCGCCGTGCTGTTCGCCCAAGCCGGCAATTGGCTTCTCGCCTGGACCAGGGAAAGCCAGCCGCTTGAACAGCAACCGAAATCGCCAACGCCGGTCCGCTGGGACGCCGAGCGCGACCGCCTGCCGCCACGCGACGAGAGTTTTTACTGGGCCTGGCAGTACTGGTCGCAGTGAGGGGATTGGCGATTGGCACTAGCCCCCGCGTCTTCGTCATCCTAGGGCGGAGCAAGGAGCGAAGCGACGCAGCGCAGACCCCAGGATGACGAATTCCAGGTAGCCAAAGAAGATAATTCCCATTCTCCCCTCTAACTCGCAAAATCATTCCTCTACTAAATTTATAGAATTACCTAACCTCATCCATCTTCCAACCGGCGAGGCCATTTCCGGCGCCGATCCGCAGCGAAGGAGAGGGATCAATGTTCAATCTAACGAGACGTGTTTTCGGCATCGGCCTGCTGGCGGCGACGGTTGCCGTGTCGTTCGGCGCCACGGCGCAGGAGCTGAAGCAGTTCAGCATCGGCTATCAGAAGACCGGCCTGCCGGTGATCGCCAGGCAGCAGCAGGTGATCGAGAAGGCACTTGAAGACAAGGGCGTGACGGTCAAATGGGTCGAGTTCACCGCCGGTCCGCCGCTGGTCGAGGCGCTCAATGTCGGCGCCATCGATGTCGGCTGGACCGGCGACGCGCCGCCGATCTTCGGCCAGTCGGCCGGTGCCAACATCGTCTATGCCGCAGCGCTGCCGTCGAATGGCGAGGGCGAGGCGATCTTCGTCAAGCCGGCGTCGCCGATCCAGTCGGTCGCCGATCTCAAGGGCAAGCGCGTCGGTGTCGGCAAGGGCACCAGCGCGCACAATCTGCTTGTCGCCGCGCTGGAGAAGGCCGGCATCCCGTTCGACCAGATCACGCCGGTCTATCTCAGCCCGGCGGATGCGGCCGCAGCCTTTGCCAGCGACCAGATCGATGCCTGGACCGTCTGGGATCCGTTCTTCGCCATCGCCGAAACCCGCTACCAGCCGCGTGTGCTGGCCCGCTCCAGCGAGGTGCTGAAGGTCAACACCTATTTCCTCGCCAACAAGGATTTCGCCAAGGCGCATCCCGAAACCGTCACCACGACGATATCAGCCTTGGGCGAGGCGGCGAAATGGGCTGACCAGAACCGCGACAAGGTGGCCGCGGCGCTGCATGAGGTGACCGGCGTGCCGCTCGACGCGCAGATCATCGCCGCCAACCGCACCAAATTCGGCGTCTTCCCGATCACCGACGAGATCATCGCCGGCCAGCAGGCGACTGCAGACCGCTTCTTCAAGCTCGGGCTGATCCCGAACGCGGTCCGCATCTCCGACGCGGTGTGGACGGCACCCGGCAACTGACTTGTCCCCTGACGGCGCCGGATGAGAACGCCCGGCGCCATTTGCGTTCGCACCCATATCTCCAGGAGATCCGCCCGTGACTGTGCCAGACATGACCGCGCCTGCCAGCACCGCATCGCTCGATTTCTTCTGGTTCATCCCGACGCATGGCGACGGCTCCTATCTCGGTTCCGAGGAGCAGCAGCGGCCGCCCGAATTCGGCTACTTCAAGGAGATCGCGCAGGCGGTCGACCGGCTCGGCTTTCCCGGCGTGCTGTTGCCGACCGGCCAGAATTGCGAGGATTCCTGGATCACCGCGACGGGCCTCGCGACACTCACCGAAAAACTGAAGTTCCTGGTCGCGCTGCGGCCGGGCGTGACGCTGCCGACTTTCGCCGCACGCCAGACCGCCGCCCTCGATCGCTTGAGCAATGGCCGCCTGCTGCTCAATGTCGTGGTCGGCGGCAACCCGACCGAGCTCGCCGGCGACGGCGTCTTCCTGCCGCATGACGAGCGCTATGCCCAGGCGCATGAATTCCTGACCATCTGGCGCGGCCTGGTGTCCGGCGAGCGGGTCAATTTCAACGGCAAATATTACCGCGTCGAAAATGGCCGCCTCGACCTTCTGCCGCACCAGGAACGGCCGCCGCTCTATTTCGGCGGATCGTCGGATGCGGGCCAGGACCTCGCCGCGGACCTCGTCGACATGTATCTGACCTGGGGCGAACCGCCGGCGCAGGTCGCCGAGAAGCTGGCCGCGGCGCGCGCAAAGGCGGCGCTGCGCGGCAGAAAACTGCGCTTCGGCATCCGGCTGCATTTCATCGTGCGCGAGACCGAGGACGAAGCCTGGCGCGCCGCCGACCGGCTGATCAGCCATGTCACCGACGCCCAGATCGAAAACGCGCAGGCGCGCTTCCTCAACCAGATGGATTCGGTCGGCCAGCGCCGCATGGCGGAGCTGCATGGCGGCCGCCGTGACAGGCTGGTGGTGTCGCCCAATCTGTGGGCCGGCGTCGGGCTGGTGCGCGGCGGCGCCGGCACGGCGCTGGTCGGCACGCCGGAACAGATCGCCGGGCGCATCCGCGAATACCAGGCGATCGGCATCGATACCATCATCGGCTCGGGCTATCCGCATCTCGAGGAGGCCTACCGCGTCGCCGAGCTTCTGTTTCCGAAGCTCGGGCTCGGCACCAGGCGGCAGCGGGCGCATGAGAACATCGCCAACGAATTCTCGGTCGGCTTCCATGGCGCCAACCGCCTGCAGGCTTCGTCATGAGCTTTTCCACGCGCCTGCATAGCAACGCCATCGGCTGGCTGCTGCCGGCGCTGATCATTGCCGGCTGGGAGATTGCCAGCCGCGCCTGCGTCATGCCGGCCAACGTGCTGCCGGCGCCCAGCGCGGTCGCCGAGGCCTTCTGGCGGCTGACGCTGTCGGGCGAACTGATCCGCAACATCGGCGTCTCGACCGCGCGCGCCCTTGCCGGCTTTGCCGTCGGTGGCTCCATCGGTTTTGCGCTCGGCCTTGCCAACGGGCTGTCGACGCTCAGCCGCGGCCTGACCGACACGACGCTGCAGATGATCCGCAACATTCCGCATCTGGCGCTGATCCCGCTGGTCATCCTGTGGTTCGGCATCGACGAGGAAGCCAAGCTGTTCCTGGTGGCGCTCGGCGTGTTCTTTCCGATCTACGTCAACACGCTGCTCGGCATCCAGAGCGTCGACCCACAGCTCGTCGAGATGGGCCGCGTCTACGGCATGGACCGTCGCGCCCTGTTCTTCCGCGTCATCCTGCCCGGCGCGCTGCCGTCGATCTTCGTCGGCCTGCGCTATGCCCTGGGCATCATGTGGCTGACGCTGATCGTCGCCGAAACCATCTCGGCCAGTTCGGGCCTCGGCTACATGGCCATGCAGGCGCGCGAATTCCTGCTGATCGACGTCGTCGTGCTGTCGATCCTGATCTACGCGTTGCTCGGCAAGCTCGCCGACAGCCTCGCCCGCCTGCTCGAGCGGCTGTCGCTCGGCTGGCATCCGGCCTTCCAGAACGGATGAGAGATTGCCCATGACCGCCGCCAGCCTGACCGCAGCCCGTTCCTTCGTCGCCACGCCGGTGCGGCCGATCGGCTCCGTCGAAGGACAGCGGGCCTTTGCCTTCAGGCATGCCGGCAAGCGCTTCGGCGACAAGACCGTGCTCGACGGCATCGACCTGGACGTGCCGGCCGGGCAGTTCCTTGCCGTCATCGGCAAGAGCGGCTGCGGCAAGAGCACGCTGTTGCGGCTTCTGGCCGGGCTCGACCGGCCGACATCGGGATCGCTGTCCTTCGGCGTCGAAGAGGAAGGACACAGCCGCACGCGCTTCATGTTCCAGGAACCACGGCTCCTGCCCTGGGCCAGCGTGGTGGAAAACGTCGAGGTCGGGCTGACCGGCATCGCCACCGGTAGCGAAGCGAGGCACCGCGCGCTCGACATCCTCGGCGAGGTCGGGCTTGCCGACCGGGCCGACGAATGGCCTTCGGTGCTGTCCGGAGGTCAGAAGCAGCGCGTGGCGCTGGCCCGCGCGCTGGTCGGCCACCCGCAGATCCTGGCTCTCGACGAGCCGCTCGGCGCACTCGACGCCCTGACCCGCATCGAGATGCAGCAGCTTCTGGAACGCATCTGGATCGCGCAGAAGTTCACGGCCGTGCTGGTCACGCATGATGTCGCCGAAGCGGTCGCGCTCGCCGACCGGGTCGTGGTGATCAGCGAAGGCCGGATCGCGCTCGATCTGGATGTGCCCGTGGAACGGCCGCGCCGTCGCGGTTCGGTGGAGTTGGCCCGGCTGGAGGGCAAGATTCTGGATCGGCTGTTCGGGTAGGGCCGGGGGGCCGGGCCCTCGAGGACCGCCTTCCCCCACTCCGTCGCTGCTTCGCAGCGCCACCTCTCCCCCCTCCGGAGGGAGAGGAAAGGAGCCAAGGTCGGCGAGCTCGCGCTTTTCCTCTCCCCCGTCGATCGGGGGAGAGGTGGCCCGAAGGGCCGGAGTGGGGGTCGACCTTTCATCAAGCTCACCCGCTTGACCGGTTCGCCCACACCAACCCGATCAGCCCGACCAGCATGGTGACGACGCCGATATAGAGCCATTGCGACTGGCCGGTCATGAAGCTGCCGCCGACAACGCCGATGCCTTGCAGCGACCACAGCGCGCCGACGGCAAGCACAATCAACGCCAGCAGATTTTTGGTCAGCCTCATTGCCGGATCTCCTTTTTGAAGTCGATTGGTTGCAGCATCGGGACCGCGATAAAAGAGCCAAAGGAAGTGGCCCGGCCGCGCCGAGCTCTACTTGGATATTAATGTTCGATCTTGTCAAACGGATGCCCGATAGCAACACAAAGATCATCGTTGATTGATCATCGCGTGCCGGAAAATCCCTGACAGACTGTTACCCAGCGACTCCAAACGTGTGCCATTGCCACGGAACCGCCAGATCACTGCCGCATTTCCCGCCTTATTTGGCACCTAACGGCTGGGGTCTGTCAAAAACGGAGCCATCCCCCAAATATGAAGAACCCAAAACAGACCGCGATTGTCGCGGTAACGATCGCTGCTGGCCTGATGGTCGGCGCTTCTTCGGCGACCGCCGCCGCCCAGTGCGGCCGCGCCTCGTGGTACGCCCTGCACTCCAGAACCGCCTCGGGCGAGCGCATGAACCCGTCGGCGATGACCGCCGCGCATCGCACCTTGCCTTTCGGCACCAAGCTCAGGGTGACCAACAAGAACAACGGCCGCAGCGTCGTCGTGCGCATCAACGATCGCGGTCCGTTCATCAAGGGACGCGTGCTCGACCTGTCGAAGGGCGCGGCCGGCCAGCTCGGCTTCATCGGCTCCGGCCACACTTCCGTGTGCATGGCGCGCGTCTAGAGCTTCCTGTGTCCGGCAAGGGCCGGACACACTACCTACACATTTCGCAGCCGCACACTGAGCCGGCTGGCGCCGTTCGGCCCCGATTTCCATGGTCTTGAACCAAAGAAGCATTGGTCACGCAGCGTGACGTATTGCATCGCAGCAATTAGTTGTTAACTTCCCCGCGAGACATTTAGGCTCGGCGCTGCTCGTCGTCCCTTCGGTCGCAGGCAGCAGCGGGGTTTCTCGATGTTCTACCAGCTCTATGAGATGAACCACGCCGCCCTGCAGCCGGCGCGCCTCTATGCCGACGCGGTGCGGATGTTCTACTCCAATCCGCTCAATCCGTTTTCCCACACGCAATGGGGCCGTTCGATCGCGGCGACGGCCGAACTGTTCGAGCGCACCACGCGCCGCTACGGCAAGCCGGCCTTCGGCCTGAGCAAGACCGTGGTCGACTGGAAGAGCGTCGAGGTCGCCGAGAAGACCGTCTGGTCGAAGCCGTTCTGCAATCTCGTGCGCTTCGAGCGCGCTGTCCCCGCCGGGCGCAAGCCCGATCCGAAGCTTCTGATCGTGGCGCCGATGTCGGGCCATTATGCGACGCTGCTGCGCGGCACGGTGGAAGCCATGCTGCCCTATGCCGACGTGCACATCACCGATTGGGTCGATGCCCGCATGGTGCCGCTTGCCGACGGCCAATTCGATCTCGACGACTACATCGACTATGTCATCGACATGCTGCACACGCTCGGGCCGGACACGCATGTGATGGCGGTGTGCCAGCCTTCCGTGCCGGTGCTGGCCGCCGTGGCGCTGATGGAATCCAAGGGCGACCCGTTCGTGCCCTCGACGATGACCTTGATGGGCGGGCCTATCGACACGCGCAGCAACCCGACCGCGGTCAATCTGCTGGCGCAGGAAAAAGGCATCGACTGGTTCCGCGACAATGTCGTGATGCATGCGCCGTGGCCGGTGCCAGGCTTCGGCCGCGAGGTCTATCCAGGCTTCCTGCAGCTGTCCGGCTTCATGAGCATGAACCTCGATCGCCACATCATCGCCCACAAGGACTTCTTCATGCATCTGGTGAAGCATGATGGCGACAATGCCGAGAAGCACCGCGATTTCTACGACGAGTATCTGGCGGTCATGGACCTGACGGCCGAATTCTACCTGCAGACCGTCGACACCGTCTTCGTGCGGCAGGCCTTGCCAAAGGGCGAGATGACGCATCGCGGCACCAGGATCGATCCGTCGGCGATCCGCAACGTCGCGCTGTTCACGGTCGAAGGCGAGAACGACGACATATCAGGCCTTGGCCAGACCAAGGCGGCGCATGATCTTTGCCCCAATATCCCGGCTGAGCGGCACGCCCACTACATGCAGCCGGCGGTCGGCCATTACGGCGTGTTCAACGGTTCTCGCTTCCGCTCCGAAATCGTCCCGCGCATCGTCGACTTCATCACCAGCTACGGCCGCCAGGAGCGTGTCGCGGTGAAGCCGAAGCTGGTCCGCGCCGCCAAGAGATAATGCACGTCGTCCAAAATTGCGGGTTTTGGGACGATGACCTGCATAAAACCAAGCTTAACGGCGACAAACCGTGCGATTGACCGGTAAAAGCCGGCCGGCTGGCTGATTCTGTTGCACAAGTGCCGCTGTCCAGCCCCTCGGGTAACCATGCCGACAATCCGACCGTCGTCGTAATTGACACGGACTGTAAATCCCCCTTAACCTTTCGTTAATAACAAAGGGTGAGCGGGGACAATGATTTCCTCATCGATGGCGCGACGGCTGCGCGTGTATGTGGCGGCCGGGCTGGCAATGACGGCGGGCTGGGTGGCACCGGCCTTGGCGGGTGGAGCGATGGCGACCGGGGGGCTCACCTCGCAGCCGATCGGCCACTATGATTTCTGCAAGCTGCATCCGGGCGAGTGCTCGATCCGCCCGGCCAATCTGGCGCCGGCTCCGATGACCGACGCGCTGATGCGCAAGCTTCTCAATGTCACCGCCAGGGTCAACGCCGCCGTCAAGCCGATGAGCGACATGGACATCTACGGCAAGGACGAGGTCTGGGCTTATCCCGACAAGGGCGTCGGCGATTGCGAGGACTATGTGCTGGAAAAGCGGCGCCAGCTTTCGCGCATGAGCATCTCGCTTGCCGATCTTCTGATCACCGTCGTGCGCAAGCCCGACGGCGAGGGCCACGCCGTGCTGACGGTGCGCACCGACGAGGGCGACTATGTGCTCGACAATCTGACCGACAAGGTCAAGCCATGGGACGCGACCGGCTACCGCTTCCTCAAGCGGCAGGCGATCGACAACACCGGCCGCTGGGTCTCGATCCGCGGTGGCCAGCAAGTTCTGGTCGGCGCGGTTCAGTAGGCACCAGCAACGGCGGCTTCCCTAGGGGCGGCATCCAACGCTTCGTCATCACAGGGCTGAGCAGGAGCGAAGCTCCGTCGCGAAGACCCGGGATCCATGCCGTGATGCCGATGAAGAACGCTGCGGCGCAGGAACAGGCGCCTGCAATCGTCATACCGTCATCACCAGATCTTTTGCCCCGTCGCGACGCTCGCAACTCGCGGCATGGATCCTCGGGTCTGCGCGCCCGCTTCGCCCGTGGATGACGAAATCGATGGGCCCTCCGCCAGAATTCGCATTTCTCCGTGAACCATTTCGCTCCGGCCAGCGACACACAGCCGTGAACCGAAACCAACCATGGAGACTTCAGATGACTGCTTTTTTGCGAAACACCCTTCTTGCCGCTATCGCGGTGTCGAGCATGGCCGGATCCGCCATGGCCGATCAGACCACCAGCTGTGCCAAAACCAACCTCAACGACCTCTGGGCCGGCCGCTGTTGCGGTGATGCCGGGGCGTCGGACTGCCTGGGCGGCGGAAACAATGGCCACGACCACGGCGATCATGGCCGGGGTGGAAATGGCGGCACCGCCGGCAAGAAATGATCTCACCACTTTGCCCGCCGGCGGGCCGCCGGCGGGCAGTGTCCTCGTGAGGCAGGCGAACTTGTACCGGCGCGGACCGTCAGGCTACGGCCGCTGGTTCAACGCCGCGCGGATCGATGCGGTGATGCGGCGAAGCTCGGTTTCGTCGAGTTTCTCGATGTTTTCCGCCAGCAGATTGGCGAGCTCGGTGGCGGCGGGGGAAAGACCCGACGTGTCGAGTTTTACACGCGGGTGCGAGGCCTCGGCCAGCCGCGCCAGTTCCTCGGCATCGTCCCAGATGATGTTGAAATAGCCGATGATCTTCTGGATCAGCGTCCAGGTCGGGGCGCCTCGCCTGCCATGTTCGAGCGCCGACAGATAGGCGGCGCTGACGCCGATCGCCGCCGCCATGTCCTTCTGGCGGACACCGCGTTCGCTTCTCAGCGTCCGCAGCTTCTCGCCGAACGGAGTCATGCCCCCGTCCTCATGAACGGACCCGCCGCAGGCGGATATAGAGCGCACCCGAACCGCCATGATTGCGGGCGGCATGGTCGTGGCTGGAGACGAGCGGCCGGAAGGCAGGCGTCGACAGCCAGGCCGGCACGGCGCGCCGCAACACGCCATCGCCGCCGGAGGACGAGCCCTTGCCGGTGATGACCAGGACATAGCGGACGCCGCCGGCATGCGCCCGGTGCAGGAACGAGAACAGCAGCGAGTAGGCCTCGTCCTGCGTCATGCCGTGCAGATCGACGCGGCCCTCGATCGGCAGCCGGCCCTTCGACAATTTGTCCAGCGTCGGTTCGTCGAGGCGGTGCGTGACATGCTGCGCCTTCGGCTTCGCGGTCCCTGCGACATTGGCGACGGGCTGGGCGGGCTGCGACTGGCTTGGCTTGGCCTCGGCAGGAATTTCGGGGATGTCGACGGCAAATTTCCCCTTCAGCGGCTTGGCCGTGCGCGCCACCAGGTTCCACAGAATCCGGTCGTCCTCGCTGAGCTTGTCCGGGCGCCGGGTCATCGGACCGCACCCGCAATGAGCGCGTGCGGCACCAGTGCATAAAAATCCGCGGCATTGCGGACCACGCCGGCGATCTCGCCCGCGGCATCGCCCGAACCGGCGAACAGGTCGCCCCGCGCCGGCCCGGTGATGGCGGAGCCAGTGTCCTGCGCGATCATCAGGCGCCGGAATGGTTTTGCGTCGAAGGCGGCGAGCGTCGGCGCGTCGATGTAAAAGGGCGTGCCGAATGTGTGCAGCAGGCGGTCGACGGCGATCGAGCGGCCCGGCGTCAGCGGCACCTTGGCGGCGGCGATAGGACCAAGGGCAACGTCCTCGACATCGGCGTGGCGGAAGAAGATGTAGGAGCGGTTCTGCCACAGGATCTCGTCGACGCGGTCCGGATGCGCCTTGAACCAGGCGCGGATCGACTGCATCGTCACTTCCGCCAGCGGGATCTCGCCAATCTCGCTCAGGACCTTGCCTGGTCCGGTGAAGCGCTGGCCGGATTTGGCGGCATAGGTGACGCGGGCAAGCCGGCCGTCGGTCATGGCGAGGCGTGCGGCACCTTGCACGTGAATGAAGAAGGCATCGACCTTGTCGGCCAACCAGGCGATTTCCAGGCCCTTGCCATCAAGCGCGCCGCGCTCGATCTCGCCACGGTCATGATATTCGACCGTCCCGTTCGGCGTCTGGCGCGCGAAAGCGAGATAGGGGTCCAGGCCCGGCGGCCGGTTTGCGTCATCGATATCGACGAGATCGGCCGGGCGCGACAGCAGCGGCACCGAAAACCGGTCCGTGCGCACCGGTGACGCCTCGACCTGCGGTTCATAGAAACCGGTGACGAGCCCATTTTCGGCAGGGATAAGCGCCGGCACAAAATGGCGCTCGAAGAAGGCGCGGGCGTTCCCGCGGGTCAAAACCGGCGACCGATTCGCCGGCGAAACGGTCCGGGCCTCGGCGTAGGCATCCGCAAAGGCGTCGAAGTCGACGCCGAGCGCGCCGCTGCGATAGGGTTTGGTCAGGACATGGAAGGCCGAGCGGCGAAAGGCGGCGAAGGCCGCCGAATGGTCGTCATCGTTCCAGCCGGGCAGATCGCCGAAGGCTTTCTCGACAAAAAGAGGCGACAGCGACACCGGAGCCTCGCCGCGTATTCCCTAGTCTTCTTCCTCGGTGGCGACGAGCTTCCAGTTCGGATCGCGCGAGCGCGTGTCGCGGGCGAAGGTCCAGACATCCTTGACCTCGGCGACGGTTTCCGGGTCGCCGTCGATGACGGCGCCGGCCTTATCGCGGGTCGCCGAAATCAGCTCGCTGATGATGCGCAGCGTGACATGCGCCTCGCCGCCCTTCATCTCGGCCGAGACGATATCGGCCTTGTCGATGCCGACGAAGGAGGACTGGATCTTTTCCGCCTTGGCCTCGCGCTCGCCGATAGCGGCGACAAAACCGTCATAGACCTCGCGCGACAACAGGTTCTTCAGCGTTTTGCGATCGCCGTCGGCATAGGCCATGACGATCATCTCGTAAGCCATCTTGGCGCCGTCGACGAAACCCTTCGGCTCGAAGGACGGATCATTGTCCTTGATCGTGCGCAGGCCCTTGTTGAGGTCGGTATCGGGCTTGGCGAAAGCGTCGATCGCGGCATAGGCGTCGGGAGCCGGCTCGCCTGGCGGACGCTTGCGCGGCAGCGAGACGACGTTTTCGGATTTCTGGGCGGCATCCTTGTCGCTGGTGCGAGCCGCCGAATAGGGATCGAAGGGCGGCCGTTCGCTGCCGGTGCGGCGGCCCAGCACATTGCGCAGCTGGAAAAAGATGACCACCGCCGCAATCAGGAAGAAAATCGTGCCGAAGTCGAAGAATCCCATATCTTCCGCCAATCAATCCCTGCCCTGTGGCCGGACCGTCAGGCCCAACGGCCGCGGTCGCATAGCGTTCAACATTCAAAGCATATAGAACGCAAGGCGCAATCATTCAAATCAAAGGCAGGCATACCTATCTAACAGCCTCAGTGCCAGCGGCGATTGCCAGCTGGCGGCCAAAACAATCAAAACGGTCATAACGATCGAAAAAGGTTGGCAAGACTTGCGCATTTCGCTGCTTCCCTTCTTTCTCCTTGCACTGCCGCTGCTGGAAATTGCCGGTTTCGTCATCGTCGGCCGCGAGGTCGGCGCGTTGGCGACGGTCGGCCTCGTGCTGGCCTCGAGCATCGCCGGCGTGCTTTTGCTCCGATACCAGGGTTTTGGTGTCATGGCCCGCATCCGCACCGAGATGGCCGCCGGCCAGAACCCCAGCCGCCACCTTGCGCACGGCGCCATGATCGTGGTTGCGGCGATCCTCCTGATCATCCCCGGCTTCATCACCGACATCATCGGCCTGCTGCTGTTTCTGCCGCCGTTGCGCGACTTTGCCTGGAGCCGGTTCAAGGGCCGCATTGTCGTCGCCACCGATTTCTCGACCGGCGGTTTTCGTGGCCGCCAGCGCGACAGGGTCATCGACCTCGAAGACGGCGACTATTCGCGCGAGGACGATCTGAAGCGCGGCCCGGATCACAACTCGCCGTGGCGTCGCCTGAAGGACGATTAGCGCCCCGCCCCATCTCCATCCCGCAGCCGGGAAGCAAGGCGGCAAACCTTGTCTTGTCATCCCCGCCATGGTAGCGAACGCCCGATTTCAATTCGGTCAGCGACGCTGCCCAGGCAAGAGGACAAGGCTTATGGCCAGCAAAGATGACGCGCCGGTCGGCGCAGCCAACGGAAACGGCAATGCGGCGCAGCCGTCGCTCAACGTTCTGGCGCAATATGTGAAGGACCTGTCCTTCGAAAGCCCCGGCGCGCCGAATTCGCTGCGCGGCCGCGACAAGGCGCCGGGCATCGCCATCAATGTCAACGTCAACGCCAACCCGCTCTCCGACAAGCAGTTCGACGTCAATCTGACGCTCAACGCCAAGGCGTCCTTCGACCAGGAAGTGCTGTTCAATGTCGAGCTGGTCTATGGCGGCGTGTTCGCCATCGCAGGCTTTCCGCAGGAACACATGCTGCCGATCCTGTTCATCGAATGCCCGCGTCTTTTGTTCCCGTTCGCCCGCCAGATCATCGCCGAGGCAACCCGCAATGGCGGCTTCCCGCCGCTGATGCTCGACCCGATCGACTTCGCGCAGATGTTCCAGCAGAAGCTGGCGGAGGACCAGGCGTCGTCGAAGGTCCAGGTGAGCTGAGGGCTGCCTGCCACGGATTGTGAAAAGCCCGGCCTTGCGCCGGGTTTTTTGTTTTGGGCGGGACGATTGAGGCGCCGGCAGGGCAGAGGGGGGCGCCAAGGATCGCCAACGGGACGATTTTAGTTCCCGAGAACCTTCAGCCACAGCGCCTTTTCACCCAATGTCCCGACCATGCCGGCATGTGCGGCACGTTCGGCTTCTGTCACGCGCGGCGGCAGTGGCGCCGGGCGCGGGGCGACGACGATTTCGATCTGGCGGACATTCTCGCCCTGGGCCGGCGCGGTGGCGCTGTCGAGGATGAGGGCCGCCTGCTTGCCGCCGATCAGCTCGATATAGACCTCGGCCAGCAATTCGGAATCGAGCAGGGCGCCGTGCTTGGTGCGCTTGGTGTTGTCGATGCCGTAGCGCCGGCAGAGCGCATCGAGCGAATTAGGACCCATCGGGTGCTTGCGGCGCGCCAGCGCCAGCGTGTCGACGACGACGCCGTTGTCGATGACAGGGTGACCCAGCCGGCCGAATTCGACGTTGAGGAAGCCGACATCGAAAGTGGCGTTGTGGGCGACCAGCTTGGCGCCGTCGGTGAAGTCCAGCCACTCCTGTACGATCTCGGCGAAGGTCGGCTTGCCCGCGAGGTCCGCCGCGCTGATGCCGTGCACCGCCTGTGCCTCGACATGGATCGCGCGGCCTTGCGGGTTGATGTAGTGGTGGAAGGTCCTGCCGGTCGGGAAACGGTTGACCAGTTCGACGCCGCCCAGCTCGATCACGCGGTCGTCGCGCGAATCGAGGCCGGTGGTTTCCGTGTCGAAGATGATCTCACGCATCGAATCAGTCGCTCCAAAGGAGCAGAATCATGAGAGCGGAACAAAATGGCAATGAGAAACTATGATGGCCAGGGCAATCGCACAGGTTTGCGCCGCCCCTCATCGCCCTGCACCTTTCCTCTCCCCCGTCGATCGGGGGAGAGGTGTCGAGCGAAGCTCGACGGAGTGGGGGTCGACCTTTGCCGCTTGCCTAGGTTTTCTTGCTTGCCAGATTGTGCCTGGGTTGCGGCTACTGCGCGTTTGGCGAATGCCGTCCCCAACTCCGGAGGGAGAGGAAAGGAGCAAAGCCGGCAGGCAGATAAGCGGCTCTCACATCGACAGCTGGCGGTCGAGCGGTGGGCTCAACCACCTGGCTTGCCAACCCCTATCAGCTGGCTGATGATTGCAGCGACCTCCGCCCGCGCGGCGTCCATCCCCTGTCCGGTGTCGACGATGAAATCGGCCTGACGGCGCTTTTCCGCGTCCGGCACCTGCTTGGCCAGGATCGACGCCAGCTTCTCTTCCGTCATGCCGGGCCGTGCCAGCACGCGTTCGCGCTGGGTCTCGGCCGGGGCGGTGACGACGACGACCTTGTCGACGCGGTTGCGGCCGCCGGTTTCGAACAGCAGGGGGATATCGAGGACGGCGATCGGCGCGCCTGATCCACGATGCCTGGCCAGAAAGGCATCGGCATCGGCGCGCACCAGCGGGTGGATGATGGTCTCCAGCCGCTTCAGCGCCGCGGCATCGCCGAGCACGCGCGCGCCAAGTTTGGCACGATCGACCACGCCGGCGGATGTGGTGCCGGGAAAGGCGGCCTCGACCAGGGGGGCTGCCTTGCCCGCGTAGAGGCGATGCACCGTCTCGTCGGAATCATGGACCGGCACGCCGGCCTCGGCAAACATTTTTGCCGTGGTCGACTTGCCCATGCCGATCGAGCCGGTGAGGCCGAGCACGATCATGGCTTCGGCACCAGATCGGCGACGATCAGGGCCCGGAGTTCGGCCGTCACCCGCGGCCTGATGCCGAACCAGCGCTCGAAGCCAGGCACGGCCTGATGCAGCAGCATGCCAAGACCGTCGACCGTCTTCAGATTTCGCGCGCGGGCGGCCGCGAGCAGCGGCGTCTCCAGCGGCACATAGACGATGTCGGTGACGATGGCATGGTCGGGCAGCCGGGCGGGATCCGCCGACAGGCCTTCATTGCCATGCATGCCGAGCGCGGTGGTGTTGACCAGCAGGCCGGCATCGCCGAGCAGTTCGTTGGTCGCCGCCATGCCATGCGCCGAGACACCGGTGCCGAAACGATCGCGCAATTCCTGCGCTCGGGCCAGAGTGCGGTTGACGATGCGGATGTCGGCAACGCCGCGCTCCTTCAGCGCATGGATGACGGCGCGCGACGCGCCGCCGGCGCCGAGTACCACCGCCGGACCCTTGCTTGCCCAGCCCGGTGCATGATCGTCGAGGTTGGCGGCAAAGCCGTGACCGTCAGTGTTGCCGCCCCACAGGACGCCGTCCTCGAACCACAGCGTGTTGACGGCGCCGATTTCTTGCGCCGCCTGGTCGCGGCGTTCGGCCAATGCGAAGGCCGCTTCCTTGTGCGGGATGGTGATGTTGCCACCGCGGTAATTGTTTGCCTGCAATGTTTCCACGAACACGGCAAAGTCTTGCGGCGCGACATCGATGGCCTGGTAGCTTCCGTCGATGCCATGTTTGGCCAGCCAGTGGCCATGGATCTTCGGCGAGCGCGAATGCTTGACCGGATGGCCCGACACGAAGGCTTTTTTCGACGCCTCAGCCATCGATCGCCCCCAGGTCTCGCAGTTCGGCCAGCAGCGGCAACAGCGGCAGACCGACAATGGTGAAATGATCGCCCTCGATTTTCTCGAACAATTGAATGCCTTCGCCTTCGATCTGATAGGCGCCGACGCTTCCCAGCGCCTTGGCGCCGACGCGGGCGAGGTGGCGGCCGATGAAGGCGGGGTCGAGCTTGCGCATGGTCATCGAAGCGATGCCGACATGGCGCCACAGAACCTTGCCGTCGCGAACCAGCACCGCGGCGCTGTTGAGCTGATGGGTCCTCCCCGACAGCGCCAGCAAATGACGGCGGGCACCCTCCATGTCAGCCGGCTTGTGGAACACCTCGTCGCCGAGCGACAGCGTCTGGTCGCAGCCCAGCACCAGGGTGCCCGGCCTGCGCTCGCTGACTTCGGTCGCCTTAGCCTCGGCCAGCACCAGGGCGACGTCCTCGGGCGAGACGCCGCTATCCTGCAAAGGCGACTCGAGCGCGCGCTCGTCGACATCGGCCGGCACCGCCTCGACATCGACGCCGGCATTGACCAGCATCGCCTTGCGGAACGGACTGCCGGAAGCGAGGATGAGTTTTTCGGTCATGCTGATTCACCCATGTTGGCGCTCCGTCACGCACCCCTCATCCGACCGAGCTTCGCTCGGCCACCTTCTCCCACAAGGGGAGAAGGGAAGTCCCGCGCGTACGCCGCTGCAAATCGCCAACTGGCGGTATCTTGCGGAGACGACGGTGCCACGTTCTTCCTTCTCCCCTTGTGGGAGAAGGTGGCCTCGCGAAGCGAGGTCGGATGAGGGGTGCTGGTGCTCACTTATCTTACCTGCCCTATCTATTCTTCCCCCGCAGGGCAACGATGGCCGCCGCCGTTTCCTCGATCGAGCGGCGGCTGACGTCGATCATCGGCCAGCCATGCCGCGTGCAGATCTTGCGGGCGTAGGCGAGCTCTTCGCTGATCGCCGCGCGATCGACATAGTCTGATGCCTCATACGAGCTGCTGTTGCCGAGGATGCGGTTTTGCCGGACGTGCGAGATGCGCTCGGCGGTGGCGATCAGCCCGACGATGAGCGGCTTGCTGGCGGCAACCAGGCTTTCCGGCACCGGCACGCCGAGCACGATCGGGATGTTGGCGGTCTTGATGCCGCGGTTGGCGAGATAGATGCTGGTCGGCGTCTTCGACGTGCGAGAAATGCCGATCAGCACGACATCGGCATCGTCCATGTTGAGCGGCAGCTGGCCGTCATCATGGTCCATGGTGAAATTGAGCGCATCGATGCGGCGGAAATATTCGGCGTCGAGAACATGCTGGGCGCCGACGCGGCGGCCGGCGGGGGTGCCGAGATAGGACTGGAACACGGTCAGCACTGGCTCCAGCACCGACACACAGGGCAGGCCCATGGCCGCGCAGCGCTCGTCGATGCCGCGCGCCAGCTTCTGGTCCACGACCGTATAGAGGATGATGCCCGGCTCTTCCTCTATGTCCTCGAACACCTTCGCCACCTGCTTTTCGGTGCGGATAAGCGGATAGATATGCTCGATGGCGCGCGCATCCTTGTATTGTGCCGAAGCCGCCCGGCCGGCGGCGAGCAGCGTTTCGCCGGTCGCGTCGGAAATCAGGTGCAGGTGGAAGAAGCTCTGGGGTTTGTTCACAGGGGGTCACCTGGGGCTGTGGGCTTCTGTGGATAAAGCGGGATGAAAAGAGGGGTCGGTCGGAGGCGACTGTATCAGATGGCAGTTTGTCCACAATTCGATGCGCTGTCAGCTTCGTCGGGCGACTGGGGACAAGTTTGGGGACGGCTTTTTTCGCCTACAGTCCGTCCACAGGACCTGCCTTTCACCGCTCCGCCTAACGCTTTGACTCGATTGATCGATTCCGACCTATCCCCAGAACCCTACATCTGGGAAAAAGAAGCACGCGACAATATGTTGGCTGGTGTTTTCCGGGGCAAAGCGGGACAGGTGGCAATCACCAGAACCAACAGACTCTTAGAATCAGAAGAATCTTAGATATAAGAATCTTTGATTATAGAAGAGGCCGGGAGAAGCGAGCGCTCGATGCCCCAGAACCGGATCATGCTGGATGTCCTGAAGGGCAAGGCTCATTTTCCGCCTCCGCTCTGGATGATGCGTCAGGCAGGGCGTTATCTGCCGGAGTATCGGGAGACACGCAGGCGAGCAGGCTCGTTCCTCGATCTCTGCTATGATCCAGACCTTGCCGTCGAAGTGACCTTGCAACCGATCGAGCGCTTCGGCTTCGATGCTTCGATCCTATTTTCCGATATCCTTGTCGTTCCGCATGCGCTTGGCCGTGACGTCCGCTTCGAAGAGGGCAGAGGGCCGCTGCTGACGCCGATCACCGCGCCGGAGATTCTGGCTCTGGAGGGCAAGGTGTTTCACGTGAATCTCGAACCGGTCTACGAGACGGTTCGCCGGTTGCGGGCCAAATTGCCCGACGAGACAACCCTGATCGGCTTCTGCGGCGCGCCGTGGACGGTGGCGACCTACATGATTGCCGGCCATGGCACGCCCGACCAGGCGCCGGCGCGGCTTTTTGCCTATCGCGAGCCGGTGGCCTTTCAACGATTGCTGAAGGTGCTTGCCGAACATTCGGCCGCCTATCTCATCCGCCAGATCGAGGCGGGCGCGGATGTGGTGCAGATTTTCGATTCCTGGTCCGGCGTGCTGGACGATGAAACTTTCGATTTGTTCTGCGTTCAGCCGATGGCCGAGATCGTTGGCCGGGTGCGGGCGGTTTATCCCGATGTCCCGATCATCGGTTTTCCCAAGGGCGCCGGTGCGCGCTACCGGACCTATCGACAGAAGACCGGCGTAACGGCGCTGGGCATCGACTGGACGGTGCCCCTGATTGCGGCGAAAGAATTGCAGCGCTCGGGTGCGGTTCAGGGCAATCTCGATCCCTTGCGGCTCGTGGCTGGCGGCAAGGCGCTGTCGGATGGCGTCGACGCGATCCTGAGAGCGCTGGGAGACGGGCCGCTGATCTTCAACCTCGGTCACGGCATCACGCCGGAGACGCCGATCGCCCATGTCGAGGCGATGGTGAAACAGGTGCGGAGCGCGACACGCTGATGGCTCAGATGAACAACACGAACAGCACCGGCCAGGCGATGATGCGCATGATATCAGGTATCGCCGTGCTGATCGTTTTCACCGCGCTTTTGTATTTCGCGGCACCCGACAGTTTCTACCCCTGGGCCAAGGCGATCCATATCCTCGCCGTCATCTCGTGGATGGCGGGCATGCTCTATCTGCCGCGGCTGCTGGTCTATCACGCCGATGCCGAGAAGGGCTCGGTGCAGTCGGAAACCTTCAAGGTGATGGAGCGGCGCCTGCTGCGCGGCATCATAAACCCGGCGATGATCGTCACCTGGGTGTTCGGCCTGTGGCTTGCCTGGAAAGGCTTTGGTTTCCAGGGCGGCTGGCTTCACGCCAAGATCGGAGCGGTGCTTTTGCTGTCGGCCATGCATGGCTATCTGGCCGGTGCGGTGCGTAAATTCGCCGAGGACCGCAATGAAAAACCGGCCAGGCACTGGCGGATGGTCAACGAGATCCCCACATTGCTGATGATCGCAATAGTCATCCTGGTGGTGGTCAAGCCGTTCTGATGCATGCCGCCCAAAAACGGCCAGGAGACTGCGACAGGCATTGATGCGTTTTAGGCCTTCATAGGCCATGCAAAACGCAGCTTGCTCTTTCACCCGACCGACGATAAAAGACGGGTCTTCCTTCCCGTCATGCGCCGCCCCTCGTTGTTTTCGGCCGCGCCCGGCATTTGTCGCATCCCGCCGATATTTTCCCAAAGCCTACCCAGACTCCATCTATTCAAGGTCCGTCTATGCAAGAAATGAAACTCGCCGAGTTCAAGAACAAGAAACCGCCAGAGCTGATCGCTTATGCCGAATCGCTGGAGGTCGAAAACGCCAGCGTCATGCGCAAGCAGGAGCTGATGTTTGCGATCCTGAAGAAGCTGGCCGCCCAGGAGATCGAGATCATCGGTGATGGCGTGGTCGAGGTGCTGCAGGACGGTTTCGGCTTCCTGCGCTCCGCCAACGCCAATTACCTGCCAGGTCCCGACGACATCTATATTTCACCGTCGCAGATCCGGCGCTTTTCGCTGAAGACCGGCGATACGGTCGAAGGGCCGATCCGCAGCCCGAAAGAGGGCGAGCGCTATTTCGCGCTGCTCAAGGTCAACACCATCAATTTCGACGATCCCGAGAAGATCCGGCACAAGATCCACTTCGACAATCTGACGCCGCTCTATCCGACCAAGCGGCTGAAGATGGAGATCGAGAATGTCACCACCAAGGACATCTCGGCCCGCGTGATCGACCTGGTGGCGCCGATCGGCAAGGGACAGCGCGCTTTGATCAACGCGCAGCCGCGTACCGGCAAGACGGTTCTGATGCAGAACATCGCCCACTCGATCACCGCCAACCACCCGGAATGCTATCTGATCGTGCTGCTGATCGACGAGCGGCCGGAAGAAGTGACCGACATGCAGCGCTCGGTGAAGGGAGAGGTGATCTCCTCGACCTTCGACGAGCCGGCGGTGCGCCACGTGCAGGTCGCCGAAATGGTCATCGAGAAGGCCAAGCGCCTGGTCGAACATGGCCGCGACGTCGTCATCCTGCTCGATTCGATCACCCGTCTCGGCCGCGCCTACAACACCGTCGTGCCGTCATCCGGCAAGGTGCTGACCGGTGGTGTCGACGCCAACGCGCTGCAGCGGCCGAAGCGCTTCTTCGGCGCCGCCCGCAACATCGAGGAGGGCGGTTCGCTGACCATCATCGCCACCGCGCTGATCGATACCGGCAGCCGCATGGACGAAGTCATCTTCGAAGAGTTCAAGGGCACCGGCAACTGCGAAATCCAGCTCGACCGCAAGGTCGCCGACAAGCGCATCTATCCGGCCATGGACATCCTGAAGTCCGGCACCCGCAAGGAAGACCTGCTGGTTTCCAAGCAGGACCTGCAGAAGATCTTCGTGCTACGCCGCATCCTGGCGCCGATGGGAACCACCGACGCGATCGAGTTCCTGATCGACAAGCTGAAGCAGACCAAGACCAATGCGGATTTCTTCGATTCGATGAACACGTAAGGGGATGGGGTAGCGATCCTTCGCGCCCCCCTCTGCCCTGCCGGGCATCTCCCCCTCTAGGGGGAGATTACGCCCTTGGTCGCTTTCGGCAATTATCAACGCCGTAAGGTGAACGGAACAGGGAAGCTGCCGATCTCCCCACTTGAGGGGAGATGGCCGGTAGGCCAGAGGGGGCGTCTCTCGCCGGCGGTTAGCAAAACTATCGCCGTCGCAACAATCGCTCCAGCTCTTCAGCATCCGTCGCCGCCGGCAAACAAACCTGCCCCGTGCACAACCATGCACCTGCCTTGTCGGTCGGCGGCAGGATTCCACCGGGCAGCAAGGGTCGATTCGCTGCCGTACCGATCGGCACGACGATGTCGATGCGGCGCGGGTCCGGGTTTCGATTCGCAACCGGAACGAGCTTTGGATCTGTGAGCTCATCCACCAACACCAGCTTGAGTGGCTCGATTGCCAGGGCGCAGGCATTGACGATGCCGGCCTGGCCATAGGCCTGGTGCGCCGCGCGGCCGGCGGCATGCTCGGCGACGTGCCAGGCTCTTTCCTGCAGCTCGAGATTGCCGGTGACGGAGGCGAGCCTGACCAGCGCCTCGATGATCTGGCCGGTGGCGGACGGAATGGCTTCGTCGACATCGCCGCGGATGCGGATCGGCACGTCGGTGCTGTCGGAAGCAGTCAGGTAGTAACCTGTCTTCTCGGCGTCGGCATGCCAATGCTCGAGCTGCCCGACAAACTGGCCGGCCTGGTCGACATAGCTCCAATCCCCGGTGGCCTCGAACAGCGAGATCGCGGCGTTGGTCATAGCGGCATAGTCGCTGGACAAAGCCGGGAACAGTTTTCTGGCGCCGAGCATCGAATGCGGCAGACGGCCGTCGCGGCTGCCAGAGCTGATATAGGCAAAGGCCTTTGCCGCCGCATCGATCCAGTCAGGCCGCGCCAGCGCCCGGCCGGCCTCGGCAAGCGCTGCGATCATCTGGCCGTTCCAGTCGATGAGGGTCTTTGCGTCAAGGCCGGGCCTGACCCGCTCTTCCCGGACAGCAAGGAGTTTCGCCTTGAGCGCGCTGATCTCTTCGCGGTGGATCACATATTGCAATTGCTGAGACAGCGTTTGGTGGACGACCGGCTTGCCTTCCCAGCCATGCGGGTTGGAGAGCGTGAAGTGCTTGAAAAACAATGCGGAATCGTCTCCAAGGGCGGCTTCGATCTCGTCGCGGCTCCAGGTGTAGAACAGACCTTCCTCGCCGTCGCTGTCGGCATCGAGACTGGCGGCAAAGGCACCGCCGTCGACGCGCATTTCGCGCAGCAGCCAGCCGATCGTCTCTTCGATTCGCACCCGGAACAATTCATTGCCGCTTGCGGCATAGGCCCAGTTGCAGAAGCGGAGGAGCTGGGCATTGTCGTAGAGCATCTTTTCGAAATGCGGCACCAGCCATTCGGCGTCGGTGGAGTAACGGCTGAGCCCGCCGCCGATGTGGTCGTAGATGCCGCCGCGCAGCATCTGCTCGAGGCTGTTGAGGACGTCGTCGCGATGGGCGGCATTGCCGTCGCGAAGCCAGGACAGCCACAGCGTTTGCATGAACGGCGCGTTGGGAAATTTAGGCGCGCCGCGCAATCCGCCGAGATCACGGTCGATCATGCCGTCGATGCCCTTGGCCAATTCCGCCAGCGTGGCGCGGTCGAGCACGGTTCTGGCATGCGAACCGGCGAGCCGTGCCTCGACATGCGTCGTCAGGCCGTCGGCGCTCTGGTTGAGGCTCGCCCGCTTCTCCCGCCAGGCCTTGTCCACCGCCTCCATCACCTGGACAAAACCCGGGCGGCCGTAGCGCGGCTCGCGTGGAAAATAGGTGCCGCCCCAGAACGGCTTGCCGTCCGGAGTCAGGAACATGGTCAGCGGCCAGCCGCCCTGCTCGCCCATCGAGGACAGCGCCGCCATATAGATCTGGTCGATGTCCGGGCGCTCCTCGCGGTCGACCTTGATATTGACGAACAGACGGTTCATGACGGCGGCGACGCCATCGTTTTCGAAGCTTTCATGCGCCATGACATGGCACCAATGGCAGGCGGCATAGCCGACCGAGAGCAGGATCGGCCTATCCAGCGCTTTTGCCTCTTGGAGCGAAGCCGGCGACCAGGCCCGCCAGTGGACGGGATTGCCGCTATGCTGCTGCAGATAGGGGCTGGCTTCTTCGGCAAGCAGGTTTTGCGCGGGCAGCGTCACTGGGCAAACTCGGGTGCGATTGGCTGATAGGCGTGAAGCTAGGGCGGTTCAGTAGAGCGGGCAAATGATTTCAGGCGATTCCATCGTAGCGCTGTCGAGCGGCCGGCTGCCTGCCGGCGTCGCCGTCATCCGAATTTCCGGCCCGCAGACTCGATTCGTGATCGAAACGATTTCTGGGACTATGGTTAAGGACCGCGCGGCGGCTCTGCGCCGACTCAGGGCGTCTGACGGGACATTGCTCGATACCGGCCTGGTTGTGTTTTTTCCCGGTCCGGCCAGTTTCACCGGCGAGGATGTCGCGGAATTCCACGTTCATGGCGGCCGTGCCGTTGTGGCAAAAATGCTGGAGACGATGACCGGTTTTGACGGCGTCAGGCACGCGGAACCGGGTGAATTCACGCGTCGCGCCTTTCTGAACGGCAAGGTCGACCTGGTCGAGACCGAGGCGCTGGCGGATCTCGTCAATGCCGAGACGGAGGCGCAGCGGCGCTTCGCGGTCCAAAATGCCGGAGGCGCCCAAAGCGAACTCTATCTCGGCTGGCGCCGCAGGCTGATCCATGCCCGCGCCATGATCGAGGCCGAGATCGATTTCGCCGACGAGGAAGACGTCCCCGGTTCCGTTTCGGATACGGTCTGGTCTGATGTCAGAACGATGATCGACGAGATCGACCGGCACATCGCCGGATTTCGCGCCGCCGAGATCATTCGCGACGGCTTTGAGGTCGTCATCCTCGGTGCGCCCAACGCCGGTAAGTCGAGTCTGTTCAACGCCCTGGCGCGGCGCGATGCCGCTATAGTAACGGATGAGCCAGGCACGACCCGCGACCTGCTTGAAGTGACACTTGATCTTCAGGGGCTGCGTGTCCGGCTTACGGATACGGCCGGGTTGCGCGATGCGCCGGGGAAGGTCGAGGCGATCGGCATCGAGAAGGCGAGGGCCAAGGCGCATGGCGCCGATCTCTTGCTGTTGCTTAGGGATGTCGCCGATCCCAGGGAGATTGGACTGCTGCCGACCGAAGCGCCGATCTTACGTGTCGGCACCAAGCTCGATCTGCTGGAAAGCCGCGCGGCGAGCGACGCGACGGAGGATTACGACCTTGTCATTTCAGTGAAGAACGGGACGGGCGTGGAGGAACTGCTGGCGGAGATCGGCCAGCGGGCGGCGGAGGCAGCCGGCAGCGTCGGCGATGTCCTGCCGTCGCGCCTTCGCCACGTCGAATTGCTTGGCGAGACCAACCGTCATCTGCTTCGCGCCACCGATGGCCGTTCTGTCGGGCAGGAGTTGCGCGCGGAGGAGCTGCGGCTTGCCGCCGACCGCTTGGGCCGAATCGTCGGCGCCATCGACGTCGAGGACATGCTGGACGTGATCTTCTCGCAGTTCTGCATCGGGAAATGACTCACGTGAAACATTGGGTCGCTGCGGCGTGAGCTCCCTTTAGATCGTATGTTGCTTTGCTGCATGGCTTCGTGATTTCGACGAACCCCGAAGGCGGGGAGGCTCCATCTGGGCCACCACCGCGCTGCGCCGCCTGCATGACTCACGTAAAACGTGGCAGGCGGCCCCGATGACTCACGTGAAACACTGAGCTAACTGGCGGCTCGGCTGTTTCACGTGAAACTTGTCGCGGAGTTTTCTTGACAGCGTCGCTCCGCAGGGACATGTGTCCCTCATTCTTCTGAGTCCAGGACGTTTGGAAATGACCAATCGCTATGATGTGGTTGTGGTGGGCGGCGGCCACGCGGGTTGCGAGGCGGCTAGTGCTGCCGCGCGCGCCGGTGCCAGGACCGCGCTGGTGACGCTGCGTTTCGACACGATCGGGGTGATGTCGTGCAACCCAGCGATCGGCGGGCTCGGCAAGGGCCATCTGGTGCGCGAGATCGATGCCATGGACGGTTTGATGGGGCGCGTGGCGGATGCGGCAGGCATCCAGTTCCGCCTGCTCAACCGCCGCAAAGGCCCCGCGGTGCGCGGACCTCGCACGCAGGCCGACAGAAAGCTCTATCGCCTTGCCATGCAGGAAGCGATTCGGCAGCAGAACGATCTCGACGTGGTCGAAGGCGAGGTTCTGGACTTCGAAATCTCCGATGGGCAGATCAGGGCTGTTCTCCTGGCTGATGGGCGGCGCCTGGCTTGCGGCGCGGTCGTTCTGACGACCGGAACTTTTCTGCGCGGGCTTATCCATATCGGCGAGAAGAAGATCGTCGCCGGCCGCATGAACGAGCAGGCGAGCCTCGGCCTGTCGGCAACGATGGACCGCGCCGGCTTCAAGCTTGGACGGCTGAAGACCGGGACGCCGCCGCGGCTCGATGGCCGGACCATCGACTGGGCGTCGCTGGAAAGCCAGGCGGCGGATGCGGATCCGGTGCCGTTCTCGCTGATGACCGACCGTATCGAGACGCCGCAGATCGAGTGCGGCATCACCCGCACAACGACCGCCACGCATGAGCTGATCCGCGCCAATCTTGGCCGCTCGGCCATGTATTCCGGCTCGATCGAAGGCGTTGGGCCGCGCTATTGCCCGTCGATCGAGGACAAGATCGTCAAGTTCGGGGACAGGGACGGGCACCAGATTTTTCTGGAGCCGGAAGGCCTGGACGACGACACCGTCTATCCCAATGGCATTTCGACCTCGCTGCCCGAAGATGTGCAGCTCGACATCTTGAAAACCATTCCGGGGCTGGAGCGGGCCGTCATGCTGCAGCCCGGTTATGCCATCGAATATGATCATGTCGATCCGCGCGAGCTGCATCAGACGCTGGAGACGAAGCGCATCAGCGGCCTGTTCCTCGCCGGGCAGATCAACGGCACGACCGGCTATGAGGAAGCGGCCGGGCAAGGCTTGCTTGCCGGCCTCAATGCGGCGCGGCGGGCGGCGGGCAGCGCGCAGATCGTGCTCAGCCGCACCGAGGCCTATATCGGCGTCATGGTCGACGATTTGACCAGCCGGGGCATTGCGGAGCCCTACCGGATGTTCACCTCGCGGGCCGAATTCAGGCTGTCGTTGCGTGCCGACAATGCCGATGAGCGGCTGACGCCCGTGGCTGCGAAGCTTGGCATCGCCTCGGCGCAGCGGATGCAGCGCTACGGGGATGTCATGCAAAGTCTGGATGAGGCTCGGGAGCTGGCGAAATCGCTCACAATGACGCCCAACGAGGCGGCGCGACACGGGCTGGAGATCAACCGGGACGGCGTGCGCCGGTCCGGTTACGAATTACTATCCTATCCCGACGTCGACGTGGCCTGGTTGGGACGCATCGATTCGCGATTCGCGGCAATCGACGGCAAGGCGGCGGAGCGACTCGAAACAGAGGCCAAATATTCGGTCTATCTCGATCGCCAGAAGACGGATGTGGCGCAGATCCGGCATGAAGAGAGCCGGCTGATCCCCGAGACGGTCGATTTCGCTGGCGTGCCGGGTCTGTCGAACGAGTTGAAGCAGAAGATGCAGGCGCGGCGGCCGCGCTCCATCGCCGATGCCCAGCGCATGGAAGGCATGACGCCAGCGGCGCTGGCGATCATTGTCGCGCATGTCCGTCACGCGGAGAGCGCCCAGCGCCTACAAAAGGATGTTGCGTGAGTTCTATGACCCTAGCGAGCCTGCAGGACACGGCAGGCCCGGTTTCACGTGAAACATTCGATCGGCTGGTGGCGTTCGAGCAGATGTTCCAGAAGTGGAATCGCAGCATCAATCTGGTGGCGCAATCGACCTCGGGCGACGTCTGGCAGCGTCATATATTGGACAGCGCGCAGCTCGCGCGCATAGAGCCGGCCGCCACACGCTGGGTGGATATCGGCTCAGGCGGCGGATTTCCGGGCCTTGTCATGGCTTTCCTGCTGGCCGAGCGCGACGGCGCCAGCGTCGATCTGGTTGAAAGCAATCGCAAAAAAGCATCCTTCCTGCAGACCGTCATTGGGCAGTTCAGCCTGCCGGCGCGGGTGGTGGCGCGCCGCATCGACGACAGTCATGCGCTTGTTTCGACGCCGCAGATCGTCACGGCGCGGGCGCTGGCTCCGCTTTCGACCTTGCTGGACCTGTCGGCGCCCTGGCTGATTTCAGGCGCGCGCGGTCTGTTCCACAAAGGCCGGGATTACCGCACCGAAGTGCAAGAAAGCGTTCACCGATGGTCCTTCGATCTGGTAGAACATCCCAGTGTGACCGACGCTGGCGGCGTCATCCTGGAATTGTCCAACCTGCGACCTGTCTGATCCGTCACTGACAGGCGATTTGGCGCCCAAAATGAATTTCTGGCATAAACCCATGATGAAGAATGGCCCCCGAATCATCACCGTAGCCAACCAGAAAGGCGGCGTCGGCAAGACAACCACCGCCATCAATCTGGCGACCGCGCTGGCCGCGATCGGCGAAAAGGTGCTGATCGTCGATCTTGATCCGCAGGGAAATGCCAGCACCGGTCTCGGCATCGACCGCAAGGACCGGACGGTGTCCTCCTATGACGTGTTGACCGGCGAGTTGGAGCTGGAGGCCGCGGCCATCCCGACGGCGGTGCCCGGCCTGTCGATCGTGCCGTCGACGCTCGACCTGCTCGGCATTGAAATGGAGATCGCCTCCGCGTCCGACCGGGTGCTCAAGTTGCGTAATGCGCTGCGCGCCGCGACCGAGCGCGGCGCACCCTTTGGCTATGTGCTGATCGATTGCCCGCCATCGCTCAACCTTTTGACCTTGAATTCAATGGCTGCGGCCGATTCTGTTCTTGTGCCGCTGCAATGCGAGTTCTTCGCGCTCGAAGGTCTCAGCCAGTTGCTGGAGACGGTCGAGCAGGTGCGCCGCTCGATCAATCCGGATCTGACCATCCAGGGCATCGTGCTGACCATGTATGACGGCCGCAACAATCTCGCCAACCAGGTGGTGCAGGATGTGCGGGCGCATATGGGCGACAAGGTCTACGAGACCGTCATCCCGCGCAATGTGCGGGTGTCCGAGGCGCCGTCCTACGGCAAGCCGGCGATCCTTTACGATCTGAAATGCTCGGGCAGCCAGGCCTATCTGCAACTGGCGTCGGAAGTGATCCGCCGCGAGCGCAAGTTACGCGCCGCTTGATTAGACTCCCTGCAATCTAAAGAGCCGATTCGATACCGAAACGATCCGGAACCTGGAATAAAGATGAGCGAAGACCTTTCGAGAAAGAGACTGGGGCGTGGGCTGGCGGCGCTGATCGGCGAGATCGATCGCCCAGCTGCGCCTGAAAAACCAGGCATGAGCGCCGACGGCAAGGTGCCGATCGAGTTCCTGACCCCCAATCCGAAGAATCCGCGGCGGCATTTCGGCGACGCCGAGCTGACCGACCTTGCCCAGTCGATCCGCGAACACGGCGTCGTCCAGCCGGTGGTGGCGCGTCCTTCGCCGGCACAGGCCGGCCGTTACGAGATCATCGCCGGCGAGCGGCGCTGGCGCGCGGCGCAGCGCGCCGGGCTGTCCGAGATCCCGGTCATCATCCGCGAGGTCAACGACCGCACCGCGCTCGAGCTGGCGATCATCGAAAACGTCCAGCGCACCGACCTCAATGCGGTCGAGGAAGCGCTTGGCTATCAGCAGCTGATCGATGAGCACGGCTACACCCAGGCCGATCTCGGCCAGGTGATCGGCAAGAGCCGCAGCCATGTCGCCAACACGCTCAGGCTCCTGAAGCTGCCGGACGTGATCCGCGACATGCTGGTCGACGGCGCGCTGTCGGCGGGCCATGCCCGCACGCTGGTGACGGCGGAAGATCCGGCCGGCCTTGCCAAGCGTATCGTCGAAGAGGGCCTTTCGGTACGCCAGGCCGAAGCGCTGGCCCAGATACCGGCCGGCACCAGCAGCACCAAGGAAGCCAAGCCGGCGCCAAGTCCGGAGCAAAAGGACGCCGATACGCTGGCGCTGGAAAAGCTGTTGACCGATACGATCGGCATGATTGTGTCAGTGGATCACAAGGGCAAGGGCGGCACTTTGCGGGTTTCATACCGGTCGCTGGAGCAGCTTGATGAGCTGTGCAGAAGGCTGAAGCAGGAGCGTTAGTTAGCCGGCGAAGTATATTGAGACCGGAGATTGCGCATGTGGAAAGGGGCTGGCCGTTTGGCCGGCCTTTTCCTTTTGGGGCGCTGGTGATTGGCGAAATCGGTGACGCCGCGAATCTCCCTCCTTGAGGGGAGATGGCCGGCAGGCCAGAGGGGGTCGCCCCACATCAAGCGCCGGGCCCCTGCGGGAACGAAGAAGAGGTCAGCGCCCCACGCGCGGCGGCCCCCTCTGTCGCCTTCGGCGACATCTCCCCCCTCGAGGGGGAGATCAGGCTCGCTCCCCAGCCTCGCGCTCTCAACCGCGATCCCAAGCAGCGCCTGCCGCCAGCCCTGCCGCTCGCGGCTTGACAGTGCCAGGCAACGGCGTAACCTATATTAGATATGGCTTAAATTATGTGCCCTAGCGTGCCGGTCAGTCGAGGCGGGCGCTATTTGCCGTTCCTACAACAATCGTGAAATGGCACTGCCCCGCCAATGCGATATGCCGACGCGCCTGACGCAAGTGGGAGGTGCAAATGGCAGTCCGTTGGCAATTGTCCGGAAGTTACTTCGAAAATTGTAGCTGCGATGTCGTATGTCCTTGTCTGCTGTCCACCAACGCGCAGCTGACATCGAAGCCGACGAAAGGTGTTTGCGACGTCGGTTTGGTCTTTCACATTGATACGGGCAACTACGGCGACGTTCGATTGGATGGGCTCAGTGTCGCGATGGTCGCTCACACGCCGGGTCCTATGGCAAACGGCAATTGGACGGCCGCCGCCTATATCGACGAACGGGCCGATGACAGGCAAACAGAGGCGCTAGGTGCCATCTTCACCGGCGCTGCGGGCGGCCCTATGGCGGTGCTGGCACCCATGATTGGCACGAATCTTGGCGCCAAGAAGGTGCCGATAAGCTACCGGATAGACGGCAAGAAGCGGTCGGCGGAGATTGCGGGCGTCATGCAGATGGCGGTCGAGCCGCTGCCGACAATGCGCGAGGACGGGCAGATGTGGGCGGCCACCGGCCATCCTGTCAATCCCGATTGGCTCGCCCTGGCGATGGGGGCGGAAGGCAGTACATTCAGCGATCATGGCATGAGCTGGGACAATTCCCGCCGAAACGGACATTACGCCCCGATCAATTGGTCTGGGCAGCAGTAGCCGTTGGCAGCGTAGCACGGAACGACCTCGTCCATGGCCCCGACGTTGCAGCGATACATCATTCTCGCGCTGCTGATCGCTATCGCTGCGGCGGCGTGGACCCTGCTTGTCTGGCAGCAGATGGGCATGGACGCGGACATGCGCATGGAAATGTACGCACTCACCATGGGTATGAAGGCGCCGCTGTTTCTTGCCATCTGGATGATCATGATGATTGCCATGATGTTTCCGACGGCCGCGCCCATGATCCTGACGTTTCACCAGGTCCAGGCCGGCAAACAGAGCCGGGGCGAGACCTTTGTCTCGAGCTGGGTGTTCGTGGCCGGGTATATGCTGGTTTGGGGCGTGATCGGCGTTATCGCCTTTGCCGGTGCGGCGGGTGCGGAGATGCTTGCCGGGCATGTGGGATTGTCCGCTGCGACGGCCGCGCGTATCGGCGGCGCGCTGCTGATGATTGGGGGCGCCTATCAACTCTCCCCACTGAAAGATCTGTGTCTGGCCAAATGCCGCACGCCGATTGGCTTCATCCTGACCTCATGGCGCGATGGTTATTGGGGTGCGGTTCGCATGGGCCTGGAGCATGGACTTTTTTGCCTGGGCTGCTGCTGGCTTTTGTTTCTCGCCCTCTTTCCTCTCGGGATCATGAACGTCGCCGCAATGGCCGTGGTCACCTTGCTGATCTTTGCGGAAAAGACCCTCCCGTCAGGAGGTGGGATCGCAAAGGTGTCGGGCATCGCTCTGCTTCTTTACGGCGCGGCGGTGCTGGTGTTTCCACAGGCGCTGCCAACCTTCCAGCAGGTGGGCGCTATGACAATGAATTGACCGATGGAGGCAGCGCTCGGTGCCGAGAAGAGGAGGATCGCTCTCCTACCTCTGCGCCAACCTGCTGCTCTCCACCGCAATGCCAAGCAGCGCCTGTCTTGCCAGCGCCACGGAAAGATCCGGCCGCCGTCTGGTCTGCAGCACCGCCGTCTGCAGCCGGGTCAGTGCGCGGCCGAGCGCTTCGGTGCTCCAGCGTTCCAGCGCTTTCTCCACCAGCTTGCGCCGCGAGAAAAATACCGGCGGGCGGGCGGCGGCAACGACCGAGGCGGCGTTGCGGTTGCCGGACTCCATCTGGCCGCGCATGATTTGGATCTGCTGCAACTGCCGCATTGCCGAGGACAGCACCAGGAAGGGCTGGCCGCCGGACTGGCAATGGCGGGTGAAGGCGGTGTCGAAGTCGCCGATCTTGCCTTCGAGAAGCGCGTCAACCGCGTCGTCGAAAGACGCGCCGGAGACATCACCTGACATCGCTTTGACCTCCTCCAGGCCGATCTCGGTCTGGCCATGGGCGTAGAGCACAAGCTTCTCGATCTCACCGCGCGAGGCCAGCCGGTCGCCGCCGAGATTGCGGCGCAGCGCCTGTCTCGCTTCCATGGTCATCGACATGCCGGCCCTGCCCAGTTCGCCGTCGATGACGGTGTCGATGTCGCGGGCTTCATCGGCATAGCAAGGCAGGGCCATGGCGTTGTCGGCCGCCTCGACGATGGCGCGCAGGCCGACACCTTTCTTGAGGTCGCCGGCCTCGATGAGAATGATCGCATCGCGCGCGGGCTCGGCCGTCAGCGCCTTGACGTCGTCGGCCAATGCCTTCTGGCCGCTGGCATTGCGCACCCACAGCAGGCGCCGGTCGGAAAACATCGGCACGGTGCGGGCCTCGTCGAGCAGCCGGCCCTCGTCGCGGTCGACCTCCGACCCCTCCAGCCTGACCACCGAGAAGGGATCGTCGAGCGGCAGGCCGGTCTTGCCGGCAAAGGCCTTTGCTCGCTCGGAGACGAGGCCGCGATCGGGGCCGTAAAGCAGGACGATGGAGATCCGCTGGTCCGGCTTCGCGAGCCAGCCATCGACCTCATATGCTTTCTTCTGTGCCATGGCGGGCTGGTTAGCATGATGTGGGGGCGGCATCCAGCTTGGGCGAACGGTCGACCCCCACTCCGTCGAGCTTCGCTCGACACCTCTCCCCCGATCGACGGGGGAGAGGAAAGGCGCGAGTTCGTCGACCAATCACCTTATCTGCCGGCAAACCTCGCCCAACCTTCTCTCTAATTGCGCGCCACCGCCCAAATCGACAAGAAATTTCGCGGACATATCTTCATCTTGGGTGCGGGAGGCTGGATCGGCCGGCGCGGCCGGGACCGACGTCCGCAGGCCACCCGACAAATTCGCACTGGCGGCGCAGATATGCAAATATCTGTTCCAGGCAACATTGGAGGACAAAGGTCATGGCCGATGCTGGGATGTTGCGGTTTCATGTTCCGGAACCGGAAGTGCGGCCGGGCGGAACGCCTGACTTTTCCAATGTGCCGATCCCCAAGGCCGGCTCGGTGCCGCGCCCGGAGATCGATGTCGATCCGCGCACCATCCGCGATCATGCCTTCTCGATCATCCGCGTGCTGAACCGCACGGGCGAGGCCGTCGGCCCGTGGGCCGGCCTGCTGTCCAGCGACGAGCTTCTCACCGGCCTGCGCCACATGATGACGCTGCGGACCTTCGATGCGCGCATGCAGATGGCGCAGCGGCAGGGCAAAACCTCGTTCTACATGCAGCATCTGGGCGAAGAGGCTGTGGCTTGCGCCTTCCGCAAGGCACTGGCGCCGGGCGACATGAACTTTCCGACCTATCGCCAGGCCGGGCTGCTGATTGCCGATGGCTACCCGATGGTCACGATGATGAACCAGATCTATTCCAACGAAGCCGACCCGCTGAAGGGCCGGCAATTGCCGGTCATGTATTCGTCAAAGGAGCACGGCTTCTTCTCGATCTCCGGCAATCTGGCGACGCAGTACATCCAGGCGGTCGGCTGGGCGATGGCCTCGGCGATATCGAACGATTCGCGCATCGCAGCCGCGTGGATCGGCGACGGCTCGACGGCCGAGTCCGATTTCCACTCGGCGCTGGTGTTCGCCTCCACCTACAAGGCGCCGGTCGTGCTCAATGTCGTCAACAACCAGTGGGCAATCTCGACCTTTCAAGGCATCGCGCGCGGCGGCTCGGGCACGTTCGCGGCGAGGGGCCTCGGCTTCGGCATCCCGTCGCTGCGCGTCGACGGCAACGACTATCTCGCGGTGCATGCGGTCGCCAAATGGGCGGCGGAGCGGGCGCGCAGCAATCTCGGGCCGACGCTGGTCGAATATGTCACCTACCGTGCCGGCGCACATTCGAGCTCGGACGACCCGTCCGCCTACCGGCCGAAAACCGAATCCGACGCCTGGCCGCTCGGCGACCCGATCGTGCGGCTGAAGAACCATCTCATCGCGCTCGGTGTCTGGTCGGACGAGCGTCACGCGCAGGCCGAGGCGGAAATCCTCGACACGGTTATCGCGGCGCAGAAGGAAGCCGAAGGCCACGGCACGCTGCATGCCGGCGGCAAGCCGTCGACGCGCGACATGTTCGAAGGGCTCTACGCCGAAATGCCGCCGCATCTCAGACGCCAGCGCCAGCAGGCGGGAGTCTGAAGCCATGCCGAGACGGACCATGATCGAAGCCATTCGCGATGCCATGGATGTGTCGATGGGGCGCGACGAGAAAGTCGTCGTGTTCGGCGAGGACGTCGGCTTCTTCGGTGGCGTCTTCCGCTGCACGCAGGGCTTGCAGGCCAAATACGGCAAGAGCCGCTGCTTCGATGCGCCGATCAACGAATCCGGCATTGTCGGCTCGGCCATCGGCATGGCCGCCTACGGGTTGAAGCCGTGCGTGGAAATTCAGTTTGCCGACTACATGTACCCGGCCTACGACCAGCTGACCCAGGAAGCAGCCAGGCTGCGCTACCGCTCCAACGGCGATTTCACCTGCCCGATCGTGGTGCGCATGCCGACCGGCGGCGGCATTTTTGGCGGCCAGACGCACAGCCAGAGCCCTGAGGCGCTGTTCACCCATGTGTCGGGGCTGAAGACGGTGGTACCGTCCAACCCGCACGACGCCAAGGGGCTTTTGATCGCGGCGATCGAGGATCCGGATCCGGTGATCTTCCTCGAGCCGAAGCGGCTCTACAACGGTCCGTTCGATGGTCATCACGACCGGCCGGTGACGCCCTGGTCGAAGCATGAGCTGGGCGAGGTGGCCGACGGCCACTACACGGTGCCGCTCGGCAAGGCGGCGATCCGCAGGGCAGGCTCGGCCCTCACCGTGCTCGCCTACGGCACCATGGTCTATGTCGCGCAGGCGGCTGTCGAAGAAACCGGCATCGATGCCGAGATCATCGACCTCAGGACCCTGCTGCCGCTCGATCTCGATACGATCGTCGCCTCGGTGAAAAAGACCGGGCGCTGCGTCATCGTGCATGAGGCGACGCTGACCTCGGGCTTCGGCGCCGAGCTGTCGGCGCTGGTGCAGGAAAACTGTTTCTATCACCTCGAAGCGCCGGTTGCTCGCGTTGCCGGCTGGGACACGCCCTATCCGCATGCGCAGGAGTGGGATTATTTTCCCGGTCCCGCCCGCGTTGGCCGTGCCTTGCTTGAAACCATGGGAGCCTGAGATGGGCGAACACATCATCAAGCTGCCCGATGTCGGCGAAGGCGTCGCCGAGGCTGAGCTGGTCGAATGGCACGTCAAGGTCGGCGATATCGTCCGCGAGGACACTGTGCTCGCCGCCGTCATGACCGACAAGGCGACGGTTGAAATCCCCTCGCCGGTCGATGGCGAGATCCTGTGGCTGGGCGCCGAGATCGGCGACACGGTGGCCATCGGTTCTCCCATCGTGCGGCTGAAGGTGGCGGGCGAGGGCAACGCCAAGCCGCAAGGCGCCGAAGAGGAAGCGGTGTCCGCTGAGCCTCCGGCAAAACTTCCGACGCCGAAGCCCGAGGCTGCTGCGCCGGTCGTGAAGACATCCCCAAAGAGCGACGAGCCCAAGGCGAAACCGGCAGCCTCACAGAAAAGCACGGCGCAGCCTTCCGTCTCCGGCGCGCCGCGGCTTCAAGGCGAAAGACCGCTGGCGTCGCCGGCCGTTCGTCTGCGGGCAAAAGAAGCCGGCATCGATCTCAGGCAGGTTGCCGGATCCGGTCCGGCCGGTCGCATCGGCCATGAGGACATCGAAGCGTTCCTGGCCCGCGGGCCGCAGGTCGCAAAGGCATCCGGCCTCGCCCGCAACGACGCTGTGCAGGATATCAAGGTGGTCGGCTTGCGGCGCAAGATCGCCGAGAAGATGTCGCTGTCCAAATCGCGCATTCCGCACATCACCTATGTCGAGGAGATCGACGTCACCGCACTGGAGGAATTGCGCGCGGCGCTCAACAAGGAGAAGCGTCCTGGCGTGGAGCGGCCGAAACTGACGCTGCTGCCGTTCCTGATGCGGGCGATGGTCAAGGCGATCGCGGACCAGCCCAATCTCAATTCCCTGTTCGACGACGAGGCCGGCATCGTCCATCAGCATGGCGGCATCCATATCGGCATCGCCGCACAGACGCCGTCGGGGCTGGTGGTTCCGGTGGTCAAGCACGCCGAGGCGCGCGACATCTGGGATTGCGGCGCCGAGGTCATCAGGCTGGCCGAGGCGGCCAAGTCCGGCACGGCAACACGCGACGAGCTGTCCGGCTCGACCATCACCATCACCTCGCTCGGCGCCATGGGCGGCGTGGCGACGACGCCGGTCATCAACCATCCGGAAGTGGCGATCGTCGGCGTCAACAAGATGATGGTGCGGCCGGTGTGGGACGGCACCCAGTTCATGCCGCGCAAGATGATGAACCTGTCGTCGAGCTTCGACCATCGGGTGATCGATGGATGGGATGCGGCGGTGTTCATCCAGCGGATCAAGACGCTGCTGGAAACGCCGGCGCTGATTTTCGTGGATTGAGGGGATGAGAACGGTCGCAAGGGCCCCCTCACCCGGATTGCCAAAACCGAATTGCGAAGGGCAATTCGGGGCAATCCGACCTCTCCCCGAGGGGAGAGGAGGTCGCCGGCGTCTGTGCTCGCCTCTTCTCCCCACCGGGGAGAAGGTGGCCGCGAAGCGGCCGGATGAGGGGGCCTTCGCCACCAGAAAGAGCGTGCCATCATGAAAGAAATCTCCTGCAAGCTGCTCGTCATCGGCGCCGGGCCGGGCGGCTATGTCTGCGCCATCCGGGCCGGACAGCTCGGCGTCGATACGGTGATCGTCGAGGCCGGCAAGCCGGGCGGCACCTGCCTCAATGTCGGCTGCATCCCGTCCAAGGCGCTGATCCATGCGGCGGAGGAGTTCGAGAAGGTGTCGCACATGGCGGGCGGCAAGAGCCCGCTCGGCATTTCGGTCACCGCGCCGACGCTCGATCTTGCCCGGACCGTCGCCTGGAAGGACGGCATCGTCAGCCGGCTCAACAGTGGCGTCGCCGGCCTGCTCAAGAAGGCAGGCGTGAAAACCGTGCATGGCTGGGCGAGCTTTCGCGACGGCAAGACGGTCGCGGTCGAGACCGAGACGGGCGTGCAGGTGATCCGGGCCGAAACGATCGTCATCGCCTCCGGCTCGGCGCCGGTGGAGCTGCCGTTCCTGCCGTTTGGCGGTCGGGTGATTTCGTCAACCGAGGCACTGGCACTCAGCGACGTGCCGAAAAATCTCGCGGTCGTCGGTGGCGGCTATATTGGGCTGGAACTGGGCATGGCATTTGCCAAGATGGGCGCTGAGGTGACCGTGATCGAGGCCTTGCCGCGCGTGCTGGCGCAGTATGATGCCGAGCTGACCCGGCCGGTGGTCAAGCGGCTCACCGCGCTCGGCGTCGAGGTGATGCTGGGCGCCAAGGCCAAGGGGCTTTCAACCAAGGGTGACGCGTTGCTGGTCGAGACCTCGGACGGCAAGAGCGCCAAGGTCGCCGCCGAAAAAATCCTGGTCACGGTCGGGCGCAAGCCGGTGACCGAAGGCTGGGGGCTCGAGCAGATCGACCTCGACATGGCCGGCAAATTCATCCGCATCGACGACCAGTGCCGCACCTCGATGCGCGGCATCTTCGCCATTGGCGACGTCACCGGCGAGCCGATGCTGGCGCACCGGGCGATGGCGCAGGGCGAGATGGTCGCCGAGATCGTTGCCGGCCACAAACGCAGCTGGGACAAGCGTTCGATACCCGCCGTTTGCTTCACCGATCCCGAACTGGTGACCGCTGGTCTTTCGCCGGAAGAAGCCAAGGCGCTCGGCGGCGAGATCAAGATCGGCATGTTCCCGTTCGCGGCCAACGGCCGGGCGATGACGAAGCTGGGCGAGGACGGCTTTGTCCGCGTCTTGGCCCGCGCCGACAACCATCTGGTGCTCGGCATCCAGGCGGTCGGGCAGGGTGTGTCGGAACTGGCGGCGGCGTTCGGGCTGGCGCTGGAGATGGGCGCGCGGCTGGAGGACATCGCCGGCACCATCCATGCCCATCCGACGCAGGGCGAAGGGTTCCAGGAAGCAGCGCTGAAAGCGCTGGGACACGCGCTGCATATTTAGAGGAAAGGGGCGAACCTGTTCGAGCCAGCTCTCTTCCTTCCCTCGCCAGCCCATCGATCAACTCGCCAGCCGCTCATCTAGGCGCGACCAAAGCGATTGGCGGGAAAGTGCCGCGTACCATGTTTTCCGAGAACCGGATTCCACCCTTCGGGATCATGCTCTAGTCTCCTCCCATGAGCACCGACCTGAAGAAATACGTGGCGATTCGCTACAACACCGCCACCGGCTTCATGCCGAGCCAATGGAATGGACACGGCAGAGCCAATCTCGACCCGGTGTGGCTGGTCGAGCGGCTGGCGCTGTTCGACACCTATTGCGCGCCGTCGCTCGAGCGCCAGTCGCAGAAGGACTTTACGGTCCTGATTGCGTTCGATTCCGAAACACATGAGAACTACATCCGGATCGTCTGCGCCTGCGCGGCCGGGATTGATGTCAGGCCGGTTCTCATCAAGGCCGGCGAGAACTACAATGTCGCCTTCAATGCGTTTGTCCAAAGCGACACGGATGCCGAATTTGTTTCGCTGACTCGGCTCGACAGCGATGACGCGCTGGCGCCGACCTTCATGGAGCGTGTCGATTTCTACGCGCGCCGGGAAATCGCCAAGGGCGAGGTGAACCAGCAACCGCTCTATATCGCCTTTCCGCACGGCCAGAATTTCGATGCGGCAACCAACCACTACACGCAGCACGAATATCCAACGTCGGCCTTCGGCACTCTGGTCGAGAAGCGATCACCGTCCATGAACGGGGTCTATTGCGACGAGCACACGAAGATGGCGACGCGTTTCAACACTGTCGGGGCGGCCTCGAAGGAGGCTCAATGGTGCATCGTCATTCATGACAACAATGCAGCCAATGTCTTGCGCGGCAAGCCGGTCGCGGAGCCGGCTTTCACCGTGGGCCGGCCCGGTGCCGAGACAAAAGCGCGCGCGCCGGCTCGAAAAGAGACTACGCAAAAGCAGATGCCGCAGACTTCGGCCAAGGCCTCGCGCAACGCCGGCAATTTTGTCCGGTTTCTGCTTGGGCGGCCGATGGTCTTGCGGAAGTAGTTCGATCGCTAATCTCCCCTCAAGCGGGGAGATTATGCGCTTCACCCCGCCAGCCGACTCACCATTTCGTGCTGGGCATAGGCGCGGCCAAAACGGTTGGCTAGAAACGCGTCCAGCGCGATGTCTTCCTGCTTGATGAAGCCGGTCGCCGGCAGGCTGCCGTCGGCCAGCATGTCGAGCACGGCGCAGATGCCGGACGCCGTGGTGATCTGGATGGCGCTGCGCACCACCTGGCCGATACGCTGGGAATAGACCTTGTTGGCGTAGGTCTCCTGCAGCAGGCGGCCGTTCTTGCGGCCGGAGACGGTGACGAAGACGATGACGACGTCCTGCAATGTCGCCGGCAGGGCGCTTTCAAAAATGTCCTTCAGCACGTCGCGGCGATGGCGCAGGCCGAGGTCGTTGAGCAGCGCCTTCATGATCGCGGCGTGGCCGGGGTAGCGGATGGTGCGGTAGTTGAGCGTGCGCACCTTGCCCTTCAGCGTCTCGGCCAGCGTGCCGAGCCCGCCGGAGGTGTTGAATGCCTCGTAAGTGACGCCGTCGAGCGAGAACTCCTCGCGCTCCTCCAGTGGCGGCACCTCGACCAGCTCGCCCTCGACGATCGCCTCGCAGGGCTCGCAATATTCGTTGATGACGCCGTCGGTGCTCCAGGTCAGATTGTAGTTCAGCGCATTGGAGGGATATTGCGGCAAAGCGCCGACGCGCATGCGCACGCTTTCCAGAGAATCGAAGCGGCTGGCGAGATCGTTGGCGACGATCGAGATGAAGCCCGGCGCCAGGCCGCATTGCGGAATGAAGGCGCTTCTGCCCGAACGCGCCAGTTCCTTGACGCGGCGGGTCGAGACGACGTCCTCGGTCAGGTCGAGATAGTGCACGCCGGCACTGGCGGCCGCCTCGGCGATGCGGGTGGTCAGATGGAAGGGAGCGGCGCTGAGCACCGCGAATTTGCCGGCGAGTGCGGCTTCAAGCGTGCCGGACGCTTCGATGTCGAGCTCCAGCGTCGCAACCGTGGCCGGGACTTCGGCAGCAGTGAGCTGTGCTGCCGAGCGGTCGACGAGCGTGACCTGATAATCTCCCGTGGCGGCGAGCATCTCGGCAATGGTCGAGCCGATCTTGCCGGCGCCGACAACGACAATTTTCTTCATGACAAATCCCTCACTGGTTGTGAGCACAGATTCGCAGCTTGCCCGTCGAAAGGAAGCGTGGTTCTGTACGAAACGAACCCATTGATTGGTCAGTCCGCCGAGAAGAATCGTCGAAATGCTCAGCGATGCCGAACAGACCCTGCTTTCGCTGCTGCGCGAGAATGCGCGCGCCTCGACCGCCGAGCTGGCGCGGCGGCTTGGCGTCTCGCGGACAACCGTGCAGAGCCGGATCGAACGGCTGGAGCAGCGCGGCATCATATCAGGCTACGGCGTGCGGCTGGCGCCGGATTATGAGCAGGGGCTGGTGCGGGCGCATGTGCTGCTCACCGTGACGCCCAAGCTTGCCGACAAGGTGGTGCGCGGCCTGCGCGGTTTGGCGACGGTCCGGACGCTGCATTCGGTCAGCGGCAATTTCGACATGATCGTCATCGTCGACGCCCCATCGATCCGCGACCTCGACATGCTGCTCGACCAGATCGGCGCCATGGATGGAGTCGAGCGGACGCTGTCGTCGATCATCCTGTCGACGCGGATAGATAGGTGAGGGGACCTCTCAACCCAAGCTGGGCTTGAACAGCACCAGCCGTTTCGCCGGCTAATCCGTCGCCAGCGGAAAACGCACCACCACCGCAAGTCCCGGTCGGCAATCCTCGAGCGTGATCGATGCGCCGTGCAGATCGGCGATGGCCCGGACAAGGCTGAGCCCGAGGCCGCTGCCTGATGTCGAGCGGCTGTGGTCCAGCCGGTAGAGCCGCTGGAACACTTTCTCGCGCTCTGCCGCCGGAATGCCGGGACCGTTGTCGGCGACGCCTGCAACGACGCGTTCGTCCTGGCGCGCCACCGACAGCTTTATCGTCGTGCCCGATGGACAATGGCGCAACGCGTTCTCGACCAGATTGGCGAACATCTGCGTCAGCAGCTCGCGATCGCCATGGATCCGGTCCGTCGTTTCCTGTGGTTGCGCCAACGACAGCGACTTTCCGTCGTCCTCGGCAACATCGGCATAGATCTCGGCGATGGTTTGCAGCACCTCGCCCAGATCGACATCGGTGAACCGCGCCCGGCGGGCGCCGGCCTCGATCTGCGCGATGCGCAGCAGGGCATCGAAGGTCTCGTTGATCTGCAGGCTCTCGGCATGCGCCTCCGCCAGTTCAGCGGCGATTTTCCGGCCCGACAGGTTCTTTTCCGACGCGGTGTCGAGGATCATCTGCAACCGGTTGAGCGGCGTCTTCAGATCGTGGGCGATGTTGGCGCTGACCTGTTTCATGCCTTCGACCAGCGCCGACAGGCGGTCGAGCGCGGCATTGACCTGGCTGGAGACGATGTCGATGTCGTCGCCCTTGCCGGTCAGCGGAATGCGGGTGTCCAGCCGTCCATGCGAGACATCCACCATGGTGGCGGCGATGCCGTCGAGACGGCGCTGGACGCGCGAGGCGAGCAGGGCGCCGCCGGCGACCGCCAGCCCGGTGATGATCAGGGTTCCCCAGCCAAAGCTCATCAGCACGATCCTCTCCAGCTCCTCCGTCTCGGAAAGGCTGAAGGCGACGGTCAGCGTGTTGCCGCCGACCGGGCCGGAATAGGCGCGGTACTCGGCGCCGGGCGGCACGCCGGGCATTTCGGTGTCGAACATCGAGAAGCCGTCGGGAAGCCCTGCGGCGGTGAAGTTGCCGGCCAGGCGATTGCCCGTTGCGTCGGTCAGGGAAAACAGCTGCTCCTTCTTGAGGCTGCGCAGGGAGTGGCTGCCGACGGTCTCAACCAGCTCCTTGAGATCGTTCTCGGCATAGGTCGCGGCGACGACCGCGTAGGTTTCCTTGATGGTGTCGTCGAGCCGCTCGGCAAGATCGGCGCTCATCATCTGGTAGACGATGGCGCCAGACAGGACGAAGGCCAGCACGAACAGGAAGGCGAAGGTCAGGGCAAGCCGGAATGGCGTGCTGCGCAGCAGGCGGGACCATGTTCCGGTCATGGCGCGTGCAGGCTGTAGCCGGTGTTGCGGACGGTGTGGATGAGCTGGGTTTCGAAGGGCTTGTCGACCTTGGCCCGCAGCCGGCTGATATGGGTCTCGACGACGCTGGTCCTGGGATCGAAATGAAAATCCCAGACCCGCTCCAGAAGCATGGTGCGGGTGATGACGCGGCCTTCGCCGCGCATCAGCACTTCCAGCAGGCTGAACTCCCGCGGCTGCAGGTCGATCGGCTGGCCCCGCCTCGTGACGCGGCGCATGATCAGGTCCATTTCGAGGTCGGCGACCCGCAGGACGGTTTTCTGCTCCTGCGCCGCCGGCCGCCGGCCAAGCGCGTTGATGCGGGCGAGGAGTTCGGAAAAGGCGAAGGGCTTGACCAGATAGTCGTCGCCGCCTGCCTCGAGCCCCTCGACGCGGTCGTCGATGCCGCCGACGGAGGTGAGGAAGATCGCCGGCGTCCGCACGCCGGCGGCGCGCACCGCCTTGACCATCGACAGGCCGTCGAGACCGGGGATCATCCGATCGGCGACGATCACGTCGTATTTGCCCCGGGTCGCCGCGAACAGCCCGTCATGGCCGTTGCGCAGGAGATCGCAGACATGGCCGGCCTCGGTCAGTCCCCTGACGATATAGTCGGCCGTCCTGTGGTCGTCCTCGACGAGAAGCAGTCGCATGAAAGGTCCGGTCCGTTGCCGAGATGGAGAGGCTATCACCGGCACGGGCTTGTTCCTAGGATGTCACGAAGGCGCAGGCATGGTGGCGCTAGAACGTTCACGATTGGCCGAAGCGGTGGGGTTTTCGGCAATTGTCAATGCTAGCGCATCCGCCCTGCACCTAGTCCAGGTCCAGCAACAGTTCATCGGCTTCGTTGGTTGTCCCCTTCAGGGTCATGTGCAGGACGAGCGCAATGATACAGCCGAGGAAGAGCAGGCTGGTGAAGATGGTGCCGAAGCCCAGGCCGCCATGCCTGGCCGACCGCGACAGCAGGTCGCCGAAGGAGGCGCCGAGCGGCCGCGTCAGGATATAGGCGAGCCAGAAGGCCAGGATGCCGTCGAGATTGAGCAGCCAGTAGGCCAGCACGATGAGCGCGATGGCGCCGCCGAACAGCAGGCCTGTGGTGAGGTAGCCCATGTCGAAGCTTTCGGCGACGAGATCGCCGGCGGCGGTGCCGAGCGCGAAGGTCAAGAGGATCGCCAGCCAGTAGAAGATTTCGCGCCTGGTGGTGAAGATGGTGTGGATCGACAGCGTCCGTTCGCTGGCGTACCAGACCGCGAATGTCGCGGCGAGCGCAACCGAGAAGGCGATGGTCGTGGTCTGCAGGCGCACGCCGAAAGTGTCGACGAGATTGTCCGTCACCAGGGTGCCGACGATGCTGATCAGCACCACCGCCAGCCAGTAGGCCCACGGCACGTAACGCTTCTGCGCAAACTGCAGGACCAGGGCCGCGATCAGGATGCCGGTCATGATCAGCGAGGTGGCGGTCAGCCCAAGCCCGATCGTGTCGGCAAGATAATCCGCCGCGGTCTCGCCGGTGGTGACCGCCATCAACTTGATCACCCAGAAATCGAGAGTGACGTCGGGAACCCTGTTGTGACTCGGTGGGGCGGGTTGTTGCCTGTTGGGCGCGAGCATGGCTGAAGTCCTGAGGTCGACGGTTGCGGCGGTGGCGATCCCCGCAGCGTAAGCAAACGAGTTCACGCCGGCCTGTCCGGCGGCATACAAATTCGTAAGAATGGTCGTGGGCCGCGCAAAGGTCCTTTACGAACGCCCGGCGCTGCGCCGATAGAGGGCGTGCGCCTTTCATCCGCCATCAATGTCATGCCCATTGCTCACGGGCACTCGTCAGTGCCCCAGGAAACACCAAATGACCTACGCTACCCTCAAGCCGGTTTCCCAGGTCTTCGACCAGCGCAAGCGCCTGATCTTCGTGCGAGTTGCGGCGGCGCTGGCGGTGTTGCTGCTGTTTCTCACCAAGCCGGGGCTGAGCGAGGGCTCCGACGGGCACGAAACGATCGAATTCTTCGGCTTTTGCCTGGTGCTCGTCTGTGTCGTCGGGCGGCTGTGGAGCATTCTCTATGTCGGCGGCAAGAAGAACGAGGAACTGGTCTCGACGGGACCGTTCTCGACCACGCAGAACCCGCTCTATTTCTTCTCGACGGTCGGCGCGGTCGGCATTGGATTGCTCTACGGCTCGCTGATGGCGGCCGTGGCGCTGGGCCTTGCCAGCTTTTTCATCTTTCGCGTCACGGCGCGCAAGGAAGCCGAATTTCTGCTCGGCAAGTTCGGCCCAGCCTATCTTGCCTACACCAAGAGCACGCCCCGGTTCTGGCCAAACCCGCTGCTCTACCGCGATGATGACGAACTGCAGTTCTCGACGCGGGCTTTGAAGCGCACGTTTTTCGACGGGCTCTATTTCCTCGCCATCTTCCCGGCCATCGAACTGGTCGAGCATTTCCGGGCGACCGGCATGCTGTTTCCGGCCTTCGTCACGCTCTACTGATCAGCTGGCTCTAGCTGCCGAGCGGATGCGGCATGTAGCCGACGAAGCCTGATATCTTCCAGCTTCCGCCGACCTTGCTGCAGAAATACAGCGTCTGCCATTTCAGCCGGTCGACGCTGCCGTCCGCCTTGGCGACCGAGCCGTCGAACTTCTTGTGCAGCACGGCGCGGTCGCCGTCGACGTCGATGTCTCGCATGTTGGTGACGCGAAACAGCGCCTCGCGCAGCGGCTCGGCGAATTTGGTCGCCGCCGTCTCTTTGGCCTGGCGCAGCCATTCGTCGCGATAGACGTCGAGCCTTGGAAACTGCAGCCGCCAGGCGTCGGCGTTGTGCAGGAAATGCGCATGCATGCCGAAGAAGCTCTCGGCAACGAAATCATCCTCGACCATGGCCCAGTCCTGGCCGATGAAAGCGTCGATGTCGCGCCGCACCAGCATTTCCCAGAGCGCGTGGCGATCGGCATCGCCTGATGGAAACGGGTTCTTGTCGTAGGTCATTGCTGGTGTCTCCGCTCTGGCAAATGCGTCTGTGCGGTGCGGCTTCCAAGCCGCCCGTCAGCGCGTACGATGCAAGGGCTCTTGTAATAAAGCAACGCAGATTTCCAAGAATGTTGCTTTCCAACAAGGCCCCTATGAGGATCGGCCGGATCGGCGTAAATGTCGATCGAAGCGGGCGCCACAATGGCACCCCGTCCTGTCATCAGAGGAGGCTTGTCCCTTGCCGAAACAGTGTTTTGGAACGTCGCATGTGCCGCTGTCGCCCGCCGTGCGGGCAGGCGATCTCGTCTATGTCTCGGGCCAGGTTCCCGTCGGCAGCGACGGCATCGTGGTCAAGGGCGGCATATCGGAACAGACCGAGCAGGTGCTCGCCAATATCAAGGCCGCGCTGGCGCTGGCCGGCTGCACCATGGACGATGTGGTGAAGACCACCGTGTGGCTGGAAGACGCGCGCGATTTCGGCGCCTTCAACGCCGTCTATGCCAGGCACTTTCCGAAGAACCCGCCGGCCCGCACCACGGTCGAATCGCGGCTGATGATCGATATCAAGATCGAGGTCGAGGCGGTCGCCTATCGGCCTCTGTAAGCAAAGCAACGAGCGGAGGTTATCCCATGCAATTCGACCTCCTGCTGAAGGGCGGACGGCTGATCGATCCGGCCGCTGGCCTCGACGCGCTGCGCGATGTCGCCATCGCCAATGGCCGCGTTGCCGCGGTCGACGCCGATATCCCGGCGGACAGCGCCGCGCAGATCGTCGATGCCGCCGGCTGCATCGTCACGCCGGGCCTGGTCGACCTGCACAGCCACGTCTATTGGGGCGGCACGTCGCTTGGCGTCGATGCCGACCGGCTGGCCGCCAAGAGCGGCACCACCACCTTCATCGATGCCGGCAGTGCGGGCGCCGGCAATTTCCTCGGCTTCCGCCGCCATGTCATGGAGCGCTCGAAGGTTCGCATCCTGGCCTATGTCAATATTTCCTTTGCCGGCATTTTCGGCTTCTCGCAGACGGTGTCGGTCGGCGAGTGCAGCGATCTCAGGCTCTGCGAACCGCGCGAGGTTGTGGCTGCGGTGCGCGAGCACCGCGATGTCGTGGTCGGCGTAAAGGTTCGCTCGGGCAAGCATGCCGGCGGCACCAGCGGCATCGCGCCGGTGGATCTGGCGCTGGAGGCCGCCGACCAGGCCGGCCTGCCGCTGATGGCGCATATCGACGAACCGCCGCCCGGCCGCTCGGAAGTGCTGCCGCGCCTGCGCAAGGGCGACATTCTCACCCATTGCTTCCGGCCTTTCCCGAATGCGCCGGTGTTCGCTTCCGGCGCGGTGCGGCCCGACATGCGGCTGGCGCGCGAGCGCGGCGTCATCTTCGACATCGGCCACGGCATGGGCTCGTTCGATTTCGCCGTCGCCCGCGCCATGCTCGAAGAAGGGCTGGCGCCCGACGTGATCTCGAGCGACGTGCATCTCTACTGCGTCGACGGTCCCGCCTTCGACATCCTCGTCTGCATGTCGAAGCTCCTGGCGCTCGGCATGCCGCTGGTCGAGGTCCTGCGCGCCGCCACGCAAGCGCCGGCGCAGGCGATCGCGCGGCCTGACCTGGGCACACTGGCCGTCGGCACGGTCGGCGACGTCGCCGTGCTCCGTCAGCGCCCGGGCCGCTTCACCTTCGTCGACGCGGTCGGCGCGTCATTGGTCGCCGACCAGAGGCTGGTGTGCGAAGGCATCGTTATCGGCGGCACCTGGTGGCCGAACGAAGCGGTCAACGATGTCAGCGAGACTGAGCGGTTTGTGGCGCATGCCGCGCATACCCATGTCGAGGTTGCGGCGAGGCACTTTGGGCATCGGCACGACTAGCTGATCTCGCCAGCTTGTGCCTGTCTTGGGACTGTGCGCTTGGCGAATGGCTTCCCCCACTCCGTCGCCGCTTCGCGGCGCCACCTCTCCCCCCTCCGGAGGGAGAGGAAGGGAGCCAAGGGCGGTGAACTCGCGCCTTTCCTCTCCCTCGCCGATCTGTGTGGCGCCCTTCCTCTACCCCGTCGATCGGGGGAGAGGTGGCGAGCGAAGCTCGACGGAGTGGGGGTCGACTTTACCCGGCGTTGCTCACCGCCCCGTAAACCGGCGTCTCAATGCCTTCCATCCGCGCCTTGATCTGCAGCGCCACATATTTCGAATAGAAGCGCGACAGCGCCAGATTGCCGCCGTGGAACCAGAGCGCTTCCTGGGCGGTCGGCTTCCACATATTGCGCAGCTCGCCTTGCCAGGGGCCGGGGTCGCCCTTGACGCCCGAGCCAAGACCCCAGCACGGGCCGACCTTGTCGGCGACTTCGCGCGAGACGATCGCGGCGACATTCTCGTTCATCGACTGATAGCCGGTGCAGGCGATGATGGCGTCGGCGGCCAGTTCGGTTCCGTCCTCGAACAGGATGCCGCTCGGGGTCAGCGACTTGATGGCGACGCCGCTGCGGATGCCGATCTTGCCGTCGATGATCAGGTCGGAGGCGCCGACATCGATGTAGTAGCCGGAGCCGGTGCGGTAGGCCTTCATCAGAAGGCCGGTCTCGTCGTCGCCGAAATCGATGGCGAAGCCGGCGGCGCGCAGGCGGTCGTAGAAGGCCGCGTCGCGCGCCTTGATCACCTCGTAAAGCGCCCGCTGGCCCTTGGGCACCAGCGCGAACGGCGTCGAGGCGACGATCATGTCGGCCTTCTCGGTGGTGATGCCGCGCGCCAGTGCGTCTTCCGAGAAGATCTCGAAGCCCACTTCCATCAGCGTGTCCGACTTGACCACTGTCGTCGGCGAACGCTGGATCATGGTGACCTCGGCGCCGCTCTCCCAGAGGTCGACGCAGACATCGTGGCCGGAGCTTGCAGCGCCAATGACGGCGACTTTCCTGCCGCGGAATTTGTCGCCGCTGGCATACTGGCTGGAGTGCAGCAACTCGCCCTTGAACCGGCCGGCACCCGGCAGATCGATCCGCCGTGGCGGGCCGTAGGCGCCGGTGGCGAAGACGATGTGCTTGGGCTTCAGCGTGATCTGCCGGCCGACGCGGTCGACGACCACGGTCCAGACTTTTTCGGCCTCGTCATAGCTGGCGCTGAGGCATTTGGTGGCGACCCAGTAGTTGAGCTCCATGACGCGCGTATACATTTCCAGCCAGTCGCCCATCTTGTCCTTGGGCGTGAACACCGGCCAGTTTTCGGGGAAGGGAATGTAGGGCAGATGGTCGTACCAGACCGGATCGTGCAGCACGAGCGTGCGGTAGCGGTTGCGCCAGGAGTCACCCGGCCTGGCATTCTTCTCGATGACGATGGCCGGCACGCCGAGCTGGCGCAGTCGCGCCCCCAGCATGATGCCGCCCTGGCCGCCGCCGATGACCAGGCAGTAGGGCTGTTCATCAGTGCCGAGTTCGCGTGTCTCGCGCGCCCGCGCCTCCGACCAGGTCACGCGCTGGGGATCGGCCTTGTGGCGCACGCCGAGCGGCCGCGCCGCGCCCTTGCGCTCCTCGAAGCCCTTGAGGTCGGCCATGGCCGTGAACAATGTCCGGCAGCGGCCGTCGCGCAGCCGCATGATGCCCTCCCCCCTGGCCACCACGGTTTCGAAGCTGAACCAGGCCTCGATGGTGCCGTCGTCCGAGGTCGCCTCGCCGGTCAGCCGCCACGCGCTCGGCTTGGCCGTCGCCAGCGTCGTCGCCAGCATGTCGGCGATCGCCGCGCGGCCTTCCATGGTCGTGATGTTCCAGGTGAAGGTCAGGAGATCGCGCCAGTAGCAATCGTCGACGAACAGGTTGCTCGCCGCCGCAGCGTCGCCGGCTGCGAGCACCTGCGCCAGGGATTCGAGCCATGCGGCTGCCTGTTTCGATGGTGCTATTTCGAGCATTTCTTTCCTCTTCCTGCGTGCGTCTAATCTGTGTTGGAATGGCAACTGTCGAACTCGGCGCTGCCCCTCATCCGCCTGCCGGCACCTTCTCCCCGTCAACGGGGAGAAGGGAGCTAGTCTCCGAGCGGCTCCATCTCCTTGCCGGTGCGGTGGATCTGGGCGTTGTATTTGATGCGGCGCACCGTCTCGCGGGCCGAGCCGTCGAGCTTGTAGGCGGAGGCCACCGCCAGCAGGTCGATCGCCGCCAGGAAGGCGAAGCGCGAGGCCGTCGGCTTCAGCGTGTCGGGATATTCCGGGACCGCCACCGTCAACCTGACGTCGCAGGTGCGGGCGAGCTCGGTGTCGGGCGCGGTCACGGCGATCGCATTGGCGCGGTAATGCTTGGCGAGCTCGACGGCCTCGATCACCTCGCGGGTGCGTCCCGTCGCCGAAATGGCGATCACCAGATCGCCGGGCTTGAGCGTCGAGGCGGTCATGCGCATCAGATAGGGATCGCACTGGGCGCTGACCGTGATGCCGTAGCGGAACAGCCGGTATTGGGTTTCCTGCGCCAGCGCCGAGGAGCTGCCGCCGAGGCCGAAGACCGTGACCTGGCGCGCCTTGGCGATCAGCTCGGCGGCTTTCTGCAGCTGCGCAGGGTCGAGCTGCCGCTCGGCCTCCTGCAGCGCCCGGCGCGCCTCGCCGAACACGGCATTCCAGAACGGCATGCCATTGTCATTGCTGACGGAAGGCGACTTGGCCAGGTAGAGCGCGCCGACGACGAGGCTCTGCGCCAGCTTCAGCTTGAAATCGCGCACGCCCTCGCAGCCGATGGCGCGGCAGAACCGGGTCACCGTCGGTTCGCTGACCCCGGCGCGCTGGGCAAGGGCGGCGTTGGAGGCGTCGACGGCATATTTGACGTCGTCGAGAACGACATCGGCGACACGCCGTTCGGCCGGGCGCAATTCGCTGTAGGAATCCTTGACCAGCGAGATGATGTCGGGGATGCGCCGGACAGGATCGCGCCCCTCGGTATCGGGGCCTGGAACAGGCTCGTCCTGGCTGCCAGCGTCGGTCATGGGGTCCTGGTCTTTCCCTGGGTTGCGAGGCTGTCGTCTTAGCATGTTTGCACGCCCTGGCTCCACGTGCCCGACCGGATCGCAACCGCAGCGTGTCGTTGGGGAAAGCTCACCTTCCTCCGTTCCTCTCCGGTCCGTGTCAGTTCCGAAGTATGTAGGAAAGCAACATGCATTTCAAGGCCGTAAAACCGACGGTAAAACAAGACGATAGGTATACTAATCGATTTTCGTGATACGGCCGCTATCGTCGGTGCTTGACAGGAAAGTAGGATAGTTACAGACTGATTTTCGCTGGGGATGAGCCAATGGATCATCGCGCAATCTTCCCGGGGGGCAGATGAACACGGGCGATGCAAAAAAGCCGAAGCTTGGCGTGCAGGCAGCCACCAAGATCTATCACACGGCCTCCGGCGACCTGCTGGCGCTGGACCGCTGCAGCCTCGATGTCAGCGTCAATGAAATCGTCTCGATCGTCGGCCCTTCCGGCTGCGGCAAGACCACGCTTTTGTGGTCGATGTCGGGCCTGCACAGCCTGACCAGCGGCGAGATCCGGCTCGACGGCAAGGCCATCACCGGTCCGCATCCCGATATCGGCATCGTCTTCCAGGAGGCGAACCTCCTGCCGTGGCGCAACCTCGACGCCAACATCCGCTTCCCCTTCGAGATCAAGGGCGAGAAGCCGGACCGGGCGTGGATCGCGCATCTACTCAACCGGGTCGGGCTCGATGGCTTCGGCGGCAAGTTTCCGCGCGAGCTGTCGGGCGGCATGCAGCAGCGCGCGGCGATCGTGCGGGCGCTGGCGCTAAAGCCCTCGGTGCTTTTGATGGACGAGCCGTTCGGCGCGCTCGACAGTTTCACCCGCGAGGAGATGAACCGGCTGGTCGAGGAGATCTGGCTCGACACCAAGACAACCATCGTCTTCATCACCCACTCGATTGAGGAAGCGATTTTTCTCTCGGACCGGGTGGTGGTGCTGAGCGCCCGGCCTGGCCGCGTCGCCAAGGAATACCGCGTGCCGTTCCCACGGCCGCGTTCGCTGGAGATCATGGCGACGAAGGAGGTCTTCGACCTCACCAACCGGATCAAGATGGACATTGTCGGCGAACGCACGCGGCCAAAAGCGCCGGAGCGCCCGAGCGCCGAAATCGTGAGGATCAGGCCGTGAGCGGGGGCGATGCCATTCCGGAATTCTCAAAGTCCAAGTCGGGCGCCAAGGCGGGCGACGGCCATGAGGTCAGCCTGACCAACCTTTCCGCCTTCGCCAGCGGCCCCGGCATCAAGTCGGGCAAGGAGGTGGCGGCCATTCTTGCCGTGGCGGTGATCATCATCGGCGGCATCGAACTGGCGCTGCGGCTGTTCCACGTGCCGCTCTATATCATGCCGCCGCCGAGCTCGATCGCCTATGCGCTGTTCGACGAGTTTCCGCTGATCGCGCCGCATCTCGGCTACACGCTGGTCGAGCTGGTGTCCGGCTTCACCATCGGCGCCATCATCGGCCTGGTGCTGGCCGCCGTCATCACCCAATTCCCGTTCGCAGAGAAGATCGTCGCGCCTTACATCCTGCTTCTGGTCACCACGCCGATGCTGGCGCTGGTGCCGCTTCTGATCCTGCGCTTCGGCTTCGGCTACACGCCGCGCATCATCGCGGTGGCGCTGGCCGCCGGGCCGATGGTAATGATCAATGCGGCGACAGGCTTTCGCCGCGTCGACAGCGCCAAGATCGCGCTGGCGCGTTCCTATGGCGCCAGCACCCTGCAGATCTTCTGGAAAATCCGCGCGCCGATGGCGCTGCCGATGATCCTGGTCGGGCTGATGATCGGCGCCATTTTCGGCCTGCTGACCGCGGTCGGCGCGGAAATGGTCGGCGGCGGTTTCGGCCTCGGCAACCGGCTGACCACCTATTCGTCGATGATCCAGATGCCGCAGTTCTTCGCAGTGGTGCTGATCCTGTCGACGCTCGGCATCCTGATCTACGTGCTGTTTTTCCTGATCGGCAAGAAATGGGCGAGCTGGGAGGCTTGAACACAGGGATATGACGGCGCCCGGGAGGCGGGCGGCAAGAGACTGACATCAAACAAAAAAGGGGAATGCCATGACCAAAGAGAACTCGATCAACCCGGCGGGGATCAGCCGCCGCTACTTCCTGCAGGTCACCGGCGCCGGGCTGGTGACGGCGACGGCGCTTGGCGCCACCGGCCTGAAGGCCAGGGCCGAACCCTACGGAAAATTCACCTGGATCTCGCCGCGCGGCACGCTCGAAGTGCTCGACGATTATCCCTACTGGGCGGCCAAGAAGGCCGGCTATTTCGACGGGTTGGACACCGACATGCAGCCGGGACCATCGGACGGCACCGCGACGGTGAAGTTCGTCGATGTCGGCCAGGCCGATATGGGCTTCCCGTCGCCCGGCGTGTTCTCCTTCGCCATCCAGAACGGCATGAAGCTGAAGTCGGTGTTCCATATGGGCGCGCGCGACACGTTCAGCATCGCCTTCCGCAAGGGCGAGGGATCGAACGACCTGAAGAAGCTGGAAGGCAAGACCATCCTGCTCGGCTCCGCCGCCTGGCAGTCGATCACCGACCCGCTGCTGGCCGCGCAGGGCGTCGACATCAAGAAGGTGAAATATGTCGAGGCCGGCTGGCCGACCTGGGGAACGGCGCTGGCCGGCGGCCAGGGCGACGCCGCCCTGTCGTGGGAAGGGCTGCGCGCCGAATGGATCGCCAAGGGGCTCGACTTCGAATACTGGCTCGGCGTGCAGAATTCGAAGCTGCCGGCCAACACCTTCGTCGTGCGTGCCGCCGATCTTGAGGATCCCGACCGCAAGGCGTTTTTGGAAAAGTACCTGCGCGGCTGGGCGATGGGCCTCGAATTCGGCTACCAGAATCCACGCGCGGCGGTCGAAGCGGTGTTCGAGCAGTTCCCGACGCTGGCCAAGAATCTCGGGCCGGAGCTCGGCACCACCTCGATCCTGCAGCAGATCAACGTTTTCCGCGGCGACATGGACAAGCGCGGCGGCTGGGGCTCGCACGACATGGCGAGCTGGCAGGGCTTCTTCGACGAAATCCACAAGATCGGCCAGATCACCGCCCCGGTGAAGGCCGAGGATGTCTGCACCAACGATCTGATCGGCCCGGCCAATGATTTCGACAAGGCCAAGGTCAAGGCCGATGCCGACGGCGTCAAGCTGTCGGAAGGTTTTGCCGCGCTCGATGTCGAGAAGATCAAGGCGCATCTGTTCGATTCGGCGGTGAAATAGGGCTGCGCAACGGGTCATGTCGGCGCCGCCCTCCATTACCCTGCCTTGGCTCCTTTCCTCTCCCTCCGGAGGGGGGAGAGGTGGCGCTGCGAAGCGGCGACGGAGTGGGGGAAGGCGTTCGTCAAACGCGCAGTCGCCGCAAGACAGGCACAATCTGACGAGCAAGAGACCTCAGGCGCGCGGCGAGGGTCGACCCCCACTCCGTCGAGCTTCGCTCGACACCTCTCCCCCGATCGACGGGGGAGAGGAAAGGGCCGGGCAATGAGCGGCGGCGCTGACCTGAGGTGATTGTCTCGAATAGACATACGAGCGGCAACCGATCGCCGCGCACAATTCAATCAAAACCTGGGAGATATTCGGTGTCCGACAAGGTGAAAGTGCTGGTGGTGGGTCTCGGCAATATGGGTGCGTCGCATGCGAGCGCCTATCACCGGCTCGACGGTTTCGAGATTGTCGGCATCATGAGCCGGTCGATCAAGAGCAACACGAAGATTCCGGAAGAATTAGCCGGCTACCCACTCTACGAGGATTTCGACCAGGCGCTGAAGGAAACAAAACCGGACGCCGTCTCGATCAACAGCTGGCCGAACACCCACGCTGAATACGCGCTGAAGGCAATCGCCGCCAACTGCCATGTGTTCATGGAAAAGCCGCTCGCCACCAACAACGAGGATGCCGAGAAGGTGGTCGCGGCGGCGCGGGCCAAGAACCGCAAGCTGGTGCTCGGCTATATTCTGCGCGTGCATCCGTCGTGGATCAAGTTCATCGAGGTCGGCAAGACGCTCGGCAAGCCGCTGGTGATGCGGCTCAACCTCAACCAGCAGAGCAGCGGCAGCGCCTGGCACTGGCACAAGAACCTGATCGATTCGCTGATCCCGATCGTCGATTGCGGCGTCCACTATGTCGACGTCATGTGCCAGCTGACCGGCGCCAAGCCGGTGCGCGTGCACGGCATCGGCGCCAAGCTCTGGGCGGAAGCCGACAAGCAGAATTACGGCCATCTGCACGTCACCTTCGATGACGGTTCGGTCGGCTGGTACGAGGCGGGCTGGGGCCCGATGATGAGCGAGACGGCCTATTTCGTGAAGGACGTCGTCGGCCCCAAGGGCGCGGTGTCGATCGTCGCCGGCCAGCAGGCAAGCAGTGTTGCCGAGCTGGCAGAGGTTTCGAATTCCGCCGACATCGACCGCCACACCAAGACCGATGCGCTGAAGATCCATTATGCCGCTGTCGACGGCGACAAGAATTTCTCCAAACCCGACGAGATCGTCAGCATGGAGGACGAACCCGGCCACCAGGAACTGTGCGATCGCGAGCAGGCCTTCTTCCTGCGCGCCATCCGCGAGGATCTCGACCTCACCGAGCAGATGGATGCGGCGGTCAACAGTCTGCGCATCGTGCTGGCCGCCGAGCAGAGCATCGCACTGGGGCGCACCATCGACCTGGCCTGAAGTCGCGCCAGCCCCCTCATCCGGCCGCTTCGCGGCCACCTTCTCCCCGTTGGGGAGAAGAGGGTGGCGCTGGCGCTGTAAGTCTCCTCTCCCCTCGGGGAGAGGTCAGCCGAGCGAAGCGGAGGCTGGGTGAGGGGGCCGATGCCCAATACAGTTCTCCGCAGGAGCAGCATCAACACAAGCTATCCGCCGAAGGAGAGAGATATGGCCGCCGTCACCGACAGTCTGCTGAAAACCTATGCCGAGTCCGACGCGCTGGACCTTGCGGCGCTGGTGAAGCGCGGCGACGTTACCCCGGCGGAGCTGGTGGAAGCGGCGATCACGCTGGTCGATCGGCTCAACCCGACGCTCAATGCGGTCATTCATCGCCTCTACGACATGGCGCGCGCCCAGGCGCAGACGGTCGACACATCAGCGCCCTTCGCCGGCGTGCCATTCCTGCTCAAGGAGCTGGCATCGTCCTGGACCGGGGCGCCGAACACCAACTCCTCATTCTACCTGAAAGATGTCGTCGCCGATTTCGACACCGAAGTGGTTCGCCGCATGAAGGCGGCCGGGCTGGTGCTGGTCGGCAAGTCGAACGCCCCAGAAAATGGCTGGTCGATCACCACCGAGCCAAAGCTCTACGGCGCGACGAAGAACCCGTGGAAGGAAGGCATCACGCCCGGCGGCTCCAGCGGCGGAGCGGCCGCGGCGATTGCTTCGCGCATGGTGCCGATCGCCGAAGCCAGCGATGGCGCCGGCTCGATCCGCATCCCGGCCTCCTGCTGCGGCATCGTCGGCCTGAAGCCGTCGCGCGGCCGCGTCAGCCTCGCGCCGTTCGGCGACTATTGGTATGGCGGCGCCTATTTTCTTTGCTGCTCGCGCACGGTGCGTGACACGGCGGCCTATCTCGACGCGGTCGCCGGCGCGCTGCCGGGCGAGCCCTACACGCCGCCGGTTCCTGATGGCACCTGGCTCAGCCTGTCGGCGCGGGCGCCAACGAAGCTGCGCATCGGCTTTTCCGTCACGCCGCCCAACGGCACTGCGACCGATCCGGAGGTGAAGGCGGCGGTGCTGGAGACCGTGGCGGTACTCGAGCGGCTCGGCCACCATGTCGAGGAGCATGACATGCCGCTCGACGCCAATGCTGTGTGGAAGACCTACACCAACATGACCTGCGTGCAGACGGCGCCGACCTTCGACTACCTTGAAACGGTGATGGGGCGGCCGGTGACACCGGGTGATGTCGAGGCGGTGACCTTCGCGATCATCGAGCGCGGCCGTGCGACCAGCGGCACCAGGCACATCTCCGACGTCGAGCAGCTCAGGCAGGTCGGCCGCGACATCGTCGGCGACCTTGGCGCCTACGACCTCTTCATCACCCCGACGCTGACGCAGCTGCCGCGCCCGCTCGGCTATTACGACATGTCGGAAACCGATATCGACCGCTACAACGCCAAATGGGCGGACTCGGTGTTTGCCTTCCCCTTCAACATCTCAGGCCAGCCGGCGATCTCGCTGCCGCTCGGCTGGTCGAAAGACGGCGTCCCGATCGGCGTGCAGCTGGTCGGCCGCTACGGCGACGAGGCAACGGTGCTGGCCGCGTCGGCGCAGCTGGAGCAAGAGATGCCGTGGAGGGGGAGAAGGCCGGCGGTGAGTGGTTAGGTGCTTGGCAGCCCACCGCCGAGTTCCGTGGCGCCCCCTCTGTCCTGCCGGACATCTCCCCCTCAAGGGGGGAGATTACGCGCTCAACAGCCTTCGCCAAATCATCTACACGGTAAGGTGGGCGAGACGGCGAAGCTGCCAATCTCCCCCCTTGAGGGGGAGATGCCCGGTAGGGCAAGGGGGGCGTAGAGCGCTGTCCCTGCAGTGACCCGCCTCGCTATCCAATCCTCTCCAGCCGTCGCGGCAGCCTGTTCATCGGCTTGGGCCCGTCCGGCGTGATCAGGAACTGGTCCTCGAGATTGAAGCTGGCGAGGCCGTCTATGTAGAGCGGGATCTCGAAGGCCAGCACCATGCCGGCTTCGATCACGACATCGCTGTCGGCGGCGATGAACGGCCATTGTTCGGAAAACACCGACTGGCCGACGCCATGGCCGAAATGGCCGCGGCGGTAGGTGCGCAGCCCTTTCCGCGCCAGGCTGTCGGTGGCGACGCGATGCACGTGGGCGAGCGTGGTTCCCGCAACAAGGGACGCCAGCCCGTCGTCAAAGGCCCGCTCGGCAATGGCGTGCAGTTCGGCCTGCTCGGCGGATGGCGGCCCGAAGGTGAAGTTGCGCGACATGTCGGAGGCGTAGCCGCCGACCGTGCAGACCATGTCGCACTTCAGCGGATCGCCAGGCATCGCTTTCGCATCGGCATCTTTGGCCCGAGCGCCCAGCGTCACATATTCGGCAGTTTGGACCGGATGGGACAGTCCGGCCGCGGCCGTGGCGACACCTTGCCGGTAGAGGGCAATGAGATCGGCCTGGCGCATGCCGGCCATCGCATCGACCTGCAGCCGCTCCAGCCCCGCTTCCGACAGGATGATGCCTTGCTGCAGCAGGTCGATCTCGCGCGGCGACTTGACGGCCCGCAACCTGTCGAGCACGGCCGAGCCGTCGACCATCGTGCAGGCCGGCAGCAGCGCCTGCATGACCGAGAAATCGGCGGCGGGAACAAAATCGAGGTCGACGCCGACCCTTGCGCGCCCGAGCCCAAACCCGGTCAGGATTTGCTTCAGCTCGTCGACGGCACGGGCGAGTTCGAATGTCGCGGGCCGAGAAAAACCCGGCGCCCGGCCGGCAAGGCCGGCCTCGATGCGTTGCGGCAACCCTTGCCCTGACGTCGAGGCGTCCAGCGTGGCGGCTTCGATCCAGATCGAGTGGCTGCGGATAACAGCGTCCGGCAGAACCCGCTGCAATTGTCCCGCATTGAAGTCCGCCACCACGACGCCGATCGGCAGGTCTCGGCCAGCCGGGATGACGACAAAGCCGGCGCCGGCGCGCCGGAACAGTCCCGCCGGGCCGATCGAGGCTCCGGTCGCATAGTGGAAGGCCTCGGGCGCGCACAGCACCAGCGCCTCGATGCCGGCGCGGTCCATCAGTTGCGCCGCGCGCTGGCGGTCGACAAAGCCTGTCATGGGTTTCTCCACTGTCCGAAGCGGCAACGGAGCATTCCGGGTGCGTACAATCAAGCCGCTGACAACAGCTACTTGATCGATTCCAGCTTGGCGACGGCGGCGGTGAAGCCAGCCAGCGACACCGGGATGGTGACCGGCTTGCGGGTGACCGATTCCATGCCGATGTTCAGATTGGTCCCCGACTTCATGGCCTTGATGAGATCCGCCGACAGCGGCGTGGCGGCATAGGCGCCGTTCTGGTCGCTGGTCTGGATGGCAATCGTCGTCTTCTGGCCCTGATCGATCTGGAAGGAGGCGCCGGACGGCAGGAACAGGCCGTGCGGCAGGGCAAGCAGCATGGCGAGGCTGCCATTGCCGTTGTCGCGGCGCACGGTCACGGTCAGCACGCGCTGCCCGGTCTTGGCCTCGGTCAGGTTCTGCGAAAGCTGGCACTGAAGCTCGGTGGTCGCCGAACCGCTGGAGCAGTTCACCGCCCACGGATTGGCATCGGCCGGTTTTGCATTGCTTTCAGCCGGCTTTGGCTGGGCCGCCTTGGCATCTTCGGCGAGGGCTGGGCCGGTGGCCAGAGCAAGCCACAGGGCGGCCAGTCCCGCGGCCATGCCGAGTAAATTAGATCTAGCTAAAGTAAATGTCATGTTGTTTTGCCGGATGCCTTGCATGTTTCCTCGCCGCGCCCGGTATTCTCCCGAGCATGGCTTGATACAACACCCGCGACTGTTCCGAAAGCCGAGCAGGAGGCAAGCAAGCCGGCGAAATTACTGTGGCTTTTCGGATACAACGAACAATATTGCAGGAGGCCCTCAGAAATCGAAGCGCCGGAGACTCGCTATACAATAGAATTCGAGTAAGATTTTACACGGGGTGCGTGCAGTCCCCGAAGGACTCGCCAGGGATGGGAACTACCGAGACGCCTCGGCAAGTTGGTGAGATGGCGGCGCGTGGGGAGGATTTCCGCGTGCACGCCGGCTATCGCCGTTCGCGAATCGCCAGGCATCTCTGGAAGACGACGGCACTGACGACGCTGGCGCTCGGCCTTTCAGGCATGGCCGCCTATGGCGATCCCAACGGGCTATGGCAGCCGCAGATCCGCGCCATCATCGGCGCCGACAACAATGGCGGCAACGGCGCGCTCGAAGGTTTCATCCCGCTCAAGCAGACGGCCGAATCCGTGCTGTTCCTGGATGTCCGGGCCAAGCACGATTTCAAGGATGGTTCCGGCCAGGATGTCGGCCTCGGCATTCGCCGCATCGTCAACCCGGACCTGATGATCGGCGGCTACGCCTATCTCAATCTCGAGAACTACAACTCCACCCAGTTCACCGCCGCCACGCTGGGCGCCGAAGCGATCACGCCTCATTTCGATGCGCATGTGAACGTCTATCTGCCGATCAAGGGTGATTCGACGGATCACTCGACCAGTTCGACCCTGTCGATGGTCAGCAACCAGCTGATCGAGCAGATCTCGGTCCTCGACCACCGCGATTACGCAGCATGGGGCATCGAGGGCGAGATCGGCGCGCAGGTGCCGGTCAACCTGCCCGACAAGCATTCGCTGCGGCTCGACATTGGCGGCTATCATTTCGAGGATCCGCATGGCGACGACGGCAGCGTCACCGGCGCCAAGGCCGGGTTCGAGTATACGATCGGCGATGTCTTCGGCAGCAACACGGAACTGGTCTTCGCCGGCGAGGTCCGCAACGACAATCGCGACGACACCCAGTTCGCCGGCAGTGTGCGGCTGAACATCCCGTTCAATCCCGGCAGCGGTTCGGACCACGCCGCCAATGGGGCCGATAGCGGGCCGGAGCCGGTCTATCCGGTCAGCGAAGGCCTGCGCAAGCGCGTCAACGAGCGCGTGCGTGGCGATATCGGCGTCCGCGTCCAGTCGCAGACGCTGACCGGCGGCACGACGACGCGTGTCGCCATCAACGCCGCCACCAATGCCGCCTTCGGCAAGTTCTACTACGCCGATGGCGGCCTCGCCGGCGCCGGCACGCTGGCCGACCCGACGACGCTGGACGACGCCGTGACCAAGTCGGGTGCGAACGGTTTTGTCGTGGCGCTTGGCGGCAACGGCAATCTGACGACTGGCGGGGTGACGCTTGCCAATGGACAGACCGTCATCGGCGGCGGCGAAAGCGTCACCGCAAGGCTTTTCGGCGGCGGCACCAGCACCTTCAACCTGGGCGGCAGCGACGGCACGATCCAGGGCACCAACGTCGCCAACCCCGTCTTTACGCTCGGCAACGGCAACACGCTCAGCGGCATCACCATCACCGGCGGCGGCGACGGCATCTTCGGCAACAACATCACCGGCGCGACGCTGACCAATGTGACGGTCACCGGTGTGGGCGGCAACGGCGCCGACTTCACGGGCAGTTCGACCGGCATCACCGGCGCCAATTTCACCGCCACCGGCAACGGCCTCGACGGCCTGCACATCGACGGCGACGGCACCTACAATTTCACCGGCACGACGCTGCTGCAGGGCAATCTCGACGACGGTCTCGATATCACCGGCAAGGGCACCTACACCTTCGCCACCGTCAATGCGCAGGACAATACCGACCGCGGCATCACCGTGCAGGGCACGTCGACCGGAGGCACGTTCACCACCACCGGCGGCACCGTGTCAGGCAATGGCGGCACCGCCGTCTTCATCGATCCGATCACCGCCCATGTGGTGCTGGACTCGATCAGCCAGAGCGGCGGCACGTCGGGTGTCGTGCTGGAGAATGTCGCGGGCAGCTTCACCGTCAACGGTGCGGCGACGATCTCCAACACGACCGGACCGGCGATCGCCATTTCGGATTCGCCGGCGACGATCCGCTTCGGCGACATCAGCATCACCAACCCCGGCGCCGACGGCATCTCGTTTGCCGGCGTCAATGCGGCGGTGGTCGCCGGCAACATCGTCATCTCCGGACTGGGTGTCGGCACCGGCCTCGACTTCTCCGGATCCAAGACCAATTTCACCGCGCAGTCGCTCAGCATCACCGGCACCGGTGCTGCCGGCTCGATCGGCATCGATCTGACGTCGCCGAGCGTTGGCGGCGCGGTGATCATCATCACCGATGGCGGCGTCATCACCAATGTCGATACCGGCGTACGGCTGGGCATTGCCGGCACGCCGGGCGCCACGGCCAACGCCGAATTTACCTTCGGCGGCAATTCCAGCTCCATCTCCGGCATCACCGCCTCGCTCGATGCGCGCGGGCTCAATGAGGGCAGCGGCCACTACGCTTTCGGCACGACCGCGTTTTCCGGCCCGCAACTTTACGATCTGCGCAATTACATCTTCGTTGCGGCCGGGGCTTCGGGCGGCGGCACGTCGATCACCGACCTCGCCTCGATCGAATATGCCGACAGCATTACCGCCAGCGACGCCATCATTGTCCTGGTCAACCGCGGGACAATCGACGACGCCACCGGCTTCTCGCTGAGCGACGGACAGGAACTGGCCTCGTTCGGCAATGACCGCGCGTTCTCGCTCGGCGGGGTGCCGTTGAATGTCACCGGCACCAACGTCCATCATGACGAATCCATATCGGATTCAGCGGGTGCGGCGACGCTGACCAGTTCCGGCGGCGGTAATGTCGTGACGTTGGGCAACGGCAACACGCTGCTCGATTTCAACATTTCCGGGGGTTCCGGCTCGGCGATCTACGGCTTGGGCATCAACGGCCTGACCGTCCAGGGCGTGACGGCCAGCAATGTCGGGTCCGGCCTCTACCTCAATGGTGTGACCGGCACGGTCTCGGTCGACGACCTGACCGTCCAGACCGCATCTCAAACCGGCATCGTGCTTGTCGATTCGAGCGCGACCGTCGATTTCACCGGCAACACCAAGATTACCAGTGCCGCCAACGTCGGGCTGTTCGCCAACAATTTCGACGGCATCGCCACCTTCGACGATCTCGACATCAGTGGCGGCGGCAGGGGCGTGGCCATCTGGAGCGGCTCGAGCGGCACGCTGACTTTCGCGGCCGCGAGTTCCATCACCAACACGGACGATGTAGCCTTCAACATCAACGGTGCGGTGCCCAACGTCACCTACAACGGCACGATCGACCAGGCCAATGCGGCCAACGCGGTCAGGATCATCGGCCAGACCGGCGGCACCGCCACCTTCGGCGGCAAGATCACCGCCAGCACGGGCTCGGCCAACGCGATCGACCTGTCCGCCAACACCGGCGGCACGGTGAAATTCACCGGTGGGCTGGACCTGACCACGACGACCGGTACCGGCTTCGATGCCACCGGGGGCGGCACGATCACAGTCGCGGCCGCGGGCACGGAGCAGATCACCACCGGCACCGGCCGGGCGATCAATCTCGACGGCATCACCATCGGCACCGGCGGCATGGCGTTCGACAGCATCACGACAGGCGTTGCGACGGCCACGGCGCTCAACTTCAATGCCGTCTCGGGCGGCCAGTTCCTGGGTGGCAATGTCACTGTCGGCGGCACCGCTGCCGGCATCAACGGCCTTGCAATCAACGCTTCGTCATCGACCTTCACCATCACCAATCTGGTGACGACCAATGTCGCGGGCACCGATGTCAGCCTGACCAACAATACGGGCTCGATCACGATCCTCGGCGGCACCATCACCAATTCGGGCGCTGGCGACGGTGTCGTCGTTTCCGGCGGTAGCGCGACAGTCGGCGTAGCGGCCAACGTCTCCAGTTCGGCAACCGCGCCAGGCGCGGCGGTCAAGGTCGACGGCACCACCGGCGGCTCGGTGACCTTCAGCGGCACCATCACCTCGACCGGCACCGGCGATCTGTTCGATGTCGGATCGACGCTGACCCCGGCCGGCGGCGCCATCAGCTTCACTGGCCCGACCTTGTCGGCGACGGGTGGCGGCGGGGCGCTTGTCAGCAGCCTCGGCGGCACCGCGACGTTGAACGTGACCGCGCCGCTGTCGATCACCAATGCCACGGGCACCGGCCTGTCCGTCACCAATGTCGCCAGCACGGCATCGGCGAGCTTTGGCGAGGTCACCGTGACGACGCCTGGCGGCACCGGCATCTTCATTGCCGACAATGGCACGGTCACCTTCGGCACAACCCAGGTTACGCTGGGAGCGGCAAGCACCGCCGGCATCGAGTTCCTCGACATCAACGAACATATCAGCTTCGGCACGACCACGATCGACGAGGTTGGCGCCAACCAGACCGGCATCGACTTCAGCGGTTCCTCGAGCGGTTCCTCGACAAGGGCCGATTTCGGCCTGACCACGATCACCGGCACCGGCAGCCTGACCTCGCGCGGCATCGACCTGTCGTCGACGACCGGCAACAAGACCATCACCTTCCTGCGCGGCTCCAGCATTTCCAATGTCGGCGTCGGCGTCGAATTGTCGTCGAGCGGCGCCACCGCGACCTCGGCCAACGCCAACTTCACCTTCGGCGACGGCACGTCCGCCGATGGGCTGCAGTCCTCCATCAGCGCCGCCGCCGGCGGCTACACCGTCAACACGATCGGGCTCGATCCGACGCTCGGCAATTATGATTTCGACGACGTCAACTTCACCGGCGCCGCCCATCTGGCCAGCGCGGTCGGTGGGACCATCATGATTTCCCAGGGCGGTGGCATCGTCCACGCCAACACGGACGGGCTCAGCGCCGACGTGACCACCTACACGGTCGCCGAGGCCGATGCCATGACCGGCACGCTGAACTTCGCCTTTGTCGGCACCGTCGATCTCAGCGGCACCCCGTTCACGCTCGATTCCGGCCAGTCGATCATCGGCTTCGGCAACGGCGCCTCCATCCTCACCTCCGGTACCGTCCAGCCGGTCAATGTCCAGGGCAATCTCGGCGCTACTGGCGGCAACGTCACCGGCGATGAGGGCGTGGTCAAGAGCACGGGCAGCGATACCCTGCATCTGCTCGGCAGCAACCAGGTGCGCGACACCGCTTTCGACTTCAGCGGCGGCAGCGGCTCGGTCTTCGTCGTCGACGGGAGCGCGGCTGGCTTCGTCAATACCGGCGGCATCTTCATCGAAGGCGTCACGGTCAGCAATGTCGCCGTGGGCCAGACAGCGTTCAAGGTCGTCGGCCTCGACACCAATTTGTCGATCACCAACAACAACGTCAACGTCGCCGGCACGCTGCTCGACGCCAATGGCGGCAGCGGCGACATCACGGTCACGCGTGGCAGCTTGCCCAACAGCGGTCCGGCGGGCACGCTGACCGGCGGCGGCATCAACCTGCAGAACCTGACCGGCACGGTGACCATTGGCGACGGCACGCTGACCAACACCGGCGCGAACACGGCTTTCAATGTCGGCTCGACGACTGCCGGGAGCGGCGGCAGCGCGATCATCTCCTATGCCGGCACCATCAACAGCAACGGCACCGGCGCGGCTGTTTCGATCCAGAGCATGACTGGCGGCTCGGTGACGCTGTCGGGCAACCTGACTGATACCAATGCGGCCGCTGGCGGCAATATCGTCATTGCCGGCAACGACTCGGCCGCGATCACCTTCTCGGGCACCAGCAAGGTGATCAGCTCGGGCGCGACGGACGCCGTCAGCCTGGGTCTCGTTGGCAATTTCCCCGCAGGCACACCGGCCCCCAACACCAATTCCGCGATCAATTTCACCAATGGCGGTCTCGACATAACGACGACGACCGGCACCGGCTTCATCGCCTTCGGAGATTTTACCACCGGCGCCGTTACGGTCACCGGCACGGGCAACGAGATCAATTCCGGCGCCGACGGTCTTATCTTGTTCGGCGCCAATGTCGGCGCCGGCGGCGTTGCCTTCGACAGCGTCTCGGCCGTGTCCACGAGTGCCGGCGCTGGTGTGCTGCTTGGAGGTATCAATCTCGGCGGCGACGTCAACATTGGCGGCCTGAGGGATACCGGCTACATCGGCGCTTCATTGATCGGCCTGAGCGGCGCCGGCGTGGTCAATTTCACCGGCAAGACCGATCTCGACGTCAGCTACAGAGGGTTCGATATTGGTGGGCCGCTGGTCGGCACCATAAACATCGCCAATGTCGCCGGATCCACCCTGAACATCGATGGCGCCGAGATCGGTATCGCATTGACGACCTCGAGCGGGACCGTCAACGTTGGCGGGAATGGCGGCAGCGCCAGCATCGGCGCGACGACAAGCACCACTGGTTCAGCGATCACGCTCGCCGGCGGCAATGATCTTGTCCACGCCACACTGAACTACACCGGCTCGATCAACGTCGGCGCGGGCAGCGTCTTGCAAGTCGGCGGCGGCGACTGGAGCGAGCTCAACATGAGCGGTTCGGTCGTTTCGACCTCGGCAGTAGCGCTGCCGGGGACAGCGGTCTTCACCTTCAGCGGCAATGCCGAGGGCGTGTACAATATTTCGAGCACGATCAATCATACCGGCAGCGCCGTCGGCGTCTTGTTCGACGGATCGTCCGAGGGAACGGCCACCTTCTCCGGCACCTCGAAGATCTTCAACACCAGCAGCGGCACCAACGGCGCCATCGTCAAGCTCCCCAGCATCGGTCCGACCCAGGGCACGGGCACACTGGCCTTCACCAATGGCGGCCTCGTCATCACCACCTCGAGCGGCGCCGGCTTCACCGCCAGCACCTTCGCCGCCGGCACGGTCAGCGTCAGCGGCGCCGGCAACACCATCACCACCGGCACGGGCACCGCGCTCGATCTCGACAGCGCGACGGTCGGCGCAGGCGGCATCACCTTCGATTCGATTTCGAGCAACGGCGCCGCGACCGGGGTGTCGCTCAACAATGTCGGCGGCGGCGCCATCGACCTCGGCGCGGTCAACCTGCAGAACATCACCTCGCGCGGCGTCGACATTTCCGGCACGCTCGGTTCGGCGCTGAGCTTCGACAGCCTGAACATCGGGATCGCGGCCAGCGCCACCAACGCCGTCGGCCTCGACCTCAACGGTGCGGCGCTCGGCACGAGCACCATCACGGCGGACGATTTTGATGTCGATGGAGGCAACTCCACAGGGTCGATCGGCATCGACATGGCCGGCACGACCGGCACCGGCACGATCCAGCTCGGTGACCTCCTCAACAACAATCCTGGCCCGGCTGGCCAGACGTCGACCATCACCAAGGTCGCCCAGGGCGTCCAGTTCTCCAGCGCCACCAACGCCAGGCTGGTGTTCGGCGACGGCGGCAGCCCGGCCGAATCGAAGATCGAGACCTTCGGCAACGGCCAGGTCATCCACGCCACCGACACGCTGCCGACCAATGGCGACTACAATTTCAACGACGTCAATTTCAGCGGCGACACGTCGAACCTGTCTTCGTACAAGGTCTACTATGTCACCGCCGATGCCACCGCCCTTGGCGACGGCAGCCTGCTCAATCCAGGCACCTATGCCAACGCCCAGGCATCTACCGCCAATGTCATTGTGCTCATCGACAAGAACGTCGACGGCAGCCAGGCGACGATTGACCTCGGCGGTACGTCGTTCCAACTCGATGACGGGCAGGTACTGCTCGCCTTCAAGAGCGACGACGCGGCCGTCGATGTCTCGCAGCTTGGCGTCGATACCAGCGCCGGCGCTTCGGCTGCGTTCCATTTCACCACCGTGCAAAACTCGCCGATCATCGCGGCACCGGCGGGCATCGACACGCTACGGCCGATCCTGCAGAGCAACACAGCCGGCTCGGTGGTCGATCTGGCGACATCAGGCTCGGGCGTCGTCACCGGCGGCCTCCAGAACCTCATCATCCGCAACACAGGCACCGGCACTGGTGTCGCCGTCAACGCGACGTCCGCCTCCAGTTTCTTCCTCCGCAACAACGACATCGCGGCCGGCGGCAGGGCGCTCGATTTCTCCACATCAGCTGCGCCGGCCAACACGCTTCTGCTTTCGATCGACGGCAATACGCTGAAATCGACGGGATCGGCGCTGGCCGCGTCCTTTGCCGGCCAGAACATCAGCGCGACGGACAACTCGGTCGAGATCCAGTCCTTTGCCGACAACACTGTGCTCGGCGGCACTGGCGGCGGCATCGCCTTCAACAATGTCCGCTTCGACTCCAACGGCGCCGGCGGCACTGTCAGCGCCGGAACGATCGGTGTTGGCTCACCAGGCCCAGGGCGCGTCCAGGGCGACGGCCTCAGCTTCACCAACACCAGCGGCACCCTCGATCTCGGCGCGTTCAGCGTCTTCAACAATGGCGGCACCGGCGTCCTCGCCAACACCAAGACCACCAATTTCACGCTGAACAGCAGCAGCGGCGGCGTCTTCACGGGGAATGGCGCGGCGTTCGATCTCGATCCGCTGACCGTCAATATGGTGGTGACCAGCATCAGTTCAGGCGGCAGCAGCGGCGGCATCATTTTCGACGGCGTCGCCGGTACCTTCACCGTCACCGGCAACACGAGCGTTGCCGCGGCGACGACTGCCGGCATTATGGCGATCAACGCCGGCAACACCGGCGTCTTCACCTTCAACACGGTGACACTGAACAGCGCCGTCACGGCGGGCGGCGGCATTCAGGTGGCGAGCGGTACGCTCAACATCACCGGCCTCGCCAACATTGACACGACCACCGGCGTCGGCGTCTCGCAAACCGGCGGCACGGTCAGCTTCACCGGCGGCGTGACCATCGACACCGCCAGCGGCACCGGCATTGTTGGAACCGGCGGCACGATGGGCATCACAGCTACCGCTGCCGCAGAAACGGTGAGGGCGACCACCGGCCAGGCGATCAATCTCTCTGGCGTCGCCGCCAGCATCGCGCTCGATTCGACCAATTCGGTCGGCGGCGCCAACAATGTCAGGCTGACCAACGTCAGCGGCATCGTCGGACTTGGAACTGGTTCGCTGACCGGCGCAACGGGCGCGTCGTTCAATGTCGTCGGCGGCACGGCGGCCGTCAGCTATTCGGGCACTGTCAGCAATTCGGGCGCATTCAGTCCGGCGCTGAATGTCCAGAGCCGGCTTGCCGGCGCCGGCCTCGTCGCCCTGAGTGGCAATCTGACGGCCAGCGGGCTGGGCATATCGCTGAACAACAATGCAGGCGGCACGGTGACGGTGTCCGGCGCCTCGAACAGCTTTACCGGCGGGGGCACCGGCATATCGATCACCGCCAACACCGGCGGCACCTACAACATCAGCGGCGCCAGCTACGCCATCGGCATGAGCGGCGGCGGGCTTGGCGTCGACATTGCCGGCAACAGCGCCCCGGTCACGGTCAATTTCAACGGCGGCGGTCTGACGATCGTGACCTCGGCAGGCGCCGGCTTCAATGCCACGGGCTTCGGCGCGGTCAGCGTGACCGGCGTGGGCAACTCCATCGCCACGGGCACCGGTGTGGCGATGAACCTGAGCGGCGTCACCGTCGCGGCCACCGGCATGAATTTTTCCTCGACCAGCAACGGCGCCGGCGGCAACAGCGCCGTCGTCCTCACCAACGTCATCGGGTCGGGGACGATCAATCTCGGCGCCGGCTCGCTGGTCGGCGGCAGCGCGGCAACCATCGCTGTCAGCGGCGGCACCGCCAACCTCAACTATACCGGCAATGTCAGCCAGTCGAACAATGCGACCCTGGTCAGCGTCGCGGGCGGGCACAGCGGCACGCTCAACTTCGCCACCGGCGCGCTGTCGGCAACGAACGGTACCGGCCTGCAGTTCGACAATGCGGACGGCATCTACAGTTTCGTCGGCACGACGACGCTGAATGGCGGCAATGCCAGCGTCGACATCCTCAACGGCTCGGGCGGCACGTTCAATTTCGGTACCGGTACCTCCATCGTCAGCCCCAGCGGCACGGCGTTCAACGTCAATGGCGGCACCGCCACCGTCACCTATGCCGGCACGATCACGCAAGCCACCGCCGGCCAGCGCATGATCGTCGTCGCCGACACCGCCGGCGGTTCGGTGAATTTCACCACCGCCGTGGCGAACGGGCTCAACGACACCGGCGGCACCGGCATTGTGATCGACGGCGCGGCGGGCAGCGTCACCGTCAACAATGCCAGCCTGACGGGCACGGCCGGCATCGTCATTCTCGGCGATTCGACCAACAATGCGACCGGCACCTACACCTTCAACAATGTCGCCATCCAGACCGACGCAGGGGCTGCGAACAATGCCTTCGTCGTCGATGGCGACCAGGGCACGCCGGGCAATGACGACGTCAGCGCGGTCGTCAACCTGAACAATGTCGACATCACCAATCCTGGCGGCAATGTCGCCAACATCCGCGGCATGGCCGGCGGCTCGGTCAATTTCGACAGCGCCAGCTCGATCACCCGCAACGATGGCGGGCTGGGCATTGCCGTGCTCAGCAACGCTGGCGGCACGATCAACTTCGGCGGCGGAGTCAAGACGCTCTCGACCGGCGTCAACGCCGCCGTCATCCTGACCAGCAATCCCGGCGCAACCATCAATTTCACCAATGGCGGGCTGGCGATCAACACAACGAGCGGCGACGGCTTCAGCGCCACGGGCGGAGGGACGGTGACGGTGCAGGGCGCCGGCAACACGATCGCGTCCGGCACAGGCACGGCGCTCAATGTCGTCAACACGACGATCGGCGCCAGCGGGCTGAATTTCCAGAGTATCTCGTCCACAGGATTGAGCGGCAACGCAGGCATAGTCCTCGACAACACCGGCTCAGGCGGCGGACTGACCGTGACGGGTACGGGTAGTGCAGGTTCCGGCGGCACGATCTCGAATAAGACCGGCGGCGATATCCTCAACGGCAGCACCGCAGCCGGCAACACCACGTCCGGCACAGGCGGCACCGGTATCTTCCTGCGCAGCACGGCGAACGTGTCGCTGGCCAACATGCAGCTCAACGACTTCTCCAACTTCGCTATCTACGGCAAGACGGTTACCGGCTTCACGATGACCGGCATGACCATCAGCGGCGTCAACGGCTCCAACGATGCCGGCGATATTGAAGAAAGCGCTGTCCGCTTTGACAATCTGCTCGGCAGCGCCTCGATAACTGGTTCCAACATCAGCGGCGGCGCGTACGGAAATCTCGCCGTCTGGAACACCAGCGGCACGCTGAACCGGCTGACCATGAGCGGCAACACGTTCGGCCTGATCAGTTCAACCCTCGGCAACGATAATGTCGGCTTCACCGTCTACAACAACGCAACCGCGAATGTGACGCTCGACAACAACACGTTCTCTGGCACGCGCTCCGACTTCTTCGAGGCGGTCGCCAACAACAATACGACCATGGATGTGGTCGCCACCAACAATATTTTCCACAATGGCCAGACGATCATACCGGGCGGCGGCACGGCAATTTCGGTGCGCAGCGGCTCTGCCGGCAACACGTCCGCCGCGACGACGACCTTCAACATCTCGAACAACGTCAACAGCGATGGCGGCGCCAATGCCTTCGACACGGTCGGCATCTTCGTCGCCAAGGGCCAGGACCTCGGCACTATGACCGGCAGAATCGTCGGCAACACGCTGGTTGCCAAAACGGGCTCGAATTCCGATGGCATCTTCGTCCGCTCCGCAGGCGCCAGCGGCTCGTTGACCACGCTTATCCAGAACAACACCATCGCCGGCTGGGGCAATACAGGTATCCACCTGCAGAACAACGATGGTGGCGCGACAATGAATGCTTCAGTGTTCGGCAACAGTGTGACTGCGCCAGGTAGCGCATTCCCGTTCTCCGCATTCTTTGCCGATAATGGCGGCACGGCCGGGGATACAAGCACGATGAACCTCGTGCTCGGCGGTGCGGGTGTGCAGCAAAACACCTTCGCCGGCGGGCCAAATGCAATTGTGGACGTCAGCTTAAGCAACTTCAACGCCAGTACACACTTCAATCTGTCTCGCAACGGCTCGGTGGCGGGCACCGCCGGAGGCGTCGTACAGGACGACAATGTGGGCGCACCTACCTACGATGACACGGGTGGAGTGGGTACAATCGTGCTGGTGAATACTCTGCCGGTAACGCCGCCCTGATCAACCAAATCATTTATTCGGCGAGCAACACTAAGGTTCTCAACCTTTGATCGGGCTCTATGCGGCAGTTCAGTTTGATCAGGTTGGTATTCACTCGGGGAACGTTCGAGCGATGACGATTTCTACCCAGTTGCTAAATGGATTTCTGCCGAATTTTAATAAAAGCGCATTCAAGATATTTCTCTATTTGCGATTCTCCTGTCGTTGCGTAATGTCACTGTGGTGCGTTAGTATGCGGAAACAACGAGGAGGTGGCGATGTCGGAACCATTTATTTCCGAAATCAGAATTATGTCTTTCATATTCGCGCCAAAGGGCTGGGCGCTCTGCAATGGACAGTTGCTGCCCATCAATCAGAACCAAGCGCTGTTTTCGCTGCTAGGCACCACCTTCGGCGGCGACGGCCGGGTGAATTTCGCGCTGCCCGACTATCGCGGGCGCGTGCCGATTCATGTCGGCGGCGGGCACACGCTGGGCGAGCGCGGCGGCGAACAGGTGCACACGCTTTCGATCGCGGAATTGCCGTTTCATAGTCATGTCGAGCAGGCCACCACCGCCAGTGCCGATGTGCCGGTGCCCACGGGCAATCTGCTGGCAACCGTCGCCAACACCTATACGCCGCCCGGGAACGTCACGGCGATGGATCCCGGTACGCTGGCCTCCGTCGGCAACAACCAGGCGCATTTGAACATGCAGCCATTTCTGACCCTGAGCTTCTGCATCGCTTTGCAGGGCATCTTCCCGTCGCCGAATTGAGGGAGCGCAGCCATGGGACAACCCTTCGTTGGCGAAATTCGCATGTTTGCCGGCAATTTTGCGATAGCCGGCTGGATGTTCTGCGAAGGGCAGCTGCTGCCCATCTCGGAGAACGAGACGCTTTTCCAATTGATCGGTACCACCTATGGCGGCGATGGCCAGAGCACATTCGCGCTGCCCGACCTGCGCGGCCGCCTTCCGATCCATCAAAGCGCCGATTTCATTCTTTCCCAAACTGGTGGCGCGGAAGAAGTCACGCTTACGCCCCAGCAGATGCCATCGCACACGCATCCGTTCCTTGCTTCGCTAAACAATGCCGGGGCAAGCACCCCGGCCGGCAACATGACCGGGCAGGTCGGCGCGTCACAAATCTATCGTGAGGCACCGGCGGCTGCGGCGATGTCCCCGCAGACGGCCGGGCAGACCGGCGGTAGCCAGCCGCATACGAACTTCCAGCCGTATCTCTGCGTCAATTTTATCATTTCGCTTTTCGGCATTTTTCCGTCGCCGACCTGAGAGGACATCATGGCTGACCCATTCGTCGCCGAAATCCGAATCTTTCCCTTCAATTTCGCGCCCAGCGGCTGGGCTTGGTGCGATGGCCAGCTCCTACCGCTGTCGCAGAACACAGCGCTGTTCTCGTTGCTCGGCACCACTTATGGCGGCGACGGCAAGTCCAACTTTGCCTTGCCCGATCTGCAAGGCCGCGCGCCGATGCACCCAGGGCAAGGACCTGGGCTTTCGCTGCACGATCTCGGTGAGACGGGCGGTTCGCAGACAGTGTCGCTGCTGATATCGGAGATGCCGCAGCACGGGCACAATTTGATGGCCAACGTCAATCCCGCCAATCTGGCGGCGCCAAGTCCCGCACGATCTTTCGCGCGGACGGCTCCCGGGCAGTCCTACTCGGCGACGGCCACTTTGACGCCGCTCAGCGATCAGGCGGTGCGGCCGATCGGCGGCGACCAGCCGCACAACAATATGCAGCCCTATCTCACCTGCTATTTCTGCATCGCGCTGCAAGGCATTTTCCCACCAAGAGGCTGACCGAGCCAACAGGGCAGGACCGATATCATGGCCAAGAACGCAGAACCGAAGTCGAAGGCCCCCGCGGCGAAGACGCCGGCGCGGAAAGCGCCCTCCAGGGCCGGGGCCCGCCCGGCGCCGTCCAGCCCCCCACCCATTTACCAGCACAAGCCGGCCGGCGCGTCATTCTTCGAACTGTCTCGGCTGATGGTGGTTGGCATCGATTCCGCCAAGGGGCAGTTGATCCAGAAGGCGCAGCTTTCGCCGGACGGGCCATGGCCTTCGGCCTGGTCGTTCATCGCGCCCGGCGCCTGGGTGATCATGACGGCGGGGCTGACCAGGGACGGCCGCGTCGCGGTGGTCGCGCAGCCATCGGGAACCACCAACCTGTCCTTCATCACCGAGGACGCCAACCAGATCGGCCCGGTCGAGAAATGGACCGCGCCGATGAGCATCGGCACGCCGCCCGGCGCCACCAGCTACCAGAAGCTTTCGATGGCGCGCGATGCCGATGGCCGCATCGAAGTCTTCGTCACCGACAATCAGGGCCGCATCTGGTGGATCTACCAGAATCCGGACCAGATCGTGCAGGTGCAGAAAACCATCACGCCACCGGGCACGACGACGCCGATCGTCGTCACCGTCGAGGTGCCGGCGCCGCCGGCCAAACCGTGGAGCGACTGGATCCAGATCCCCGGCGGGCTGGTGACGGTTTCGGCGATACGCCAGGGTGACGGCCGCATCGCGCTGTTCGGCATCAATTCGAACCTGCATCTCTATCGCTGCCAGCAGGCGAAGGCGCGGGCCTTGAAGGCCGCCGACTGGACGGGTTGGGTGCAGATCGACACGACCCAGACAGGCGGCTTCATCGAGATGGCGCCGGTGATCGGCCCGCTCGGCGCCACCAATCTCTTCGCCCTGACCCAGAGCGGCCAGGTGCTGCATACGCGCCAGATGCCCGCCGGATCGGATACGTGGACGCAGTGGGCGACACCTGGCTACTCCAGGGCGTCCAACCTGGCGCTTGCCGCCGGCATCCAGGGCGACGGCGATATCGTGCTGGTCGCCGCCGACCAGCATTTCCTCCAATTCAACGCGCAATGGGATGCCTACACGCAGAACTGGTCGGGATGGCGCGATTTCGGCGCATCCCTTCGCTCGACGCGCCTGACGCTCAACTACAATGCCGATGGCCGGCTTGCTCTGTTCAGCCTGGCGCGCATGCCGGACGGCACCAACGGCCTGTGGACGATCAACCAGATGGGCATCGACAGTTCCGAATGGGAGTATAACTGGACGTCGCTGACCGACAACAATCTCAAGCAGATCGTCGTCGTGCGCGACCTGACGCCGCCGGTCTGACGGTTGATTTCCGGTCGCGTGGCGGAAGGCAAGCAGGCCCGTCCGGTCTGGTCGCGCTCCGACAAGGCCGGGCTCCGCTTTCGTGCGGCAGTGGACGCGGACATGCCGTTCCTGTCGCGGCTCTACGCCTCGACGCGCATGGATGAACTCGCCGTGACGGCGTGGAGCGACGCGCAGAAGGCTGGCTTCCTCGGCATGCAGTTCCAGGCGCAGCACGCGCATTACCAAAAACACTATCCCGAGGCCGACTGGCTGGTGGTGGAACGAGCGGGCAAAGACATCGGCCGGCTCTATATCGAGCGCTGGCCAGGCCAGCACCGCATCATCGACATTGCCTTCCTGCCGGAGCATCGCCGCAAGGGCTACGGCACCGCACTGCTGCGCGACCTTATCGACGAGGCATGGTTAGCCGGCAAATCAGCCTCGATCCACGTCGAGAAGCACAATCCGGCCAGGTGGCTCTATGTCAGGCTCGGTTTTGCGGTGGTCGAGGACAAGGGTGTATACGATTTGATGGAATGTGCGGCGCCGAGCGGCGGGGCGGGGTGAGACGATGGCTGTCCCGCTGGCGTCAAGGTTTCGCGCCGCAGCGCAAGCGTCGCCTCAAAAAGCAAACGTCGCCTAGTTGAACACCGCTTCGTACAGCCGCCCGGCCGCATCGGCGGCGACCGGCACGATGAAGATCTCGTGGCTGCCGCTTTCCCCGGTGAAAAGGTAGGTCGCCTGCGGCAGCGCGATGTCGCGCGGGCCTCTAAACAGCAGCGAGAAACCGCCGCCTGGGCGCGGGCTGGCGGCGATGGGTTTGACCGCGCTCAGTTCGAGCGGGATCTGCTTGCCCCCGGCTTCGATGGTGAAGGTTTGTCCCTGCTCGAAATCCGACACCGACGCCATCCCGTTTGCCTCAATCTGTGCGCTGGAGCGGTTCAGCGTTCGGATCCGATCCAGCTTTTTGTTTCTCCGCAATTGCCAGGGGAAAACCGCTGCACACTTTTCCCGGAATTGCTCCAGCGGCGGCACTGTCGCCGCTTCGCCGCAAGCTGTCCAGAGGCGGGCAGGCCGCGGTCGTGTTCCCCAAGACAATCGATCGCCGCAAATCCCAAAGATACAGCACCGCCTGTCCTTTTATGCGCGCAAGAGACGCTGTAGTACTTTGTTCCTGCGCGGGATTCCTTTCGATCCAAGATCAGCGCAAACAAAGCATGGATCCCGGCTTCGGGACCATTGACAGCCTGATGGGCGTGCGGGAGACGGATGATGGCGGATGCAAAGACGGACGTGACGGGCGATGCGTTGCCGCTGTTCTATTCGAGGCCCGAGGCGCTCAATCCGGCGCGGCACGGCTCGCTTGGCCTGACAGCGCGCAGTGACTTCGGCTTCGCCCGCTCGGCGCACGCCATTCCGGTGGTCGCGTCGGAAATGCCGGCGGCGATGCGCTCCTACCCGATCGTCTTCATCGGCCCGGCCAAGTCGCCGGTGATCATCACCGGCGTGCGCCAGAACGAGAATTTGTTCGTCGATGCCGACGGCAAATGGACCGGGCCGCACTACATCCCCGCCTATGTCCGCCGCTTCCCCTTCATCCTGGCCGAAGACCCGACATCGGCCGGCCGGCTGACGCTGTGCGTCGAACGGGCCAGCAATCGCGTCGTCGACCAGCTGCTGGCGCCGTTGCGCGACGACAAGATCCTGCCGTTCTTCACCGGCAACGAGCCGACCGAAGCGACCAGACAGGCGCTTGCCTTCTGCAACCAGTTCCAGATCGACTTCCGAGCTACCCGCGAGATGGTCGAAAAGATCGATGCGCACGGCCTTTTTGCGCCGCGCCAGAGCAAGGTGACGCTGGAGGGTGGCGAGGTGCTCAACCTCACCGACTTCCAGGTGATCGACGAGCCAGCCTTCAACAAATTGAGCGACGAGGCGTTTCTCGACCTGCGCAAATCAGGCGCGCTCGGCCTGCTCTATTGCCACCTCGCCTCGACCAACAGCTGGACCTCGCTGGTGCATCAGGCATCGCTGCGGAAGGCGGATGGGGCGAAGGGCTGACTGTGAGAAGCTTGCGCAATCGATCGTCTGGGGGACAGGCGGCTAGGCAGCAACCCTTCTGTCGTGCCGCCCTTCCCTGATCTCCTCGGCGAGCTTGTCGCAGAACGCGTCGAGATCGCCGGGATTGCGACTGCTGACGAGCCCCTGGTCGGTGACGACTTCGGTGTCCTCCCACAGACCGCCGGCGTTGATCACATCGGTCTTGATCGATTTGTAAGACGTGACCCGGCGACCCCTTACGATGCCGGTCTTGGCGAGAAGCCAGGGCGCATGGCAGATCGCGCCGACGACCTTCTTGGCCGACCAGAACGATTCGATGAAGTCCAGGGCCTTTCGCTCGACGCGCAGCAGATCCGGATTGATAACCCCGCCGGGCAGGACGATCGCGTCATAGTCGTCCGACCGCGCCTCATCCAACGTCTTGTCGACAGGAATCTCCCGACCCCAGTCCTTGAGGTCCCAGCCTTTGATCTTGCCGCTTGCGAGCGACACGACATCGACCTCGGCGCCCGCCTCGCGTAATTTTTTGAGCGGAACTTCAAGCTCGGATTGTTCGAACCCGTTTGTCGCAAGGATAGCGACGCGCTTACCGGAAATATCCTGCATTGGTTTTTCTCCATCGCTAGGTGATGGAGGGCTAACGAGGCGAGGCGGGAAGCGTTCCTGGCTGTAATTTTATGTGACATGAGAGGCGGATGGACGAAGCGCAGTTCGGCCCAAGCTCCCAGTTCGACAATGTCCAAAAACGAAAAAGCCGCGGGCGACCGCGGCTTTTCGATGCTTGATTTCCTTAGAGGAAACTGGAGCGGGTGAAGCGATTCGAACGCTCGACCCCAACCTTGGCAAGGTTGTGCTCTACCCCTGAGCTACACCCGCTCGCACGGCGTCTTGGCCGCAAGCCGGGCCTATATGGCTGAAGAGCGCGGCGATTGCAACAGGGAAATCGCAGGCTTTTTTACGACCCGGCAAGCGAGGCCGGCAAGCCGCCGGCGGGCGCGCGAGTGGCACGCGGCGGGGGCGCCACCGCAAAGGGCGGGTGCCGCTCACCGTGATGTCGCATGACGGTCTTGTGTCGGCCGCCCCATTGGCCGTAAACGGCATGGGCTCACAAACGGGACGAAGACGAAACCGATGCCGAAGACCGAAGCCGAACTTTTTGCCTTTCTTGCCGAGCTGGGCATTGCTACCTCGACCAAGCGCCATCCACCGCTCTATACCGTCGCCGATTCGCAGGCGCTGCGCGGCGAGATCGCCGGCGGGCACACGAAAAACCTGTTCCTGAAGGACAAGAAGGACAATTTCTTTCTGGTCACCGTCGGCGAGGACGCGGTCGTCGACCTGAAGCAGATCCACCAAGTGATCGGCGCCGCCAGCCGGGTTTCTTTCGGCAAACCGGAGATGCTGATGGAGCTGCTCGGCGTCACGCCGGGCGCCGTCACGGTCTTTGGCATCATCAACGACACGGCAAACAGGGTCAAGCTCGTGCTCGACAAGGATTTGATGGAGCATGCGGTGATCAATGGGCATCCGCTGACCAATGAGGCGACGACATCGATCGCAGCGAGCGACCTGATCAGATTCGTCGAGGCAACCGGGCACGATGCTGCTATCTTGAAAGTCTCCGCGTGATCGCCACATGGATGGCTTAAAACCGATGGTCTGAAGCATAGGGCGCCTGGCCGCCGGCCGGCGGCGCCACGGAAGGGTAAAGAGATGAGCGACAACAATCCGTTCGGCGGCCCCTTTGGCGGCAATGGCGGCCAGTACACCACCTCGGTGCAGTATGGTGGAACCGCGCCGGCGCCGGCGAAAGTCGCGCTTGGCGATACGCCCGCCGCTCCCGCCGATGTGATCAAGGACACGACGACGGCTGCCTTTGCCGCCGATGTCATCCAGGAATCGCGCCGCCAGCCGGTGCTGGTCGATTTCTGGGCGCCCTGGTGCGGACCTTGCAAGCAACTGACGCCGCAGCTGGAGAAGGCGGTCAAGGCCGCCGGCGGCAGGGTCAAGCTGGTCAAGATGAACATCGACGACCATCCGTCGATCGCCGGCCAGCTCGGCATCCAGTCGATCCCGGCGGTCATCGCCTTCAAGGACGGCCAGCCGGTCGATGGCTTCATGGGCGCCATCCCGGAGAGCCAGATCAACGAATTTATCACCAAGGTCGGCGGCAAGGGCAATGGCGCGCCGCCGGTGGCCGAAGCTCTGGCTGCGGCGACCGAGGCGCGCGACGCCGGCGACATGCAGACCGCGGCCGATATTTATGACGCCATCCTGGCGCAGGCGCCGGAGACGATCGAGGCGATCGCCGGACTGGGAGAGCTGCTGTTCGAGGCCGGCGACACGGAAGGCGCCGAGGCGCTTTTGGCAACAGCCCCGGAGGCCAAGAAGGATGCGCCGTCACTGGCAGCCCTGCGCGCCAGGATGGCGGTTGCGGCGCAGGCGGCGGCTCTCGGCAATCCAGCCGAATTCGAGCGGCGCCTTGCGGAAAATCCCGGAGATCACCAGGCGCGTTTCGATCTGGCCATGATCCAGAACGCCAACGGCGACCGTACGGCCGCAGCCGACAATCTGCTGGCCATCATCAAGGCCGACCGGGCCTGGAACGAGGATGGCGCCAGGACGCAATTGCTGCAGCTGTTCGAGGCCTGGGGCATGACCGACGAGGCGACGCTGGCAGCGCGCCGCAAATTGTCGGCGCTGCTGTTTTCCTGAGCCGGCTGCCGGTTGTTTTGCCGCACGGGCTTGGCGTCGGCGATGATTGCGCCAGATTAGGGCCAAGAACTCACGCGCTTCTTGATGGCGCGATCGGAGGAATGAGGTGCAAGCGGGAAACGCGCATTACCGGCTCGCCAAGGATTTGCCGTCGACGATCCCTATCTTTCCGCTCGAGGGGGCGCTTTTGCTGCCGGGAGGCCGCATGCCGCTCAACATCTTCGAGCCGCGCTATCTGCAGATGGTGGACGAGGCGATCGCCGGCTCGCGGCTCATCGGCGTCATCCAGCCCAGTCTCGACGGCGCCTTGCGCGACGACGGCGAGCCGGAACTCTGCAATGTCGGTTGCACCGGGCGCATCATCGCCTTTTCCGAGAGCGGCGACGGCCGTTACCTGATTTCGCTGCAGGGCGTGTGCCGGTTCCGCATCGCCCACGAATTGACGGTCAAGACGCCGTTTCGCCAGTGCAAGCCCTCGCCTTTCCTTGCCGATCTCGATGAGGACCAGGCGGGCAACGAGATCGACCGGCCATCGCTGCTCAAGGCATTTCGCGCCTATCTGCAGGCCAACGACCTCGAGGCCGACTGGGAAAGCGTCAGCCGGGCCGAAAATGCCATGCTGGTCAATGCGTTGTCGATGATGGCGCCCTACGGGCCAGCCGAGAAACAGGCGCTGCTCGAAGCGGCGGATTTGAAGACCCGGGCCGAGACGCTGATCGCCATCACCGAAATGGCGCTGGCGCGCGAGAATGAGGATTTTGGGTCGAGTTTGCAGTAAGAGGGCGCGATGGCGGACGGACGTGACGGGAAGAAGGTCGACCCCAAGCTGCTGGAACTCTTGGCCTGCCCACTGACCAAGGGGCCGCTGGCCTGGGATCCGGAGCGCGGCGAACTGATTTCCCGGGTCGCCAAGATTGCCTATCCGGTGCGTGACGGCATCCCGATCATGCTGCCTTCCGAGGCGCGGACGCTTTCGGTGGAGGATGTGCTGGCCCCGCCACCGCCACGTTTGGGTGGGCCGGGCTGAGGGGCACGTTTCTTGTACCCAATAGGCCGGCAGGACAGAGGGGGCGCGAAGGATCGCCGACGTCCGCTTTCGTTCCGTTCTTGGCATGGCCTTGCCTACTGAAAATTCCGCCCCTTGGGCATGACCTGTTCCGCTTCTTCCGACAGCGTTGCGAGATCCTGCCGGATCGGCGCGCTTTGTTTGGCGGGGCTGGAGCGATCCGAACCGTCCTTGGCGAGGTCTCTCGGAGGAACCGCTGGTGCGGCCTCGCTGACCTTCTCCAGGAGCACGGTCAGCCAGGGCGTCAGATCCTCGATCTTCTCGGCAACGATGTGGACCACACCCGATTCCGACTGCAATTTCCCGGTTACCTTGACGAACCGGGCCCCCATGACGATAGGCCGATAGCGGTCGAAGGTTCTTTGCCAGAAGATGATGTTGGCCACCGCCTTGTCGTCCTCCAGCGTCAGGAAGATCGCATTGCCCTTGCCGGGGCGCTGCCGCACCAGCACGAGGCCGGCGACCGAGATGCGCCTGCCATCGCGCACGGAAGGAAGATTCGCATTGGGGATGACGCCGGCGCGGTCGAGCCGCTCGCGCAGGAAGGCGACCGGATGCGCCTTCAGCGACAGGCCGAGCGCGCGGTAATCGTGGATGACATGCTCGCCGAGCGGCATTTTCGGCAGCCTCGTCTCCGGTTCCAGCTCGCGCAGGCGAAGCGCCGGCTGGTCGAACAGCGGCAGCCTTTCGGCGGCGCTTTTGCCGTCGAGCGCGCGCACCGCCCACAGGGCTTCGCGACGGTCAAGACCGAGCGAGCGGAAGGCATCGGCCTGCGCCAGTTTTTCGATCTCGCCGACATCGAGGCCGGAGCGCAGCCAGACATCCCTGACGGATACATAGCCTGAGCCGCGCCGCTCGACGAAAGCTTCCATGTGCTCCTTCGACAGGCCCTTGATCTGCCTGAAGCCGAGCCGGACGGCATGCTTCGTCTCGATGACGCCGCGCATTTCGGCATGGCGTGGCAGGATGCGGGCCGGATCGAATGGCGCCTTTTCCAACGTACAATCCCACACCGAAAAATTGACGTCGACGTCGCGGATGTCGACGCCATGGTCGCTTGCGTCTCGCACGAGTTGGGCCGGCTGGTAAAACCCCATCGGCTGCGAATTCAGGATCGCGGCGCAGAACACGTCGGGATAGAAGGTCTTGAACCAGCAGGAGGCATAGACGAGCAGGGCGAAGGAAGCAGCATGGCTTTCAGGAAAGCCGTATTCGCCAAAGCCCTCGATCTGCTTGAAGCAGCGCTCGGCGAAGTCCTTCGTGTAGCCCTTGCCGACCATGCCATTGATCATACGGTCGCGGTAATTGCCGATGGTGCCGGTGCGCTTGAAGGTGGCCATGGCGCGGCGCAGTTCATCGGCTTCGCCCGGTTTGAAACCGCCGGCGACGATGGCGATATTCATCGCCTGTTCCTGGAACAGCGGTACGCCAAGCGTTTTCTTGAGGATCGCTTCCAGCTCCGGCTTTTGATACTCGGCCTGTTCCTTGCCTTGCCGGCGGCGCAGATAGGGATGGACCATGTCGCCCTGGATCGGGCCCGGGCGCACGATCGCCACCTCGATGACGAGATCGTAAAAATTGTCTGGCTTGAGACGCGGCAGCATCGACATCTGCGCCCGCGATTCGATCTGGAAGACGCCGAGCGTGTCGGCGCGGCAGATCATCTTGTAGACCTGCCTGTCCTCCGGCGGCAGGGTGGCCAACACATAGGGCTGCCCATACTCATCCCGCGCATTAGGATAGTGATCCGTGAGCAAGGTGAAGGCGCGTTGCAGGCAGGTCAGCATGCCGAGCGCCAGCACGTCGACTTTCAAGATCTTCACCGCGTCGAGATCGTCCTTGTCCCATTCGACCATCTTGCGCTCGTCCATCGCCGTCTTGACGATAGGCACAATCTCGTCGAGCCGGTCCCTGGTGATGACGAAGCCGCCGACATGCTGGGAGAGATGGCGGGGGAAGCCCATGATCTCATTGGCACGCTCCATCACGTGCCTCGACACCGGGTCGGTGCGGTCGAGGCCGCCGGCGCGGGCTTCCTTCTCGCCAAGCTCCGATGTCGACCAACCCCAGATCGAGCCGGAAAGCGATGCCCTGACATCCTCGGACAGGCCCATCGCCTTCGACACTTCGCGCAGCGCCGAACGGCCGCGATAGCTGATGACGGCGGCCGCAAGTGCCGTGCGCTTGCCGCTGTATTTCTCGTAGATGTACTGGATTACGGTTTCGCGCTTTTCGTGCTCGAAATCGACGTCGATATCCGGCGGCTCGTTTCTCTCCTCGGAAATGAAGCGCTCGAAGAGCGAATCGATTTTTTCCGGCCCCACTTCGGTGATGCCGATGCAGAAGCAGACGACCGAATTGGCGGCTGATCCACGTCCCTGGCAGAGAATATCCTTGCTGCGCGCGAACTTGACGATGTCGTAGACAGTCAGGAAATAGCGGGCATAGTTGAGGCGTTCGATCAAAGCGAGCTCTTCCTCGATGCGCTTGATCACGGAATCCGGCACACCAGCCGGATAGCGGTTCGCCGCTCCCTCCCGCGCCAGTCGCGCCAGCTCAGCCTGTGGACCAAGACCCGATTCCGTCGGCTCGTCGGGGTAATTGTACTGGAGGTCGCCAAGCGAAAAAGTCAGCTCTTGCGCAAACCGCAGCGTCTCGGCCAGCGCCTGCGGGTGCCGGCGGAACAGGCGGCCCATCTCCATCGGCGGCTTCAGATGGCGCTCGGCATTGGCGGAGAGTTGCAGCCCGACCTCGGCAACGGGCGTGTTGAGGCGGATCGCGGTCAGCACGTCCTGCAACGGGCGCCGTTCGGCGGTGTGATAAAGAACGTCGTTGGTCGCCATCAGCGGAATGCCGGCGCTCTCGGCAAGTGCTGCCGCCTGCTCGATCCGGAAACGGTCATTGCCGTCGTAGTCGGGCGAAACGCCAAGCCGCAGGTTCCTGCCGAAACGGCCCTTGAGCTCACCAAGCAAGGCAAGACTGTCTTGCGCCCCCGTCGACAGACCGGGCAGGACCGTCAGCGACATCAGGTCACCCCATTCGAGCAGGTCGCCGCGCTGGAGAAGGGTGGCGCCTTTTTCGTTCTCGTCGCGCAGATTGGCTTGCGTCAGCATGCGGCAGAGGTGCCCCCAACCCTTGCGGTCCTGGGGATAGGCGAGGATGTCCGGCGTGCCGTCGTCAAAAACCAGCCGGCAGCCGGGGTGATAGGAGAGTTTTTCGACCTTGGCCTGCTGCCAGGCGCGCACCACGCCGGCCACGGTGTTGCGGTCGGCAAGTCCGATCGCCGAGAAGCCCAGGAGCTTGGCCGCGACCACCAGCTCCTCCGGCTTGGAGGCGCCGCGCAGGAAGGAGAAATTCGACTGGATGCCGAACTCGGCATAGGGAATGACGGTCAGCGCGTTCATGCGAAGACTCCATGCAGGAACCAGCGCGGCGGGACTTGCGAGGCGCCGCCGTAGAGGCCTTGCCGGTAGAGCCAGTAGCGGCGGCCGTCGGCATCCTCGATGCGGAAATAGTCGCGCGTCGATGCCGCCTCGTCGCTTGGCGCTTCCCGCCACCATTCGGCGGCGATGCGTTCCGGCCCCTCGGCGCGCTTGACCCGGTAGAGCGCGCGCCGCCAGCGGAAGTTCAGCGGCGGTCCTTCCGGCATTTCGGTGGCCGGCACATCGATGGGTTCGGGCGAGCGGAACAGCCGGATCGGTCGTTCCGGCGGAAATATGGTTTTTGGTGCCTGCAGCCTGTCCGGCTTCTTCGGCGGCGTGGTCCGGCACGGCGCGTCGGTGAAGGGGATGGTGGCGACGGCACGCTCCGGCAGATGGCTTTCGACCGCGACCGGCCGGAGAACCGCGCCATCGCCGAGCCGGGCGCGGATGCGGTCGGCGAACAGCGCGATATCGGCGCCGTCGTCGGTCACCTCGCCGGCAAGATCGGCCTGCTGCATGTCGAAGGTGGCTGATGCCAACACCGAGAGCCGCACCAGATCGAAACCATAGCCGGCATCGATATCCTGTTCGAGCGCGGCCAGCCTTTCATGGAACAGTTTCTGGATCAGCATGGGTTCGCGCATCGGCCGCGAGGTACCGAGCGCGATGCGGCTGACGGCGCCGTCGACGCGAAAGAGCAGCAGCGCCAGCGTCCGGGCGCCCTCGCCGCGGCGCTCGAGGTCGGTCTTCAAGGTCGCCGCCAGCATGCCCACCAGCCGTTCGATGTCCTCGGTCAGTGTGACGGGTTCGGCGAGGTGGCGTTCGACCGAAAGCGGCGCGACGGGCAGGCGCGGCGACACCGCCTCGTCGAGCCGGCCAAGCGCCTGGTCGAGGCGCAGGAGCAGCAGGGCGCCGAAGCGGCGGGCGAGCGGCGCGCGCGGTGCCGCCATGACGGCGCCCGCCGTGCGCAGGCCCACACTTTCCAGGCTGGTGCGGGTCGAAGGTTCTATGCGCAGCGCGGCCAGCGGCAGGGGCGCCAGCAGCGCCTCCTCCTCGCCTGACACAACGATGCGGTCGCCGCAAAAGCGTGCCGCCGCCCAGGCCGCACCCGGCGTCGCGGCAAGCCCGGCGCGGACATCGAAACCCTGATGGAAGAAGCGCGACAGGATGTCGTCCAGCATGGCGCGCTCGCCGCCGAACAGATGGGTGCAGCCGGTGACGTCGAGAAACAGGCCGTCTGCCCCGTCCAGCGCCACCAGCGGGGTGTAGCGGTCGCACCAGTCGGCGAGGCCTTCGAGCAGGCGGCGATCGGCTTCCGGATCGGCCTCGACGACGTCGATCGACGGATGCATGGCGCGCGCATCGGCGATGCCCATGTCGCGCTTCAGGTGCAGCGCCTCAGCCCGCTCGTCGAGGGCCGAGATGCGCTGTGCGTTGCGGTCGCGATGGCTGATCACGAGCGGCGGGTGAGATGGGTGATCCGACGACCGGGAACGCCAGGACCGCCCCAGACGCTGGCGCAGGATCCTTTCCGCCGCCAGATAGGGAAACCACAGGGACAGGATTCTTTGCCCGGTCTCTTGCCTCGCCCGCTCTTTCGTCGCCCGCTCTTTCGTCGAATGCGCGTTCATCGGGGTTCCACTCCAGTGTGAATTGTCCAGGCAGGGCCGTGCGGCTCTTGCCGATGGTGAGGGTGAAGGCCGGGCGGCCGATCGAGCCGGCCAGCGGCCCGGCGATGGTGTCGCGCGGCACCGCCGGCGCCGAGGCGACGATGAGGCGGACGGGTGCCGCCGTCGGTTCGGGCCCAGCCGCCTGCCGCAGCAGGAACACCGGCCGGCCGGCCGCTTGCGCCCTTGCATGCAGCCGGCGTGTCGCGGTCAGGTCAAGCCGCTGCGGATTGCCGCGGATTTCCAGGATGACGGCGGCGAGCGCCGTCATCCGGGCCGCCTCCTCGGCGACCCACAGCGCATCGACGAGCCTTGGCGCCTCGGAAAACAGCAATTGCTCCGGCTCGATGCCGAACGAGGCGTGAAGCCCCCTGGCATAGGGAAAGCCGGCCTCGCGAAAAATCTCCGATGTGCCGATCCACAGCACCGGCAGCCCCGGCGTTTGCTTGAGGATCAGGCTGGTGAGCGACAAAGCGAAGCCGGCGACGGCCCCGGCATCGCGGGTTTCAAGCCCATGGATTTCGCTCAGGGCGGCCTTCGGCAGCCCGCCGCTCAGGGCGGCATCGAGGCGCCCGACGCCGATAGGCAGGAACGCATCCGGCAACGCCGCGGCAATGCCACGCCGGACGATTGTGAGATCAGTGTTGACGTCAGCATCAAAGGGTGCGGCTGCCGGCGCAGCCAAGCGCTCGGGCAGCGTTCCCTCGATTTTCGCGATCTGGCGGCGCAGGGCAAAAACAGTCTCCCGCGCCACGGCGGTCATCGCCATGACGGTCAGCTTCCACTCACAATTGTTCCTGTTATGTTCCTATAGATTCCAGAGCGCATCCCAAGAGTCAAGCAGAGTCATGGGGAATTTATTCCTCTCTGCAGGGATGGCGCAGGCGCATCGGCCCGTTCATTTGCCGATTCCGGTGCGAAAGCCTATATGCCGGGATCAAAGGACAAAGCATGGCCCGCATCTACAAGACCCGCACCTGGCACGACGAACTCTCGCCCTCGATGGACGAAATGGAGTTCCTGGCGCTGGAGGCGTACGCCCATCTGCCGGAGGATTTTCGCAAGCTGACCGGCGAGATCGTCATCCAGATCGCCGAATTCCCGACCGACGAAATCATGGACGATCTGTCGCTGGAAACGCCATTCGACCTGCTCGGCCTGTTCGAGGGACGCGGCATCGCCGAGCGCTGGAACCCGCAGACCGGGGAAGGCCCGAACCGCATCACGCTCTACCGCCGCGCCATCCTCGATTACTGGTCCGAGAACGAAGAGACGCTGGGCGACATCGTCACCCACGTGCTGATCCACGAGATCGGCCACCATTTCGGCCTGTCGGACGAAGATATGGAGAAGATCGAAGAGGCGGCGGAGTAGGGTGCGCTGATATTCAGGTGATGCCGGCCTGCAAATGATGGCTTCCTGCGCTTCCCCGCTCTACCGCGTCGCGGTAGAACTGTGCTCACGTACCCAAAAGTACGCTCCGCTCCGGTTCTCGGAAACCACCATTTTCGACTCGGCCTGACCTGAATCTCAACACACCCTGCGTCGGAGCTTTTCAAATCTACCAGTCACTCAGCTTGGTATCGGGCCCGTATTCCTGACCGTCGATATCCTTGACCACGGCCTGGCCGCAACGCATCGCTTTGGCCTTCTTGTCGTAGGCATAGGTCGGCGAGCCGAACAGATGCCAGCCCTTGTTCAGCGCCGCTGTCACCTTGTGGCAGAAGCTGGCATCGTCCGGAGCGGACAGAAAGCGGTAGAGTTTCATTGTTCAATTCCTGTCGTGAGTAGCTGTAGCCCGCTCGCATCCATCGAGCATTTATGACCCGATGGCGGCTGCCTTCGCCAGCAGTTTTTCGGCCTGCGCCAGATGCAGCCGCTCGACCATCCTGCCGTTCAGCGCGATCACGCCCTTGCCGGCATTCTCGGCGAGCGCGAAGGCTTCCTTCACCGAGCGTGCCTCGGCCACCGCTTCCGTGGACGGCACGAAGGCGCGGTTGGCGGCTTCGATCTGGGCCGGGTGGATGAGGCTCTTGCCGTCGAACCCCATGGCCGCGGCTTCCGCGCATTCATGGGCGAAAGCGTCGAGGTCGCGAAAATCGTTGGAGACGCCGTCGAGCATGTCGATGCCGCCGGCGCGTGCGGCCAGCACCATCTGCATCAGCCATGGCACGAGGTAGCGCCTGTCAGGCGTCGCCAGAATGCCGGTCTCCTTGACCAGATCATTCGTTCCGGCAACGAAACAATTGAGCCGCGAGGCCGGATCGCGGCCAAGTTCGGCGATGGCGCCGATGTTGAGCAGCGCCTTGGGCGTCTCGATCATCGCCCATAGTTTCACGCTGTGGGGAGCGAAATTATCGTCGAGCACGTCGCCGGCCTCGAGCAGGTCGCGCGGCGTGTCGACCTTGGGCAGAAGGATGCCGTCGGGTTCGCAGCTTGCGGCCGCCAGCAGGTCGTCGGCGCCCCATTCGCCTGATATCGCATTGATGCGCACGATCATCTCGCAGCGTCTCTCGGAATGGCCGGCGAAAATGCCGGCCAGTTTTTCGCGGGCGGCGATCTTGTCGGCCGGAGCGACGGCGTCTTCCAGGTCGATGATGATGGCATCGCAGGCAAGCTGCGCGATCTTGGCCAAGGCCTTGTCGCTGGAGGCCGGGATGTAGAGCACGGAGCGGCGCAGGCGATAGGTTTCCATGGATGATCTATGCCGCTTGTGGGCGGGTGAGGCAAGCTCGGGCATGAAGCTGCCAATCTCCCCCCTCGAGGGGGGAGATTGGTAGCGTTTACCCCTGCACGAAAACTGCACGGGCCTGCGGAAAACCTCCTCGGATCCGCCCTGCCGTTTCCCCGCCCGCTTGCGAGACAAGCGGCATGCACAAGCGAGCAAAGCCCCGTTGGTCCCTGCCTCACCGACTGCGTAGCGAGGGCTGGTGGCTGGCCGATCCGCCGCGCGCGTGTCCCGTCGCAACCCTCATTCCGTTTGTCCGCAGAAGCCCGCCAACGGTTCGGCTGGAAGCCATCAGGAAAGCCAGGTCATGACAGCGTTGTTCTCCGCCGCGCCGAGCTATTGCAGCCGTTTCGGTGTCGCCATCCTGCTGGCAGCGCTCGCGGATTTTCTGTTCTATGGCCAGCCCGCCGGGATCACGGTTTTCCTGTTCGCCCTGCTGATTGCCGCGGCGGTCGTCGCTGTGCACCCGGCCGCCTTCAACGACGGCCGGGTCTGGCTCAAGCCCATCGCCATGCTTGTCGCGCTGCTGCCGCTGGCTGAAAATGTCAGCACCCTGTCGGTCTCGATCGCGCTGGCGGCGCTGACCGTCTTCGCGCTTTCGTTGAGCGGCCGGCTGCGGCACAGCATCGCCCGCATTGCCGGGCAGATCGTGCTGTTCGGGCTGGCGGCGCCGTTCCGCTTCGTCATTGATTTCATCCGCTGGCGCAGGACGGCGCGGCGGTTCGGTGGGCGTCGCATCCGGCTGGCGGCGATCGCCGTCTGGGTGATGCCGCTGACGCTGGGCGCGGTCTTCCTGGCGCTGTTCGGTGCCGCCAATCCGGTCATCGACTATTGGCTGTCGCTGATCGATCTCGTGAGGCTGCTCGATCTTATCCAGCTGGCGCGGATTGCCTTCTGGCTGTTCGTGCTCGCCGCTGTCTGGGCTTTTCTGCGACCGCGCCTGGTTCGCCGCATCCCGCGCGCGTTGCCGGCGGTCGGCGCTCAAGCCGGCAAAACCGCCACCACCATCGAAGACATCCTGTTCGGCAAGGCCGCCATCCTGCGCGCCCTGATCGTCTTCAACATCCTGTTTGCGCTGCAGACGGCGCTCGACGCCGCCTATCTGTGGGGCGGGGCAGCGCTTCCCGATGGGCTGAGCTACGCCTCCTACGCGCATCGTGGCGCCTATCCCTTGATCGTCACGGCACTGCTTGCCGCCGGCTTCGTGCTGGCAGCGCTGCGACCCGGCAGCGAAACCTCGGCCGATCCGCTGATCCGCCGGCTGGTCTATGTCTGGGTGGCGCAGAACATCATGCTGGTCATCTCGTCGATCCTGCGGCTCGACCTCTATATCGGCATCTATGCATTGACCTACTGGCGCGTCGCCGCCTTTGTCTGGATGGGGCTGGTGGCAGCAGGCCTTGCCCTGATCATTGCCCGCATCGCGCTTAGAAAATCCAACGAATGGCTGCTGTCCGCCAATCTTCTGACGTTATCCCTGACGCTTTATGCCGGCTGTTTCATCAATTTCGCAGCAACGATCGCCAATTACAATGTCGACCATTCCCTCGAAATGACCGGCCAGGGCATTCCCCTAGACGCCTGGTATCTTCACTCGCTCGGTCCGGGCGCGTTTCCCGCGCTTGATCGCTTCCTCGAGCACCAGGGCAAGACGACAGCCGCCGGCACTGTCCGCGAACTGGCCGGCGTGCGCGGCAGCGACGAAATCTGGTATCGAACTATCCAGCAGAACTGGCGGGCCTGGAGCTTTCGCGACTGGCGGCTGCTTCGATATCTCGACACCAAGGAGCCGTTCGTGATTCCCTCCGCTATCGAACCTTCCATGCCGGGCCGCTGATCCATGCCGTATCACATCCTCGTCGCCGACGATGACCCGCACATCCGCGAGGTGATCTGCTTTGCCTTGGAGAAGGCCGGCATGAAAACGACAGGGGTGGCCGACGGTGCCGCCGCCTTGCAGGCAATCGGCCGCCGGGCACCGGACCTCGTCGTGCTCGATATCGGCATGCCGGAAATGGACGGGCTGGAGGTCTGCCGGCGGCTGCGGCACATATCCGATGTGCCGGTGCTGTTCCTCTCTGCGCGCGACGAGGAGATCGACCGCATCCTCGGGCTCGAAATGGGCGGCGACGACTATGTGACGAAACCATTCAGCCCGCGCGAGCTGGTTGCCCGCGTCAACGTCATCCTGCGGCGCGCCCGCCCGGCGGCGCCCGAACCGGCCGACGACAGGCAGTTTTCGCATGGCAAACTGGCTCTGGCGCCGGCCAGCCATACCGCCAGCTTCGACGGCAAGCCGTTATCGTTGACAGGAATAGAGTTCTCGATCCTGAAGGGGTTCCTGGCGCGGCCGGCGCATGTGCTCGACCGCGACGCGGTGACGGCCAGCGCCTATGCCGCAAACATCCACGTCGCCGGCCGCACCGTCGACAGCCACATCCGCAACATCCGCGCCAAACTGGCAGCTGTGGGTTGCCCAAATGTCATCGAGACGGTGCATGGCGTCGGCTTCCGACTTGGCCGATGCGGCTGACGGCCTCCAGCAAATGGATCGGCCGCAAATGGCGGCCACGGCTTGCCACGGTCGTCGTCGCCATCCTGATCATGGTGATGGCCTTGCCACTGGTCGGCCTGTTCTTCTTCCGCCTCTACGAGAACCAGCTGATCCGCCAGACCGAGGCGGAGCTGATCGCGCAAGGCGCTGCCATCGCCGCCATCTATGCGCGGGATGTACGTGACGCCGGCATCCCACCGGAAAAGCTCGGTGCGCCGATGCCGGAGCCAAGTGGGGATTCAAGCCGCAGCGTCAATCCGGACCCGCTCTACAGGCCAATCGAACCGCAGCTCGATCTTGCCTCGGATTATGTCCTGCCGACCCGGCCGGCGGCGATGCCGGTGATCGTCGATCCCGCCTTCGCGGTGATCGGCGCGCGCGTGTCCGGCATCCTCGACGCCACCCAGAAAACCACGTTGGCCGGCTTCCGGCTGCTCGACCCCCGGGGCGTCGTCATTGCCGGGCGCGGCGAGGTCGGCCAGTCGCTCAGTGCGGTCGAAGAGGTGCGCACAGCACTTGCCGGCCACTATGCCAGCGCGCTCAGGCTGCGCATTCCCGACCAGCCGACGCCACCGCTCTATTCGGTCAGCCGCGGCACCAAGGTGCGTGTCTTCGTCGCCCTGCCGGTCGCTGTCGACGGCCAGGTCGCCGGCGTCGTCTATGTGTCGCGGACGCCCAACAACATCATCAAGCATCTCTATGGCGAACGTGGCAAGGTGACGTTGGCGGCGATCGCCATTCTCGGCGGCACGCTGCTCATCGGTCTCATCTTCCTGCGCACCGTCAGCCGGCCGATCTATGCGCTGATCGACCGCACCGAGCGCATCGCCGCCGGCGACCGCACGGCGATCCGGCCGCTCGACCACCACGGCACGCGAGAGATGGCGGAGCTGTCCGCCGCCTTCCTCGACATGGCCGAGAAGCTTCAGGCGCGCTCGGACTCGGTCCAGACTTTCGCCACACATGTCTCGCATGAGCTCAAATCGCCGCTGACGGCGATCCAGGGCGCGGCCGAATTGCTGCGCGATTCCGGTGGCGCGATGGACGATGCGGAGCGGCGGCGTTTCTCCAACAATATCGTCACCGATGCGGGGCGGCTCAATCTGCTGGTGCGGCGCCTGCTCGACCTGGCACGCGCCGAAAACCTGGCGCCGAGCGGCGAAAGCACATCGCTCGGTGCGGCACTGTCGCTGCTGCCCGTCGACAACAGGCTCGCGGTTAGCATCGGGGCCGGCGGCGACATCAGATTGCGCATATCGGCCGAGAACGCGGCTATCGTGCTGGCCAATCTCATCGACAATTCGGCCAGGCATGGCGCGATGCAGGTTTCTGTCTCCGCTACGAGCGCCGGCGGCAAGGCGAGCATCCTGGTCAGCGACGACGGTGCCGGCATTTCGCCGAGCAACCGGGCGCGCATTTTCGAGCCGTTCTTCACCACGCGGCGCGAACAGGGCGGCACCGGCATGGGCCTCGGCATCGTGCTGGCCCTCCTGAAAGCGCATGATGGTATGATCGCGCTGGTTGACAGCGAGCGCGGCACGCGCTTCGAGGTCATTCTGCCGGTGGCATGAAGGACACTATCGGCCGGATCGGAGAGAACATGCGCTACGACATCGTCATCATCGGCGGAGCCATCGTCGGCTCCTCGGTCGCCTATTACCTGCGTGAGCAAGGGTTTTCCGGCACGATCGCGCTGATCGAGCGTGATCCGCAATTCGCGCATGCGGCAACGACGCTGTCCATGGCCTCGATCCGCCAGCAATTCTCGATCCCGGAAAACATCCGCCTGTCGCAGTTCACGCTGAAGCTGTTCCGGCGGCTGAAGGAAGAGTTCGGGGATGACGCCGATATCGGCTTTCGCGAGGGCGGCTACCTCATCCTTGCCGGCGAGGACGGCTTGCCGATCCTGAGGAGCAATCACCAGGCGCAGATCGCCGAGGGCGCCGACATTGTGCTGGAGGACGCGGATCAGCTGGTGCGCCGGTTCCCATGGCTGTCGACCGAGGGCATTTCAGCCGGCGCCTATGGCCGCACCGGCGAAGGCTGGTTCGACGCGCATGCGATGCTGACGCTGTTCCGCAAGGCGCTGCGGCAGAAGAAAGTCGATTTCATCGCCGCAGATGTCACCGGCATCGCGCGCGATGGCAACCGCGTCACGGGAGTGAGCCTGGGCAATGGCGAGACGCTGGAGGCTGGCATCGTCGTCAACGCCGCCGGCCCTAACGCCGGCAAGGTGGCTGCCATGGCCGGGCTCGAGCTGCCGGTCGAGCCGCGCAAGCGCAATGTCTTCGTCTTCGAGGCGCGCGAGAAATATGCCGACATGCCGCTGCTGGTCGATCCCTCCGGCATCTATGTCCGTCCGGAAGGCTCGGTCTACCTCACCGGCGGCGCCGAACCGGAGGAAGGCGACTGCGCACCCGATCCCGGCGACTTCGAGGTAGACTGGCCACTGTTCGAAGAGGTGATCTGGCCGGTGCTGGCGACCCGTATTCCCGCCTTCGAGGCGATCAAGCCGACCCGTGCCTGGGCCGGCCACTACGACTACAACACGCTCGACCAGAACGCGGTGATCGGTCCGCATCCCGACGTCGGCAATTTCCTGTTCGCCAACGGCTTTTCCGGCCACGGCCTGCAGCAGGCGCCAGCAGTGGGCAAAGCGCTGGCCGAGCTGATCGTGCATGGCGGTTATCGCACGGTGGATTGCTCGGCGTTCGGGTATGAGCGGGTGGCGGAGGGAAGGGCGTTCCGGGAATTGAATGTGATTTGAGCGGGCAAAGGGAATGTCCTTTTTGACGCTGGCGCGAAGGATCGCCACGGTTGCGGAACAGTATTTCCAGCGAGCCTCAGCCCTTGCGGTCGAACCAGAAGGCGTCGGCCATGCGCTTCATGCCGATACGTTCGTAGAAGCCTACGGCATCGGGCATGGAGATCAGGTTGATGGCGACCGATGGTCCAAGCTGCCGGCGCGCCTCGTCCATCAGGCCCTTGCCGATGCCGAGCCCCTGTGCCGATCGGGAAACGGCGAGTTCGGAGATGTAGCAGACCCAGGAGAAGTCGGTGATCGCCCTGATGACGCCGATCAGCGGCTTGCCCTGAATATCAAGGCGCGCGGTCAGCACCAGATTGGCGCCCGACAGCATCGCCCGCAGCCGCGCTTCATCATCGATCGGCCGTGTTTCGCCGAGGCCGGATTCGACCAGCACGCGACGGAATTCGGCGATGTCGAGCGCGGGTTCTCTTTCGTAGAGGACGTGTGCGTTTTCTGCCATGGCCGCCAGATTGCACCATCGGGCTGGCTTGTGCCACCATGCACGAACAGTTGCCTTTTATTTGCCGCCGGCTTTGTGTAAACCGGGCCTCAGCAAATTCCCCCGCAACGAAAACACGGGCAAAAGCCATGGAAAAATTCACCAAGCTCACCGGCGTCGCCGCTCCGATGCCGATCGTCAATGTCGACACCGACATGATCATCCCCAAGGATTATCTCAAGACGATCAAGCGCACCGGGCTCGGCACCGGCCTGTTCGCCGAAATGCGCTACAAGGACGACGGTTCGGAAAACCCGGATTTCGTGCTCAACAAGCCGGCCTACCGCAAGGCGCAGATCCTGGTCGCCGGCGACAATTTCGGCTGCGGCTCCAGCCGAGAGCATGCGCCGTGGGCGCTGCTCGACTTCGGTATTCGCTGCGTCATCTCGACCTCGTTCGCCGACATTTTCTACAACAACTGCTTCAAGAACGGCATCCTGCCGATCACCGTCAGCCCCGAGGATCTCGAGAAGCTGATGGACGACGCCTCGCGCGGCTCCAATGCCACGGTGTCGGTAGACCTCGAAGCCAAGGAAATCCGTGGGCCGGATGGCGGCGTGGTCAAATTCGACCTCGACGACTTCAAGCGGCACTGCCTGCTCAACGGGCTCGACGACATCGGCCTGACCATGGAGAAAGCCGGCGCCATCGCTTCGTTCGAGAAGCGCAACGCCGAACAGCGCCCCTGGGCCTGAGCGGCGCGCTCCGGACGGATGGATCTGGCCTTTCGGGCCGGTTCGCGGCGACTGAGTGGAGGGACAGTCATGACACGTTCGCTTCTTGCCGGCCTTTGCGGGCTGGCCTTGTTGCTGGGGCAAATCGCCAGCGCGTCTGCGCAGACCCAGACGCCCGCCACACAGCCGGCCCCGGCGACGGAGCAGCCGTCCGCCGATCAGGGGACGAACGCCGCCGATGCTTCCGATGACGACAAGCAAGCTCCCGTCCCATTCGAAGGCGGCACGCTGACCATCACCCAGAAGGAACAGTACGGCGAGAAGGTGCTCGCCTATGACGGTCAGCAGCTGGCCAGCAATTACGATGTCTTCTTCGACAAAACAGTCGAGGTCGGCGGCGTCAAGGTGGCGCTGTTCGATGTCGGCGACGGCGGCAATCAATGCGGGCCGGCGACGGTGATCGTCTGGAAACCGGAAGGCGGCACGATCCAGAGCACCACGGTCGAGCAGGACCAGTGCGGCGCGCCGCCCTCGGCGGTGTCCGACAACGCCATCTATTTCGTGCCCTACCTGTTGCCGGGAGATCAGAAGCCGGCTTTGCAATGGTCGCCGACCGACGGGCTGACGATTTCGGGCAATCTGACCTACATGCCGGAACCCGGAACGGACTGGAAAGACATCGATCCGGAAAAGTACCAGAACATCATCGACGCCTTCCACAATGAGGCCGTCTACAAGGAAGCGGAAAAGCTGCTCGGCAAGGACATGGCCGACATGGCGACCAGCCTGCTGGTCGGCGGCGGCACCGAAAAGACCGCTTCGGGCGCCTTCTACGCCAGCGGCTGCGTGCCGCATGACTGCGGCGGCAATGACGGCTTCATGGCGGTCGACCCGGCCCAGCACAAACTCTACTTCGCCCGCCGCGGCGACAATGGCCAGCCGCAGGCGTGGCCTGGTGTGGCGACATGGCCGGCGGATGTGAAGGCGGCGTTGGACAAGGCGCTGGGGGCGGCAAATTAAAGCTTTAGCGTTGCGCAGCACCCCCTCGCTTTCGTCATCCTATGGTCTGCGCCGCGTCGCTACGCTCCTTGCTCCGCCATAGGATGACGACGGAAGGGATGCTTCAACCAATCTCGGAGGTTCGCGCTTCGCTTCCGGGATAACAGTTTGCCTGGCTTGGCCCACGACCCGCGCCGTTCCGCCTGCTAATGCTGGCCGACAACCCAAGCAAGGCCCCTCATATGCGCAAACTCATCTCCACCGGTTCGCCGTTCGAAAAGACCGCCGGCTATTCGCGCGCCGTGGTGCAGGGCGACTGGTGTTTTGTGTCCGGCACCACCGGCTACGACTATGCGACGATGACGATGCCGGAGACGGTGGAGGCGCAGACGCGCAATTGCCTGGCGACGATCGGCAACGCGCTGAAGGACGGCGGCTTCGAGATGGCTGACGTGGTGCGGGCGCATTACTACATCACCGACCAGGCCTTCGTGGATGTAGTCTTCCCGATCCTCGGCGAGACGTTCGGTGACATCAGGCCGGCAGCGACGATGATCGTCTGCCAGCTCAACAAACCGGAAATGAAGATCGAGATCGAGGTGACGGCGCTGCGGCGCACGGCCTGAAGGGCGACCGACGATGAAAGTCCAGCGCATCGTTGCCAATATCGAGACAGCGGATGTCGCGGCGGCGAAGCGTTTCTACCAGGATGTGCTCGGTCTCGACCTGCTGATGGACCTCGGCTGGATCGCGACCTACGGCTCGCAAGCAAAGATGGATGTCCAGGTCAGCTTCATGGCGCAAGGCGGCTCCGGGCACGCCGGTGCCCGACCTCTCCATCGAGGTCGACGATGTCGATGCGGCGCTCGACGCCATGCAGGCGGCGGGCTTTGCCATCGAATACGGACCGGCCGACGAGCCCTGGGGCGTGCGGCGCTTCTACGTCCGCGATCCGTTCGGCCGGCTGATCAACATTCTCTCGCATCGGTAGACGGCCACAGGACGCTTCCGACGCTGGCGGGACAGAAGGATCTCGGCGCTCGTCCCCTTGCATGCAACTCGCTTGGCGTTTAGCAAGACCGCGGTCGCACAGCGACGCGCGCCTTTTGGGGCGCAAAGGACGCTGTGCAAATCGAAACACATTCTTTCCAGGACGGTTTCTCCATGGCAACGAAGCATCTTTTCCTGCTCCCCGGTGACGGCATCGGTCCTGAGGCCATGGCCGAGGTCAAGAAACTGATCGCGGTCATGAACGACAGGCTCGGCAGCGGTTTTGCCACCGATGAGGGGCTGGTCGGCGGCTGCGCCTATGACGCGCATGGCGCGGCGATCTCCGATGCCGACATGGAAAAGGCGATGGCGGCCGACGCGGTGCTGTTCGGCGCCGTCGGCGGTCCGAAATGGGATGCGGTGCCCTACGAGGTGCGCCCGGAAGCCGGCCTGCTGCGCCTGCGCAAGGACATGGAGCTATTCGCCAATCTGCGCCCGGCCATCTGCTATCCGGCGCTGGCGGCGTCCTCCTCGCTCAAGCAGGAGGTGGTCGAAGGTCTCGACATATTGATCGTGCGCGAGCTGACCGGTGGCGTCTATTTCGGCGAGCCCAAGCAGATCATCGATCTCGGCAACGGACAGAAGCGCGGCATCGACACGCAGGTCTACGACACGTTCGAGATCGAGCGCATTTCGGGCGTCGCCTTCGAACTCGCGCGCACCCGCAAGAACCACGTCACCTCGATGGAAAAGCGCAATGTGATGAAGTCGGGCGTGTTGTGGAACGAGGTCGTCACCCAGACCCACAAGGCGCGCTATTCCGACGTCAAGCTCGACCACATGCTGGCCGACGCCGGCGGCATGCAGCTGGTGCGCTGGCCAAAGCAGTTCGACGTCATCGTCACCGACAATCTGTTCGGCGATATGCTGTCCGATATCGCCGCTATGCTGACCGGCTCGATCGGCATGCTGCCGTCGGCCTCGCTCGGCGCGCCTGACGTGAAGACCAAGAAGCGCAAGGCGCTCTACGAGCCGGTGCACGGTTCGGCGCCCGACATTGCCGGCAAGGGCATTGCCAACCCGATCGCCATGATCGCCTCCTTCGCCATGTGCCTGCGCTATTCCTTCGGCATGGTCGATGAAGCCGACCGCGTCGAAGGCGCGATCGCCGCCGTGCTCGACGCGGGCCTGCGGACGAAAGACATCATGTCCGATGGCATGACCGAGGTCGGTACGGTTGAGATGGGCGACGCGATCATCGCCAAATTCCTGGGCTGATACCGTGACGGTCGACGTCCGCTGGGCGACGATCGAGGACGCGACGACGCTCGCGACCATGTTTGCGAGATGGCGGAACATTATCGGCAACCGCCTCTCGATGCCGACCGGGCCCTGTCTGCGGCACGAAAATGGCTTGGCGAGGAAAGCCCGGCCTATCCGCATTTCGCGCTCGCCTTCATCGAGGGCGAGGTCAGCGGCCTGGCGTCGGTGGCGATCGCGCATCCCGGTATCGATCTCGAGCGGCTGCTGTTCCTCAAGGACCTGTTCGTGCGCGACAAAGCCCGCAACGCTGGTGTCGGCCGGGCGCTGATCGGCTTTCTCGCCGATCATTGCCTGCGCGAAGGCATCGGCCGCATCGACCTGACCAGCGAGGACTGGAACGAAGGCGCGCAGCGTTTCTACGACCGGCTTGGCGCAGAACGCCACGGCCAGAAGGTCTTTCTCAGGCTTTCGGGCGAGGCGCTGAAGGCGATCATCCCTAGACCCTGACGCCCGCCGGCACCGGTCCCCACTGGTTTTCGCGGGCCTGCGTCGGGACCAGCGCGAAGACCAGGATGATCAGGCTGCCGATGGTCGGGATCAGCACCACCAGATAAAGCCAGCCCGAGAGGCCGATGTCATGGATGCGGCGAACGGTCATGCCGAGGCTGGGCAGCAGTGTCGCCAGGACGAAGGTGCCGCAAAGGCCGACGGTTACCGCCGCCGATACGCTGCTGTCGAAATTGCCCATTTCGTTGTCGGCGAAAAGACCGATACCGCCGATGACAAGCAGCGAGACCACCCAGAACAGGAAATAACCCCAATATTCCTTGCGGCGGGCACGTCCGGCGAAATTGAAATAGTTCTGCGTCACGCCACGCCAGAAATAGCCCCAGAGATCGCTGGGCTCGGCCGGCCCGGAGGAACGGCCGAAATGCTGGGCCTGTGGCGCAGAAGCGGATGGTGCGTTACCGGCTTGAGTCGGCGCGGCGCTCGTACCAGCGTCGCCGGCCGGTGCAGCCGTCTCGGCGGCGATCAAAAAGACGTCGCGCGCCTGGCCGCCGCCCGCCTGGAATTCCACGCCCGCGCCCTTCCGCATAGTGGTTTCCCGGCGCAGGTTTTCGCGGGTGAAGGTGTAGCGGTTGCCGTCGGCTCCGGTGATGAAGCCGAAGCCCTGGACTTCGTCATAGTGAAGCACTTTGCCGCGCATTTGCCACCCCCACTTGCCACGTCCCTGCCAAGGTGTGGCACATGGCCGAACCGATGGGCAAGACCGCATCGGGATGCGGCCGGCGTCATGCGGGCGAATGAGGCTCGTTGCCCGGTCTTACGAAGGCCGCTTCTTCGCCTTCTTGTGCTTGGGTGCACCAGAGGTGTCGAATTTCGGCTTGCCCGGCTTCTTCGCCCAGGGCTTTGCATCATGCGGGGCGGTCGGGCGCTGATCGGCTGCTGCCGGTGCACGTTTTTCGAATTTGCGCTTCGGCGCGTTGGGATCGAACGGCGCCTTGCCGCGATGCGGCTTCTTGTCGGGGCTTGGCGGCTGATAGCCGGCGCGCGACAGATCGGGCGTACCGTCGAGCCGCTTCACCAGGATGTTGCCTTGCAGCTTCCGGTCGGGACCGATCGCGGCCAGGAAGCGGTCTGCCCAATCCGCCGCGATCTGCACGTAGGTCTCTTCCGGCTGCATCTTGATGGCGCCGATCTCTCGCTTCGAGATGCTGCCGGTGCGGCATAGCATCGGGATGAGCCAGCGCGGTTCGGCATTCTGCCGGCGCCCGATCGACAGCGAGAACCAGACGCTGTCGCCGAAATCGTCGCGGCGGCTGGGCGCCTCGTCGCGGCGCGCGAAACCTTCGCCCGCCGGTCTTTCACGCGACGGCGTGAAGGGCGCGATCTCCATGAGGTCCTCGGGGGCCGAGCGGCTGGCGCGGCACTGGCGCACGAAGGCAGCGGCCACCTGTTCGGCGCCATGCCTGGCGAGCAGTGCGTCGATGAAGGAGCGCTCGTCCTCCTTCACCGGCTCATCGAAAGCCGGATCGGCAAGGATGCGCTCGTCGTCGCGCCGCATCACGTCGTCGGCCGAGGGCGGGCTCGCCCATGTCGCCTTGAGGCCGGCGTTCTGCAACAGCCGTTCGGTGCGCTTGCGGGCGCTGTTGGGCACGATCAGCGCGCTGACGCCCTTGCGCCCGGCGCGGCCGGTGCGGCCGCTGCGGTGCAGCAGCGTTTCCGGGTTGGTCGGCAAATCGGCGTGGATGACCAGCTCAAGATTGGGCAGGTCGATGCCGCGCGCCGCGACATCGGTGGCGATACAGACTTTTGCGCGGCCGTCCCGCATCGCTTGCAGCGCATGGCTGCGCTCGTTCTGGCTGAGCTCGCCCGACAGGGCGACGACGGAGAAGTTGCGGTTGTTGAAGCGCGCGGTCAGATGATTGACGGCGGCACGCGTGTTGCAGAACACCAGCGCATTCTTGGCTTCATAATAGCGCAGCACATTGATGATGGCGTTCTCGCGGTCGGGCTGGGCGACGCTCAGCGCCCGATATTCGATGTCGAGATGCTGCTTCTCCTCGCCGGCGGCCGAAATGCGCACCGCATCGCGCTGATAGCCCTGGGCGAGCGTGGCGATCGAGCGCGGCACCGTGGCCGAGAACATCAGCGTCCGGCGTTCGGCCGGAGCGGCGTCGAGGATGAATTCGAGGTCTTCGCGAAAGCCGAGATCGAGCATCTCGTCGGCCTCGTCGAGCACCACCGCCTTCAGCGCCGACATGTCGAGCGAGCGCCGGGTGATGTGGTCGCGCAGCCGGCCGGGCGTGCCGACGACGATATGGGCGCCACGCTCCAGCACCCGCCGCTCCGAGCGCATGTCCATGCCGCCGACGCAGGACGCCACGGTGGCGCCGGTCAGTTCGTAGAGCCATTCCAGTTCGCGCGTCACCTGCAAGGCGAGTTCGCGCGTCGGCGCCACCGCCAGCGCCAGTGGTGCGGCGGCGTGGCCGAAGCGCTCCGCGCCCTCAAGCAGGGTCGGCGCCAGAGCGAGGCCGAAGGCCACCGTCTTGCCGGAGCCGGTCTGCGCCGAAACCAGCGCATCGGCCTCGCCGAGCTCGGGCGCCACGACCGCCTTCTGGACGGGCGTCAGCTCGGAATAGCCGCGTTTCTCCAGCGCCCTGGCAAGCGCTGGAACAAGTGCTTCGAAGTTGGACATCTCACTCTTTCGGAATTTTAGGGTCCGCGCTCATCACGGAGCACATGCCGGGGCGGGCCTCGCGCCAGCCAAACAATCTTGGCCGTTCGTACTTCGCGTAGCCGCGATTGTACAGGGCGCGCGCAAAACCAGGCGCCGCTCGGCAATTGACTCTTGACGCAAACCGCGTAAAAGCCGGCACCGAACGGGACAGTTTCGATGCGCGGCCTTTTGACGGCTCTTCCTGCATTCGATGCCCCCAGCCTCAATGCACATCATTGGGCCGGGCGCGTCGGCGCATCTCCTCGTTTCAGCAAAACCGCATTCTTGGCCGAGAAAACTGGCAAAACCACCACCAAAACGGTGTGATTCCCTTGGCCTAACCACCCTCTCCCGGGTTCGGCCCGGGGGACGGAACCCGCAGCGGCCAGCGGGTTTCTCCAAAAACCAAGCGGAGAGGGACAGGAGATTTTTCGATGAGTTTCAAGGTAGCGATCGTCGGCGCCACGGGCAATGTGGGCCGGGAAATGCTCAACATATTGGAAGAGCGCGGCTTTCCGGTAAGCGAAGTCGTGGCGCTGGCGTCGCGGCGCAGCCAGGGCACGGAAGTGTCGTTCGGCGACCGCACGCTGAAGGTGAAGACGCTCGACCAGTATGATTTTTCCGACACCGACATCTGCATCATGTCGGCCGGCGGCAGCGTCTCCAAGGAATGGTCGCCGAAGATCGGCAAGCAGGGCTGCGTCGTCATCGATAATTCGTCGGCCTTCCGCTACGACCAGGACGTGCCGCTGATCGTGCCGGAAGTGAACCCGGACGCGATCTCGCTGTTCACGCGCAAGAACATCATCGCCAATCCGAACTGCTCGACGGCGCAATTGGTGGTGGCATTGAAGCCACTGCACGATTTCGCAACCATCAAGCGCGTCGTCGTCGCCACCTATCAATCGGTGTCGGGCGCCGGCAAGGAAGGCATGGACGAACTCTTTACCCAGACCCGCGCGGTCTTCGTCGCCGATGGCGTCGAGGTCAAGAAGTTCACCAAGCGCATCGCCTTCAATGTCATCCCGCACATCGACGTCTTCCTCGACGACGGCTCCACCAAGGAAGAGTGGAAGATGGTCGCCGAGACCAAGAAGATGCTCGACCCCAAGATCAAGCTGACGGCGACCTGCGTGCGCGTGCCGGTGTTCATCGGCCACTCGGAAGCGGTCAACATCGAGTTCGAAAAGCCGATCACCGCCGACGACGCGCGGGATATCCTGCGTGAAGCCCCAGGTTGCCAGGTCTTGGACAAGCGCGAGGACGGAGGCTACATCACGCCGCTGGAATCGGCCGGCGAGGACGCCACCTTCATCTCGCGCATCCGCGAGGATTCGACCATCGACAACGGCCTGTCGATGTGGATCGTCTCCGACAATCTGCGCAAGGGCGCCGCACTCAACGCGGTGCAGATCGCCGAGCTTTTGGTCGAGCGCGGCCTGATCCAGCCGAAGAAGAAGGCGGCCTGACGGCTGATTTAGTTTTCGCTCACGGGCCGCACCGCCGCTAGCGCGGCTGGCCCGCGGTCGCGGGCTCCGCCCTCGGCCGGGATGCTGAAGGTTTGCGGAGCATTGATGAAGGCCAATCTCCCCCACGAGGGGGAGATCGGCAGCTTCGCCGATGCGCTACACTCGGTTGTCCTCGGCCAGCCCGATCAGCAGCTTCAGTGCCTCCTGCGCCCTATCGGCGGGAACGAACAGATGGTCGTGATAAAAGGCCGAAACCGGGTTCACGCCCATGCCGGCGGCGGCCAGGCGCGTGGTGATGGCGGCGAGGAAGCCGACGGCTTCCAGCGACGAATGGATGTTCAGCGTCAGCATCCGGCAGCGGAACGAAGCGGTCAGTGCCGCGGCGCTGGCCTCCTCCTCGGTCACGATCAGCGTCACACCCTCGCGCTCGCGAAACACCATCACCGGCTCAACGCCTTCCGGCTGAGGGACGCCGGGTGCCAGCGTGACGAAGACATAGGCGCCGGCGAGCAGCTCCGGTGTCATCGACGCCAGCAGTGTCTTGAGATCGGTTTCGCCGGCCATCTGTCTTCCCTCGCCTGCAAAAAAACGGGCCGCAGCCCACGTGCTCTTCAATATCCGCGACCGGCGCGTGCCGATAGTCCAGGCGCTGCAAGGACGACATGGCGATGTCGCTGGCGGCTGGGCTTGCAGAGCTGTCGCATCGCACAATAGAGAAGCTGAGGGCCAGTGCCGGTCCGTGAAAGGCCTTCGATGATCGTTCGCCCGCGCCCCACATTCCTGCAGCTGTTCTTCATCATGCGCGGTTCGGTCGTGCCACGCATTCTGCCGCAGATATTGGGCTTCGCGCTTTATTCCGCGATCATCCTGGCCGCGGCGCGCCGGTTCCAGCTTGATTTCAGCGTCTTCAACATCACGCCTTTCGGCCTGGTCGGCGTGACATTGTCGATCTATCTCTCGTTCCGCAACAACGCCGCCTACGACCGTTGGTGGGAGGCGCGCAAGCTGTGGGGCGCGCTGGTCTTCGAAATGCGCAACCTGGCACGCGCCACCACCAGCCTCATCCCGGACCAGACTGAACAGCGCGCCTTGCTGATGGAAGCGCTCGCCTTCTGTCATTTCCTGCGCGGGCAGCTGCGCAAGATCGACAGCATGAAGGATGCCCGTGCCTTCATCGACGCCGAGGCGGACAAGGCAGCAGCCTTTTCCAATCCGGCGGATGAGATGGTCAGGCGCATGGGCCGGCGTGCCAATGCGCAGCGCCTGGCGGGCGACGTCGACACGATCGGCTTTCGTATCCTCGATGAGAGGCTCGCGTCGGTCGCGGCCATCCAGGCCGGCTGCGAGCGGATCGCCGGTACGCCCTTGCCGTTCGCCTACACGCTGCTGGTGCATCGCACGGCCTATATCGTCTGCCTGCTGCTGCCGGTCGGCCTGATCTCGACCACCGGTTGGGCGACGCCGCTGTTCACCGCGCTGATCGCCTATACTTTCTTCGGCCTCGACGCGCTGTCGGAAGAGCTCGAGGATCCGTTCGGCACCGAAGCCAACGACCTCGCTCTCGACAGCCTCTGCCGTGTCTGCGAAATCTCGGTGTTCGAGGCGCTGGGCGAAACGCCGCCGAAGATGATCCCGGCGGAAAAGTTCTATTTTTCGTAGGCAAAGGCGCGCGGGCTTAGCGGGATTAAAAGAATCCGCCCCGCTGTCGGATCGCCGCTCCATGCCACGTCCTTGGTTCGACCCCAGCAAGAAGGGGATAGAACCATCAGGAGGGACCATCATGAGCATTTCCGAAACCGCGCCCGTCTCGCCGGGCGCTTTGTGGACCGGCCGCGCGCTCAGCGGCGTCATCGTGCTGTTCATGATCTTCGACGGCGCCATCAAGCTGCCGCCGCTCGATATCGTCGTCCAGACGATGGTACCGCTTGGCTGGCCGGCCGATCCGAATGTCGCGCGCATGCTTGGCGTCATCGGCCTGATCTCGACCGCTCTCTATGCGCTGCCGCGCACCTCGGTGCTCGGCGCCATCCTGCTCACCGCCTATATGGGCGGCGCCATCGCCACCAATGTCCGCGTCGACAACCCGCTGTTCTCGCACATTCTGTTCGGCGTCTATCTCGGCATTATCCTGTGGGGTGGCCTGTATCTGCGCGATCCCAGGCTCCGCGCGCTGATCCCGTTCAGCCGTTAGATCCGGATCGAAGCACCGCTTTCAACTCGAAGCCTGAACCCTTTGCCGGGCAATATCTCAGGGATCGAATCGTCGAGTTGCGAGTTAGAGATTCGCCCGGCGGCGGAGGCGGCTCCTATCGGAGAGGAACGACGATGAAGAAAACGATGCTTTTGATGGCGCTGCTGGTGCCGCTCGCCGCTTGTTCGCAAACGGAAAAAGGCGCGGCCGTAGGCGGCCTCGGTGGCGCTGCCGTCGGTGCGGCGGTCGCCGGCGATCCGGTTGAAGGCGCCGTCGTCGGTGGTGCTGTCGGCGCTGTTGCCGGCGCGCTGATCGGCCGGGCGAGCGAGCGTGGCGAATGCCGCTACCGCGATAGCCGTGGCCGCGTCTATATTGACCGCTGCCCGCGCGGCTATTGACCGGGCGGCTTTTACAGACAGGGTCGAATGAAAAAAACGGCGGGCACATGGCCCGCCGTTTTCCTGGATGCGATAGAGCAAATACTTATTCGGCGGTTGCGGCTTCCGCCTCGGCCGGTGCAGCCGCGGCGGCGGCAACGGCAGCAGCGGCATCTTCCTGCGCCTTCTTCAGAAGAGCAGCGCGTTCCTGCGCCTTCTTGCCCGGCTCGGCCTTCTTCGGGTTGGAACGGGCGTCGCGCTTGACGAGGCCGGCCTCGTCGAGGAAGCGCAGCACGCGGTCGGTCGGCTGGGCGCCATGCGCCAGCCAATGCTTGACGCGGTCGGCGTCGACCTTGACGCGTTCGCCGTCCTTGGGCAGCAGCGGGTTCCACGAGCCGATGGACTCGATGAACCGGCCGTCACGCGGCGAACGGGCGTCGGCAATGACGACGTGGTAGTAAGGACGCTTCTTCGAGCCCGCACGGGCCAGTCGGATCTTCAAGGGCATTTCTTTTCTCCTAAAAACTAAGTTCGTTGATTGGGTTTCAGTTGGTTTTCGTCACGCCGTTGGAAGCGGCGATCTGTTCGTGGTGGCGGATCACTTCGCGGACGACGAAGTTGAGGAACTTTTCCGCGAAATCCGGGTCGAGATGGGCATCCTTCGCCAGCTGGCGAAGCCGGGCGATCTGCTGCTGCTCGCGTGCCGGGTCGGCCGGCGGCAAGCCATGAGTCGCCTTCAGCACGCCAACCGCCTTGGTGCAGCGGAAGCGCTCGGCAAGCATGTGGATGAGGGCTGCGTCGATGTTGTCGATCGACGCCCGGTAATCTGCCAGGAGGGCGCGGGCGTCGGCCATGTCCTTTTCTTCGTTCATGGCGTCCTCACTTCTTCTTGCCAAGGCCGGGCAGCCCGCCACCGCCGAGGCCGGGAAGCCCGGGAAGTTTCATGCCGCCGGGCAAACCTGGCATGCCGCTGGGCAGGCCACCGCCGCCGGGAAGGCCTTTCATGCCGCCGCCTAGGCCGGCTGCCTGCGCCTGCTTCTGCAAGGCTTCGAGCTGCTTGGGATCCATCTTCGACAGGTCCGGCATGCCGCCGCCCATCATGCCACCCATACCGCCGGGCATCATGCCGCCGAGGCCCATCTTGGAGGCGAGGCCGCCCATCATGCCGCGCATCAGGCCGCCGCCTTTGCCCTTGCCGCCCATCGCCTTCATCATGTCGGCCATGCCGCGATGCATTTTGAGCAGCTTGTTGATTTCGGCCGCGTCGGTGCCGGAACCGGCAGCGATGCGCTTCTTGCGCGAATGCTTGAGCAAATCGGGATTGGCGCGCTCTGCCTTGGTCATCGACGAGATGATGGCGAGCTGGCGGCCGAACATCTTGTCGTCGAGACCGGCGGCGGCCATCTGGTCCTTCATCTTGCCCATGCCGGGCATCATGCCCATGATGCCGCCCATGCCGCCCATCTTCGACATCTGCTGAAGCTGGCCGGCGAGATCGTTCAGGTCGAACTTGCCCGACTGCATCTTCTTGGCCATCGCCGCCGCCTGTTCGGCGTCGATGTTCTCGGCGGCCTTTTCGACGAGCGAGACAATGTCGCCCATGCCGAGGATGCGGTCAGCGATGCGCTTGGGGTGGAATTCCTCCAGCCCGTCCATCTTTTCGCCGGTGCCGATCAGCTTGATCGGCTTGCCGGTGACGGCGCGCATCGAAAGGGCAGCACCGCCACGGCCGTCGCCGTCCATGCGGGTCAGCACGAGACCGGTGATGCCGACGCGCTCGTCGAAGCTCTTGGCCAGGTTGACGGCGTCCTGGCCGGTCAGCGAATCGGCGACCAGCAGGATTTCGTGCGGGCTCGATACCTTCTTGATGTCGGCCATCTCGACCATCAGCGGCTCGTCGATATGGGTGCGGCCGGCGGTGTCGAGGATGACGACGTCGTGGCCGCCGAGCTTGGCCGCCTGCACGGCGCGGCGCGCGATGTCGACCGGCGACTGGCCGTCGATGATCGGCAGCGTGGCGACCTTGACCTGTTCGCCGAGCTGGCGAAGCTGCTCCTGCGCGGCGGGGCGCCGCGTGTCGAGCGAGGCCATCAGGACCTTCTTGTTCTGACGCTCGGAAAGACGCTTGGCGATCTTGGCCGAAGTGGTCGTCTTGCCGGAACCCTGCAGGCCGACCATCATGATGACGACCGGCGCCGGGGCATTGAGATCGATGGCGACGCCTTCGGCGCCGAGCATGTCGACCAGTTCGTCATGAACGATCTTGACGACCATCTGGCCGGGCTTGATCGACTTGACCACGGCAGCGCCGACGGCCTTCTCGCGCACCTTGTCGGTGAAGGAGCGCACCACTTCCAGCGCCACGTCGGCTTCGAGCAGCGCACGGCGCACCTCGCGCAGCGCCGCCGAGACATCAGCCTCCGACAGCGCGCCGCGGCCGGTCAGGCCGTTCAGGATCGAACCAAGACGTTCCTGTAGCGATTCAAACATTCGTTTTCCTTTTCCCTGGCACCCGGATGGTGCCCGAGAGGTAATGCGTTCGCGCCCAGTGTCCAACCAAAAGTCCAAGCAAAAGCCAAAACCAAAAAGCACCCGGGGGCGCTCAGCGCTGCCGGGTGTTGGCCTCCAGGATCGATTTACAGCACTTCACCTCAAAGAGGTTTCGGCGTCCTGGTCGGCTTGCTCGGAGGGATACTCGTCGCGGAAGTCGGGGCGTGTAGACAGGAAATCTGCGCAAGAGTCAAGACAAGGGCCGGGTAGCGTCGTTCCCGGACCCGCATTCAGGCCGTGCTCGCGCGGTCCGGAAGCTCGGCGGCGACCTTGAGCGGCGAGCGCGGATGCAAAAGCAGCCCGATGGTCAGCAGGCTGCAGGCGATGCCGATGAAGGCGATGAGAACCGCATCCGACGTTGCCCAGCCCGGTCCCTCGAGCGGCCTGGCGTTGAACAGGGCGAAGGAATTGTAGCTTTCCTGATGCGAGATCAGCAGGAAGCCGGTCAGGTTGTTGCCGAGATGAGCACCCAGCGCGGCGCCGAGATTGCCTGTTGCGTAAACGACAAGCGTCAGCAGCAACGCGAAAGCGGCGATCGACGCCAGCACACAGGCGTTGATGGCTGGCGACGAACTCGCACTCCAATGCAGCGAGGTGAACAGCAGGGCCGGCAGCAGCGCCCAGATGAACGGGCTCTTGAACCGGCTGGCCAGCCCGCGCAGCAGGTAGCCGCGAAACAGCAACTCTTCCGACGAGGTCTGCAACAGAGTGAGCGCGGCGATCGGGATCGCAAACAGCAGCCAGGACGACAGGCTGATCGGGCCGCGCGCGATCTGCGGCTGCAAGAGATAGAGCAGGATTTCGGAGATCAACGAGGTGATCAGCACCGCGATCAGCCCCTTGAGGAAGCCGGACCATGAAACACGCCGGCTGTTGCCGAGCAGCGCCGACAGCTTCTCGCCATGCACCCAGCGCATCGCGACCCACAGGCCGATCCAGATGCCGGCGAACGAGACGAGCGCGGTGAGAATGCCGATGGGCGAGGCGAGGAAACCCTGCATGCCGGATGATGGGGCCGCCTGCCGGGCGAAGAAGGCATAGGTGCCGCCGACCAGCACGGCCACGGTGGTTGCTGCCCAAAAAAGGACGACGATCCCCGTTCCGAGCAACAGGCGCGGCAAGGTCGTCCTGGCGTTCGGCGAATGCCTGTAGCGCTCGAAGGCGGCCGGATCGATGGTCACGCGGGCTCCTTTGCCAAAGTCATCGCCTATTGACTAACCGACCGCCGGAAAAATCGGAAGTTTTCCGCAAAGGACAATGCTCAGAGCAGCGTCGGCGCACAAGAGGCGACGCTGCGGTGCCGCCTGCCGGCGGCCGCTGCTGTGGCAGCGGCCGCTTATGTCAATTGTCGTCAGCGCACGACGTACATGATGCGCCGGGTCTGCGGATCGATCAGCGCCCGCTGGCCGTTCACATAGACATAGCGGTAATTGTAGTCTGGAATCTCGCGCAGCTCGACGGTGTCGGGCAGGGTCGCGCCGGTGACCACTTCGCCATCGAGATAGATGGGATCGAGGCGGTGCGTGTCGACATAGGTGCGGACTTCAGCCGGGGGCGGCGGGAAGTCATCGACGACCGGATCGCTGGCGATGATCGCGCCGGTATAATCGGTCGAGTAGTTGCCGATGTCCTCCGGCGGCGAGACGACAGCAACGCTGGCGCGCCGTTGCGTCAGCACCACCCGGCTGCCGCCTATATCGGCCGTCACATAGTCGGAATAGACCCAGCCCTGGCCGCCGGCCTCGGCTATGGTGCACCATTTGCTGTTTTCGATGCAGCCATTGAGCGTTGCCGACTGACCGGCGGCGAGCACGCCGATGACAGGGTATTGCGGGCCGGGTCCGGCGCGAACGTTAAGATCGGTGACGGCTGAGACGGCGGTGTCGGCAAACGCGGCGCCCGACATCACGGTCAGCATTCCGGCGACCGCCGGAAACAACAGGGATTTCATGGTTTCTCTCCGTTTTCATGGTCCCTCGCCAGCGAAAACGGGGCAGCAGCTCATGCGTTCCCGCTAAAGCGCCTGTGCCAACTCACGATTTGTTCCCTGTTCTCCAGGCAAATCGGTCAGAAGTTCGTGAACGAAGTCCAATTTCCGCGCCGTGACGTCCGAAATGACAAAGGGATAGAGGTCCGGCAGGCCCATGCAGCGGTTGATCGAATTGGAGGCTTCCGACAGCACCAGCCAGCGGGCCAGGATCTTTTCGAAAGACTCGGGCGCGGTCGGCGGCTCCGAGGGTGCGGCCTGCAATTCGCCGCCTGTGTCGCCGCGCGGCAAGTCGTTGGCCTCCACCGTCTCCAGCCGGCCGAGCGGAAAGTTCAGTGCGTGCACCATTTCCAGCGTGTCGGTGATGTGCAGGTGGTGAGCCCAGGTCTCGGCCCAGTCCTCCCATGGATGCGAGGTCGCATAGGCCGAGATGTGGCCTTGCTGCCAGTCGGGCGGCGCACCATTGGCATAATAGGCCTTCAGCGCCTGTTCGTAATCGGCGCGGTCATCGCCGAACAGTGCGCGGAAAGCTTCGAGCCGGTGCGGATCGTCGCGGATCAGGCGGTCCCAATAATAGTGCCCAAGCTCATGACGGAAATGACCGAGCAAGGTGCGGTAGTTCTCGCCCATCTCGACGCGCCGCTTCTCGCGCTCGGCCGAATCCGCCTCGGCGACGTTGAGCGTGATCAGGCCATTGTCGTGGCCGGTCAGGATCCGCTCGCCGCCGGGGCCGCCGCCGATCGGATCGGCGAGGAAGTCGAAGGCCAGCCCGATCTCGTCGGCGGGGTTCTGCTTGGGCGCCACCGGCAGCCCGAAGGCCAGCAGCGAATAGATGGCGCGCTTCTTCGCCGCTTCGACACGGATCCAGCGGCGGCGGTTGCCGTCGACGGAGAGATCCGGGATCAACTGGTTGAGCGCACAGGCGCGGCAAAAGGCGTGTCCGGGCTCGGCCATCCAGTTGCAGGCGCATTCATCGGCGTTGGTGCACTGGAAGATGCCGTCGGCGCTCGCCAGCGCGAAACAGGCGTGCTCGGGATCGTAGAGCACGGGGTTCCCGCAGTTCAGGCACTGGGCGTTCTCGAAATAGATGCGATGGCCGCAATGGGGGCAGTCGAAGAGTTTCATGTCGGTCTCAATTCACCGGAGGTGACATAGATATTCACGGCGGCCCGTGCCCAACGCGAACAGCCGCGCGGCGTTCCACATTTTCCTGAAGCTATTTGGCCGCAAGCTGGGCGACAACCTGTCTTGCCACCGCTTCGCCCGACAGCCGTGCGCCGCCGCAGGTCTGCATCAGCGGGCCGGCCAAGTGCTCGCCGGCGAAGAAGATCTTGTCGGCCACCGGCTGCATGAGCGCGGCGCGCGCCAGTGAACGGCCAGGGCGGGCGGCGGCGTAGGCGCCGCGCACGAAGCGCTCGCCGCCCCAATTGGTCATCATGGCGCGTCCGACATGCTTGCGCGTATCGCCACCGAAGATGCCGCACAGCCGGTCGACGACGAAGTCGATGCCGGCCGCCTCGCCGGCCGCCGACATTTCCCAGGCGAAATCGCCGCCGACGAAGCCGACCATCAGGTCAAGGTCGAACGGGAAGCACAGGAAATAGATGTCGTGCCTGGCCATCCGTTCGATCAGCAGGTCGTCGAAGGGCTGCAGCCCGAGCCTTGTGCCCGATATTTCGACCGGCAATTTGGTCAGCATGCCCATCGGCAGGTCGAAGAAGGCGCCAAAATGGGTGTCGGGCAGGGCCGGCGAGAACGCGATCTCCTCGAAGGCGAGCACCGCCGGCGAAGCGGTCACGATCACCGCTTTGGCGCGGACGGTGCCGCGATCGGTGACGCAGGCGACGCCGGGCACGTCCCACAGGATCTTGCGTACCGGCGTCGACAGTTCGACCGGCACGCCGGCGCCGAAACGCGCCACCAGCGCGCCAAGGCCCTCCTTGCTGAAGTAGTTCGGGTCGAGATCGGCGGCGGCTTGGAAGTCCAGGATCGAGATTTCGTCCTCGTCGGCGCCGAAATCCATCGGCCCGGCGAAGGTGGCGGCGGCGCGCGGCGCATGGCCTTTTGCCAACAGCGCCGAAAGACGATCGTCATCTCCGTCCTTCACTTCATGCCTGGCCAGCAGTTCGAACAGCTTTGCGTCGGCGGACTTCATGTCGGCTTCTTCCGCTTCGCTCGCCTTGCGCTCGCGGTAGTAGAGATGATCGACATTCATGTCGTGATGATGCAACGTCCAGCCTGCCACTTGCGCTTCGGGAAAATAGGGATTGCGGTCGGCGGCATGCAGCCAGGCGCAGCCGATGTCGAAAGGCACGCCGAAATGCTGGTCGCTGGTCCAGGCTCGCCCGCCGATTCGGTCCATCGCTTCGAGCAGCGTGAAGGAAAGCCCCGCCGCCTGCAGGGTTTTGGCAGCGGCAAGACCCGCCGAGCCGGCGCCGATGATGACGACATCAACGTCTTGCATGCAGCCCCCTTGCCACAATAATCACTTGATCCTAGGCAAATTCCACGGCATTCGCCAGCATTGCAGCGGTGACAGTGACAAGTGCGCGTTTCGCTGGCAAGTTCGCAATTGGGACGTGATTCAGGCAACCAGGAGATCAACATGGCAATTCTTGCCAAGGGAAAGATGTTTGCAGCGGCCGCGATGGCGGTGCTTGCGCTGGCGACGGGCGCACAGGCAGCGGCCAGCTGCGGCAAGACCGGCGCCGGCTTCGAGGCCTGGAAGCAGGACTTTGCCGCGCAGGCCAGGTCGGAAGGTGTGGGCGCCAAGGGGCTGGCCGCTCTGGCCGGGGCGAACTACGCGACAAAGACCATCTCCGTCGACCGCGGCATTCACAAGGCCTTCAGCGGCTCGGTGGACGATTTCATGCGGCGGCGCGGCGGCGCGGCGATTATCTCCAAGGGCCGGTCGCTGAAAAAGTCGAATGCGGCGCTGTTCTCCAAGATCGAAGCGAATTACGGCGTGTCGCCGGGCGTGTTGCTGGCCATCTGGGGTATGGAAACCGGCTTCGGTTCGGCCATGGGCAACCAGAACACCGTCTCTGCCATTTTGACGCTTGCCTATGATTGCCGCCGCCCGGGGTTCTTCTACCCGCATGCGATCGCCGCCCTGAAGCTGGTCGATCGCGGGGCGCTGACAGCCTCGTCGGTCGGGGCCGCGCATGGCGAGATCGGACACACGCAGTTCCTGCCAGGAAACGTCCTGAAATATGGCGTCGGCGGCGGAAACCTGCGCGACAAGGGCACGGCGCTGGCTTCCACCGCCAACTTCCTCAAGGGTCATGGCTGGCGGGCAGGCGCGAGCGCGAGTGCGAATATAGGCGCGATTGCCGGCTGGAATTCCGCGAGCGTCTATCAGCAGGCCATCGCCCGCATTGCCACGGCGATCGACGGCGATTGACGGACCATGCACCGGGCAGGAGGCCCCGGCCATTTTTGACTTGATCGAAAACCCGGCGTGAATGCCGGGTTTTTATTTGATTTCGAGCGTGTAGGAGCAGCCGGCCAGGGTCTTGCCGGGATGGGACTCGACGGTCGAGACGTTGAGCTTGACGTCCGTGGAGAAGGTCAATCCTTCCGACTCTTCGGTGCTTTGGACAACGACCTTTTCGCCAAGGAATTTTTGCGGCGTGGAAAAAACGGCCATGACGTCGAGTTCTTTTGCAAGCTCCGGCGCGGCAACGCCGTCGAGCACGGCCATCGGCCCCGCAGCGGTAAACACGATCGATCCTGTCTCGCGGTTGAACACGCGGATTTTGGCCGGCAGTTCGTATTGGCTGAGAAACGGATTGGCGGAGGCAACCTCCTTCCAGCCAAGCGTTTCAACGGCACCCGGTGCGCTGGACAGCCACAGGGCAAAGTCGTTGTAGGTCGGAACGTCCGCCCTGCACTCGATCAGCGCGGGAAGGTCAAGAGAGGCGGGGTCGAACTCCTGGCCGGCGGCCGGCGTCGCCAGAACAACCAGCGGCGCCAGGCAGCGACCGAAACCGCGCATCCGCCCTACTTGGCGCGGTTGCGCGCTGCCAGCGTTCTCAGCCGCAGTGCATTGAGGCGGATGAAGCCGGCGGCGTCCTTCTGGTCATAGGCGCCACGGTCGTCCTCGAAAGTGACCAGCGCATCGGAGTAAAGCGTCTTCTTCGACTTGCGGCCGGTGACCATGACGTTGCCCTTGTAGAGCTTGAGCCGCACCGTGCCCTCGACGTCTTCCTGGCTCTTGTCGATCATCGCCTGCAGCATCAGCCGTTCGGGCGCGAACCAGAAGCCGTTATAGATCAGCTCGGCGTAACGCGGCATGAACTCGTCCTTGAGGTGGGCCGCACCTCGGTCGAGCGTGATCGATTCGATGGCCCGGTGGGCGGCGATCAGGATGGTGCCGCCTGGCGTTTCGTAGACGCCGCGCGACTTCATGCCGACGAAGCGGTTCTCGACCAGGTCGAGCCGGCCGATGCCATTGTCGCGGCCAAGATCGTTGAGTGTCGCCAGCATGGTTGCCGGCGACAATTTCTTGCCGTTCAGCGCGATCGGATCGCCCTTCAGGAACTCGATCTCGATCTCGGTGACCTTGTCCGGCGCGTCCATCGGCGAAACGGTGCGCTGATGAACGAATTCCGGCGGCTCCACCCACGGGTCTTCCAGCACCTTGCCCTCGGAGGACGAATGCAAGAGGTTGGCGTCGACCGAGAACGGTGCATCGCCCTTCTTGTCCTTCGGCACCGGGATCTGGTGCTGCTCGGCGAAATTCATCAGGTCGGTACGCGACTTGAACGTCCAGTCGCGCCACGGCGCGATGACCTTGATGTCGGGGTTCAGTGCGTAAGCCGAGAGCTCGAAGCGAACCTGATCGTTGCCCTTGCCGGTGGCGCCATGCGCGATCGCATCGGCGCCGGTTTCCCGGGCTATATCGACCAGATGCTTGGAGATCAGCGGCCGGGCGATCGAGGTGCCGAGCAGATAGGTGCCTTCATAGACGGTGTTGGCGCGGAACATCGGGAAGACGAAGTCGGCGACGAATTCCTCGCGCACATCGACGATACGGATGTCCTTGATGCCCATCATCTCGGCCTTGCGGCGCGCCGGTTCCAGCTCTTCACCCTGACCGAGATCGGCGGTGAAGGTGATGACCTCGGCGCCGAACTCGGTCTGCAGCCATTTCAGGATGATGGATGTGTCGAGACCGCCGGAATAGGAGAGCACGACTTTCTTGATGTCTTTGGTTTTGGACATTTTTACCCCGTCGGTGGCGGACGCCCCAGCCTGGGCGTCACGGATTTGTCGCAGCGCCTTTTAGCAGGAACGGCAGAGCGAGCAAGCACGCGTGCGTGCATGGCTTCTGGTCCAGCGTATGGCGGGAGCACGATGCCGGCAGCGGAAACAACCTGCTGCAATCAAAGGCTGCATTTGCCGGTGAGACTTAATCAAGTTTTCATGCCGTGCCGCTAACACTTACGACAAAGCCGCCTTGGGCACGTTCCGGGCGGCTTCTTGCCTGCCTTGTCGCGGGCTCCTCGGGCTTGGGCGACTCTCGATGCGCGTTATATCATGCATCGCCACGGAGCATAATCTGTGGCTTGTCCTCCTGGCGGCGCTGATGTGCGTCACCGGCTGTTGGGTGACGATCGGCCTCTTCGACCGTTCGAGGAAAACCACCGGCGTGCAGATGAAGGGCTGGCTGTTCCTGACCGCGGTCGCCGCCGGCTCGTCGATCTGGTGCACCCATTTCATCGCCATGCTGGCCTACCAGCCCGGCGCGCCGATCACCTTCGATCCGGTTCTGACCATGGCGTCCCTGGTCATCGCCATCGTCGGCACCGGGCTGGGCTTCACCCTTGCATCCGGCAAGAGCCGGCGGCTGGCCCCGGAATGGAGCGGCGTCGTCGTCGGCCTGGCGATCTCGGCCATGCACTACACCGGTATGATGGCCTATCACGTTGCCGGCATTGTCGAATGGGACGGCTCCTATGTCGTGGCCTCACTGGTCATCTCGGCGGTGTTCTCCGCCCTGGCCGTCGGCCATGCCGTACGCCGGCCATACGGCTGGTCGCATTATCTCGCCATCGGGCTGCTGGTGCTGGCGATCGTCGGCCTGCATTTCACGGCTATGGCCGCGGTGGCGGTGACGCCGCTGTCCTTCATCAGCACAGGCACCAATCCCGATATTCTGGTGGCAATGGCGGTCGCCGTCGCCGTGGTCGGCCTGATCGTCGCGGCCACCGGCTTCGCCAGTTACCTGATCGATGAGCGTGGCCGACTGGAGAGTTTCGTGCGGCTTCAGCATCTCGCCCTCAACGACGCCCTTACCGGCCTTCCCAACCGCGTCTCCTTCAACGACCGCCTCGACCACGAGATCGACCGGGCATGCGAGGGCGAGGACACGATGACGGCGGTCATCGTCATCGATCTCGACCGCTTCAAGGAGATCAACGACCTCAGGGGACACGCGGCCGGCGACCAGGCTCTCAAGATCGTTGCCCGCAGGCTGGCGAAACTCACCGGCGAGGGCGAGTTCGTCGCACGGCTCGGCGGTGACGAGTTCGCCGCCATCAAGCGCTTCAAGGATCAGAAGGACCTGCTCGGCATGGTCTCGAGGCTGGAGAAATCCCTGTTCGAGCCGTTGCGGCTCGAGGATTTCGAGATCGCCGCCGGCGCCAGCATCGGCGTCGCGGTCTATCCGCGCGACGGGGCCGACCGCGAGCGGTTGGTCAGCAACGCCGACCTTGCCATGTACCGGGCCAAGGGCGACGTGACGCGTGCCGTCTGCTTCTACGAATCGGCCATGGACGAGACGGCGCGGGCGCGCCGCGCGCTGGCCACCGACCTTCGCCAGGCGATCGAGCGCGACGAGCTCTCGCTGCACTATCAGGTGCAGACCTCGGTCCAGAGCGGCGCCACCTGCGGCTACGAGGCGCTGCTGCGCTGGACCCATCCCGTGCATGGCATGATCCCGCCCGCCGAATTCATCCCGATTGCCGAAGAGAACGGCTCGATCATGGCGATCGGCGAATGGGTGCTGCGGACCGCGTGCCGGCAGGCGGCCTCGTGGGGCAATGGCCACAAGATCGCGGTCAATTTGTCGCCGGTGCAGTTCGCCCATGCCGATCTCGCCAAGCTCGTCCATCAGATCCTGATCGAGACCGGGCTGTCGCCGAAACGGCTGGAGCTGGAGTTGACCGAATCGACGATCGTCGCCGACAAGGTGCGCACGCTGCATGTCCTGCGCCAGGTCAAGGCGCTTGGGGTGACGATCGCGATCGACGATTTCGGCACCGGCTATTCATCGCTCGATACGCTGCGCTCGTTTCCCTTCGACAAGATCAAGCTCGACCGCTCATTCATGGCCGATGTCGAGCGAAGCCCGCAGGCCAAGGCCATCATCCGGGCGGTGCTGACGCTGGGCCGCAGCCTCGACATTCCGGTGCTCGCCGAAGGCGTCGAGACACATGTCCAGCTCACCATCCTGCAGGTCGAAGGCTGCAATGAGGCGCAAGGCTATTTTCTCGGCCGGCCCAAGCCGATCGACCAGATCACCGGGGACACCGATGTCCGCAACGATCGACTCTTCGCGGAGGAGCCAGCGAGGATACGGCTGAGCAGGCAGGCATAGGACTGCCGCGGCCGGCGCCCAGCGAATGCCGTGCAGACGCCTGCTGGATCGAGATCGGATCGCTGCTGTGTCTGGCGTCGACATGGCGCATCCTGTATAGGCCTCCCAATTCCCCGGGGCCGCTCATGTCGTTCATTCCAGACACCACCACGCTGATCCAGTTCGCCATCGCCACGGTCATCCTGGCGATCACGCCGGGGCCGGACATGACCCTGTTCGTCTCGCGCACGCTGAGCCAGGGCCGTGCCACTGGCTTTGCCTCGATGGCCGGCGCGCTGTGCGGCACGCTGATCCACACCACGCTGGTGGTGGTCGGCGTCTCGGCGCTGATCGTCGCCTCGCCGATGGCATTCTTCGTGCTGAAGATCTTCGGCGCCGGCTATCTCGTCTTCCTGGCCTGGCAGGCAATCACCAGGGGCTCGGCCTTTTCGCCGGAGAAGAAGACGGGACCCGAGATTTCGCTGTTGCGCAGCTGGGCGGCGGGCCTCGGCGTCAATCTGCTCAACCCGAAGATCATCCTGTTCTTCATGACCTTCCTGCCGCAGTTCGTCTCCGCACATGATCCGAACGCACCGGGAAAGCTGTTTTTCCTGGGCACGATGTTCATCGTGCTGTCGGTGCCGGTGACGGTGCCGATGGTGCTGGCGGCGGAAAAGTTTTCGGCGGCGATGAAGGCCAGCCCGCGCGTCACGCGGGTGGTCGACTATCTCTTTGCCGGCGTGTTCTCCGCCTTCGCCCTCAAGATCCTGACGGCGCAGGCAAAGTAGGCGCCGTCATCCTGTATGGCCATCTTCTTTTGAGCCTGGTTCGCCTTGCCACCAGCTTGCGGCCCAGCGCCCGGCGCTGAGCCAGTAAAAGATACCACCGACCATGCCGCTGCCGATCACGGCCATGATGGCGCTGGTGTCCCTGACGGCGAAGGCGGTGTCACCGCTGTGGTCGGCAAGCCCGAGGAAAAACACCGGCAACCACCGCGCCCGCCAGCGCATAGAACAGCCAGTCGCGCCGGCCCAGGATTTCGGCAAGCAGGATGACGACAGAGGCCGGCATCAGGGCGAAATAGGCGACGAACAGGGCGGCGAAGGGAATTGAGAAATACAGGGAAGCCGTCGCCGTCGGATGTGCATGCTCCGGCGTGTAGCCGAGCGACGCCAGCAACAGGATGTTGAGGAAGGCGCTCGCCGCCAGCGAGGCGACGGCATAGCCGAACAGGATGACGGTGAAACGGATGAGGTAGCCGACGAGATGCGCCATCAATCCCGGCCCAGATTCCGGCCCGTGCCGGACCTGCGTCCAGCCAGAAGCCAGTAGATCCAACCGGCGGCGATGCCGGCGGTGGCGAGAAAACCCAGAAAGCCCGGATTGAAGACAAAGCTGCTGGCCGAGCGCGGCATGGATACGCCAAAGGCAATGGACGTGATCGCACCAGTGGCGGCGAAGTAGAACCATCCTCGAAGTGAGAACCGTTCGGCGACAAAGAGCGCCGGGCCGACGATCAACAGCGCGCCGATCATTACGGTCAACACGGCGAGCGGGAACGAGCCAAGCCAGTCGAAGGCGAAAATGATCGACCAGTTGCCGTCTTCGATGCCTTCCAGAAGAGCGATCAGCAGCACCGGCACCAGGATCGAGGTCAGCACGGCGGCGACATAGCCGACCGCCATGATGGCGAGGCGTCTTAGCCAGGCGAAGGGGCGGTTCACGCCTCGCCGTGCCCCGCTATCATCATCGCTTCCAGAGCCAGCCGGTCGACCTTGCGCATGCGCTCGGAGTCGGATTTGAGCTGACCGCAGGCGGCGAGGATGTCGCGGCCGCGCGGCGTGCGGATCGGCGAGGCATAGCCGGCATTGTTGATGTAGTCGGCGAATTTCTCGATCGTCTCCCAGTCCGAGCACTGGTAATTGGTGCCCGGCCACGGGTTGAACGGGATCAGGTTGATCTTGGCCGGAATGCCCTTGAGCAGCTTGATCAGTCCCTTGGCGTCCTCGATGGAATCGTTGACGTCCTTCAGCATCACATATTCGAAGGTGATGCGCTTGGCGTTCGACAGGCCGGGATAGGCGCGGCAGGCGGCGATCAGTTCCTTCAGCGGATACTTCTTGTTGATCGGGACAAGCAAGTCGCGCAGATCGTCATTGGTGGCATGCAGCGAGATTGCCAGCATGACGCCGATTTCCTCGCCGGTGCGGAAGATTTCCGGCACGACGCCGGAGGTCGACAGCGTGATGCGCCGCTTCGACAGGGACAGGCCGTCACCATCGGAAGCGATCAGCAGCGCCTTCTTCACCGCTTCGAAATTGTAAAGCGGCTCGCCCATGCCCATCATGACGATGTTGGACACTTTGCGGCCTTCGGCCGGCACGATGGCGCCGTCGGGCGTGTCGCGGTCAGGGAAATCGCCGAGCCGGTCGCGGGCGGTTAGCAGCTGGGCGAGGATCTCCTCGGCCGTCAGATTGCGCACCAGCTTCTGCGTGCCGGTGTGGCAGAACGAGCAGGTCAGCGTGCAGCCCACCTGCGAGGAGATGCACAGCGTGCCGCGACCCTCTTCGGGAATATAAACAGTCTCAATCTCGACGGGCCGACCGGCGCCGCGCGGCGGAAAGCGGAACAGCCACTTTCGCGTGCCGTCGGCGGAAATCTGCTCCTCGACGATCTCGGGCCTGGCGACGGTGAAATGCTTGTCGAGCTCAGCACGCAGATCCTTGGAGATGTTGAACATGCCGGCGAAATCGCAGACGCCGCGCACATACATCCAGTGCCACAGCTGCTGGGCGCGCATTTTCGCCTGGCGCTCGGGCACAGCGCCTGATGCAACCAGAGTCTCGGCGAGTTCGATCCGCGTCAGGCCGATCAGCGACTGCTTTTCGGGCTGTGCCGCGCGGGCACGCAACGCGTCGCGGGCGCTGTCAGTGGTGAGATCGAATGAAAGGGTCATGGTTGCACTGATATAAGCGGTTTGCGGCCGATTTCACGCATCGTGCCGGAAAGGAAGCGCGGCGCATAGCACAGGTTGAGGGCAGAGTCATGCTCAGCTAGCTTTACGATCTACGATCGCCTTGGAACGACTCGGCACCGCCCCTCGTCATGGCGGGCATTTCTCTCCCGATAATGCCTGTCTTGCGGCGGCAGCGCGTTTGGCTGATGGCTTCCCCCACTCCGTCGAGCGTAGCTCGACGGAGTGGGGGGCCGACCTTTCACCGAAGCGATGCTTCCGCCTGGCACTCAGGCGAGCGCCAACGACAGGTTTTTCCGGCGCTAGTTTAATAGACTGCCCAGCTGTGTTAGGCCGAAACATTCCCCGCTCGAGGACAGACATGGCCGGCACATCGCGAAAATATCCCATGCTGCGGCGTTCGCGCGCGATGTGGGGCTCACGGCGGGTCTGGCAGCCGCGCCTGGTGTTCTGGGCCGGCGCGCTTGGCATCGGTGTGATCAGCGTGCTGTTCGCGGTGCTGGCCGACAGGGCGCAGGAACTGTTTCAACTGATGACAGGAGATGCAGGCGGCTGGCGTTTCTATCTGCCGCTTGCCATTACGCCGTTGGGTTTCGTGCTGTGCGCCTGGCTCGCCCACACCTTCTTTCCCGGTTCGCAAGGCAGCGGCATTCCGCAGGCGATCGCCGCCCGCCATCTGCGTGACGACGAGGACCGCAGCCACATCCTGTCCCTCAAACTGGTGGCCGGCAAAATCATGCTCACCATCGTCGGCCTGTTCTGCGGCGCCTCGATCGGCCGCGAGGGTCCGACGGTGCAAGTCGGCGCGTCGCTGATGCTGCAGGCGGCACGCTGGGGCGGCATGGTGCAGGCCCGGGGTCTGATCCTGGCCGGGTCGGCCGCCGGGATTGCCGCCGCCTTCAACACGCCGCTGGCCGGCATCGTCTTCGCCATCGAGGAGATGGGCCGCACCTATGAGGCGCGAACCAACGGGCTGGTGCTGACGGCGGTGATCCTGGCCGGTCTCGCTTCGCTCGGCCTGCTCGGCAACTACACCTATTTCGGCGTCGCCAGGGACACCATCTCGTTTGCTGCCGAATGGCCGCTGGTGCTTGCCTGCGGCATCATCGGCGGCGGGTTCGGCGCGCTGTTCTCGCTGCTGGCGTTGAAGGCGACGCGGCGGATCCGGCGCTGGAACACTGGGCAGCCTTTGCGGCGCGCCCTGGTCGTGGCCGCAATCTGCGGGCTTGCGGTGGCGGTGATCGGCATCGCCTCGGGCGGGCTGACCTTCGGCACCGGTTACGTCCAGGCGCGGGGCGCCGTCGAAGGCACGCCGCTGCCGTGGTTCTTCTTCGCCGAAAAGTTCCTGGCGGGACTGCTGTCGATGATCTCGGGCATTCCGGGCGGTATCTTCGCGCCCTCGCTGGCTGTCGGCGCCGGCATCGGCAGTTCGCTCGGCCTCCTCTTTGGCGCGAGCACTGGGGTGGCGGCACTGCTCGGCATGGCCGGCTATTTCGCCGGTGTGGTGCAAGCGCCGATGACGGCCTTCGTCATCATCCTGGAGATGACCGGCAATCACGACAATGTCATCGCGCTGATGCTGGCCTCGATGCTGGGCTACGGCACGGCGCGCATGATCTCGCACGAGCCGCTCTATCACGCGCTATCGCGTGTCTTCATCGCCGAGGCGATCCGGCGCCGCCGGGCGGAGGCCGGGCCGGGGCAAGTATGAAAGAAAAAAGGCCGGGCTTCGCGGCCCGGCCTTTCTCTCAAAAAAAGTAGCTTTGCCTATTTACACTTGGCGATCGATGTCAGCGCCGCCGAAATGCCCTTCAGAGAGAAGACATAGGAGGTGGGATTGCCGCGGCCGGACTTCGCCGTCACCTTCATGTCGGTGCCGGTCTTCATGGCGGCGATCAGTACCGGCTCCTCGGCGGCATTCTCGACCCAGGCCGATTTGCCGCGCGTGAACATCGAAAACGTCTTCTTGTCGATGGTCACGGTGGCCTTGGAGCCCTCCTGGAAATTGTAGCCGGCAATGAATTGCGGCTCGTAGGACACTTGCTGGCCGGGCCGCTGGCTGACGAAGAAGAACATATCGCCATGGTCGAGCGTGGGCGGCTGCTTGTCGGTCGGCACCGTCAGGACATAGCAGACCTTGCCGCCCGATGCCTGGTAGCTGTAGGTGCCCCAGGCATTGTGCTGGCCGATCTTGGTCGCCGACTGCGCCAGTGCCGGCGCTGCCACGGCCACCAGGGCCAGACTCGAAACTATCGCAATCAATCCGCGCATCGCTTTTCCCGTATTCCAAATGGTGCGGAGGCAGGCCGGCTTGGCGTCCTGCCCGTCGCTTCATTTTGATTTAATCTGGGTTACCAAACGGTGAATTTCCGAAGAGAAAAGGACCCTCACTCCGAGGAAACCGCCACCATACCCGCGCCGCCGCCCTGCGAGCGGGTGGCGCGACATCCCTTTGGCGACTTGGAGGCCACGAAAGCGGCAAGAGTTTGACTTTTTACGCTGTCGCCGAAAGCCGGCTTCAACGGCGTTCCGCGCGCGTGTTCAGCCCTTGTCGGCTATGGCGTCCCTGGCGGCCTGCCGGTGCGCAGTGGTGATGTGGGCACTGACGGCGGTGATCGCGGCGGTGAGCACGGCGATGTCGTCGGTGAAGCCAAGCCCGAAGACGAAGTCGGGGATGACATCCACCGGCAGCACGAAATAGCCGAGCGCGGCCAGCAGAATGCCCTTGGCGCGCAGCGGCGTGTTCTTGTCCATGGCGCAATAATAGGCGGCCACGACCTCTTCCATGAAGGGGATCTGCCGCGCGGCCTTCTTGGCTGTGCGCCAGAATTTCTCGCGCACTTCGCTCTCGTCTGACGGCTTGCCGCCAAAGCCGAAGAAATCAAAACCGGATTGTTGCGCCATCAGTCTCTCCTTGCGGGGCTCATGCGCATCCGGCGCCTGCCCGCGGGGGAAAATGTGGTGAAACCCGACCCCCGCTACAAGATGCCGGTGCCGATTTGGGCCTGCCGAGGCGATACCAGGCCTCAGGCGCCGGCAAAACGGTTCATTTTCGTGGCCAGATCGATATCGAGCGCAGTGACGCCGCCGGCGTCGTGGGTGTTCAGCGTCACGTCGACGGTCTTGTATACATTCGACCACTCAGGATGATGATCCATCGCCTCGGCGGCAAGCGCGACGCGGGTCATGAAGGCGAAAGCCTCGGAGAAATTCGCGAAGGTGAATGTGCGCTTGATGGAGGCGCCGTCTTCCGCCAGCGCCCAGCCGTCGAGGCCCGTCAATGCGGCTTCAGCGGCTTGCCTGCCCAGTTTCTCTCTCGCCATGTCCCTATCCTGTGCTATTCGAAAACGACCCTCACCATAGCGACGGATCGATGAGCGCGAAGCCTATAAATTCCATTCTCTTCGTCTGCCTCGGCAACATCTGCCGGTCGCCGCTGGCGGAAGGTGTCTTCCGCGCCGTTTGGGCCGAGCGCGGGTCGGCCCGGGATATCCTGCTCGATTCGGCGGGAACCAGTGACTGGGAGGCCGGCTCTGCCCCCGATCGACGCGCGATCGCGGTCGCCATGCGGCACGGCGTCGACATTTCCGGGCAGAGGGCGCGCAAGGTCACGCCACAGGACCTCCACCGTTTCGACCTGATCCTCGGCATGGACCGGTCGAATGTCGCCGACCTGAAGGCGCTGGCGCCGGCGGCCGTGCAGGACCGCATCCATCTGTTCCTGGAATTCGCGCAGGGAAAGGCACGCGACGTGCCGGATCCTTATCATGACGAGGCAGAAGCCTTCGCTTCCGCCTATCGCATGATCCGCGAGGCGTCGGAGGCGCTGGCGACAAGGCTGGAGGCGCGGGCGTCCGTGCCTGACAGCGGCCAGGCTTCCTCGACGATGTAGGGTCCGCCGCCGACCGAATCGCGCGACGACATCAAAACGAAACGGCCGATGCGGAACGGCAGCGTCGAGAAATTGCCGCGCGCCGACAGATATTGGGCAACGTCCAGCGGGGTCGAATTGCGCAAGCGCGCCAGCGTCACATGCGGCATGAATTTGCGCGGGTCGGCCGGGATGCCGAGCCGCTGGCAGATGCGGTCGATCTCACCTTGAAGGGCGGCCAGATCGGGCGAGGCGGAAGCGCCCGCCCACACCGCATGCGGCTTCTTCTGGCCGAAAGCGCCGACGCCGGTCAGCGCCAGCGAGAAAGAAGGGCGGTGGACGCGGTCGAGCGCGTTGGCGATCTCGTCGGCGACATGGCCGGGAACATCGCCGATGAAGCGCAGCGTCAGATGGTAGTTTTCGACGTCGATCCAGCGGGCTCCCGGCAAGCCGCCCCGCAGCAGGGACAGCGAAAGGGCAGCGTCACGCGGAATTTCGAGGGCGGTGAAAAGACGCGGCATGAAAAGCCTCCCTTCCTCGAATCGAACTGTCACCCATAGCGAATCATCGATAGTCAAACGGAGCAAGAGGTTTGTTGGCCACAGTCCCTGTTAAAAGCTCGCCGGGCGGAAACAGTTCCAACCCGCTAGGAATCGCCCGGCACCGCCGCGATCACCTTCTCGACCGCGGGCAGGATGCGTTCGACCATCTGGTCGACGCCTCGTGCGCTCGGATGCAGGCCGTCCTCGAGCTGCATGCCGGGCTGGCCGGCGACGCCATCGAGAAAGAACGGGTAGAGCGCGACGTCGTATTTCTTCGCCAGGTCCGGGAAAATGGCGTCGAAGGCGCTCTGGTAGTCGGGACCGAGATTGGGTGCGGCGCGCATGCCGGCCAGAAGCACGGCAATATTGCGCTGCTTCAGCTTGCTCAGCATCTCGTCGAGGTTCTTTTTGGTGATGTCGGGCGAGACGCCGCGCAGCATGTCGTTGGCGCCGAGTTCGAGGATGACCAGTTGCGTGCCGTCCGGCACCGACCAGTCAAGCCGCGCCAGGCCGCCGCTCGTCGTGTCGCCGGAGACGCCGGCATTGGCGACGGTCACGTCGTGGCCTTTGGCGCCAAGCGCTGCCTGCAGCCTGTCGGTAAAGCCCTGGTCGGGTCCAAGGCCATAGCCCGCCATCAGGCTGTCACCGAAGCCGACGATCTTGAACGGCTCGGCACGCGCCGACGACATGACGCCGCAAATGGCGAGGAAAACCACGAAGCCTGCGGCAATACTGCGTTTGAAAGACATGCGGCAGGCCCCATATGAGCTAGGAATTCTTCAGTCGACGGCTTCCGGCAAGCAGAGCCTTCATTCCCAGATATAGGACGATTTCATTTTGACAGAAGCCGTCATCGCGCTGAAAGATGTGTCCCTGACCCTTGGCGAGGGCGCTTCATCGGTCCATGTGCTGAAGGGGGTGAGCCTCGATGTGGCGACCGGCGAGGCGACCGGCATCGTCGGACCTTCGGGTTCCGGCAAGTCGACCTTGCTGATGGTCCTGGCAGGCCTGGAAAGGGTCGATTCGGGTACGGTCCGAATCGCCGGCGAGCTGCTCAACGGCAAAAGCGAGGACCAGATTGCATCGTTTCGTGGCCGAAACATTGGCATCGTGTTCCAGTCCTTCCATCTCATTCCCAACATGACGGCGCTCGAAAATGTCGCGGTGCCGCTGGAACTGGCGGGCCATGCCGATCCGTTCGCGGTGGCGGCGCGCGAGCTGGCGGCGGTTGGCCTCAGCGACCGCGTCACCCACTATCCCGGCGAATTGTCGGGCGGCGAGCAGCAGCGCGTGGCGATCGCCCGCGCATTGGCGCCGTCGCCGCGCATCCTGATCGCCGACGAGCCGACCGGCAATCTGGACCAGGCGACCGGGCGGCAGGTCGCCGACCTCTTGTTTGCGAAGGCGGCCGAGCGCGGCATGACGCTGGTGCTGGTGACGCATGATCCGGCGCTCGCGGCACGCTGTTCGCGCCAGGTTTCGATGCGCTCGGGCCGGATCGAGGCACCGGCGCCGGTCAAGGTGACGGCCTGATGCCGCTGTCCCGGACGTTGAGGCTCGCTGTCCGCTTCTCGCTGCGCGAGATGCGCGGCGGCCTGTCCGGTTTCCTGATCTTCCTTGCCTGCATCGCGCTCGGCGTCGCGGCCATCGGCGGCGTCAACTCGGTGGCGCGTTCGATCACCGCCGGTGTCGCCAATCAGGGCCAGACGCTGCTTGGCGGCGATCTTCGCTTCCAGATCAACCAGCGTGACGCCAGCCAGGCGGAGCGCAGCTTCCTTGACGGGCTCGGCACGGTTTCGCGGACCGCCAGCATGCGTTCGATGGCGCGTCTGGCCGACGGATCCGACCAGGCGCTGGTCGAGGCCAAGGCGGTCGACCATGTCTATCCGCTCTATGGCACGCTGGAGACCGAGCCGGCGCTGTCGAAACAGGAACTGTTCGGCGAAGAGTTCGGCGTCTTCGGTGCGGCAGCGCCCGATCTTCTGTTCGAGCGGTTGCACGTCAAGCTTGGCGACCGGCTGAAGCTCGGCACCGCCACTTTCGAACTGCGCGCCAAGCTGGTCGCCGAACCGGACGCCGTGTCCGACGGTTTCGGCTTCGCGCCGAGGCTGATGATCTCGACCGAAGGGTTGGCGGCCACTGGACTGATCCAGCCGGGCAGCCTGGTCGAGAATGCCTATAAAATCCGGCTGCCGGCGGACGCCGACGAGGCAAGGCTCAAGGCCATCCAGGATCAGGCCGCCACGGATTTTCCGGAAGCCGGCTGGTCGATCCGCACGCGCAGCAACGCGGCGCCCGCGCTGTCGTCCAACATCGAACGCTTCTCGCAGTTCCTGACCCTGGTCGGGCTGACGGCGCTGGTGGTCGGCGGCGTCGGCGTCGCCAATGCGGTGCGCGCCTATCTCGACGGCAAGCGCGGCGTCATCGCCACCTTCAAGAGCCTGGGCGCTTCGGGCGGCTTCGTCTTTGCCGTCTATCTCGTGCAGATCCTGATCATAGCCGGATTGGGTATCGTGCTGGGCCTTGTGCTCGGCGCACTAATGCCCTTCGCGGCGAGCGCGGCCTTGCAATCCGTCATTCCGGTGCCGGCCGAAGGCGGCTTCTATCCCGGCGCGCTCGGCATGGCGGCGCTGTTCGGCCTGCTGGTGACGTTGGCTTTCGCGCTGCTGCCGCTCGGCCGCGCCCGCGACGTGCCGGCAACCGCGCTGTTTCGCGAAATGGGGCTGGAAGGCCGCGGCTTGCCGCGCCCCGCCTATGTCGCGGCGGCCATAGGCATCGCGCTGCTGCTTGCGGCGCTGGCCATTCTGTTCTCGGGCGACCAGCGCATCGCCTCGATCTTTGTCGGCGCTACCGTCTTCGCCTTCCTGGTGCTGCGCGCGGTCGGCGCACTGGTGCAATGGACGGCCAGGAAAAGCCCGCGCGTGCGCTTCGTGGCGCTCAGGCTCGCCATCGGCAACATCCATCGGCCAGGCGCCCTGACGCCATCGGTGGTGCTGTCCCTGGGGCTCGGGCTGACGCTATTGGTGACGCTGGCGCTGATCGACGGCAATCTCAGGCGACAGATCTCGGGCAGCCTGCCGGAACGGGCGCCGAACTTCTTCTTCGTCGACATCCAGAGCGCCGATGTCGCGTCCTTCTCGGCGCTGATCGGCAAGGAGGCGCCGCAGGGCGTGCTGGCCAAGGTGCCGATGCTGCGCGGCCGGGTGATGGCGCTGAACGGTGTCGACGTCGACAAGGTGAAGGTGCCGGCGGAAGGCGCCTGGGTGCTGAGGGGGGATCGCGGCCTGACCTATGACACCAGGCAGCCGGAGAACGCGACGCTGACCGAGGGCAGTTGGTGGCCCGAAAATTACAGCGGCGAACCGCTGGTTTCGTTTTCGGCGCAAGAAGGCAAGGAGATCGGGCTGAAGCTCGGCGACACCATCACCGTCAATGTGCTGGGCCGCAATGTCACGGCCAGGATCGCCAGTTTCCGCCAAGTCGAATGGGAGACGATGGGTATCAATTTCGTCATGGTCTTCTCGCCCAACACATTCGCGGGCGCCCCGCATGGCTGGATGGCGACGCTGACCGAAAAGAGTGCATCGACGGCCGACGACGCCCGCATCCTCAACGCCGTCACCCGCGCCTTCCCGGCGGTGACGACGGTGCGGGTCAAGGACGCGCTCGACGTCGTCAACCGGCTGGTCGGGCAGCTCGGCACGGCGATCCGGGCGGCCGCTGGCGTGGCGCTGATCGCTTCGGTGCTGGTGCTGGCCGGCGCGCTTGCAGCCGGCAACCGGGCGCGCATCCATGATGCGGTGGTGTTGAAGACGCTGGGCGCGACACGCACGACGCTGATATCGGCCTTCTCGCTCGAATATATGCTGATCGGGCTGGCCACCGCCATTTTCGCGCTGGCGGCGGGCAGCGCAGCCGCCTGGTTCGTCGTCGCGCGCATCATGACTCTGCCGTCGCATTTCATGCCGGAGGTGGCGGTGGCAACCATTCTGTTTTCGCTGGTGATCACGGTCGGCATTGGTCTCGCCGGCACTTGGCGGGTGCTCGGCCACAAGGCAGCACCGGTGCTGCGCAACCTGTGACGACAGGCCCGGAACGGACATCCTGGATTAAATCTTGGTAAGAAAGCCGTCCGAAAAGCCGAGGAAACGGCGCTTCGCCCTCTCACGAACCGTTACATCCGGTTACGGTCTTGTTCTTGACGCGAATAACCATCATATTTCGCCACAGGCATGCTGGAGCCCTGCCAGCGGCGCCTGGGTCCGGAAGGACCTGACACCGGACGGGGCAGAAGCAATAGAGGACTACAATGGCTGATCCCATTCGCAACTACCAGACGCGCGCCGTGCCCGGCGTCGGCGTCGGTGCCGACATCGATCAGGGCCTGCGCGCCTACATGATCAAGGTTTACAATCTGATGGGGCTTGGCCTCCTCATCACCGGTCTTGCCGCTGTCGGCACGATCATGCTGGCCACCACCACCGATCCGGCTTCGGCTGTCGCGACGCTGCCGAGCGGCGAGATGCTGACGTCCTTCGGCTACGCGATCTTCGGCTCGCCGCTGCGCTGGGTGGTGATGCTGGCGCCGCTGGCCGCCGTGCTGTTCCTGTCGTTCCGCGTCCAGTCGATGAGCGTTTCGGCGGCGCAGACGACGTTCTGGGTCTATGCCGGTCTCGTCGGCCTGTCGCTGTCTTCGATCTTCCTGGTCTACACCACGGCCAGCATTTCACAGACCTTCTTCGCCACGGCCGCCGCCTTCGGTGCGCTGTCGCTGTTCGGCTACACCACCAAGCGCGACCTGACGGCAATGGGCTCGTTCCTGATCATGGGCGTGTTCGGCATCATCATCGCGTCGGTGATCAACATCTTCCTGCAGTCGTCGGCGCTGTCGTTTGCCGTGTCGGCGATCGGCGTGCTGGTCTTCGCGGGCCTCACCGCCTATGACACGCAGAAGATCAAGGAGATGTATTTCGAGGGCGACAGTTCGGACGTTGCCGGCCGCAAGGCGATCATGGGCGCGCTGACGCTCTATCTCGACTTCATCAACCTGTTCATGTTCCTGCTGCAGTTCATGGGCGACCGTCGCTAGTTCAGCATGCTGGACCATCGAGTTCCAAAAGGGCGGCCCAACGGCCGCCCTTTTCTTTTGTGCCGGGCTTTGCTGTTATCGCGAGCAGAGAAATGGCACGCATAAATTATGAGCACTATTACGATTCGACCGGCGACAGCGGCCGACCTCGACAGCATCACGGATATCTACGCCGACGCGGTCGCCAAAGGCACGGCGAGCTATGAGTTGGAGCCGCCGAGCCGCGCGGAGATGGGTGTTCGATTCGACAGCCTGATGGCCGGCGGCTTTCCCTACCTGGTGGCGGAGAAGGACGGCGCGGTTCTCGGCTACGCCTATGCCGGTGCCTTCCGGCCACGCCCGGCCTATCGCTTCATTGTCGAGGATTCGGTCTATGTCGCGCCCGAGGCCAAGGGCCAGGGCGTCGGGCTCAAGCTGATGCAAAGCCTGATCGAGGCGGTGACGACGGCGGGCTTTCGCCAGATCATCGCGGTGATCGGCGATGGCCGTCCCGACAGCGCCTCGGTGCGGCTGCACGAAAAGCTCGGCTTTCGCCATTCGGGCCGCCTGGAAGGCTCCGGCTACAAGCACGGGCGCTGGCTGGACACGGTGTTCATGCAGCTGTCGCTGAATGGCGGGGCATCGGCGCCGCCCGATCCCGAATCGCTGCCGGAGCGGAAGTTTCGCCTTAGAGGGGACTGAAGAAGGAACTGAAGAATTGCGGAATTGAAGAACTGAAGAATAAAAAGAAGCGGCGGCAACAGATGACGCCGAGGCCTTTTCTCAACTCATCAATTCTCCACTTCTTCAATTCCCCTGCTCTAATTCCCTGCTCAGGCTTCGACCAGCTTCAACTTGCTGTCGAACACACCGAGCACGCGGCCGAGTTCCTGGCCGCGTTTCAAGATGCGGCCGCCGGCGGCGATGACGGCAAAGGCGCCCTGCTTGCGGGCCAGTTTCGGATCCTTGACGATCTGGAACAGCGGCACTTCGCTGGTGCGGCGGAAGACGGAAAAGACAGCGCGGTCGGCGAGATGATCGATGGCGTAGTCGCGCCATTCATTGGCGGCGACCATGCGTCCGTAGAGCCTGAGGATCTGGTCCAGCTCGCGTCGGTCGAACCGCACCGGCTGATCGAGACGTTCGCGTCGCGCCTCGTGCAGCGGGATTATTGCGGATGCGTCCCCATCCCCCGTCCCGCCACTGTCATCGGTCATGCCTCGATCCTTCAAAATGAATCTTTGCCAACCAAAGTTGGCGTGTTCGCGACTGAATTGCAAGGCCCGGCGAACCGAGCCCCGCGCCGCGCCGTTTCCGTCACGTCCAGTCACTTTTATGAAACGCCGTGTTGGAATTGGTGATGTTCCGCCACATTTCTGCCTTTTTTTATCCGCGCTCATGCCCCAATGTCCGACGAATTTACCGGCGTTGCCTGAGACGGTTCGGTCCGGCACCGGCTCGTAAACCCCAAGCCCCCCGCCCACGGGTCTGCGTCGGATCGAACCAACCTCGGCTCTTCTTCGGAAGAACCGGGAGCGACGATCCCAAAACCTAAATGACCGGCGTCAGAAGCAAGCTGACGTCGGTTTTTTATTGGCTGGTGATAGCCTTCGCGCTACCGCGGCAGGGGTTTGAGCGCTCTCAAGGCTTGTGGATGAATGCGGCGCCGAGAATGGGACCGGGCATGCCGTCCTTGCCGACCGACTGCAGCAGCACGGCGCAGCCGCCCTTTTTGGCAATCTCGCTCATCGGCAGTTCGTAGCGCTGTGCCTTGCCATGCCACATGCCGGCGGTCTGGATGCCGGTGACGGCGTTCCAGTAGGTCATCTTGCGGCCGGTATTTTCGCCCTCGCCGACTTTGACCGTCTGCGGCGGGTCGAAATAGACGATGACGACATGGGCGTCGCTGGGGCCGTTGCCGGCATCGCCGGCGTCGATCATCACGCGATCGCTGGTGCGGCTGACCTTGACGGCGACGCGCATGCCTTCGCCGCTCTTGGCCATGCGGGCGAGCGCACCATCGACCTCGCCGCGGTTGGCGCCGTTGACATGGACGCGGCCATTGATGACGGCCTGCGGCGTATAGACGGAGCGGCTGCCGAAGGCGCGCATATAGTCGTATTGCCGCTCGGTGTTCTCCTTGCGGCCGAGCGTGTCCTGCCAGCCGAGATAGTCCCAGTAGTCGACGTGATAGGCGAGCGCGACGATGTCTTCCTTGGCGGCAAGTTCGGAGAACAGAGTATCGGCCGGCGGGCAGGAACTGCAGCCCTGGCTGGTGAACAGCTCGACCACGCCCAATGGCTTTTCGATCCGGACCCGGTCGGTCTGGGCGCGATCGGATTCGCCGGCATGCCCGGCGCCGGCAGACGCCGAGAAGGCCAGCGCAAGAGCTGCCAGCCACAATGATTTTCGCGAGGCCATGGCCATTCCGATTCCCGCCGGTGATGCCGGCTTTATCTTGATTGCTGAAATATGTGGCAGAACCGGAAGTCAACGGGAAGTCACGTTGCGGTGAAATTTTGCCGTTGCAGCCGACCGCAACCGCGCAATAGGAAGGATCTGCGCTTCAGGATAGAAACCGATTCGGGCGGCAATCGCGATGTGGCAAACGTTTTTGGCGCCGGTCGACCTCTATTGCGAGCGGACCGGCCCGGAATTCTGGTCCGAACCGGTCAACGCCCTGACCAACTTCGCCTTCATCGCCGCCGGCCTGTGGGGCGTGCGCGAGGTGCGAAGGCTGGGCACCGGCGCCTTCGCCGAGGTTCTGGCCTGGTGGGTGGTGGCGATCGGCATCGGCTCGACGATCTTCCATACTTTTGCCACCAAGGGCACGGTCTGGGCCGACGTGCTGCCGATCGCCGGCTTCACGCTGGCCTACACGCTGTTCAATCTGCGTCGCTTCCTCGGCATGCGATGGGGCAAAGCCATCGCCATCTTCATCGCCTTCTATGTGATTGCCGGGGCGATAACCGTTGCCGTGCCGGACTGGCTGCGCCAGGCGTCGAACGGCACGACGGGCTATCTGCCGCCGTTCCTGGCGCTCGCCTTCTTCGGCGCGCTGGTAGCCGCCAGCGGCAATCGCGCCGGCTGGTACAATCTGGCCGGATCGGCGATCTTCGTGGTGTCCGTCGTCTGCCGGATGATCGACCCGCTGGTCTGCGGCGGTTTCCCGCTCGGCACGCACTTCCTCTGGCACATCCTCAACGGGCTGATGCTGGGTGTGTTGTTGGCCGCCGCGGCGCGGTTCGGGAAGCCGAAAGTAAGGGAATAGGGGAATAGGGGAATAGGGGAATAGGGGAATAGGGGAATAGGGGAATAGGTATTCCCTTCCCTACTTCCCTACTTCCCTACTTCCCTACTCCCCTACTCCCTTACTCCCTTACTAAGCTGCCAGATCGCGCAGCACGTATTGCAGGATGCCGCCGTTCTTGAAGTAGTCGAGCTCATCCAGCGTATCGATGCGGCAGATGATCGGCACGTTCTTCACCGTGCCGTCGCCATAGGTGATTTTGGCGATCATCGTCTGGCGCGGCTTGATGGTGCTCAGTCCGTCGATCTCGACCAGCTCGTCTCCCTTGAGGTTGAGCGATGCCCATGAGGTGCCTTCCTCGAAGACGAAGGGGATGACGCCCATGCCGACCAGGTTCGAGCGATGGATGCGCTCGAAAGACTGGGCGATGACCGCGCGGACACCGAGCAGATTGGTTCCCTTGGCCGCCCAGTCGCGCGACGAGCCGTTGCCGTATTCGACGCCGGCGAAGACGACCAGCGGCACGCCTTCCCTTTTGTACTCCATCGCCGCGTCGTAGATCGATTCCTCTTCCTTCGACGGGTAGTGAATGGTGTAGCCGCCCTCGCGGCCGTTCTCGCCCAGCATGTGGTTGCGGATGCGGATGTTGGCGAAGGTGCCGCGCATCATCACCTCGTGATTGCCGCGCCGCGTGCCGTACTGGTTGAAGTCGGCGACACCGACGCCGTGGTCGGTGAGATATTTTCCGGCCGGTGAGGCCGCCTTGATCGATCCGGCCGGCGAGATGTGATCGGTGGTGATCTTGTCGCCGAACAGGCCGAGCACGCGGGCGCCCTTGATGTCGCCGATCTTGCCGAAACCTGATGTCATGCCGGCGAAATAGGGCGGGTTCTGCACATAGGTCGAGTTGTCGTCCCAGGCATAGGTCTGGCCTTCCGGCGCCTTGACGTTCTGCCAGTACTCGTCGCCCTTGAAGACGTCGGCATATTTGCGGGCGAACAGCTCGCGGGTGACGTTCTTCTCGATGAACTCCTGGATCTCGGCCGAGCTTGGCCAGATGTCCTTGAGGTAGACCGGCTCGCCGTTCTTGTCCTCGCCGAGCGGCTCTGTCGTGAGGTCCTTGGTGACAGTTCCGGCCAGCGCGTGCGCGACGACCAGCGGCGGCGAGGCCAGATAGTTGGCCTGCACGTCAGGCGAGACACGGCCTTCGAAGTTGCGATTGCCGGACAGGACCGCGGCAGCGATCAGGCCCTTGTCGTTGATGGTTTTGGAGATCGGCGCCGGCAGCGGGCCGGAATTGCCGATACAGGTGGTGCAGCCGAAGCCGACCAGGTTGAAGCCGATCTGGTCGAGCTCCTTCTGCAGGCCGGATTTCTCCAGATATTCGGCGACCACCTGGCTGCCGGGAGCCAGCGAGGTCTTCACCCACGGCTTCTGCTTCAAACCGAGCCGGTTGGCATTGCGGGCCAAAAGACCGGCGCCGATCAGCACGCTCGGGTTCGAGGTGTTGGTGCAGGAGGTGATGGCGGCAATGACGACATCGCCGTGACCGAGATCATGGTCGGTGCCTTCGACGGCGTAGCGCTTGGAGATTTCGGCCGCCTTCTTGTATTCGGTCTCCATCGCCTTGGCGAAGCCTTCCGGAATGCCTTCCAGGGCGACGCGGCCTTCCGGTCGCTTGGGGCCGGCCATCGACGGCACGACGGAGCCAAGTTCGAGCTCGAGCAGATCAGTGAAGACAGGGTCGGCCGAGCCGGTTTCACGCCACAGGCCCTGCGCCTTGGCATAGGCCTCGACCAGCGCGATGCGGTCCTCGCTGCGGCCGGACATTGTGAGATAGCGGATGGTTTCCGAGTCGACCGGGAAGAAGCCGCAGGTGGCGCCATATTCGGGGGCCATGTTGCCGATGGTGGCGCGGTCGGCCAGCGTCATGTTGGAGAGGCCCGGGCCGAAGAACTCGACGAACTTGCCGACGACCCCCTTCTTGCGCAGCATCTGGGTGACGGTGAGCACGAGGTCGGTGGCGGTGACGCCCTCTTTCAGCTTGCCGGTGAGGCGGAAGCCGATGACTTCCGGCAGCAGCATGGAGACCGGCTGGCCGAGCATGGCCGCCTCGGCCTCGATGCCGCCGACGCCCCAGCCGAGCACGCCAAGGCCGTTGATCATGGTGGTGTGCGAATCGGTGCCGACGCAGGTGTCGGGATAGGCTGTGGTTTCGCCGTCCTCGGTGTTGGTCCACACCACCTGGCCGAGATATTCGAGGTTGACCTGATGGCAGATGCCGGTGCCAGGCGGCACGACGCGGAAGTTGCGGAACGCCTGCTGGCCCCATTTCAGGAATTTGTAGCGCTCCTCGTTGCGCTCATATTCCAGCTCGACATTGCGGGCGAAGGCCATCGGCGTGCCGAATTCGTCGACGATGACGGAATGGTCGATGACGAGGTCGACCGGCACCAGCGGATTGATCTTCTGCGGATCGCCGCCGAGCGAAGCCATGGCGTCGCGCATTGCGGCAAGATCGACCACGGCCGGAACGCCGGTGAAATCCTGCATCAGCACGCGGGCCGGCCGATAGGCGATCTCGACGCCGGCGGTGCCCTTGTCGGTCAGCCAGCCGGCCACCGCCTGGATCGATTCCTTGGTGACGGAGCGGCCGTCTTCGTTGCGCAGCAGGTTTTCCAGCAGCACCTTCATCGAATAGGGCAGTTGCGAGATGCCGGTAAGGCCGTTCTTTTCGGCCTCGATGAGATCGAAATAGGCATATTCAGCGCCGCCTGCGGTCAGCGTGCGGCGGCAATTGAAACTGTCGAGGGATTTTGACACGTGCGATCCTTGTCTGTTCAGCCTGAAAGGGAACGGACGCCGATGGCATGCAATCACGCGCAAAGGTGCGGGTACGGCCATTTCCGCTGTCCGTTCCCAAGCAACCCGAGCCGTTCAAGGCGGCGCGTGCGCTGGTTCGGCGCTAATTCTGTTCCCGTGCCGACCGCTGGCACGGATGCACCGCATATAGAGAATTTTCTGGAATAGTTCTAGACAGTTGGAAAGCAATTTTGTGCGATGCGGCAGCGGCCGCGACACATGGTTTCAGGGCAGGCGAGGAATGCGGCTGATCGCCGAAAATCTGGGCGGCGAGCGAGGCGGCGACGCGGTGTTTTCCGGCATCGGCTTTGCCTTGGAGGAGTGTCAGGCGCTTATCGTCACCGGGCCGAACGGATCGGGCAAGTCGACCTTGCTGCGGATCATCGCCGGGCTGCTGCCGGCGGCGGAAGGCAGCGTGAGGATTGAGGGCGTCATGAAGGTCGAAGACGGGGGCGAAGCGTTTCCGTCTGTTGCCTCGGCCTGTCACTATCTCGGCCACCAGAACGCAATGAAGCCGGCGCTCAGCGTGGCGGAGAATTTGCGCTTTTGGCGAGACTTCAATGGCGACGGACAGCTCGGCGTCGAAGAGGCGCTGGAAACGGTCGGGCTCGGCGGCATCGGCCACCTGCCGTTCGGCTATCTATCGACCGGGCAGCGGCGCCGCGCGGCGATCGCCAGGCTTTTGGTCAGCCACCGGCCATTGTGGCTGCTGGACGAGCCGACGGCGGGGCTGGACAAGGCGGCGGAGGCGCGGTTTGCGGGGTTGATGGCGAGGCATTGCGCGGATGGCGGGATGATTGTCGCGGCGACGCATCTGCCGCTCGGGATCGAGGGGATGGAGTTGAGGATGGGGGAAGCCGGTTGATGGTGTCTGGGCGAAAGCATCTCAAACCATGCTAGCGCTCTTCCTGCGCGACATCCGCCTCAACATTCGTGCCGGCGGCGGAGCGCTGACCGGGGTCATCTTCTTCCTCGCCGTCATCGTCACCATCCCGTTCGGGGTCGGGCCGGACCTGAAGCTGCTGGCCCGCATCGGACCGGCCATCCTGTGGATCGGCGCGCTGTTGTCCTGCCTGCTCGGGCTCGACCGGTTGTTCCAGGCCGATCGCGAGGACGGTTCGCTCGATCTCCTGGTGCTCGGCAACGATCGCCATATGCTGGCTCTGACAGTGCTGGTGAAATGCCTGGCGCATTGGGCGGGCAGCGTGCTGCCGCTGGTCATTGCGGCTCCCTTGCTCGGCCTGTTCATGAACATGGAGCCGCTCGGCATCGGCGCCACGGCGCTGACGCTGCTGGTCGGCACGCCGGCCATCACGTTCATCGGCGCCGCCGGTGCGGCGGTGGCGGTGGCGCTGCCGCGTGGCGGGCTGCTGATCTCGGTGCTGGTGCTGCCACTGACCATCCCGGTGCTGATCTTCGGCGTTTCGGCAAGCTATGGGGCGACCGCCAATCCCGACCCGTTTCTGCAGCCCTTCCTCATTCTTGCCGCGCTGACCCTGTTTCTTGGCGTGCTGGGTCCGGTCTCGGCGGCGCTGGCGCTGCGCCATGGCACGGATTGACGCAGCGTATGACTGCGGCTCGGCGACCGATTGCGAAGCCGACGGAGCGAGGCTAAGGAAAAGCATGTCTAGACTGGGCGACATGATCGGCTTGGAAGGCCCCACTTCAGCGGGACCTGCCGCATGAGTGCGCATGCACTCTACGTGACCGCCGCCTATGGCATCACTGCCGTGGTGCTGGCCGGATTGATCGGCTGGATCCTGCTCGACCAGCGGGCGCGCAAGCGTGAGCTTGCCGAACTGGAGGCGTCCGGCGTGAGGCGTCGCTCCGACAAGGTCGCCAAGCCATGAGCACCGAAACGGAAACGCCGCCGCCCAGTCGTCGCCTGTTCGTGCTTCTGCCGCTGCTGATCTTCCTCGGCCTGGCCGGACTGTTCCTGTCGCAACTGCTGTCGGGGCGCGATGCTTCGGAAGTGCCGTCGGCCCTGATCGGCCTGCCTGCGCCGCAAACCAGCCTGCCGGCGCTGGAGGGCTCAAACCTGCCGGGGCTCGATTCGAAAACCTTCGCCGGCAAGGTCACATTGGTCAACGTCTTCGCGTCGTGGTGCGCGCCATGCCGCGAAGAGCACCCGGTGCTTCTGGCGTTGTCGCAGGATAAGCGTTTCACCATGGCAGCGCTGAACTACAAGGACCGGCCCGAAAACGCACGCCGGTTCCTCGGCGATCTCGGCAATCCGTTCCAGGCGATAGGGGTCGACGAAGCGGGCCGCGCGGCGATCGACTGGGGCGTCTACGGCGTGCCGGAAACCTTCGTCATCGGCAAGGACGGCAAGATCGCCTACAAACATGTCGGCCCGCTGACGCCCGAGACGGTGCAGGCGTTGCTGTTGCCGCAGATCGACAAGGCACTGGCGGCGCATTGATATTCAGGTGATGCCGGCCTGCAAACAGCGGCTTCCTGCGCTTCCGGTGCTCACGTACCAAAAGTACGCTCCGCTCCGGTTCTCGGAAACCACCGTTTTCGACTCGGCCTGACCTGAATCTCAACGCACCTTGGCGGCGCGTCTTATCGGGCTTGAGATCAGCCGTAGATCTGCTTGTGGATCTGGTAGAGCATTTCCGAGCGGTCGGCGCGCATGTCGGCCAGATCGCGGCTGGAAAAGCTGTCGATTTCGGCGACAAGGCGGTTGTAGTGCTTGCGCTTGGCAATGCTGTTGCGAGCGCGGGTCATGAGACTGTCGAGGATCATAGCAAGGTTCCTTTTTGGCGCCGCATTTCGGCGGCGGTTTCTTCCTCCCTTGATCGATACGAAGCATGACATAGTAATGGTGCATTGCAAAAAGAAGATGTTGCAATGCACCGTTGCGCTGGACGCATAGCCGGTTAATGCGGCGCTAACGTCATGCGCAGAGCCGGCAAGCGATCTTTTGTGGGACACTGTGCGTACCCACATTGCCTTCTGTCCCTCCGGCTGGCTTGATCCCTGTCATTGATGCCGGGAGGAAAGCATGGCGGCCGCAGACTATTATGAAATTCTCGATCCGCGCTTCGCGCGCCTGTTCAACGGCAACGCGCAGGTCGAGAAGCTATTCACCGGATGCCAATGGGCGGAGGGGCCGGCCTGGTTCGCCGCCGGCCGCTATGTCGTCTGGTCCGACATCCCCAACAATCGCATGCTGCGTTATGACGAAACCGACGGCAATGTCAGCGTCTTCCGGCAGCCGTCCGGCAACTCGAACGGCAACACCGTCGACCGGCAGGGCCGGCTGATTACCTGCGAGCATTCGGGCCGCCGCGTCAGCCGCACCGAGTTCGACGGCTCGGTCACCACGATCGCGGCCAAATGGAAAGGCAAGCGGCTGAATTCGCCCAACGACGCGGTGGTGAAATCCGACGGTTCCATCTGGTTCACCGATCCAAGCTACGGCATCGATACGGATTATGAGGGCGACAGGGCTGAGAGCGAAATCGGCGCCTGCCACGTCTACCGGGTCGATCCCGGCACCGGCGAGGTCGAAGCCGTCATCACCGATATGGTCAGGCCCAACGGCCTCGCCTTCTCGCTGGACGAGAGCAAGCTTTATGTCGTCGATACCGGCCGCACGCATGGCGCGCAGAATCCGGCGCATATGCGGGTGTTCAATGTCGGCAAGGGCGGCAAGAAAGTCTCCGGCGAAAAAGTCTTCGCCGACTGCACCGCCGGCCTGTTCGACGGCTTCAGGCTCGACGAGGACGGCCGCATCTGGACCAGTGCCGCCGACGGCATCCATTGCTACGATCCGGACGGCACGCTGATCGGCAAGGTCAAGGTGCCGGAAGTCACCGCCAATTGCGTGTTCGGCGGCAACAAGCTGAATTGCCTCTACATCGCCGGCACCACGTCGCTCTACATGGTGCGGCTGATGGTCAACGGCGCCAAGACATACTGAGAGTTGAACACTGGCGACCGTTCGACGGTTTCATCGAAGCGGGTCGTGAGCACGAACATCCCCGGGAGGACAAGAAATGCCATTCGTCAACATCCGCATCGTCAAGGAAGTGATCGCCGCCGATCCGGCGGGCAAGAAGGCGGATATCGCCAAGAAGGTCACCGCGGCCATCATGGACGCCACCGGGCTGAGCAACGACGATGTCTGGGTGGTTTTTGAAGAGGTCAACGCCCGCGATTGGTACGTGGGGAAGACCGATGTGGAGACGCTGCGAAAGGGGTAGTGCGCGATCTTTCCTTCTCCCCTTGTGGGAGGTGGATCGGCGCGCAGCGCCGAGACGGTTGAGGGGTGGGTGACGGATTGCCGTCGGTGCCAAGCTGGAATACCCTCATCCGACCTCGCTTCGCGAGGCCACCACCCTGGGGCGAGCCACGGGTCTCGCCCCGTCCTTCAGACCCCACAAAGGGAGAAGGAAGAGAGGCCGCCGCTCAACGCGAGCGGATAAACTCCGCGAAGGCATTCAGTGCATCATGCATCGCCTGCCGGTTCGCCGGCGCCGCCAGGATGCCCGCCACCTCCGGCGGCTTCCTGCCGAGCAGGGCGATCTCCAGCACATCGTCGTAAAGCGCGAACGACATGGTGCGCATGATCTCGGCCAATGCGGCGCGGGCGAACAGCGAGCGCGGCGAGGCGTGTACCAGCATGGCGGGCTTGGCGACGGCGGCATCGCGCGAGACCAGCCAGTCGAGCGCGTTCTTCAGCCCGCCCGGCACGCCATGGGCATATTCCGGACAGGAGACGATCAGGCCGTCGGCTCGACTGACGGCATCGATCAGCTTGGAGGCTTCGAGCGGCGTCCGCTCGCCTTCATCGTCGGGATTGAAGATCGGCAAACGGCCAAGCCCGTCATGGACGGTGACGCGGCAGCCGGACGGCGCTTCGCGCGCCAGTGCGGCGATCAGCGCCGAATTTGTGGAGGCCGCGCGCAGGCTGCCGGAAATGGCAAGGATGTTCAGCAAGGTATGGAATCGGTCCAGACGCGAATCGCGTCCGCAAAAACTACCACATCGTCTTCTTGTATTCCTCGTCGAGCCAGCGATCGGTCGCCTCGGCGGAATCGGCAACCGCCAGCTGATCGCGCATGATCTGGCCGAGCGTCGGCAGCGTCGCGCGGTCGTACCAGGTTTCCGGCTTCCACAAATCCGAGCGCATGAAGGCTTTTGCGCAGTGCATGTAGGCCGCCTTGACGCTGACCACGACAACGCTTTGCGGCTCCCTGCCGTCGACGGCGAGCCGTTCGCGCAAATTTGCGTCGACGGTGATGCGGGCATCGCCGTTGACGCGCAGCGTCTCGTTCATGCCGGGGATGAGGAAGAGCAGCCCGACCGAGGGATTGACGAGGATGTTTTCCAGCGTGTCGAGCCGGTTGTTGCCAGGCCGGTCGGGAATGGCGATGGTGGTGTCGTCCAGAACGGTGGCAAAGCCCGGTTTGTCGCCCTTCGGCGTCACGTCGGCATTGCCGGCACCGTCGGACGAGCCAATCAGCACGAATGGGCTCTTGGCGATGAAGGAGCGGCAATGGCCGTCAAGTTTTTTCAGCTCCTTTCGGATAGAACCGTCGGTCGGTCGTGGCGTCTTGTAGATCGTCCTCAACTGGTCGCGCGTGGTGACGAATTCCATGGCCCTTTCCCCTTATTTGCAGGCTCTATTTCCCGGCCTTCTCTTCTTTGCCGGTCTTGTCGTCCAGCGAATGGCGCAGGATCAGCGGCATCTGGCTGAAGGTGAACAGAAGCGTGATCGGCATGATGCCCCAGACTTTGAAAGTAACCCAGGCGTCGGTGGAAAAATTGCGCCACACCACCTCATTGACGATGGCCAGGAACAGGAAGAACAGGCCCCAGCGGAAGGTCAGCTTGCGCCAGCCTTCAGCGTCGAGGCTGAAGGCTGAATCGAAGACATAGCCAAGCAGCGATTTGCCGAAGTACAGGCCGCCGAGCAGCACCCCGCCGAACAGCGTGTTGACGATGGTCGGCTTCATCTTGATGAAGATGTCGTCCTGCAGATAGAGCGTCAGCGCGCCGAAAATGAAGACGACGACGCCCGACACCATCGGCATGATCGGCAAGGTGCGGGTGAGCAGCCACGAGGCGATCAGCGCGATTGCCGTGGCGGCCATGAACAGGCCGGTGGCGACGAAGATCGGCCCGCCGAACTCGGCCAGAACAGGGAATTTCTGCACCAGCCATCCGCTGCGCGCATTGGCGAAGAAGAACACCATCAACGGACCCAGCTCCAGCACCAGCTTGAGCAGCGGATTGACGCCTTCCTTCTTCTGCTTCTGCGGGTCCGACGGATCGCGTTCGAGAATGGGTGGGTTCATGGAATCTCTTTCTTGCGCATGATCTGATCCAAAAAGTCTGCACCTTTTTGGGACATGCTTGTTAAGCTACTCCAGCGATCGCCCTGGCGAATTCGCTTGCTGAGAAAGGTTCGAGGTCGTCGACCTGTTCGCCGACGCCGATGAAATAGACCGGCAATTTGTGCTTTGCCGCGATCGCCACCAGAATACCGCCGCGCGCCGTGCCGTCCAGCTTGGTCATCACCAGGCCGTTGACGCCGGCGATATTGCGGAAGATCTCGACCTGGTTGAGCGCGTTCTGGCCGGTGGTGGCGTCGACCGTCTGCAGCACGGTGTGCGGCGCTTCCGGATCGAGCTTGCCGAGCACGCGAACGATCTTTTCGAGCTCGGCCATCAGTTCGGTCTTGTTCTGCAGACGGCCGGCGGTGTCGATGATCAGCACGTCGGAGCCGGCCTCTTTCGCCCGCTCGAATGCATCATAGGCAAGGCCCGCGGCATCGGCGCCGAGCTTGGAGGCGATGACCGGCGATTTCGTCCGCTCGCCCCAGATTTTCAGCTGCTCGATCGCTGCCGCGCGGAACGTGTCGCCGGCGGCGAGCATGACCGACAGGCCGCCATCGGTCAGCTTGGCGGCGAGCTTGCCGATGGTGGTGGTCTTGCCGGTGCCGTTGACGCCAACCACCAGGATGACATGCGGCTTGTGCGAGAGGTCGAGCTCCAGCGGCATGGCGACATGGGTCAGCACTTTTTCCACCTCGGCCGCCATGATGGCGCGGACCTCGGTGTCGGAAACGTCCTTGCCGTAGCGGCTGGCGGCCAGCGCGTCGGTAACGCGCAAGGCGGTCTCCATGCCGAGATCGGCGCGGATCAGCACATCCTCCAGGTCCTGCAAAGTCTCTTCGTCCAGCTTGCGCTTGGTGAAGACGCCGGCAATGTTGCCGGTCAGTTCCTTGGACGAGCGGGCAAGCCCGTCCTTCATGCGCTGGAACCAAGAGCGCCTCGGTGCCGGCTCCGGCGCTTTTTGCGGCTCGGCCTTCTGCTCGACCTTCTTGGTGACGGTCACCTTGCCGGGGGCGGCTTTCGGCTCCGGCGCGGGTGGCGGAAGAGGCTGCGGCTCGGGCGCAATTTCCGCAATGACCGGCTGCGATTCGATCGGCGCAGGCTGGCGAATGGGAGGTGCGATTTCGGCGGCGGGTGCTTCGGGCGTCGGCGCTGAAACTTCTTCCTTCTCCCCGTCGCTATACGGGGAGAAGGTGCCGGCAGGCGGATGAGGAGCGGCGCCGGCCTCTGAAGACGGCTGAAGAGGGGACGGCGCCGGTGTGGGCACCTCGATCGGCGCTGGTGTTTCTGCCGGAACCTCGGCCGGCGTCGGCACTTCGACTGGTGCCGGCTCCGGCCGCTTTTCCGGGCGTGACGGGACGATCTCCGGTTCGGCCGGCGCCGGCGCTGGGACTTCTTGCGGCTGCCGTTCGGGCGTGGGTTCGGGAGTCGCAGGGGTGAGCGGAACTTCCTCGGGCGCCGGCGGCTCTGGAGTCTCTGGCGCGGGCGCCGGTTCTTCTTTCGGCGCGGGCTCCGGCAGAGGTTCCGGCTCGGAGGGAACAGTCGGCTCCGGTGCTGGCGGGATGGTCGGCTCCGGCGCAGGAATTACCTCCGGCTCGACCGTCGGCGTCGTTTCTGCCTCGGGCCGCGGCTCGTCGCGCTTCAAGAACTCCGGGACGACCTGTTCGGCCGCCGGCTTCAGCGCATCGAGTGCTTCCCATTTGATCGGCGGTAGCGGGGCGGTCTCGTCGATCCGTTCCTCGACCACCTCTTTCTTGCCGAACGAAAATATCTTCTTGAAAAAACCAGCCATGCTTTGCGTTTCTCAGGCGGCGCGGGCGGCAAGCGGCGCCGCGATCAGCCTGGTACCATCGTGGCCCGATATATCGGCCTCGACGATCTCACCCGGTGCGCCCGTGCCGAGTGCGGCAAGCGTAAAACCCTCGGTGCGGCCAAGGCCGTCTCGCTCGATCAGGATCGACTGACGCGTACCGGTGAGCAACGACAGATGCCTGACATAGGCAACTTCACCGGCGGCTCGCAGCCGGGCGGCGCGCTGCTTGACCACCTCGCGGCGGAGCTGCGGCATGCGCGCGGCAGGCGTGCCTTCGCGTGGGCTGAAGGGGAAGACGTGGAGATGGGTCAGGCCACACTCCTCGACAATTTTCTCCGAGTTCTCGAACATTTCGTCGGTCTCGGTCGGGAAGCCGGCGATGATGTCGGCGCCAAAGACGATACCGGGGCGCAGCTTGCGCACATCCTCGCAGAAGCGGATCGACTGATCGCGCAGATGCCTTCGCTTCATCCGCTTCAGGATCATGTCGTCGCCCGACTGCAGCGACAGATGCAGATGCGGCATCAACCGGGGCTCGGTGGCGATGGCGTCGAGCAAATCGTCGTCGGCCTCGATCGAATCGATCGACGACAGCCGCAGGCGCTTCACATCGGGCACCTGTTTCAGGATGGTCTTCACCAGTTTGCCGAGCTTCGGCGCGCCCGGCAGGTCGGCGCCGAATGAAGTCATGTCGACGCCGGTCAGAACGATCTCGGCATAGCCGTTGCCGGCGAGCCGCTTGACCTGCTCGACCACGGCGCCCATCGGCACCGAGCGCGAATTGCCGCGGCCGTAGGGAATGATGCAGAAGGTGCAGCGGTGGTCGCAGCCGTTCTGCACCTGGACGAAGGCGCGTGCGCGGCCCTCGATGGCGTCGACCATGTGACCCGCGGTCTCGCGCACCGAAAAGATATCGTTGACGCGCGCCTTCTCGGTGTCGTTGACGCCGAAATCCGGCAGCGCGCGGTAGGAATTCGCGTTCAGCTTCTCTTCATTGCCAAGCACGAGATCGACCTCGTCCATGGCGGCGAATTTTTCAGGCTCGGTCTGCGCGGCGCAGCCGGTGACGATGATGCGGGCTCGCGGGTTGTCGCGGCGCGCCTTGCGGATCGCCTGCTTGGCCTGGCGCACTGCTTCGCCTGTCACGGCGCAGGTGTTGAAGATCACGGCGCCACCTTCCAACGCGCCGAGGCCCGCACTTTCAGCCTCGCGCCGCATCACCTGCGATTCATAGGTGTTGAGCCGGCAGCCGAAGGTGACGACATCGATCCCCGGGGACGCCGGGCTCTTGGGCAGAGCGGACATCAGGCCGCGCTTTCAGTGTCGCGGGCCCATGTCCCGATCGACGGGTCGAAGTTGCCGGAAAATTCCCATTCGGCGGCGCCGGTCAGGACCACGTGGTCATCGTCGCGCCATTCGACATGCAGCGTGCCGCCGCCTGGCGTCAACAGACTGACGCTGCGGCCGGTCCGGTTGGTGCGGGCCGCGGCCACCACGGCCGCGCAGGAGGCCGAACCGCAGGCCTTGGTCAGGCCGGCGCCGCGTTCCCAGGTGCGGATGATCATGGTTTCGGGCGAAGTAACCTGAGCGATGGTTATGTTGGCGCGCTCGGGGAACATCGGGTGGTTCTCGAGCAGCGGACCGAAGCGGTCGAGCTCGTAGGACCAGACGTCGTTGTCGACCCAGAAGATCGCGTGCGGGTTGCCCATCGAAACGACCGAGGGTGAATGCAGCACGGGGGCGTCGATCGGGCCGATCTGCAGCTCGATCATGCGGGTGTCGCGGAATTCCTCGGCCAGCGGGATATCCTGCCAGCCGAAGCGCGGCGTGCCCATGTCGACCGAGATCGAACCGTCGGCGTGTTCGCGCGCATTGAGGATGCCCGCCACGGTCTCGAAGGTGAAGATCTTCTGGCCGGTCTCGGCGGCGAGCGCCTGGACGACGCAGCGCATGCCATTGCCGCAGGCCTGCGCACCGGTTCCATCGGAATTCAGGATGTCGATGAAAAAGGCGGTGCCAGACGTCCTGGCGTCATGGATCGCCATGATCTGGTCGAAGCTGGTCGCGGCATCGGCGTTCAGCGCAACCGCCGCCGCCGCCGTCACCCGATCGGCACGGCCACGCATATCGGCAACGATGATCTCGTTGCCGATGCCGTTCATCTTGGCGAAAGGGGCAGTGCTGGCCATTGCTCCGAAAAATTCCGTGTCCGTTTGGCGCTATATGGCGGAAACGGGCAGGAATTACCAGTGCGCAGCCGCTTGGTCTCGGCGAAAGCGCCGGACTTACGTGACGGCGAAAATGCCCAGCACCACCAGCAGGAAGATGATCAGAACGATGCCGATAAGGATACGCGCACCGGTGGCCGCGGCACCTGCCAGTGCCGGCATGCCGAGCAAGCTCGCCGCCGCGGCGACGATCAGGAGAATGATAATCCATTTGAGCATGACAATGCCTCGCAAACCGGCAGATATTTCAACCACATGAAAACGCGGTTGTAGCGCTGGGGTTCCGTCGAACCGATGCGGATCAGGGCGCTATGTGCTCCGGCACATCCCAGACCTCGCCCGGCCGCAAGGCGCGAAAGCGCTCGCGTGGGATGCCTCGATCGTCAAGCGCCTCGGTCAATTTGCGCGCCGGCTCGTCGATCGGCTCGTCGGTGAGCTGGAAAGTGCCCCAGTGACAGCCGGCGGCATGGGCGGCATTGCACAGCGTCATGCCTTGCACGGCTTCCCAGGGATTCTGGTGCTGCGGCGCCATGAACCAGCGCGGCTCATAGGCGCCGATCGGCAGGATGGCGAAGCGGAAACCGCCATGTTTCTCGGCCATCCGCCGGTAGTTGATGCCATCGTGGAAGCCGGTGTCGCCGGCGAAATAGAGCTTGCCGTCAGGGGTTTCGACGACAAAGCCGGCCCAGAGCGCCATGCGCCGGTCTCGGGCGCCACGCGCCGACCAGTGATGCACCGGCTCGACATGGACGGCGGCGCCATTGCCGATCTCGACCCTGTCGCCCCAGTCATGCGCCGACAGTCGCATGCCGGGCACGGCGGCTTCGATGATGGCGTCGTTGCCGAGCGGAGTGAGCACCAGCGGGTCGTGGCCGGCCTTCAGCCGCTTCAACGTGGCGAGGTCGAGATGGTCATAGTGGTTGTGGCTGACCAGCACGAGGTCGATCGGCGGCAGGTCGGCAAAGGCGATGCCTGGCGCATTGATGCGTTTTGGTCCGGCGAAGGAAAGCGGCGAGGCGCGCAACGACCATACCGGATCGGTAAGGATGTTCAGACCGGCCGTCTGGACCAGCAAGGTGGAATGGCCAACCATCGTCACTTCCAGCGCGGCGCCCTCGACCCGAGCCGTCGGTTTCGCCTGCGGAAAGGGGCTTGCATCGCTCGCCGGCCATTTCGAGCGCTGGCCATTCAACTGCCATTTCAGCAGGTCGGCGAAACGGCCGGGTGGCTGGCCGTCGGGATTGAAGAACAATGCGCCGTCGAAATGGTCGCTGGGCGGGCCGCTATAATAGCGATTGGCGGCTGTCTTTCTCGCGGCCAATTTTGCGGCTCCGGCAGGTGTTTCGTTTTCCAGACATAGGCGCTAAGGCGGCTCGCGCAAGCGTCCAACCGTCGAATGTCGGCGCTGCACTGCTTTGACCGGATCCCCAGGCGACGCGCGACAAGCGGTCAGCCGCCGCGATTGCGATAAATTTGCAACAATTCTTGCTGCAAACTGTATTTTAACCATATCGGGTTGAAATTTCGCCACCTTCTCCATCTTGGTGGGGGTGAGATTGTGCGGACGGCTTCCCCCCAGCCGGATCCGACGGAGGTTGGAATGACTTTTTCGAAAACCGGTCTGGTGGCCGTATCGCTGGCGGCGCTCGTTGCGAGCGGCTGTTCGACCTCGCGTTTCTCCTCGATGGATGACCAGCAGCCGGCACCGCTGGAGGCCGCGCCCGCCGGCAAGGTGACGGCGAACCAACTGCCGCCGCCGGCATCGCCCGGCACCACCGACCCGTCTCAATTCCCGACCGCTCCTGCGAACACGCAGGTCGCCGCGCTGCCTTCGGATGGTTCGGCGCCGGCCGGCGCTTCGGACGTGACTGCCGCCAGCGTCGCCGGTGTCTGGAACGCCAGCGTTGCGGGCCAGAGCTGCAAGGTGGCGACACCGCAGACCAAATTCGGCGCCGGCTTCCGCGCTGGGCCGCTGCATTGCCCGGCGCCGATGGACGGCGTCAAGTCGTGGAACGTCGCCGGCAAGCAGCTGACGCTCTATGACGAGAGTGGCGGTGCGCTGGCGCGGCTCTATTCCTCGGGCGGCTCGAAATTCGACGGCCAGACTTCCAACGGCCAGCCGATTTCGCTTACAAGGTAGGCTAATGCATGTCGCCCAAAAGTGGCCGCGGTTTTGGGAAAACAAAGATCTAAAGCGGGTCGTCTGAATCCGTTCAGACACGACCGCTTTAGTCCTCCGAATGCGTGTCGCGCAGAAGTGACCCCGATTTCGGGACAGCGACATGCATAAACAAATGACGTGACCGATGCATCTGCGTGACGGCCTCCAGACCCATGCGACCGTCAGGCAGCGCTACGAGCATCTGGTGGAAACCGGTACGATCGACCGCGATCCGGCGCAGGAACGGATCGTTGCGGCGCTCGACCGGCTGACCGATGAGATCTCGGCCAAGCGGCTGGCGCATAAGTCGAGCGCGCTGGGCTGGCTGTTCGCCCGCAAGCGCGAGACGCATGAGGCCGTCAAAGGCCTTTACATCCATGGCGGCGTCGGTCGCGGCAAGACCATGCTGATGGACATGTTCTTCGACTTGCTGCCGGTGCGGCGCAAGCGCCGCGTCCACTTCAACGACTTCATGGCGGACGTGCAGGACCGTATCCAGAAGCACCGGCAGGCGCGCAAGAATGGCGACGTCAAGGAGGACGACCCGATCCCGCCGGTGGCCAAGGCCCTTGCCGAGCAAGCCTGGGTGCTGTGCTTCGACGAGTTCTCGGTCACCGACATCGCCGACGCGATGATCCTGTCCAGGTTGTTTTCGGCGCTGTTTGCCAGCGGTGTGGTGCTGGTCGCCACCTCGAATGTGGCGCCGGAAAACCTCTACAGCGACGGGCTGAACCGTCAGCTTTTCCTGCCCTTCATCGGCATACTGGAGCGGCACACACAGGTGCTGGCGCTCGATGCCGACAAGGACTACCGGCTGGAAAAGCTCGCCCGGACACCGGTCTATGTCACGCCGGCCGATGCGGCGGCGGACCAGCTACTCGACGAGGCCTGGCAAGCCATGACGCGCAACGCGCCGACCGCCGAGACATCGATTGCCCTCAAAGGGCGGCAGGTGATCGTGCCGCGTGCGGCAGGCGATGCGGCGCGGTTCTCCTTCGCCGATCTCTGCGAAAAGCCGCTTGGCGCGCGCGATTTCCTGGCGATCGCCGGGCGCTTCTCAACCATTTTCATCGACCACGTCCCGGTGCTCGGCGAAGGCAAGCGCAACGAGGCCAAACGCTTCATCCTTCTGATCGACACGCTCTACGACCATCATGTGCGGCTGGTGGTGAGCGCCGAAGCGCCGCCGCAAGCGCTTTATGCCGCCAAGCGCGGCGTGGAGGTCTTCGAGTTCGAGCGCACCGCATCGCGGCTGATCGAGATGCAAAGTCGCGACTGGCTGGAGGATTGGGCGGAGCGGCAGAAAGGGAAGCCGGCGCCAGAGGCACAGCAGGCGCAGGCCTGAATTTCCAGGGAATGCGTCGGTAGCGATCCTTTGCCCCCCTCTGTCATGCCAACGTCTACAACTCGAACCTCCTCGGCCACCCGCATCACAAGGGCGTCATTACCCGCATTCAGCCTTACGATTTCCATCTTCGTCGGTTATTTCCCCCCAAGTCGGCTTACAAACTCTGACGTTTACGTAAATCCCAAATGATCTAACCGATTGAAAACACTGACGCCAAAATAATCGTTTGAATTTTTTCCGTGCCGGGGCTATTGGGTGCGGCGAAAATTCGCGGTTCCCCGCAGCATTCCGGCCTCTTCTTCGACGCCGCCATCAAGTCACCAGGATTTGAGACGTCGTCACCGACAAAGGGAAAACATCCTCACATGGCACGCAACAAGATAGCGCTTATCGGCTCTGGCATGATCGGCGGCACGCTCGCTCACATGATCGGCCTCAAGGACCTCGGCGACGTGGTGCTGTTCGATATTGCCGAAGGTATCCCGCAGGGCAAGGGGCTCGATATCGCGCAGTCGTCGCCGGTCGATGGCTTCGACTCCAGGCTCACCGGCATCAACGACTATGCCGGCATCGAAGGCGCCGACGTCTGCATCGTCACCGCCGGCGTGCCGCGCAAGCCCGGCATGAGCCGCGACGACCTTTTGGGCATCAACCTCAAGGTCATGGAGCAGGTCGGCGCCGGGCTGAAGAAGTATGCGCCGAAGGCTTTCGTCATCTGCATCACAAACCCGCTCGACGCCATGGTCTGGGCGCTGCAGAAATTCTCAGGCCTGCCCAACAGCCACGTCGTCGGCATGGCCGGCGTGCTCGACAGCGCGCGCTTCCGCTATTTCCTGGCCGAGGAATTCAAGGTCTCGGTCGAGGACGTCACCGCCTTCGTGCTCGGCGGCCACGGCGATTCCATGGTGCCGATGATCCGCTACTCGACTGTATCGGGCATTCCGCTGCCCGACCTCATCAAGATGGGCTGGACCTCGAAGGAGAAGCTCGACCAGATCGTGCAGCGCACCCGCGACGGCGGCGCCGAGATCGTCGGCCTGCTCAAGACCGGCTCGGCCTATTACGCGCCGGCCGCTTCGGCGATCTCGATGGCCGAAGCCTATCTCAAGGACAAGAAGCGCGTGCTGCCCTGTGCGGCGTATCTCTCCGGCCAGTATGGCGTCAAGAATACCTATGTCGGCGTTCCCGTGGTGATCGGCGCCGGCGGCGTCGAGCGCATCATCGAGATCGAGCTCAACAAGAGCGAGCAGAAGATGTTCGACTCCTCCGTGGCGACGGTGCAGGGCCTGACCGAGGCCTGCGTCAAGATCGCGCCGCAACTCGCCTCCAAATGAATCTCCAGTAAGTGAACCCCCAGTCGATCCGGAGACCATACAGATGAACATCCATGAGTATCAGGGCAAGGCACTGCTGAAGTCGTTCGGCGCGCCGGTGGCCGAAGGCGTGCCGGTGTTCAAGGCGAGCGAAGCGGAAGCCGCCGCCAAGGCGCTGCCGGGCCCGCTCTATGTGGTGAAGAGCCAGATCCATGCCGGCGGCCGCGGCAAGGGCAAATTCACCGAGCTCGGCCCGGACGCCAAGGGCGGCGTGCGGCTGGCGAAATCGGTGGCCGATGTCGTCGCCAACGCCAACGAGATGCTGGGCAACACTCTGGTGACCAAGCAGACCGGCCCGGCCGGCAAGCAGGTCAACCGCCTCTATATCGAAGACGGCGCCGACATCGAACGCGAGCTCTATCTGTCGATCCTGGTCGACCGTTCGGTCGGCCGCATTGCCTTCGTCGTCTCGACCGAGGGCGGCATGGACATCGAGGCGGTCGCCCATGACACGCCGGAAAAGATCATCACCGTCGCCATCGACCCGGAAAAAGGTGTCACTTCAGCCGACCTGAAGGCGCTCAACGGCGCGCTCAAGCTCGACGGCGATGCGGCCAAGGACGGCGATACGCTGTTCCCGATCCTCTACAAGGCCTTCGTCGAGAAGGACATGAGCCTGCTCGAGGTCAATCCGCTGATCGTCATGAAGAACGGCCGGCTGCGCGTGCTCGACGCAAAAGTGTCGTTCGACAACAACGCGCTGTTCCGTCACCCCGACGTGCTCGAACTGCGCGACACCACCGAAGAGGACGAGAAGGAAATCGAGGCGTCGAAATACGACCTCGCCTATGTGGCGCTCGACGGCAATATCGGCTGCATGGTCAACGGCGCCGGCCTTGCCATGGCGACGATGGACATCATCAAGCTCTATGGCGCCGAGCCCGCCAACTTCCTCGATGTCGGCGGCGGTGCGTCCAAGGAAAAAGTGACGGCGGCGTTCAAGATAATCACCAGGGATCCGGCGGTCAAGGGCATCCTGATCAACATCTTCGGCGGCATCATGAAGTGCGACATCATTGCCGAGGGCGTCATTGCCGCGGTCAAGGAAGTCGGCCTGGAAGTGCCGCTGGTGGTGCGCCTGGAAGGCACCAATGCCGAACTGGGCAAGAAGATCATCAACGACAGCGGCCTGAACGTGGTGTCGGCCGACGATCTCGACGATGCAGCCAAGAAGATCGTGGCGGCGGTGAAGGGCTGATCTGGTGCCTCCGCATAAGATAAACCTGGTCGAGGCTGCGGATCAAAAGATCAAGAAGGTCTTCGATCCCCATATCGCCGGCGACGTCAACGACAGCCAGGCGAAGGTCGCCAAGTTCGGCGAGGTCTTCGACTGGCATGCGCATGACAATGAGGACGAAGCCTTCCTCGTGCTGCGCGGGCGTATCGCCATCGATTTCCGCGACGGCCCGGTCGAACTCGGCGAGGGCGATTTCATCGTCGTGCCGCGCGGCGTCGAACACCGGCCGCGCTCGCTCACCGTTGAGCCCGTGGTGCTGATGTTCGAGCCGGCAACGACGCTCAACACCGGCAACGCCAAGAGCGACCTCACCGTCGCCGACTTGAAGCGGCTCTGACCATGTTTCCCTCGATCAACGGTTTTTAGAAAAGGGCTCCCATGTCCATCCTCGTCGACAAGAACACCAAGGTGCTGGTGCAGGGCCTGACCGGCAAGACCGGCACGTTCCACACCGAACAGGCGCTGGCCTATCACGGCACGAAAATGGTCGGCGGCATCCATCCCAAGAAGGGTGGCGAGACGTGGACCGGCGCGAAGGGCGAGAGCCTGCCGATCTTCGCCACCGTCGCCGAAGGCAAGGAAAAGACGGGCGCCAATGCTTCGGTCGTCTATGTGCCGCCGGCAGGCGCCGCCGAAGCCATCCTCGAGGCGATCGAGGCCGAGATCCCGCTGATCATCTGCATCACCGAAGGCATACCGGTGATGGACATGATCAGGGTCAAGGCCAGGCTCGACCGTTCGACCTCGCGGCTGATCGGCCCGAACTGCCCGGGCGTGCTGACGCCCAACGAATGCAAGATCGGCATCATGCCCGGAAACATCTTCCGCAAGGGCTCGGTCGGCGTTGTTTCGCGGTCGGGAACGCTTACCTATGAGGCCGTGTTCCAGACCACCAATGTCGGCCTCGGCCAGACCACCGCCGTCGGTATCGGCGGCGACCCCGTCAAAGGCACCGAGTTCATCGACGTGCTCGAGATGTTCCTCGCCGACGAGGAGACCAAGTCGATCATCATGATCGGCGAGATCGGCGGTTCGGCCGAGGAAGACGCCGCGCAGTTCCTCAAGGACGAAGCCAAGCGGGGCCGCAAGAAGCCGATGGCCGGCTTCATCGCCGGGCGCACGGCGCCGGCCGGCCGCACCATGGGCCACGCCGGCGCGGTCATCTCCGGCGGCAAGGGCGGCGCCGAAGACAAGATCGCGGCAATGGAATCGGCCGGGATAAAAGTTTCGCCGTCGCCGGCAAGGCTGGGCACGACCTTGGTCGAAGCGATCAAAGGGTAAGGGAATAGGGGAGTAAGGGAGTAGGGCAGTAGGGAAAATAGCAGCGGCAAAAAGCCCTGCTCCCCTATTCCCTTATTTCCCTACTCCCCTCCAAAAACAGGAGACGGAGCCGGGCTCCGCGGACAAAAATGGCAAGACAAGATCAGGCCAACGACCAATTTTCTCTCACCTCTTTCCTCTATGGCGGCAATGCCGATTACATCGACGCGCTTTATGCCGCCTATGAGGACGATCCAGCCTCGGTCAATCCCGAATGGCAGGAGTTCTTCGCCGGGCTGAAGGACGATTCCGGCGATGTGCGCAGGAACGCCAAGGGCGCCTCCTGGGCCAAGCCCTCCTGGCCGCTGCAGGCCAATGGCGAATTGGTGTCGGCGCTCGACGGCAATTGGGGCATCGTCGAGAAGACGATCGAAAAGAAGGTCAAGGACAAGGCGGTCACCAATGGCGTCGTCCTGTCCGACGCCGACGTGCACCAGGCGACGCGCGATTCGGTGCGCGCCATCATGATGATCCGCGCCTACCGCATGCGCGGCCATCTGCACGCCAATCTCGATCCGCTCGGCATCGCCAAGCCGCTCGAGGACTACAACGAGCTGTCGCCGGAAAACTACGGCTTCACCGAAGCCGATTACGACCGGCCGATCTTCCTCGACAATGTGCTGGGGCTTGAATTCGGCAGCATCCGGCAGATGCTGGAAATCCTGACCCGCACCTATTGCTCCACGCTCGGCGTCGAGTTCATGCATATTTCCGACCCTGAGGAAAAGGCCTGGATCCAGGCGCGCATCGAGGGTGCCGACAAGGAGATCACCTTCACCGCCGCCGGCAAGAAGGCGATCCTGCAGAAGCTGGTCGAGGCTGAAGGCTTCGAGCAGTTCATCGACGTCAAGTACAAGGGCACCAAGCGCTTCGGCCTCGATGGCAGTGAGGCGCTGATCCCGGCGCTGGAGCAGATCGTCAAGCGCGGCGGCCAGCTCGGCATGAAGGAAATCGTGCTCGGCATGGCGCATCGCGGCCGGCTGAACGTGCTCTCCCAGGTGATGGCCAAGCCCCACCGCGCCATCTTCCACGAGTTCAAGGGCGGCTCTGCGGCACCCGATGAGGTCGAAGGCTCGGGCGACGTCAAGTACCATCTCGGCGCCTCGTCGGACCGCGAATTCGACGGCAACAAGGTGCATCTGTCCCTGACCGCCAATCCTTCGCATCTGGAGATCGTCGATCCGGTGGTGATGGGCAAGGCGCGCGCCAAGCAGGATTATCTGTTCGGCCGCAGCCGCGAGGAAATCGTGCCGCTGGAAGAGCGCGCCAAGGTGCTGCCGCTCTTGCTGCATGGCGATGCCGCCTTCGCCGGTCAGGGCGTGATCGCCGAGATCCTCGGCCTGTCCGGCCTGCGCGGCCACCGCGTCGCTGGCACGCTGCATTTCATCATCAACAACCAGATCGGTTTCACCACCAACCCGCGCTTTTCGCGCTCCTCGCCCTATCCGTCCGACGTCGCCAAGATGATCGAAGCACCGATCTTCCACGTCAATGGCGACGACCCGGAAGCCGTGGTGCACGCCACCAAGGTGGCGATCGAGTTTCGCATGAAGTTCTTCAAGCCTGTTGTGGTCGATATGTTCTGCTATCGCCGCTTCGGCCACAATGAGGGCGACGAACCGGCCTTCACCCAGCCGATCATGTACCGCAACATCCGCAACCACAAGACGACGGTGCAGATCTATGGCGACCGGCTGATCGCCGAGGGTCACCTCACCCAGGCCGAGCTCGACCAGTTGAAAGCCGACTGGCGGGCGCATCTGGAATCCGAATGGGAAGTCGGCCAGCACTACAAGCCCAACAAGGCTGACTGGCTCGACGGCGCCTGGTCGGGCCTGCGCACTGCCGACAACCAGGACGAACAGCGGCGCGGCAAGACCGCCGTGCCGGTCAAGACACTGAAGGAAATCGGCAGGAAGCTGACCGAGGTGCCGAAGGACTTCGAGGCGCACAAGACGATCATCCGCTTCCTCGAAAACCGCCGCCAGGCGATCGAGTCCGGCGAAGGCATCGACTGGTCGACGGCTGAGGCGCTGGCCTTCGGCGCCATCCTGCTCGACGGCAATCCGATCCGCCTGTCGGGGCAGGATTCCGAACGCGGCACCTTCTCGCAGCGCCATTCGGTGCTCTACGACCAGCGCGACGAGACCCGCTACATCCCGCTCAACAATCTGTCGGCGGCTCAGGCCGGCTATGAAGTCATCAACTCGATGCTGTCGGAAGAGGCGGTTCTGGGCTTCGAATACGGCTACAGCCTGGCCGAGCCCAAGGCGCTGACCCTGTGGGAAGCGCAGTTCGGCGACTTCGCCAACGGCGCCCAGGTGGTGTTCGACCAGTTCATCTCGTCAGGCGAACGCAAGTGGCTCAGAATGTCGGGCCTCGTCTGCCTATTGCCGCATGGCTATGAAGGCCAGGGTCCGGAACATTCCTCGGCCCGGCTCGAACGCTTCCTGCAGCTTTGCGCCGAAGACAACATGCAAGTCGCCAACTGCACCACGCCGGCCAACTACTTCCACATATTGCGCCGGCAGCTGAAGCGCGACTTCCGCAAGCCGCTGATCCTGATGACGCCGAAGTCGCTGCTGCGCCACAAGCGGGCGGTGTCGACGCTGCCGGAAATTTCGGGCGAAAGCTCGTTCCACCGGTTGCTGTGGGACGATGCGCAGCTGCTTTCCGGACAAGCGATCAAGCTGGTCAAGGATTCCAAGATCCGCCGCGTCGTGCTGTGTTCGGGCAAGGTCTATTACGACCTCTATGAGGAGCGCGAGAAGCGCGGCATTAACGACATCTATCTGCTGCGCGTCGAGCAGCTTTACCCGTTCCCGGCCAAGGCGCTGATCACCGAACTGTCGCGGTTCCGCAATGCCGAGATGGTGTGGTGCCAGGAGGAGCCCAAGAACATGGGCGCCTGGTCGTTCATCGACCCGTATCTGGAATGGGTGCTGGCGCATATCGACGCCAAGCATCAGCGGGTGCGCTACACCGGCCGTCCGGCCGCCGCCTCGCCGGCGACCGGACTGATGTCGAAGCATCTCGCCCAACTCGCCGCCTTGCTCGAAGACGCGCTTGGTGAATAGAGAAGATCTGGGCGAACAACAGAACCGAAAGAAAACGGACAGGCACAATGGCTACCGAAATCCGCGTTCCCACTCTCGGCGAATCCGTCACTGAAGCGACCGTCGGCAAATGGTTCAAGAAGGTTGGCGATACAATCGCCGCCGATGAACCGCTGGTCGAGCTCGAGACCGACAAGGTGACGGTGGAGGTGCCTGCCGCCGCCGCCGGCACGCTGGGTGAGATCACCGTCAAGGAAGGCGAGACGGTCGGTGTCGGCGCGCTGCTGGGGTCGATTTCGGCAGGCGGCGCGGCTCCCGCCACGAAGCCGCAAGCGGTGTCGCAGGCCTCGTCGCCGGATGCGGCATCGACCGGCAAGCAGGCCGCGGCCGAGACCGCCAAGATCGCCGGCGATGCCGGCCCGGTCGAGCCGCGCACCATGCCACCGGCACCGGCCGCGGCGAAACTGATCGCCGAAAGCAATCTCTCGGTCGACCAGATCTCCGGTTCGGGAAAGCGCGGCCAGGTGCTGAAAGGTGACGTGCTCGACGCCATCTCCAAGGGCGCGCCGTCGCAGCCGGCCGAGACGCCGAAAGCAGCACCTGCACCGGTTGCCGTGCGGGCGCCGTCCTCGGGCGACGATGCATCGCGCGAGGAGCGCGTGCGCATGACCAAGCTGCGCCAGACCATCGCGCGCCGCCTCAAGGAAGCGCAGTCGACCGCAGCCATGCTGACCACCTTCAACGAGGTCGACATGTCAGCGGTGATGGCGCTGCGCACCAAATACAAGGACGTGTTCGAAAAGAAGCACGGCGTGAAGCTCGGCTTCATGGGCTTCTTCACCAAGGCCGTCACGCACGCGTTGAAGGAAATCCCCTCGGTCAATGCCGAGATCGACGGCACCGATATCATCTTCAAGAACTATGCCCATATCGGCGTCGCCGTCGGCACTGAAAAGGGCCTCGTCGTGCCGGTGGTGCGCGATGCCGACCAGATGTCGATCGCCGAGATCGAGAAGGACATCGGCCGGCTGGGTATCGCCGCGCGTGACGGAAAGCTGTCGGTCGCCGACATGCAGGGCGGCACGTTTACGATTTCGAACGGCGGCGTTTACGGGTCGCTGATGTCGACCCCGATCCTCAACGCGCCGCAGTCGGGCATTCTGGGCATGCACAAGATCCAGGACCGGCCTGTCGTGGTCGGCGGCCAGATCGTGATCCGGCCGATGATGTACCTGGCGCTCAGCTACGATCACCGTATCGTCGACGGCAAGGAAGCGGTGACGTTCCTGGTGCGCGTCAAGGAAAGCTTGGAGGATCCGGAACGGCTGGTGCTTGATCTCTGAGGTCTGGTGCTGATCCGGCTGTTGGAATGTGTGCCGGAGGAAGGGATCTGCGCGGCAGAATGACGACCCGTTCCCTTAGCCTTTCCAAGGTGCTTTCGATCGCATCGATCGCGGCCGGCATGGTGCTGGCCGCTGCCGGCGCCCATGCCGCCTGCCCGATAGAACTCGCTGTCTATGGCGACGCCCAGAGCGGCAGCGAGATCGATTTCACGCCGACCGGCACCTCGGCGACCGTCACCAACACCTTCCGGATGATCCTCGACAACAATGTGGTGCTCAACGGCATCGTCATGTGGAATGAAGGCGTATCGCGGCCGAACGGCGCGCTGATGCACAAATGCCCCGAGGGCGACGTCACCGGCGAGGAGCTTGCCGCCTGCACGCCCTGGCACGGCGTCATCTACACGGCGGATAAAAAGGGCAACATCGGACTGCTGCCGGCTGAAGGCGTCGAAGCGCCGAAGACGCTGATCCTGCCGGACCTCGGGCCGGCGTTGCGCCAATCCAGCGCCTATGGCGGCAGCGGGTTTGCGAAAGTGCCGTGGGATGTGTTTGCCTTGAAGGGATGCCAGGAATGAGCGGGACGAAAAAGGTGCTGCTGGTCACCGGCGGCAGCCGCGGCATCGGCGCCGCGATCTGCCGGCTCGGATCGAAGGCCGGCTACCGGGTCGCGGTCAACTACGCTTCGAACCAGGAGGCCGCCAAGGCGCTGGTCGCCGAGATCGAGGCCGCCGGCGGCGAGGCTTTCGCGGTCAAGGGCGATGTCGGCAAGGAGTCCGATATCGTGGCCATGTTCGAGGCCGTCGACCGCGCCTATGGACGGCTCGATGCCTTCGTCAACAATGCCGGCATCGTCGACGTCAAGGCGCGCGTCGACGAGATGGATGTTTCGCGGCTGGAGCGCATGATGCGCATCAATGTCGTCGGCTCGTTCCTCTGCGCCCGCGAGGCGGTGAAGCGCATGTCGACCCGTCATGGCGGGTCGGGCGGATCCATCGTCAACATCTCGTCGGCCGCGGCGACATTGGGCTCGCCGGGCGAATATGTCGATTATGCCGCCTCCAAGGGCGCCATCGACACCTTCACCGTCGGGTTCGCCCGTGAGGTGGCGCTAGAAGGCATCCGCGTCAATGCGGTGCGGCCGGGCATCATCGACACGGACATCCACGCCTCCGGCGGGCAGCCGGACCGGGTGGAGCGGTTCCGCGATCTGCTGCCGATGAAAAGAGCCGGTACAGTGGATGAAGTCGCGGGCGCGGTTCTCTATCTTCTCTCCGACGCCGCGTCCTATACGACGGGCGCGATCCTGAATGTAAGCGGCGGCCGCTGAGCGCTCTCAAGCAGATCGAGCATGATGTTATCCGAAAACCGCGTCACACTTTTCGGCATCATGCTCAAAACAGAAGGACAGTATCATGGCTTATGACGTCGTTATCATCGGATCGGGACCCGGCGGCTATGTCTGCGCCATCAAGGCGGCGCAGCTCGGGCTCAGGGTTGCGGTGGTCGAGAAGAACGCGACCTTCGGCGGCACCTGCCTGAACATCGGCTGCATCCCGTCCAAGGCGCTGCTCCATGCCTCCGAGATGTTCGCCGAGGCCGGCCACTCCTTCGACACGCTCGGCGTCGAGATATCGGCGCCGAAATTGAACCTGAAGAAGATGATGGCGCACAAGGATGCGACGGTGTCGTCGAACGTCAACGGCGTCGCCTTCCTGTTCAAGAAGAACAAGATCGACAGTTTCCGCGGCACCGGCAAGGTGCTCGCCGCCGGCAAGGTGTCGGTCACCTCCGAGGACGGCAAGGTCGAGGAGATCGAGACCAAGAACATCGTCATCGCCACCGGCTCGGATGTCGCCGGCATTCCCGGCGTCAAGGTCGACATCGACGAGAAGGTGATCGTGTCGTCGACCGGCGCGCTGTCGCTGGATAAGGTTCCCGGCCATCTGGTGGTGGTCGGCGGCGGTGTCATCGGGCTCGAGCTCGGCTCGGTGTGGGCGCGGCTCGGCGCCAAGGTCACCGTGGTCGAATTCCTCGACACCATCCTGGGCGGCATGGACGGCGAGGTATCCAAGCAATTCCAGCGGTTGCTGGGCAAACAGGGCTTCGAGTTCAAGCTCGGCGCCAAGGTCACCGGCGTCGCCAAGGCCAAGAAGGGTGCGACCGTCACCTTCGAGCCGGTCAAGGGCGGCGCCGCCGAGACCATCGAGGCCGATGCCGTGCTGATCGCCACCGGCCGCCGCGCCTATGCCGACAGCCTCGGGCTCGGGGAAGCCGGCGTCGAGGTCGACGAGCGCGGCCGGGTCAAGACCGATGGCCATCTCAAGACCAATATCCCGGGCATCTATGCCATCGGCGATGTCATCGCCGGGCCGATGCTGGCGCACAAGGCCGAGGATGAGGGCGTGGCGGTAGCGGAAACCATTGCCGGCCAGGCCGGCCACGTGAACTATGACGTCATTCCGAGCGTCGTCTACACCAGCCCGGAAATCGCCTCGGTCGGCAAGACCGAGGAAGAATTGAAGAAGGCCGGCATCGACTACAAGATCGGAAAGTTCCCGTTCAGCGCCAATGGCCGGGCGCGCGCCATGCTGCACACGGACGGTTTTGTGAAGATCCTCGCCGACAGGCAAAGCGACCGCGTGCTCGGCGTGCATATCGTCGGCTTCGGCGCCGGCGAGATGATCCACGAGGCGGCGGTGCTGATGGAGTTCGGCGGTTCGTCGGAGGATCTCGCCCGCACCTGCCATGCGCATCCGACGATGTCGGAGGCGATCAAGGAGGCGGCGCTGGCGACGTTCTTCAAGCCGATCCACATCTAAGGCCCTTTCATAAACTCTACTCCGGCGGCCATCTGGCGAGGTTTTCTCCGCTTTCACAGCGCCGCGCGTCCCTCCTGGACGCTCAAAGGATGCTGTGACCCTTTTTGATTGGCGCATGATCCTCTCCGAAAAAATCTGACTGATCTTCGGGGTCATGCGCTGCTCACGGACCCGATGTCCGCTGCGCTCCGGTTCTCGAAAACCACACCAGCTGACTCACCGGAGCGAGTTTCTGGAAAGGCCTTTCTGGCGGCCCCTACAAAACAAAACGGCCCGCTTTTCAGCGGGCCGTTCGTAACTGATATCGAGCCAATCACTGGGCCGGTGCAGGTGCCGGCGCAGGGGCTGGTGCCGGCGCAGGAGCCGGTGCGGGCGCGGGTGCCGGGGCAGGCGCCGGTTCTGCAGGTGCCGGAGCAGGCGCGGGCGCAGGTTCAGCCGGCTTCATCGGTTCCGCCGGTGCAGGCGCTGGGGCCGGTGTGCTGGCCGCCGGCGGCTCGGCGGGTGCCGGGTGCTCACCACTTCTTCCGAAAACATAATACGCGACAACCGCCAGAATAACGACGACCAGGGCAATCAGCCAACCGCTACCACCGCCGCCGCCACTTGGCCTTGGTGCGTTGGTGGACGAATTGAACGGGTCGTTTGGATTCGGTGTGTTCGCCATAAAAGTGTCCTCCGTGGATGAAAAATATCAATCAACACCATACAACGCGCAATCATTGAACTGGTTTCACGCTAGGGTTGGAAAACGCCAAAAACAAGGACAATCCTGCCCTTCCGCAGCCGGAGTGGCGTCGTTTCGCCACGCAGCGCGCCAAGTTTGCGTCTGTTAAGGTCGAATCAGAGGGTTTTGCCGTGACGAATCCGTCAGCTCAGCTTGTCCCGAATCACTGCGATGCTCTCGCCAGAGCCCAGTTCGCAGAGCGCTATGTGCTGGTCACTGAAGGCCTTTCCTTAACCGCATTCGGCGCGGCCGAACGCGCTCTGGGGCGAACGCCGCCCTGGGTCGGCAGGCTCATGGCGCTGCGCAATCTTGCTGTCAGGCCGTTCCGGCTGAAGACGGGCTTGGAAACTGCGGTGTTGCCGTCGGGCCGGATCGGGATATTTCCGCTCATCAGCCAGTTTCCCGGCAAGGTTGTGCTTGGCCTCGACGACCGGCATCTCGATTTCCGTGTTCTGGTCGAAGTCAGGGATCTTGGCAGCGGCCGGCAAGAGGTGGCCGCGACGACGATCGTCAAGACGCACAATTGGCTCGGGCGCGCCTATCTCGCGATCATCATGCCGTTTCACCGGATCATCGTTCCGGCGATGCTGGCCCAGATCCTGGCGAAGTAAGCTGAAGTCACTAAAGTCCGACAGGCGTGACGGTGTAACCGGCCTTGCGGAAATCCTCGACCAGGCCTTCGGGGCCGGGGAGGTGGAGGGCGCCGACCGCCATGAAGACGTTGCCTTTGGCAAGGATCGGTTCGGCATGCTCGACCATCACCTTGTTGCGGCTGGTGATCATGGTTTCCTCGAACGCCGCATAGCCCGCGGGGTCGTCCTGTTGGTCCGGCATCGCGGCACGAAACAGCGGCCAGAACATGCCGGTGTCGCCACGCTGGTAGAGCACGATCATGGTTTCGTTGATGTCGTTGACCTTGTCGCCGAGCTTCAGCGTGTCGACGAGGCCCTTCATGTGAAACGCCAGCGGCAGCGAGGCCATGGCGCGCAGTTGGCCTTCAGCCGTCTCCAATCCTTCCACCGGCTTGCCGGAAGCCTTCGCGCCTTCCGCCAGCCTGACATCGAGCACCGGGGCGCCGCCTGACTGACGGGCCAGCTCGCAGGCCGGCAGTGCCATCATGGCCGAGAGCATCCACGGCTTCATCTTGGCAACCGTTGCCGGCGGAATGCCGCGTGCGTCGAGCGCGGTGTTCATGGCCGCCGCATCGTCGGGCGACAGTAGCGACGCCAGCGTCGTCGAATCCGTGAACATCATCAGGTCCGGCTCCTTGAGCATCGCTACCATCATCTTCTGCTTGTCGAGCACGTCGGTGGTTTCGATGACGATGGTGCCGGCGGCGTCATAGGCTTTCTGCGCTTCGGGAGGCAGCGTGGTGACGCGCGGGTCGGTCATATGCATGGTGCCGAACAGGAAGGACGGCTTCTCGCCGGGCTTTTCCAGCTTCCACAACAGGCCCTTGCCGTTCGGCGTCGCGGCGGCTTCCGCTTCGATCTTGCGGTAGGTCGCCGGATCGCGCTTCTGCAGGGCCGACAGCATGTCGGCACCGGTGCAGGTCGGGACTTCGGCATGCGCCTTGCCGGCCGCGAACAGCAGCACGGCGAGGAACGACAGGAAGAACAGAACATTGAGCGCGACGAGCAGCTTCAGCGACACGGAAGCAGCACGGTCGGCGATGGCTATGACGCGTTTCATGAGCCTCTTCTAGGACTGAAAAGCGGCAAAACGGTTAACCTGTGCTGAGAAATTGTCTTGGACTGGCTATCGCCCTCAACTGACGTCGATGGGGCTCATGCTTCAACGATTAGCGGAAACGCCCATTTCTTCGTCATCCCAGGGTCTCCGCGACGGAGCTTCGCTCCTGCTTCGCCCAGGGATGATGACGTTGGGGAGGCTTTCGGCCAAATGGTGAACGTTACTGGCGTTCACGCCCTGGGATGCGCCTGCTCATAAATCTCGAGCAGCCTCGCGGTGTCGACGCCGGTGTAGATTTGCGTCGTCGACAGGCTGGCGTGGCCGAGCAGTTCCTGGATGGTGCGCAAATCACCGCCGCGGCCGAGCAGATGCGTGGCGAAGGAATGGCGCAGTGCATGCGGCGTCGCGGTATCGGGCAGGTTGAGCGCCGAGCGCAGCTTGGCCATGTCGCGCTGGACGATGGCCGGGTTGAGCGGGCCGCCGCGGGCGCCGCGAAACAACAGGCCCTTGGGGTCGAGATGGTAGGGGCAGAGCCGGCGATATTCGGCGATTGCCCTGAGCGCCACCGGCAGCACCGGCACCAGGCGCGTCTTGCCGCCCTTGCCGGCAACGCGCAGCACCGTGTCGGCCGCCGACGCCAGATCGGCGCCGGTCAGGCCGAGCGCCTCGGAAATGCGCAGGCCAGAGCCGTAGAGCAGCGTCAGCACGGCGGCGTTGCGGGCTGCGATCCAGGGTTCCTCCGCCAGTTGGCCTTCGATGGAAACGATATGCTTGGCATCGCTCGCCGTCAGCGGCTTGGGCAGCGATTTGGGCTGGCGCGGCGCGCGCAGTGCCGCCGCACCGGCCGCATTGGCGAGGCCGCGCCGCTCGAGGAAACGCAGCAGCGAGCGGATGCCGGCGAGACCCCGGCCCAGCGTGCGGGCGCCGGCACCGGCATTGCGGCGGGCGGCAAGGAAGCCGCGCAAATCCGCCGGGCGCAGATCGGCGATGTCCGAAATGCCGGGCGAGCCGCCGCAATGGCCGGTGAGGAAATGCAGGAACTGACGCGTGTCGCGCTCATAGGCTTCCACCGTCTCGGGCGACAGCCGACGTTCTCGCGCTAGCATCTTCAGCCAGCTTTCGCGCGCCGCCTGGAGATCGGGTTTGGCCGGGATGAGGAATTCCTGCATGGCGGCATTTTCGGATATTCGGGTTAGGAAGCGGTGAATAGCCCGTCATTGAAATGACAGCCGCGTGGGGCTAGAGCAGGCCAAAGGATATTTCGCCATGAGCAAGCCCCAGAACCCTGTCCAGATGGCCGTGATCGGCGCCGCCCATGGCATCAAGGGCGAATTGCGGGTGAAGACCTTCACCGGCGAGCCGCTGGCGCTGGCCGATTACGGGCCGCTCTACGCCAGGGACGGGCGCGCCTTCCAGATCGTCGACATCAGGCCCGCCAACACCGTCGTCGTGGTCCGCTTCAAGGGCATTGCCGACCGCAATGCGGCCGAGGCGCTGGCCGGCACGGAGCTGTTCGTCGACCGTTCGATGCTGCCGGACGATGGCGAGGAAGACGAATTCTATCATGCCGACCTCGTTGGCCTCGAAGTCCGCGACGACACTGGTGCCGTGCTTGGCAAGGTGGTCGCGGTGCACAATTTCGGCGGCGGCGACATTCTCGACGTGACGCTGGGCGGGCGCAAGGGCGTGCTGATCCCGTTCACACAGGCTGCCGTACCGCAAGTGTCGATCGCCGAAGGTTTCGTCCGCGTCGATCCGGCGGCGGCCGGGCTGGTCGATGACGAGGATGGCGGTGGTCCGCGTGAGGAAGACTTCGATCCGAAGGGCAGGCCGCGCGGACCGAGCGATGCCGGGGGCAACCGGTGAGTTTTTCCGCTTCGGTGCTGACGCTTTACCCCGAGATGTTTCCCGGCGCGCTCGGCCTGTCGTTGGCCGGCCGGGCGCTCGAGGCCGGGACGTGGTCGCTGGAGACGATCCAGATCCGCGACTTCGCCACCGACCGCCACCGCACCGTCGACGACACGCCCGCCGGCGGCGGCGCCGGCATGGTGATGCGCGCCGACGTGCTGGCGAAAGCCATCGACGATGCTTCGCCGGAAGGCGATGCGCGGCCCCGGCTGCTGATGAGCCCGCGCGGCAAGCCGCTGACCCAGGCGCGTGTGCGCGAGCTGGCCGCTGGGCCGGGCGCCGTCATCCTGTGCGGCCGCTTCGAAGGCGTCGACCAGCGGGTGATCGACGCGCGGGGATTGGAGGAAGTCTCGATCGGCGATTTCATTCTCTCGGGTGGTGAGCCGGCCGCCCTTGTGCTGCTCGACGCGGTGGTGCGGCTGCTGCCCGGGGTCATGGGCAACGCGATGTCGGGCGAGGAAGAGAGTTTTGAAAACGGCCTGCTCGAACATCCGCACTATACGCGGCCGCAGGAGTTCGAAGGCCGTGACATTCCCGAGGTCCTGATTTCCGGCAATCACAAGAAGATCGCCGCCTGGCGGCGGGCGGAGTCAGAAAGACTGACAGCCGAGAGGCGTCCGGACCTGCTTGCCGCTGCTCAGCCCTTGGCAAAATAATAGAAGGCCAAAAACAGGCCGACGGCGACGACGAAGCCGCGCACCGCGTTTTGCGGCACGCGCTTGGCGATCCAGACGCCGGCATAGCCGCCGAGCGCGCCGCCCGGGATCATGATGATCGCCTGCGGCCAGGCGACGACGCCGCCCGAGACGAAGACGACGATCGCGACAGCGGCGATGACCATGGCCAGCATGTTCTTCAACGCGTTCAGCCGGTGATAGTCGCCGGCCTGGGTGAGGCCGAGCGTCGCCAGCATCATCACGCCCATGCCGGCGCCGAAGAAGCCGCCATAGATGGCGGTGAGAAATTGTGCGAGCGAGCCGGCCAGCGAGCCCACCGCCGCTTCATGGCCGGGCTTTGGCACTGGTTTCAGCCAGGGGCCGGCGGCGAACAGGGCCGTCGCGGCTAGCAGCAGCCACGGCACCAGAGCGCGAAACGAGGGATTGTCGAGCGCCAAAAGGATCAGAGCGCCGGCCAGTGCACCCACGGCCGAGATCAGGCACAGCAGCAGCGCGCCGCGCCAGAAGTGCCTGATATCGGCCGAGTAGGCGAGGGTCGAGGTGATGTAGCCTGGAAATTGCGTCACCGAGGAGGTGGCGTTGGCAACAATCGGCGGCAGGCCGACCAACGTCATGGCGCCGAAGGTGATGAAGGTGCCGCCACCGGCGACCGCATTGGCGGCGCCTGACAGAAAGCCCGCTAGAAACAGCAGGATGGCATCGAAGACAGACATGAATTGCGGCCGCTCAAAACTGTGTTATTTCAGGCTTTAGAAAGCCTGAACGACCGGCGCAACCCGGCACGGCAGGATTACGATGGTGCCATGCGAGCAGAAAATGCGCGCCCAAGGCGTGACAAAGCGGCGAAATAGCTGTATGTGCCCGCCCGTACCGGCCAGAAAGAATCTGCCGGACCCGTCAACAATGACGGTGTAGTCGCCCCTGCCTGATGTTTCAAAGACAAATGTCTTGGAGACAAAAGGCATAGCCAAGCGGTCAATGGAACTGCAAGGCGAGTGTCGGACGCTCTGACTGTCGGAAGAACAAGAAGTGGACTTTTGAGATGGATATTCTCCGTCAGCTCGAGGCCGAACAGGCCGCCAAGATCGAAGCCAAGCGCAAGCTTCCCGAATTCCAGCCCGGCGACACCGTGCGCGTCCAGGTCCGCGTGACCGAAGGCACCCGCACCCGCGTTCAGGCCTATGAGGGCGTCGTCATCGCCCGCGCCGGCGCCGGCTTCCAGGAGAACTTCACGGTTCGCAAGATTTCCTACGGCGAAGGCGTCGAGCGCGTGTTCCCGGTCTACTCGCCGATGGTTGAAGGCGTCGAGATCGTTCGCCGCGGCAAGGTGCGTCGCGCCAAGCTCTACTACCTGCGCGATCGTCGCGGCAAATCGGCCCGTATTTCTGAAAACACCGGCGTGCGCGCCCGCAAGCTGAACGATGAGGAGCGCGATGCGCTGAACGCCGAGAAGGCCCGCATCGAGGCCGAGAAGGTGGCAGCAGCCGAGGCCCTGGCCGTCGAGAAGGCCGCCCAGGACGCCGCCGAGAAGAAGGCCGCCGCCGAGGCCGAAGCAGCAGCCAAGGCCGCCGCAGAAGCGACCCCTGCCGAATAAGGTTTTCGGAAATCCCATTCAAAAAGGCGGCTTCGGCCGCCTTTTTTCGTTTCACCAGACTGTGAACGCTTTCAGCGCCAGACACAGGATCCGGCTGTTGACGGCGCATTACCTTGTGCACTAAATAATCGTGCACAAGTAATTGGAGATTTGATATGGCACTCTACACCACACAGGCTCACGTCACCGGCGGCCGCGCCGGCCATGGCGAGACCAGCGACGGTCTGCTCAAGGTCGATCTGGCAATGCCCAAGGAACTCGGCGGGCCGGGGGGCGCCACCAATCCCGAGCAACTGTTCGCTATCGGCTATGCCGCCTGCTTCGAAAGCGCCATCCGCTTTGTCGCGCGCAAACAGAAGCTGTCGCTGACGGATGCCGGGGTAACCTCCACCGTCAGCCTGCTTCCCGATGGCGAAGGCTTTAAGCTCGGCGTCGCGCTCGCGGCGGAAACGAAAGGCCTTGATCAGGCGGCGGCGGAAGCGCTTGTATCGGAGGCGCACAAGATCTGCCCCTATTCCAACGCCATCAGGGGCAATGTCGACGTAGCGCTTTCGGTAAAGGCGGCATGACGGAAAAGACGACAAAGAGCACCAGGGACGTCCCGGCGGAGGCCACCGGGACGTTTCACGTTCCGCGGCTCGACCAACAGCTCTGCTTCGCGCTCTATTCGGCAAGCGGGCTGATGACGAAGCTCTACCGCCCGCTGCTCGATCCGCTCGGCCTGACCTATCCGCAATATCTGGCCATGTTGGCGCTCTGGGAACGGGCTCCAAGCACGGTCGGCGAGCTTGGCGAAGCGCTCGGGCTGGATTCGGCGACGCTGACGCCGCTGCTCAAGCGGCTGGAGGCCGGTGGCCTGGTCACACGCCGGCGCGACCCCGCCGACGAGCGCCGGGTTCTGGTCGAGCCGACAGCGAAGGGACAAGCGTTGCGTGAGCAGGCCAAAAGCGTGCCGGCGGCGATGCTTTGCAACCTGCCGCTGGATGCCGACGAGTTGAAATCCCTGCACCGCACGCTGACGCGGTTCGTCTCCGGCTTGCGCAAGGCGGATGCCGGCATCGTGAAGCGGAGCTGATCGCTGCCGCGACACCGTTCATTCCTGAATCCCGGAAATGAAGGCATCGGAATCCCTTTTTAGCGCGCGCTGACGCAGCGGACCGTCTTGCATGACGCTTGCGGAAAGCTAAAGTCGGCGCCGGATTTTCCTGCAAGCCCGGCCGTGCCCGGGTCCGTCAATTTCCGGGGAGTGTGTCATGACCAAATCGAAACTGCTGCTGGCAGGCCTGCTTGCCCTCGTCCTGGTACCCGTTGCCGCCTTTGCGCAGGCGCTGCCCGACCTCGGCGGCAAAAAGGTGGTGGTTGTGACCGAAAACGCCTATCCGCCGCTGCAGTTCATCGATGCCAAGACCGGCAAGCAGATCGGCTGGGAATATGATGCGATGAACGAGATCGCCAAGCGGCTGAATTTCGCCGTCGAGTACCAGAACACATCCTGGGACGCGATGATCCAGGCGGTTTCCGACAACCAGTACAACATCGGCATGACCGGCATCACCATCAAGGACGACCGCAAGGAGAAGGTCGATTTCTCCGACCCCTATATGCGCTCGGAACAGTTCATGCTGGTGCGCGGCGATGAAAGCCGTTTCACCGACGCCAAGACCTTCGGCGCCTTCAAGGATGGGCTGATCGGCGCGCAGGCCGGTACCACGCCCTTCTACACCGCCGTCTACAGCGTGCTCGACGGCAATGAGCAGAACCCGCGCATCAAGCTGTTCGAGACCTTCGGCGCCACGGTGCAGGCACTGAAATCCGGCGACGTTGACGTCGTCTTGACCGACGGCACCGCGGGGAAGGGCTATGTCGACGCCTCCGAGGGCAAACTGAAGCTGATCGGCGGACCGCTCGGCACCGAGGATTTCGGCCTCATCTTCCCGAAGGGTTCCGACTTGGTGAAGCCGGTCAATGCGGCGATTGCGGCGTTGAAGGCGGACGGGACGTTCGATGCGCTGAACAAGAAGTGGTTTCTTGATTACAAGATGGGGCAGTGATTTCGCACTGACTTCGCGCTTGAACGCCCCCCTCTGCCCTGCCGGGCATCTCCCCCTCAAGGGGGGAGATTGGCCGTTTTTTCCGCTTTCGCCAATCACCAAAGTTGTAAAAAGAGTGCCGTCGACGAAGCTGCCAATCTCCCCCCTTGAGGGGGAGATTGCCGGCAGGCCAAAGGGGGGTGCCTTGGCGCAATCCTTTTGATGCCTCCCGCCTCTTCCTCCAAAGCCGACTTCCCCTGGTGGCTTGTCGTGGCCGTAACTCTCGCGATCGCGGTGGCCGTCTTCGTCGCCACCAGCAATCTCTATGCCCAGGTGTTCGCCACGGTCGCCAAGGGCATCGGCGTCACCATCTTCGTCACCGTGGTCGCCTTCGTGCTGGCTTCGGCCATCGGTCTCGGCATTGCGCTGATGGGAATGTCGGGTTCGCGCTGGCTGCGCCAGATCGCGCGCTTCTATGTCGAGATCATCCGCGGCGTGCCGATCCTGGTGCTGTTGTTCTGGATCGCCTTTGCCGGCGCGCCGGCCTTCGTCGCGGCCTGGAACGCGCTGACCGCGCCGCTGCAAAGCGCCGGCCTGTTCGGCGAGCTTTTGGTGCGCGACGTGTCGCTGTTGTGGCGCGCCATCATGGCGCTGACCATCGGCTATTCGGCTTTCATCTCGGAGGTTTTCCGGGCCGGCATCCAGGCGGTGGAGAAGGGCCAGATCGAAGCGGCGAAGGCGCTCGGGCTGACCCGCGCGCAGCGTTTCCGGCTCATCGTGTTTCCACAGGCGATCCGCACCATCCTGCCGCCCCTCGGCAATGATTTCGTCGCCCTGGTCAAGGATTCCTCGCTGGTCTCGGTGCTCGGCGTTGCCGACATCACGCAGATGGGCAAGGTCTACGCCGCCGGCTCCTTTCGCTTCTTCGAGACCTATTCGATAACAGCCTACATCTACCTCATCCTGACCGTCGGCCTGTCGCTGGCGCTCAGGGCGCTGGAACGGCGGCTGCGCCGCCAGCACGAGGAATAGTCTTTCGGCCAAGGCAGCGCTACGATCCCCGAGCATTCCCGTTGAGGAGGTCCCCATGATCGTCGACAAAGCCAATGCGGCGCTGGATTCCGTCTATACGGCCGACACGCCGGAAGCGCTTGAAGAGGCCTATGCCGCATGGGCCGCGACCTATGACAGCGAGACCGCCTCGCTCGGCTACCTCCTGCCTTTCCTGATCACCGCCTGGGTGGCGCGCCATGTGCCGGCGGGCGATGGCCCCTTGCTCGATGCCGGCTGCGGCACCGGCCTGTCGGGACCGTCGCTGAATGCGCTCGGCTACCGCGACATTGCGGGGCTCGACCTCTCGGACGATATGCTGAAGATCGCCGGCAGCCGCAATGCCTACAGCGAACTGAAGCAGGCAATGCTGGGCGGTCCGCTGCCGTGGCCGGACGGGTTTTTCCGCGCCTTCTTCTCGACAGGCGTGTTCACCATCAGCCATGCGCCGGCGACAGGCCTGCACGAACTGGTGCGCATCACCCGCAAGGGCGGCCATGCGATCTTTACCGTGCGCGACCGGGTGTTCGAGAGCGGCGGCTTCCAGGCGGTGTTCGATGAGTTGGAGCAGACTGGGAAATGGCGGCCGGTCGAGGAAAGCCCGTGGTTCCGCTGCTATGCGATCGCCGAGCCGGATGCGCTGGTGAAGACGTTTGTGTTTGAAGTGATCTGAGCGGCGCGTTCTCCGATCTTGGCTTCCTTCCTCTCCCCCGATCGACGGGGTAGAGGAAGGCGCTAGCTTAAGTAAGGTCGGCTCCCTTCCTCTCCCCCTGAAGGTGTGGAAGTGAGGACGAGGAACCCGAGTTCTGCGAAGGCAGCTTACAATTGCCGAAAACCCAAAACATTGATATGAGCCACGCCATGGAAGAGCTTTTTGGCGATCCGGCCTACAAGGGGTTCGTGCTGCAGGACAGAAAACGCCTGCCGTCGCGCTTCTCCGCGCGCGTGTCCGGGGCGCTGACCAGCCGACTACCCTAGGCCGACCCATCGGGGTCGTTTCGCCGGGCCGGAGGTCCGGCACCTGCTCTTTCCCATTCTCATATCGACGGATTTACGCACATGAGCGCACCGCGCACCCTCTACGACAAGATTTTCGACGACCATGTCGTCGATCGCCAGGAAGACGGCACCTGCCTGCTCTACATCGACCGCCACCTGGTCCATGAAGTGACCAGTCCGCAGGCCTTCGAAGGCCTGCGCATGACCGGCCGTAAAGTCCGGCATCCGGAAAAGACGCTGGCCGTGGTCGATCACAATGTCTCGACTTCGCCCGAGCGCAAGTTCGGCATCAAGAACGAGGAAAGCCGCATCCAGGTCGAGGCGCTGGCCAAGAACGCCAGGGATTTCGGCGTCGAATATTATTCCGAGAACGATATCCGCCAGGGCATCGTCCACATCATCGGTCCGGAGCAGGGCTTTACACTGCCCGGCATGACCATCGTCTGCGGCGACAGCCACACCTCGACGCACGGCGCTTTCGGCGCGCTGGCGCATGGCATAGGCACATCCGAGGTCGAGCATGTTCTGGCGACGCAGACGCTGATCCAGCGCAAGGCCAAGAACATGCTGGTGCGTGTCGACGGCCAATTGCCGGAAGGTGTCACCGCCAAGGACATCATCCTGGCCATCATCGGCGAGATCGGCACTGCCGGCGGCACCGGCTATGTCATTGAATATGCCGGCGAGGCGATCCGTGCGCTGTCGATGGAGGGCCGCATGACGATCTGCAACATGTCGATCGAAGGCGGCGCGCGCGCCGGCCTGATCGCCGCGGACGAGACGACCTTCGCCTATGTCAAGGACAAGCCGCGCGCGCCGAAGGGCGCGGCCTGGGATGCGGCACTCGAATACTGGAAGACGCTACAGTCCGACGAGGGCGCGCATTTCGACAAGGTGATCGTGCTCGACGCGGCCAAGCTGCCGCCGATCGTCTCCTGGGGCTCCTCGCCCGAGGACGTCGTGTCGGTGCAAGGCATCGTGCCGAACCCGGACGACATCACCGATGAGAACAAGCGCACCTCCAAGCAGCGCGCGCTCGACTATATGGGTCTGACGCCGGGCACCAGGATCACCGACATCACGCTCGACCGCGTCTTCATCGGTTCCTGCACCAATGGCCGCATCGAGGATCTGCGCGCCGTCGCCAAGGTGGTCGAAGGCAAGACGGTCAGCCCGCATGTCGATGCGATGATCGTGCCGGGCTCCGGCCTGGTCAAGGAACAGGCGGAAGCCGAAGGCCTCGACAAGATCTTTGTCGCCGCCGGTTTCGATTGGCGCGAGCCGGGCTGCTCGATGTGCCTGGCCATGAACGACGACCGGCTGAAGCCGCATGAACGCTGCGCCTCGACTTCGAACCGCAATTTCGAGGGCCGGCAAGGCTTCAAGGGCCGCACCCATCTGGTGTCGCCGGCGATGGCGGCCGCGGCGGCGATCGCCGGCCATTTCGTCGACATCCGCGAGTGGAAGTAGTCCGGACTTGAACGGACCCGAGCCGCACCCGGCTCGGGTCAACGCTTCCCGTCACGGCGGACGAGTTCGTGGAACTCCTCGCGGCGTCCGGGCTGTTCGGCCGCGACCACAAGGGCAAGCTGTTGTTCTTCGAAGAGCTTGAACCATTCGTCCCATTCGACGAGTTCATAGCCCCCCGCATTGAGCGGCCGTTCAGGCTGGTCCTGATCCTGATAGGCGTGCTGGCCGAAGACCAGCCTCAACATGGGCTGCGTCCCCGCTTCGGGCGAGATGTCGACGATTGCGGGAAAGCCGGCGCGCCCGGCAGCCCACGAGCGGATCGCATCGTGGTCGGTCAGTGTGATTGTGTCGGCCATCGGTCGCTCCAGATTGTCAACGAAGGAACGCTGACCGGAGACGGCGGTTCCCTGACATTATTTTGAGATGGCGGTCCTGCTTGCGGCGAGGCTTAACCGCTTGTTTGGGCTTGCCCTCTAAGCTCTTCCCCGACGTAAGCGAGGGGAAGTCATAGTCGTTTGGACACGGGTCTGCTCATAGCGCTGCTCAACCCCACGATCGCGCTGGCGCTCGGCGCGGCATTCCTCGTGCTATGGTCCTATCAGCGCCACCGCCCCTATCTGGCCGTGCTGGCGCTCAGCTACAGTCTCTCGGCGGTGGGCTTCCTGCTTCAGTATTTCACCTTGCCGATCGGCATGCCGCTGACCAAGCTGGTGTCGAACATCTGCTTCAGCATCGCCGGCTGCTGCCTGGCCGGCGCCATCGTCCACCGCTATGGCCGCAACGTGCCCTATGTGGGGATCGGCGCGCTGGCCTGCGGGGGACTGGCGTCGTTCTGCTGGTTCCTGTTCGTCGCGCCGGATCTCACCTGGCGCATCCTGGCGATGAATTTCGCTTTCGGCGGTATCAGCCTTCTGGTTGCCGCCGAACTGCGCCCGGTGCGCAACAGCGGCCCGACCGAGAAAATCCTGTTCGTGCTGTCGCTGCTGTCGGGCGTCAATTTCTTCGTGCGCACCCTTGTCGTCGTCATCGCGCACGGGCCCTTCACGAGCTATGACGGGTTCTATGGCTCGTCCTACTGGACGACGGCGCTGCTGTCGCACGCGCTGCTGTCGCTGCTTATCGCGCTGTGCCTGTTTTCCGCCGCGGCACTCGACGTGTTGAAGGCGTTGAAGACCGAGACCTTTACCGACCCTCTGTCGGGCCTGCTCAACCGGCGTGGCTTCGAGGAGCGCGGCATGCTGCTCTTGCGGCACTGCGCCTCGGCGCGGTTCCCGGTCGCGCTGGTGCTGGCCGACCTCGACCATTTCAAGGCGCTCAACGATGTGCATGGGCATGGGGCGGGCGATCGCGTGATTGCCGATTTCGCCGCCAAGCTTCGGTCGGCGGCCGGCGCGCGCGGTGTTGCCGGGCGTATCGGCGGCGAGGAATTCGCCGTGCTGCTGCCACTCAGCGATCTTGCCGCGGCACGGCTGTTCGCCGAAGCGGTGCGCACGGTCTATTCGGCCGGCCATGTCGACGGGCTTCCCCAGGGAACGAAGGTGACGGCAAGCTTCGGCGTGGCGGCCCGCAGCGGTGACGAGGCGCTGGAGCCGCTGATGCGCCGTGCCGACGATGCGCTCTACAAGGCCAAGAAGAACGGCCGAGACAGTGTACGCCTGTCCTATGAGCGACCGGAAACGGCGTTCCTGCCGGAGCCGCTCAAGACCGGCTGAATCCTGCCCGGCCAGGACGTTAACGTCTTCTTCGCCCGTCGATGATTAGCTGTCGGCGCGGGTGCGGGAGAACATGAGCGGCGCCAACTTCATCCTGTTGATCAATCTGTCGGTTGCCGGCCTGCTGGCGGCCTGCTTCATGGCGGTCGCCTTCCACGATGTCGGCCGGGCGCCGGCGCGCTGGCTGGCATTTGGCTATCTGCTGGGCATGGCCTATTCGGCCATCGAATTCTCCATTCCCGCTTTTGCCGACGCGCGGCTCCCGGTCGTTGCCGCCTTCGCGGTCTTCCTTGCCGCCACCATTGCGTTCAATGGCGGGCTTGCCCGCAAATACGGCGTGGCGCCGCCCTGGAAGGCGATGCTGTTTTTCCTGTTGGCCACCACCATAGCTGTGTATTTCGCACAGGACCTGCCCCGCCAGTCGCTGATCCGCATCATGGCCTACCAGCTTCCCTATGCGGTCATGCAGTTCATCGGGCTGGCCATCGTCTGGTCATCGAGGCAAAAGCTTGACCGTCTCGATCGCATATTGATGGCCGTGCTGGCGGCGAGCGGCCTGCAGTTTGCCTCCAAGCCATTCATCGCCCATGCGCTCGGCGGCTGGGGCGCCAATCCGCAAGCCTATCTGCAAAGCAACTACGCGCTGGTGTCGCAATCGCTCGGCACTGTCTTTGCGCTGGCGCTGGCGCTGCTGATGCTGGCCATCCTGGTTCGCGACGTGCTTGCCGAAGTGACGTCGAAGTCGGAGACGGACACGCTTTCGCGCCTGCTCAATCGCGGCGGCTTCACCCGCCATGCCGAACTGGCGGTGCTTGGCGCCCTGCGGCAAGGCGTGCCGGTCGCGCTGGTCATAGCCGATCTCGATCATTTCAAGAGCGTCAACGACAGCTTCGGCCATGCGTCCGGCGACCGGGTGATCGAGACTTTTGCAGGCTTCCTGCGTGAAGCCGCCGCCGCGCATCACGTTGCCGGCCGCATTGGCGGCGAGGAGTTCGCCATCATCCTGCCGGGAACCAACCTTGCCGCGGCGCGGCTGTTCGCCGAGGGGACGCGCAGCGCCTTCGGCGCGCTGCCCATAGACGGACTGCCGGCTGACAACCGCTGCACCGCGAGCTTCGGCGTCGCCGAACTCCATGCGAGCGAAGACTTTGCCGATCTGATGCGGCGGGCCGACCAGGCGCTCTATCAGGCGAAGAATGCCGGGCGCGATTGCGTGCGCGTCTCCGTCGGGCCTGCCGGCAACTGGTCGTCAGCCGGAACGGAAGCTAACGGCAGGGGCTGAGTTCGGGCATCTCGCCGTCGGAGAGGCCGTACATATAGGAGCGGCCCTTCACCAGCACCGGCGGCCGGTAGCAATCGCTATAACCGCCGATTTCGTCGGCTTCGTTCTCGTAGATCACCTTGGGCTGGCCGGCGCTGGTGTAGTCGGAGAGCTGCTTGGCCAGCCTGCCTTGGCCGACGATGATGCGCTTGTAGCCGGCGGCGCTGTCGACGACGAGGTTGCCGAAGGAATCGGCGTAGACGCGATCCTGATGCCGTGCGCCGGCAAGCGCTGGCGCTGCAAGGCCGGCGACCGAGGCTGCTACGACGAGCGCCGCAAGGCGCGATTTGCCCGAATTCGAACGCATGGCGTCCTCCGTGTCTTGAGGGAAAGCCTCCTCGAATCAGAAATTAACGGTTTCTTAACCTTTGTTAAGAGGCCGGCGCGTTTGGCGGCGATGTCTCGGTAAACATGGTTAATATCCGTTAATATCCGACTGGATGGAAAACCCGGTGGCCATCATTCGGCCATGCTTGGCCGCACCATCGCGGCGGCGTCCGCCTTGGCGTCGGGACGATCGTGATCTGGACAAAGCATCGTGGCCGCTTGCCGCGCGGGAGGACAGCATATGGCGCTACGCCGGCCGATTTGGGTGTCCGTTTTCCCGTTGCTCGGTGTCGTCGCTGCCTGTGTGCCGCAAGACAGCGCGCCGAAGGCAGCCAATACCGTCGTCGTCTCACCTGCGCCGGCCCAGCAGTCCGTCGCAGCCGCGGTGCCTCCGGCAGCTGCAACCAAGATCATCACCGACCTTACCGCGCCGCGACCAGGCATAGGCACGGCCACCTATAGATGCGGCAACAACGGTATGATTTCCATCCAAAATCTAGGCACGTCGTTGCGTGTGGTCGGGTCCGACGGCGCGACCGAGGAGTTTGCGGCGTCGCCTGCCAACCAGAGCAGCCGCTACCAGGCGGCCACGCATGACGCAATCGTGCTCGACGGGCGCGAGGCGCTGGTGATGAAGAAGGGATCGACGCCGCAGACCTGCAAACGCTGACGCCAGTCTCACCACCGCTGGGCCCTGGGGCCAGATATGTTGCACTGCAGCGATATCGAGCCGGCTTCAGGCCTTCCCGGCCTAATCGATTGAAGCCAAAGCCGGCCTTTTAGTCAGACTAAATTACGTTTTCGAAACGGTTTTCTGGCTTTGACGCGGTGCAAAAAGAGCATTAGAAACCGGCTGTCCGAAGTCGCAACCGGAAGCGGCAATGCCGCATTTCCACCTGAGTCTCCAGAGAGACGCCGAACTGGGGGAGCCATGAGCAAATCACCAGCCACCCGCGAATTTGCCAGACGTGAACGGCCGATTTCGCCGCACCTCACCGTGTACCGGCCGCCGATCACCATGACGATGTCGATCATTCACCGCATCACCGGCGGCGCGCTGTATTTCGGCACGCTGCTGGTCGCCCTGTGGCTGATGGCGGCGGCAAGCTCGCAGGCGACCTTCGATTGGGCCAATTGGGCCTTCGGCACCTGGCTCGGCCGGATCATCCTGTTCGGCTACACCTGGGCGCTGATGCATCATATGCTGGGCGGCGTACGGCACCTCATCTGGGACACGGGCGCGGGCCTGGAAAAGCATACCGCCTCGAAGATCGCCTGGGCGACGCTGGCCGGCTCGATCCTGCTCACGCTGCTGATATGGATCGCCGGCACCATGGCGCGGGGAGCTTGATCATGAGCGGCAAAAACACCGACATGCGCACGCCGCTGGCGAGGGTCCGCGGCCTCGGCTCCGCCCGCGAGGGCACCGGGCATTTCTGGCGCCAGCGCCTGACCGCGATCGCCAACATCCCGCTGATCCTGTTCTTCGTCGGTTTCCTGATCGCGCTCAACGGCGCCGACCACGAGCATGTGCGGGCAGCCCTTGCCAACCCGTTCGTGGCGCTGGTGATGGCCCTGGTGCTCATCTCCGGTCTCACCCATATGCGGATCGGCATGCAGGTGATCATTGAGGATTACGTGCATGGCGAAGGCATGAAGCTGGCGCTGATCGCGCTCAATACATTTTTCACCATAGCGGTCGGCGTCGCCTCGATCTTCGCCCTGCTCAAGCTGGCATTCGGAGGCTGAGTTGGCCAAGGACGCGAAACAAGCCAACACGGCAGGCTATACCTTTGTCGACCACAAGTTCGACGTGGTGGTCGTTGGCGCCGGCGGCGCCGGCCTGCGCGCCACGCTCGGCATGGCCGAACAGGGGCTGCGCACCGCCTGCATCAGCAAGGTGTTCCCGACCCGCTCGCACACGGTGGCGGCGCAAGGCGGCATTGCCGCCTCGCTGTCCAACATGGGTCCCGATTCCTGGCAATGGCACATGTACGACACCGTCAAGGGCTCGGACTGGCTGGGCGATGTCGACGCCATGGAATATCTGGTGCGCGAGGCGCCGGCCGCGGTCTACGAGCTCGAACATTACGGCGTGCCGTTTTCGCGCACCGAAGAGGGCAAGATCTACCAGCGGCCGTTCGGCGGCCACATGATGAACTATGGCGAAGGTCCCCCGGTGCAGCGCACCTGTGCCGCCGCCGACCGCACCGGGCATGCCATCCTGCACACGCTTTACGGCCAGTCGCTGAAGAACAATGCGCAGTTCTTCATCGAGTATTTCGCGCTCGATCTGATCATGGAGCCGGACGGCACCTGCACCGGTGTCGTCGCCTGGAACCTGGATGACGGCACCATCCACCGCTTCTCGGCCAAGATGGTGGTGCTGGCGACCGGCGGCTATGGCCGCGCCTATTTCTCGGCCACCTCGGCGCACACCTGCACCGGCGACGGCGGCGGCATGGCCGCGCGTGCCGGCTTTCCGCTGCAGGACATGGAGTTCGTGCAATTCCACCCGACCGGCATCTATGGCGCCGGCTGCCTGATCACCGAGGGTGCGCGCGGCGAGGGCGGCTATCTCGTCAATTCCGAGGGCGAGCGCTTCATGGAGCGCTACGCGCCGTCAGCCAAGGACCTTGCCTCGCGCGACGTCGTCTCGCGCTGCATGACGCTGGAGATCCGTGAGGGCCGCGGCGTCGGCAAGAACAAGGACCACATCTTCCTGCATCTCGACCATCTCGATCCCGCCGTCCTGCATGAGCGGCTGCCAGGGATTTCGGAATCGGCCAAGATCTTTGCCGGTGTCGACCTGACCAAGGAGCCGATCCCGGTGCTGCCCACGGTCCACTACAATATGGGCGGCGTGCCGACCAATTACTGGGGCGAGGTGCTCAATCCGACGGCGCTCAATCCAGACCGGGTGTCGCCCGGATTGATGGCTGTCGGCGAAGCCGGCTGCGCCTCCGTGCACGGCGCCAACAGGCTCGGTTCGAATTCGCTGATCGATCTTGTGGTGTTCGGCCGCGCGGCGGCGATCCGCGCCGGCCAGGTCATCGACCGCAAGTCGGCGATCCCTTCGCCCAACGAAGCCTCGGTCGAAAAGATCATGGACCGCTTCGACCGGCTGCGCCACGCCAACGGCTCGACGCCGACGGCGGTGCTGCGTGAAAAGATGCAGAAGGCGATGCAGGAAGACGCGGCCGTATTCCGCACGCAGGAGTCGCTCGAAAATGGCTGTAAGCGCATTTCGCAGATCTGGGGCGAGTTGAAGGACATCAAAGTGTCCGACCGCTCGATGATCTGGAACTCCGATCTGGTCGAAACGCTGGAGCTCGAAAACCTGATGGCCAATGCCATCACCACGGTCTACAGCGCCGAGGCGCGCAAGGAGAGCCGTGGCGCGCACGCACGCGAGGACTTTTCGGCGCGCGACGACGCGGTCTGGCGCAAGCATACGCTGGCCAGGCTGAGCGAAGACGGCAAGGTGGCACTCTCCTACCGGCCGGTGCACACCGAGCCGCAGCTGGCTGAAAAGGACGGCGGCATCAGCCTCGCCAAGATCGCGCCCAAGGCCAGAGTGTATTGAGGATCGAACATGGTTGAACTCACGCTCCCCAAGAATTCGCAGATCAAGCCGGGCAAGACCTGGCCGAAGCCGGAGGGCGCCACCAATCTGCGGGAATACCGCATCTATCGCTGGTCGCCGGACGACGACGAGAACCCGCGCATCGACACCTATTTCGTCGACATGGACGATTGCGGGCCGATGGTGCTCGACGCGCTGCTGTGGATCAAGAACAAGATCGACCCGACGCTGACCTTGCGGCGTTCCTGCCGCGAAGGCATTTGCGGCTCCTGCGCCATGAACATCGACGGTTCCAACACGCTCGCCTGCACCAAGGGCTGCGACGACATTTCGGGCGCGGTAAAAGTCTACCCGCTGCCGCATATGCAGGTGGTCAAGGATCTGGTGCCCGACCTCACCAATTTCTACGCCCAGCACGCGTCGATCCAGCCCTGGCTGAAGACGGTGTCGCCGGAGCCGGCCAAGGAGTGGCTGCAGAGCCATGAGGACCGCGAGAAGCTCGACGGGCTCTATGAATGCATATTGTGCGCCTGCTGCTCGACCTCGTGCCCGAGCTATTGGTGGAACGGCGACCGCTATCTCGGCCCGGCAACGCTTCTGCAGGCCTATCGCTGGCTGATCGATAGCCGCGACGAGGCCACCGGCGAGCGGCTCGACAATCTCGAAGACCCGTTCCGGCTCTATCGCTGCCACACCATCATGAACTGCGCGCAGACCTGCCCCAAAGGCCTCAACCCGGCCAAGGCGATCGCGGAGATCAAGAAGATGATGGTGGAGAGAAGGGTTTAGGCGGTTGGTTGGTTGCCGGCGAGAGTAATCCAATGAGCGATGACCTTCCCATCCTTTCCCCTGTGGAAGCTCGCATTCTCGGCTGCCTGATCGAGAAGAAGGAGCTGACGCCGGATGTCTATCCGCTGACGCTCAACGCGGCACTGGCCGCCGCCAACCAGAAGACGGCGCGCGAGCCGGTGATGGCGCTGGAGCAGAGCGAGGTGCACCGGGGGCTGAAGCTGCTCGAACAAAAGGGGCTGGTGCGGCAGATGTTCGGTTCGCGTGTCGAGCGCTACGAGCACCAGATGGCGCAGCGCTTCTCGCTGACCACACCGCAGACCGCCTTGATCGGCTTGCTGTTGCTGCGCGGGCCGCAGACGGCCCATGAATTGTCGGCGCGCACCGAGCGCATGGCACGGTTTTCGTCGATCGAAGATCTGCGCGCCGAGCTCGACATGCTGATCGGCCGCCGACCGCCACTCATCCAGGAAATCCCACGCGGACCGGGCCAGCGCGAGGAGCGTTACGTCCATCTGCTGAGCGGGACTCCGCAGATCGCCCCCATCGCCATGCAGGCTGCGTCGGCTGGTTCATCTGCCTCCGGCCTCGAGGAGCGCGTCAGCGCCCTCGAGGAGGAGATTGCAATGTTACGCGCCCGCATCGACGCGCTGACCGGCGAGCGCTAGGTTCACCTCCTCGAGTAAACGCCGCTCGCTTCGCCGTCGGGGTCGATCAGCCGCAACTGGTTGCCGTCCAGTTGCCAACGCAAGGAGACCGGCTTCAGGTCACCGGGCTTGAATTTCCAGAGGCCCGTGAGGTCGGGCCGGCAACCATTGACGGATTTGTAGGTTCCTGCCGTCGGCGTGAAAACCAGGGTCGAACCGCGCACGGAGGCCTTGCCGGTCTTCAGGGTCAGCGACCGGACCTGACCGCAGCCGTCGACCAGAGACGATTGGAACAGCGCGTAATAGGTGCGCCCGTCAGCCCCGAAGGTAAAGGTGACGCTGCCGCCGCTGCCTGGATCGCAGTTGCTGAATGTGTCGCAATAATTGCCGCTGGCAACTGCAAAACCCCACTTGCCGACGAGCGCTGCCGGCATCGCACCGAGGCGCGAGCGTGTCGTCGGTCCCTTGCCCTGGCCGTAAGCGCCGCCGGCGCTGAAGGCCAGCCAGCCGGCAAGCCCGACAAGTGCCGCCCGGCAGGCGTGGTGTGACGAGGCCCTCAACATCCTTTGCTCGCAACAAGCTGCCGGAGATAGACAAGCCGCGTGCCGATGACATTGTTGACGATCGCCGTCTTGCCGGCCGGCGCCATGCCGCCGTATTTCTTGACCGACGGCCCATGATTCTTCGCCTCTTCGTAACCTGCCATCAATTGCCGCAGATCCGCACAGGACATCGAGGCGTACTTCGCCTGCTCCTGCGGGCTGATGACGCTCGATTGCGCCATGCCGGCGGAGTTGGCCGCCGCCATGCCGGCCATGCCGACGACCGCAGAAACCGGGTTGATGCCGACGCAGCCCGATAGGCCGAGGCACAGGACCGGTGCCGCCAGGACTGTATGCCGGACGCTCATGGCCGACGCTCCCCACACGGCCGCTTCGGATCGCGATGGTCGGCGACGGTTCCGCCGAGAGCGATGGACAACAGATAGACGCGTGGATTGAAGCCTGCCGAGGCGAGCCCCGACAGTGTCCTGAACAATTGCAAATGATACATCGAACCCCATTGTGGCTGTTTGCGATGCGCTTCCTGATCGGAAACGCGCTGCAAACTAGGTCCGGCAAAAGCGGGCAGCTTGGACGCAGCGGCCCTAAAAACGGCCCAAACGGCCCTGTATTGACGTTTTCGGAGGCGCGGCGCATATCACGCCGCTTCTAATTGACCTGAGGCATGGGGGATGCCGGTGACGGCGACGATGGGGCCAACCGCCTCGTTCCGACTGATGACGGACGCGCTTCCGGAGCGGGATCGCGTCGAGGTCATGCGCGAGGTCTATGGCCGCACGGTGCTCAAGGTCGATCTCGATCCACTCGGCCCGACGCATGTCGATATGCAGGTGCGCGCGTTGCCTGGACTCGGCATCGCCACGGGCACGTGTTCGGAATTTCGCGTCCATCATTCGACGTCGCTGATCGACAGCGACGATCTCGTCCTCCTGGTCGCCCTCGATGGCGCAAGCGTGATGAAGCATCGCGGCCGCGAGGAGCCGGTCGGCAACGGCCAGGCGCTGATGATGAGCGGCGAGGAGGTCGGCCTCAATGTCATCCAGCCAGGCGGTCTTCGCTTCGTCAATATGAGCTTCTCGCTCAAGGCACTGTCACCGCTGATCGGCGACCCGGCGCCGGCGCTGATGCAGCCGCTGCCAACCTCCGGCGGGGCGATGCGGCTGCTGCTCGACTATGTCAGGTCGATCCAGGATGCCGGCGACGTGCTGACCCCGGAGGCCTGGCATCTGGCGACGACGCATATTTTCGATCTCGTCGCTCTGGCCATGGGTGCCACCCGAGACGCGGCAGAAATCGCCCGGGGCCGAGGCGTGCGCGTGGCGCGGCTGCGTGCCATCAAGGCCGAAATAACAGCCCATGGCGGCGACCTGTCGGCCGAAGACATCGCCCGCCGTCACCGCCTTTCGGCCCGCTACATCAGAAAACTGTTCGAGAGCGAAGGCACGTCGCTGTCGGATTTCATGCTGTGCCAGCGCCTGTTGCGCGCGCATCGGATGCTCAGCAATCCTCGTCATGCCGGACGCAGCATCACGGCGATCGCCTTCGAGGCAGGCTTCAACGACCTCTCCTATTTCAACCGGGCGTTCCGGCGGCGCTACGGCGCGACGCCATCGGATGTGCGGGCGGCCGCGTTGAAGGGCTGACCGCAAACGAAAACGCCGGCCCAAGGGCCAGCGGTTTCTGGATGAATTTGCCGTTCGGGCCTTCAGCCGAGCTTGGCGTCGAGCGATACGTTTATGGCGCCGAGCGCCTTCGAGACCGGGCAGCCGGCCTTGGCCTTTTCGGCCAATTCCTTGAACTTCGCCACGTCGATGCCCGGGACCTTGCCGACCACTGTGAGGGCGCTTCCGGTGATCCCGGTGCCGGGAACCAGCGTCACCACGGCCTTGGCGTCGAGTTCGGCGGCGGGGGTGCCGTTCTCGGCCAGGAAATGCGAAAACTGCATGGCAAAGCAGCCGGCGTGCGCCGCCGCGATCAGCTCTTCAGGGTTGGTGCCGGATTTGCCGCTCTCGTCCTCGAAGCGCGCTTTGAACGAATAGGGCGTGCCCTTCAGGGTTCCGCTCTGGGTGTCGAGCGTGCCCGTGCCCTCTTTCAGATTGCCTTTCCAGACGGCGTTTGCGGTGCGGTCCATGAATTCCTCCTTATTACAGCGGTGGCGCCGGCCAGGCGGCGTTCCTCCCAACTATAGCGCGGGCGCGAGGGAAGGCCACCGCGCTGTTTGCGCGCGCACGCAGCACCGGCGAGCCGCACCGAATTTTTTTGAAAAAATGTACGTGCAAGAATGTCGACTTGCATCGGCCCCGACCGTCCTGCGGGCGGCCACGGATTCTCGTGGCGGATGGAGGTTCGCATGAACAATCTGTTTTCTGCCCATTGGACAAGCACCTGCCGAACGGCTGATCCAGGGAAAAGCGGCCCGCTGCATGTGCCGCCCTCCGGCTTCGGCCGGCTGCTTGCGGCAGTTGCAATCATCGGCATTGCGGTCAGCCTTCTCGACCATGTCGCTGCCGGCAAGAACTCAACCGATACCGTGATCGCCTATGGTTCGTCACAGCAAGGGAGCTGGAAATGAAATATGTCTGTCTGGTCTATGGCGAGGAAAACGACCTCCATGCCATGACGCCGGAGCGTCTGGCCAAGCTCGATGCCGATTCGATGGCTCATGACCGGTCATTGGATCATCGTGGGGTGCTGATCGTCGCGCAGGCGCTGCAATCGGTGAAAACGTCGAAGACGGTGCGGCGACGCCAGGGCAAGCGGCTGATCACCGACGGCCCGTTCGCCGAAACCAAGGAGCAGTTGCTTGGCTTCGTCATGATCGAGGCCGACAGTCTCGACCAGGCGCTGGAGATCGCCGGCGAGATCCCGCTGGCCGAAATCGGCACCATCGAGGTGCGGGCGATCTACAATGTGCCGGGGTCATAGCCCCCGCCATGTGCTACAGCCACGCGGAAACCAAGGCGTTCGATTGAACGATCGTCCCGGTTCATTTGGTGCGCAACTTTTGCGTGTTGAAGCAAGGCGAGAGTTCTCCTATCGTCGCCGGGGTTCTTGGGGATTTCGACATGCCTTTCCTGATTGCTATCCTTGGCGTGATGGGCGCGGCGGCGTTCTGGTGGTACCGGATGAAGGCGATGAACGACGCGGCTCGCGAGGTTGCGGACGTTGTCGGGCGCGTGCAGGGCAACATCCGTCGCAAGAAGCTGCGCAAGCAGGCGGCTCTGTCGCCTCTGACGGCGATCGATGATCCGGTCGTAGCGGCGGCTACGCTGATCACATCAATCGTCTCCGAGCATGGGCCCATCCTGCCGCAGCGCGAGGCTGTCATCCGCGCGGTGATTTCCGAGATCGCCGACAAGAAGAAGACCGACGAGGCGGTGATCTACGCCAAATGGGCGGCGGCGCAGGTCGACGACACCACCGTCGTCATCGACAAGCTGGCGCCGTTCCTGCGCGAACGCCTCGATGTCGCCGAGCGAAACGATCTGCTGCAGATGGTCAACCGCGCCGCCCAGGGCGGGGAAAAACGCCTCGAAATATCCGACCAGAGGATATTGCGGCTGCGGCAGAAGCTGGGTTTCGAGGTCAACTGAGCGATAGCGCTCAGATCGCCTCGCCCTTCAACAATCGCGGCGTGCTGGCGGACAACCCCGACGCCTGCCGTATAAAAAAGTCCTTCAGGCGCGGCATGCGTTCGACAAGGCTGAGGCCGATGTCGCGGACGGTTCGCAGCGGGCCGATATCGTTGGAAAACAGCCGGTTCAGCGCGTCCGTGGTGATGCCCATCTGCACCGTGTCGAAGCGGCGCCACTGCTGGTAGCGTTCGAGGACGTCGAGCGCGCCGATGTCCTGGCCGAGCCGGTCGGCCTCGACGATCACCTCGGCAAGGGCTGCGACATCCTTGAAGCCGAGATTGAGGCCCTGGCCGGCGATCGGGTGGATGCCGTGGGCGGCATCGCCGGCGAGTGCGATGCGGGGCGCGACGAAGGCACGCGCAATGGTCAAGCCGAGCGGCCAGGCGCGCGGCGCATCGGTAACGCGGATCTCGCCAAGCTTCAGGCCAAAACGCTGCTCGAGTTCGTGTTCGAACAGGAGATCGTCACCGGCCACCAGCTTCTCGGCATCGGGCGTACGCTCGACCCAGACGATCGACGAGCGGTTGGTGCCGTCCTCGCCGGGTTTGAGCGGCAATGTGGCGAAAGGCCCGGCCGGCAGGAAATGCTCTTCGGCGCGACCATTGTGCGGGCGTTCATGCGCTACCGTGCAGACGATGCCGGACTGGCCATATTCCCACTTCACCGTCTTGATGCCGGCCATGTCGCGCAGCTTCGAGTTGACGCCGTCGGCGGCGACCAGCAGCCGCGCCTTCAGCGCCGCGCCGTCGGCGAGATGCACGGTGATGCCACTGCCGTTGGTCTCGAAGCCCTGCACCGCGACGCCTTCGATGATATCGATGCCGAGCCTTTCGGCGCTGGCCCGCAAGGCGCCGTTCAGCACCTTGTTGGCGACCATATGCGCAAAGGGCTCGCCCGGCGCCACTTCGCCGCCGAAGGTCAGGAAGACCGGACGCACCGGATCGGCGGTGCGCGAATCGGTGATGATCATCTCAGTGATCGCCTGCGCCTGGGTTGCGATCTCGGCCCACACGCCGAGCTGGTCGAGCATGCGGCAGGCGGCAGCGGCAATGGCCGAGGCGCGGCCATCCCTTTGCCAGGCGCCAGCAGGTGCCGCATCGACGAGAGCGATGGCGAGGCCCGGTCGCGCCTGTTTCAGCGATACGGCGGCGGCCAGGCCGACATAGCCGGCGCCGGCGACCAGGACATCGAGCCCGGATCTGTTTTTCGTGTCCGCCTTGCGTTCCATCATCTTCGCTCCTGCGCCGGCCGGGTCTTGCGCCCTTGACTGCCTGTCCGTCCTGTCGGAAACCGCCATAACACTTCTGCGGCGAGGGCGCGAAATATGACGGCAGCCATGGACGAGCTTCTCGGCATTCTCGACCTCGAGAAGCTGGAACACAATCTGTATCGTGGTCGCAGCCCGCTGCTCGACTGGCAGCGCGTGTTCGGCGGCCAGACCATCGCCCAGGCGCTGGTGGCGGCGCAGCGGACAGTGGATCCCGATCGGTACGTGCATTCGCTGCACGGCTATTTCATGCGGCCCGGCGACACCAAGGTGCCGATCGTCTACGAGGTCGACCGCATTCGCGACGGCGGCTCCTTCACCACGCGGCGCGTGGTGGCGGTCCAGCACGGCCAGGCGATCTTTTCGCTCGAAGCCTCGTTCCAGCAGGATGAGGTCGGCCTGGAGCACCAGGTGCCGATGCCGCAGGACGTTCCGGGGCCGGACACATTGCTGTCGCAACGCGAATTGCTGGGCAAATTCGGCGAGGCGGTGCCCGATGGCATCAAACGCTACTGGGAGCGCGACCGGCCGATCGAGATGAAGCCGGTGATGCTGAAGCATTACACCAGCCGCGAAAAGCTGGAGCCAAAGCAGAACATCTGGATCCGCACCACCGGTCCGGTGCCGGCGGACCGCGCCATCCAGGCAGCGGTGCTCGCCTATCTCTCCGACATGACGCTGCTCGACACATCGACCTTCGCGCATGGCCGCGCCATTTTCGATCGCGATATCCAGGCGGCGAGCCTCGACCACGCCATGTGGTTCCACCGCAGCCATGCGCTCGACGACTGGATGCTCTACACGCAGGACAGCCCGTCGACGCAGGGCTCGCGCGGCTTTACACGCGGCTCGCTGTTTGCCCGCGACGGTACGCTGATTGCCTCGGTTGCGCAGGAAGGGCTGATCCGGCTCAAGCGGTCGCCTGCAGAGTAGGCATTTTTCAGAATTTGCCTAATTTTTAAGCAGACGTATCGCCGCAGCTGTGGGCAGGTTGCGTCGGTGCACCCCCTAATCTCTTTGTTTACAGTGGGTTAACACCCTGCTTCGGCACTTGGCACGGAGCTTGAATCCTTGTGGGCACTCTCCGGCTCTTTGGGATCGGTGAAGGTGTGCAAACGCGGGGGACCGCAACAGCAAAGGGTGAAACCTTATGAAAATCGTGATGGCAATCATCAAGCCGTTCAAGCTCGACGAGGTACGCGAAGCGCTCACCGCCGTCGGCATCCAGGGCCTGACCGTCACCGAAGTCAAAGGCTACGGGCGTCAGAAAGGGCATACGGAGATCTATCGCGGGGCGGAATACGCGGTCAGCTTCCTGCCGAAGATCAAGATCGAAGTCGCGGTCAGTGCCGACATGGTCGACAAGGCCGTCGAAGCCATCACCGCAGCCGCCAAGACCGGCCAGATCGGCGACGGCAAGATCTTCGTTTTCGGCATCGATCAGGCGGTGCGCATCCGCACCGGCGAAACAGACACCGACGCGCTCTGAGCGGCGATCACGTATTCCAATGGAGAGTTCAATGAATATTCCTTCCACCTTGAAGACGACGGGACGAGCTGCCCTTTTGGGTTCGCTTACTCTCGCAGCATTGGGCACGGTCGCCGCCTTCGCACAGGAAGCGGCACCGGCCGCAGCCGCGGCCGCGCCGGCTGCTGCCCCGACCCCGGTGCTCGACACCGGCAACACCGCCTGGATGCTGACCTCGACGGCGCTGGTGCTGATGATGACCATTCCGGGCCTTGCGCTGTTCTACGGCGGCATGGTGCGCAAGAAGAACGTGCTCGCCACCGTCATGCAGAGCTTCGCCATCACCTGCCTGGTGACGGTGCTGTGGTTCATGTTCGGCTATTCGCTGGCCTTCTCGGACGGCGGCGGCGTGAACAGCTATATCGGCGGCACCTCGAAGTTCTTCCATCACGGCATCACCACGGCCTCGCTGTGGCTGCCGGGCGTCGCCAACATTCCTGAATTCGTGTTCTCGATGTTCCAGATGACGTTCGCCATCATCACGCCGGCGCTCATTGCCGGCGCCTTCGCCGAACGCATGAAGTTCTCGGCGCTGCTGATCTTCATGGCGTTGTGGCTGCTGGTCGTCTACGTGCCGATCGCGCATTGGGTCTGGGGTGGCGGCTTCCTCGGATCGGCGGGCGTGCTCGACTTTGCCGGCGGTACGGTCGTTCACATCAACGCCGGTGTCGCCGGTCTGGTCTGTGCGCTGGTTCTCGGCAAGCGCGAAGGCTATGGCACCACCAACATGGCGCCGCATAACCTGGTCTATTCGGTGATCGGCGCTTCGCTGCTGTGGGTTGGCTGGTTCGGCTTCAACGCCGGTTCGGAACTGGCAGCCGACGGTCTTGCCGGCGCTGCCATGCTCAACACCCAGGTTGCCACCGCGGCGGCGGCACTGGCCTGGATGTTCGCCGAATGGATCGTCGCCAAGAAGCCTTCCGTGCTCGGCATCATCTCGGGTGCGGTTGCCGGCCTGGTCGCGGTGACGCCGGCTTCCGGCTTCGTCAACCCGACCGGTGCCTTCATCGTCGGCATCGTCGCAGGCGTCGTCTGCTACCTCTCGGCGGTCAAGGTCAAGCACATGTTCGGCTATGACGACTCGCTCGACGCCTTCGGCGTGCATGGCGTCGGCGGTGTGGTCGGCGCTCTGCTCACCGGCGTGCTCGCCGACCCGGCGATCAACAGCCTCGGCGCAGGTGCTTCGCTCGGCAAGCAGATCTACGGCGTTGCCGTCACCATCGTGTGGACCGGCATTGCCACCTTCGTGCTCCTCTACATCGTCAAGGCGCTTGTCGGCCTGCGCCCGACGACCCAGGAAGAGGTCGAAGGCCTCGACATCTCCCAGCATGGCGAAGTGGTGCCGTAAGGCCAGCTTAGCCAAGGGGCCGGCGGAACCCTCCTCCCGCCGGCCCCATATCTCCACGCAATTCCGAATGGAAAGCGCTGCACAGTTCTCCTGGAATTGCTTTGAAAGATCCCGTCGTGACGCTCCCGAAAGGAGTTCACGCATTGAGGCCCGGATCGCATCCGGGCCTCTTTTTTTGGCAAGCCATTCCGGCAATGCCCGGCTTCACGCAATCACGTTCGCGTGATCATGTTTTTTGAGGAAACAACGACCGCTCTGGTTCCGAACCGTGGGGACGATCGTCGTTCTGACGCTCGTGCCAAACAACAGGGAAGGAAACCATCTCATGAACCTCAAGAACATCTGTCTCGGAGCGCTTGCTCTTTCCATGATCGGCGGCGTGGCGTTTGCCGGTGCTCTGGACGAGCCCGACAACATGGCGCCGTTCTTCACGGATTCCGGCATGAAAACCATGAAGCCGATGGCGGACTTCAAGACAGCTTTCATGGCCATGCCGATGGAAAAGCAGGAAGCGATGAAGAAGGAATGCCAGGATGCGGCGATGAGCAAGCCGCATGCGGAATTCTGCGCCAATGTGCAGGCGCTCGGCGGCGCCAACTGATTTGCCGCGATCGGGCCGAGGCCCGATCTCTGTTCAGACGACCAATGGCGGGCCGGCAGCCCGCCATTGTTTCGTTCGATGGAGCTCCATCGGTCCGTCGTCCATCATTGCCTCATACGGCTCAACCGGCGGTAATGAGGTTTGAGCGTCTCAACCTCTTATAGTTAATGCGCCCTTAACCTTCCCACCGATAGTCTGAGACCCGAATCTGCCGGAGTGCGCCACGCACCCGGCGAGTCCACGACAGACGGGGAAGAGCATGCGTTCAGGGGCTTCAGCACCGCTCGCGCTGGCCGATACGGGGCACGGCATCCAGGCGTTCGCGCGGCGTCAGGTCGGGCGGCTGGTTGGCGTCGGCCTGTTCGCGCTGGCCGCCTTTGGCGTTGCCAGCCTTGCCACCTGGAATGTCGCCGATCCGAGTTTTTCCCACGCGACGAACAACACCGTCACCAACGCCATGGGCTATGCGGGTGCCGTGTTCTCCGACCTCGCCATGCAGTTCTTCGGCCTCGCCGCCGTCGCCGCCCTGGTTCCGACGGTCATCTGGGGCTTCCTGCTGTTTTCCGCGCGCGGCGTCGACAGGCTGCCCAAGCGCGGGTTGTCCTGGTTCGGCTTCGCGCTGCTGGCCGCTGCGATGGTCGGCTGCGTGGTGCCGCCCAAGACCTGGCCGCTGCCCACCGGCCTCGGCGGCGTGTTCGGCGACATGGTGCTGAAGATCCCCGGTGTCGTCATCGGCGGCTATCCGACCGGGCTGATCGCCAGCATCATCGCCATCCTGCTTTCGGCGCCCGCACTGTGGCTCTTCGCCCATGGCTCGGCGCTGATCGGACGCAAGAACGGCTTTGCCGTGATGGAGGACGAGCCCGCCGTCGATCCGCGCGAGGACGACCTTTTGTTCGACAATGACGAGGACGAAGGCGACGAGGGCATCCTGGCGCTCGGCGCCATCACCCATTGGTGGCTGTCGCTGCGCGCGTGGATGCACCGCCGCGCCGTGCGCCGCAGGCAGGAGCGGGACGAGTACGAGCCGGAGATGGAGCAGCGCTCCACCGCCTGGCGCCGCGCGGCCGAACGGGTCGAATCGGCCGAGTTCGCCGAGCAGCGGATGAGCCAGGATGGCCGCGCCCGCGTCGAGCCGGAATTCTTCGCCGCCATGGTCAATGACCGCAGCGCCTCGCTCGACCCCGACGATGCCGATATCTTCGACGACCGCTTCGACAATGCGGGCGAGGATGCCGATTTCGACGATGAGCCTGTCGTGCAACGCCGAGGCGCGCCGACCGCCAAGGTACAGCCGTTCCGTTCCGATGCCGCCACGCGCGTCGAGGCACCGGCGGCGCGCCCCGTGCCCGGCGCCCGTGTGCAGCGCGAGGCGCAGACATCGCTGATCGGCTCTGAAAAATTCGAAATGCCGTCGCTGCACTTCCTCTCCGAGCCGAAGAACGTGGTGCGCGACGCCAGCCTGTCCAAGGACGCGCTGGAACAGAATGCGCGCCTGCTCGAAGGCGTGCTGGAGGATTTCGGCGTCAAGGGCGAGATCATCGCCGTCCGTCCGGGTCCGGTCGTCACGCTCTATGAGCTCGAACCGGCGCCCGGCATCAAATCGTCGCGCGTCATCGGCCTGTCCGACGACATCGCCCGCTCGATGAGCGCCATCGCCTGCCGCGTCGCGGTGGTGCCCGGCCGCAACGCCATCGGCATCGAACTGCCGAACGCCAAGCGCGAAACCGTCTATCTCAGGGAGATCCTGGCCAGCCGCGATTTCGAGACGACGAAGGCCAAGCTGGCACTGGCGCTGGGCAAGACCATCAATGGCGAGGCGGTCATCGTCGACATCGCCAAGATGCCGCACGTGCTGGTCGCCGGCACCACCGGCTCGGGCAAGTCGGTCGCCATCAACACCATGATCCTGTCGCTGCTCTACCGGCTGACGCCGCAGGATTGCCGGCTGATCATGATCGATCCGAAGATGCTGGAACTCTCGGTCTATGACGGCATCCCGCATCTGCTGACGCCCGTCGTCACCGATCCGAAGAAGGCGGTGGTGGCGCTGAAATGGACCGTGCGCGAGATGGAGGACCGCTACCGCAAGATGTCCAAGGTCGGCGTGCGCAACATCGACGGCTTCAACGCCCGCGTCAGCCAGGCGGACAAGAAGGGTGAGAAGATCTCGCGCACCGTTCAGACCGGCTTCGACCGCCAGACCGGCGAGGCGATCTACGAGACCGAGAACCTCGATCTCGAGCCGATGCCTTATATCGTCGTCATCATCGACGAGATGGCCGACCTGATGATGGTCGCCGGCAAGGACATCGAAGGTGCCGTGCAGCGCCTGGCGCAGATGGCGCGCGCCGCCGGCATCCATGTCATCATGGCAACGCAGCGGCCGTCGGTCGACGTCATCACCGGCACCATCAAGGCCAATTTCCCGACCCGCATCTCCTTCCAGGTGACGTCGAAGATCGACAGCCGCACCATTCTGGGCGAGCAGGGCGCCGAGCAGCTGCTCGGCATGGGCGACATGCTCTACATGGCCGGCGGCGGCCGTATCCAGCGCGTGCACGGCCCGTTCGTCGCCGATGAAGAGGTCGAGAAGATCGTCGCGCATCTGAAGCTGCAGGGCGTGCCGGAGTATCTCGACGCCATCACCGAGGATGATGGCGAGGATGACGACGAGCCGTCAGGCAAGGGTGGAGCGAGCGGCGGTGGCGGCAACAGCAATTTCGAGGATTCCGACGATCCTTACGATCAGGCGGTCTCCGTGGTGCTGCGCGATGGCAAGGCCTCGACCAGCTATATCCAGCGCCGGCTGGGCATCGGCTATAACCGCGCTGCCTCGATCATCGAGAAGATGGAGAAGGAAGGTATCGTCGGCCCGGCCAACCATGCCGGCAAGCGCGAGATCCTGGTGCCGACCGAAGAGGACAAGTTCTGACCAGAAAGCCTGACCCTTGTGACATCCCGGTCCGGCAACCTTGAACCTTTCAAGGCGTTGAAGCGACCAAGGGACGCCCGACCCGCCAAATTTCAGCCCAACTGGGGGTCCAAGCACAGAACAACTCAGGAATCAGACGAGAGTGACCGACATGAAAAACGATCTTTCAGAGCTCAGCACATTTGCTCCCTCCCGGCGTCAGTTGCTGGGCCTCGGCCTGGCGTTTGCAGGGGCGGCAGCCTTCAACGCGGTGCCCGGCTTCCAGCTGCTGGCCTCGGCGCAGGCGGCTGTGCCGGCCGCTGCGCAGAAGATCGCCGACCACTTTTCCTCGGTCAAATCGATGAGCGGCGAATTCGTGCAGTTCGGCCCCAAGGGCGAGCAGACCGGCGGCAAGTTCTTCCTCGAACGGCCAGGCAAGATCCGCTTCAACTACGACGGCTCTTCGAACTTCCGGGTGATTTCAGACGGCCAGTCGGTGGTCATCCTGAACAAGAGGCTCAACACGTCCGATCTCTATCCGCTGTCGAAGACACCCTTGAAGCTGCTGCTCGACAACAGGATCGACCTCTCCGGCGACCGCGTCAAAAGCGTCAAGCAGGAGGACGACCTCACAACCATCCAGCTCGCCGACAAATCGGTGTTCGGCAATTCGAAGATCACCATGATGTTCGATCCGAAAACCTTCGACTTGCGGCAGTGGACGATCACCGACGCGCAGGGCAAGGATACGACGGTGATGATCTTCAACACCAAGGAAGGCGTCAGCTTCGCGCCGGATACTTTCGCCATCGACTACACGGCGAACCGCGAGCTCAACACCAACAAGGCGCGCTAGCTTCAAACGCTCCAATAGCTGTGGAAAGCACCGGGCCGCGCCTCGTCGAGCGTTGCCCGGCTTGTCTTTGCGGCTTGCGGCTGGCAATTTCCCGGACCGACTCCGTCAAAAGGCGTCTTCCCCGCCGGGACCCATCGGTTCTGGCCGGTTGCACGCTGTCCTGGATTGCCAAATGCCCTTCTCCATCGCCACCTGGAACATCAACTCCGTTCGCCTTCGCATGCCGATCGTCGAGCGCCTGCTCGTCGAGCATGCGCCCGACGTGCTGTGCCTGCAGGAAACCAAGGTTCCCGACGAACTGTTCCCCGAGAAGGCTTTCCGCAAGCTCGGCTACGAGCACATCGCCTTCCATGGCCAGAAGGGCTACCACGGCGTAGCAACCGTGGCGCGGCGGCCGATCGAATTGGTCGAAAAGCGACGCTTTTGCGAAATCGAGGACAGCCGGCACCTCTCGGTGACGGTGCGGGCTGGCGGCAAGGCGATCCTGCTGCATAATTTCTATGTCCCGGCGGGCGGCGACGAACCGGATCCCGTCATCAACAGGAAGTTCAAGCACAAGCTCGATTTCGTTGCCGAGATGAATGCCATCCGGGCAGAACATGACGAGGTGTCCGGCTCGGTGCTGGTCGGCGACCTCAACATCGCCCCGCTCGAACATGACGTCTGGTCGCACAAGCAATTGCTCAACGTGGTCAGCCACACGCCGGTCGAGACGGAAAATTTCGAGGCGATGCGTCGCGCCGGCAACTGGGTCGACCTGATGCGGCTCAACGTGCCGGATGAGCAGAAGCTCTACACCTGGTGGAGCTATCGCGCGCAGGATTGGGAGCTGTCCAATCGCGGCCGCCGCCTCGACCACGTCTGGTCGTCGCCGAACCTTGTGCCCAGCTTTTCCGGCTACGAGATCCTGCGTCTGGCGCGCGGCTGGGAGCGCCCGTCGGACCATGTGCCTGTCATCGCGCGGTTCGATCTGGACTAGTCTGGTCGAAAATGCCCGCGTGCGGCAGTCAGTCTGTAGAGTTGGGACCGGCTGGATCCACCCACGGACGGCCCAATCGTGTCACCATCGCCGCGTACCCAACGGCACCTGCCGCCCAGAGGAAGATGCCAAGCTCTTTGACGACGTCCTCGGCGATGGCGGCCGCAGAACCGGGGGTAGGAAACAGCTCTCCGAGCTGGTCGATCGATGCTGACATCGCCAGCAGGAAGCCTGCGGCCACAAAGATGATCGTGCCGTCGAATGTTTTTCGTCGCAGCCGGAAGAACCAGAACAACCCGGCGGCGGCGTAGGCAATCATCGGAACGATCTCTGGTATCCCAACAATGGGCAGCACGTCCTCATGGATCAACAACAGGTCATCGAGGCCCAGGAGGAGGGTAAGGCCGCCGAGAAACGTGCAATCCCATCGGCGCGTGAGCAGGCCAGCAAACAGGGTTGCGGCGCCGGAGCCGATCCATAGCGAAGCACCCAGGGACGAAATCCACCCCGTATAGAAACCGACTCCGGCGGCTGCGGATGGATCTCGATAAAAGATCCACGCGTCCAGACCACGAATTTGCGCGACGAACAGCGCGGCCAAGAGCATCGCAACGTTGATCGCCGCCGCCGCCACCACGACCAAGCGCCAGGCTATTGTCCATTCGCCGCCATGCTTTGTGTTCGGCGCGCTGTTCTCTGGCATTTGCTATTCTCATAGAGGACTGAGAGGAACTCCATTGGAATCAAAGATCAAGAAGTGCTGACCTATGCCTAATCCAGTGCGATGGCTGCCAGCTCTGCCGCGCCGAGAACTCCGCCTGCATTGTGCCGGTGGTCAGCATCGAACGGTTGCAGCGCTTCGCTCCACCGAACCCATTGTACCATGGCGCCGATGTTCAGGGGAGGCCGGCCTGCAAATGCCCGACCTGAATCCAACACGCTTCGAAGCGCGTCCAAATAAATTCGAACTCAAACGGCGCGCTTCACGTCTTCACGCATGTCGTTGCCCCAGGGCTGCTGCGCTGACAGGCCTGCGAGATCCGGCAGATGGGGATGGTCGCGGCGGCGTGTCGCCAGCATCCGTTGCGCCGCTTCGATGATTGTCGGCGCCGGGACATCGGCGACCAGGCCGGTCGGGCTGGCATGGCGGGTCGCGATCACGTCCACGCAGTTCGAAAGCGGCCTCCAACGGGCCATGTTGGCGCCGCCATTGAGGATAACCATCGGCGTCATCACCGTTGCCATGAGATGTGCGGTACCGCCTTCGGCGCCGATGTAAAGATCGGCAAACTCGCCGAGCGCCAGCAAGATGTCACCGATATCGACACCTCCGATCGCGGCGGAATCGACAAGCCGCAGCTTCGGCACGCGCTGAGCCAGCTCAGCCATATCGGGACCGTCGCCGGGGGTTCTCACATAGAGAAGGTTCGCCCCGTCGGCGATCAGGCTGTCGGCGATTGCGGCAACCTGATCCGCCGACATGCGCTTGCTGGCGCTGCCATGCGCCGCGATAATGATCAAGGGAGCATGCTTGCCGTCCGCAAGGCTCCTGGCCGCCGCTCGTGCGGCCGGGCTAGGCTCCAGCCGATGATCGAAAGGCAGCCGCTTGCCGGCAAGGCGTTCGATGAGGCGATGGTAGCGCCAGGCATTGTGCCCGGGTCGTGCTTCAGGCCTGTGACCCAGGCGCCAGGAAAGGGCGAAAGCCGGAAAGTTTGCCTCATAGGCAATGCCGCGGCCGAGCAGTGATGCCGAGGCTTGAAGCAGCCAACGCGCCGAGATGCGGAAATCGACGACGGCAAATCGCTCCTTGCCCTTGCGGTGATCGGCGATCAGGCGCGCCAGCGGCGTCCGCACATTGATCGCATCGACCAAATGGCCGGCATGGCGATTGAGGCTATGTTCAAGGGACGACGACCGGGTGGTTCCGTAGACGATGAAACTATCAGGGAATGCCGTTCTGGCGGCGCGCAATGCCGGAATCCGGATCAGTCCGTCGCCGAACGCGTCATTGCGGGAATACAAGATAATGGTCTCGTACCGCCCTGATGGCATGGCTCGCTCCCCCCAGGAGCCTGGTGGTGATGGCGCCTGCTGCGCCGGCCGCCTTCGAGGTGCTTTAGGATTTCACCTCTTGCCTGTCAACGGAGCCTTGCCGCTGGATCCGGGCGTCCGGATGGCCGCAGTGCGCCACGACCAGCTCATCGCTGTCGTTGAAAACGCTTCTGCCTTCGGCCGCGAGGCCAGCAGCTTCGTGGGTACGCTAGATCTAGCCGGAGAAGCGCGGCGCCAGTTCCTGGATGCGGCGGATCATCGCCTGAAATTCCTCCGAGATGCGCTGGTGCAGCTTGACCGCGATCTCGGGATATTCCTCCAGGATGCGGCGGAACATCTTGCGGCTGAGGCGCATCACTTCCGAATCGATCTCGGCCGAGGCGCTGGTCAACCGGTTGGTGTCGGCGATCAATGCCAGTTCGCTCAGGATCGTGCCGGGGTCTGCCGTGCCAATCGGGATTCGCTCACCATTCTGCTCCCGGTAGAGCACGATGCGCCCGCTGACAACGATATAGGCGGAATCGGCCTCGTCGTCCTCGCGATAAAGCTTGTGGTTGGCAATCAGCCTGGTGTTCTCGGCGCCAAAGGCGAGCAGGCGCAGTTGTTCCTGCGTGAAGCCCTCGAAGAGCCTCACGGCGGACAGAACGCGGATGTCGTCATCCAGCGCCATCTAGCTATGTCCCCGAACCGACAGTCCGTCTCCTCCTCTGCGAGTTCGATCCAAACCACCCTCCAACTGGATCGTACCCGAAAGCGGCCCCGCCCGGCCGCTCATTGGATAATGAAAATGTTTAAGGAACCAGCTTGTAGCCGCCGCTTTCTGTCACAAGAATTTCCGCATTGGAAGGATCGCGCTCGATCTTCTGGCGCAGCCGGTAGACATGGGTTTCCAGCGTGTGCGTGGTGACGCCGGAATTGTAGCCCCACACCTCCTCGAGCAGCACGTCGCGCGTCACCACCTTCTGGTCGGCGCGATAGAGATATTTGATGATCGAGGCCTCCTTCTCCGTCAGCCGCACCTTGCCGCCGCGCGGGTCGAGCAGCAGTTTCTGGCTGGGCTTGAAAGTATAGGGCCCGACCGAGAAGGTGGCATCCTCGCTCTGCTCATGCTGGCGCAACTGCGCCCGAATGCGCGCCAGCAGCACGGCGAAGCGGAACGGCTTCGTCACATAGTCGTTGGCGCCGGCCTCGAGACCAAGAATCGTATCCGAATCGGTGTCGTGACCGGTCAGCATGATGATGGGCGCCTTGTAGCCGCCCTTGCGCAGGATCTTCACCGCTTCGCGGCCATCCATGTCGGGCAGCCCGACATCCATGATGAGCAGATCGATGAGGCCGCCGCGCGCTGCGGCGACACCTTTTGCCGCAGTCGATTCCTGCAGCACGTCGAATTCCTCGTAAAGGGATAATTGCTCGACCAGCGTGCCGCGCAGGTCGTCATCGTCGTCGACGATCAGTATGGTGCGTGAAGTCATGGATCAATCCGTTGTTTTGAAAAGAAAATTCAGTTGACCGCTGCCTGTTTATGCGGAAGCTGACCGGCGTAACAGCCGTTCACAGTGATTTGTTCCGTGGCACGATCATACAAGAAAAAACACGATCGCAATGCAGCCGGCGCAATTTTGCGAAAAGGGCTGCGTGTGCTGACCGTGCGGGCGAGGCCTGGGCATCCAAGCCAGGGCCTGCTGCAGGCCGGGAAAACGGTGTTTGCCTGTGCGCTGGGGCGCGGTGGCATCTCGGCCGACAAGCGCGAAGGCGATGGCGCCACGCCGCTGGCCGCGATGCGGATCCTGTCGGGGTATTTCCGGGGGGATCAGTTCTCCAGCGGCCGCAGGACCCGGCTGGCGATGACGCCGATCGGGCCCGATCTGGGCTGGTGCGAAGTGCCTGACGACCGCAACTACAACAGGCCGGTCAGGATTCCCTATGGCGCCAGCCACGAACGCATGCGGCGCGACGACAGGCTCTACGATGCCTGCCTGGTGCTCGACTGGAACCTGTCGCCGCGCCGGCGCGGGCGCGGCAGCGCCATCTTCTTCCATCTGGCGCGCCCCGGCTTCACGCCGACGCAAGGCTGCGTGGCTGTCACGGCGCAAACCATGGCGCGGCTGCTGCCGCTGCTGTCGGACCGGACGGTGGTGAGGGTGGTAAGATAGTAGGGGAGTAGGGGAGTAGGGGAGTAGGGGAGTAGGGGAGTAGGGACAAGCTCGGGCGCGGCCTTAGTTTTTCCTATTCCCCTATTCCCCTATTCCCCTATTCCCCTACTCCCCTACGGCCAGGTCTCTGCCAGCCGATGTCGAGCAGGCCCAGCCGGCCAAGCTCCTTGTCCATTGCGCGAGCGACATCACGGCGCGCGCCGCCGATATCGCGCAGTTGGCGGTCGGAGAGATCCTCGACGTTCTGGTAGGCAGTATCGCGGCGGGGGAGGCGTATCGCGACCCGGGCGTGACGCAACCAGTCGAGGGTTTCGGCCAGCCAGTTCGGACGATGTGCGGACGAATTCAAAACGATGATGGACATGGTGTGCTCCGTTCTCCCCGAATATCAAATCCGGCTTGATGATGTTTCGATGGACAGATCATGCCAGATTGAAATCTCTGTAGGAAACGAGTAGTTTTCTCTCGATCATCAAGTTTTCTTTGAGGATAGGATGGCTCGTCTTCTGCCTGGGACTCGCGCCTTGAGGACGCTGGAGGCGGCGGCCCGGCACCTCAATTTCACCCGTGCCGCCGACGAGCTTGGGCTGACACCGGCCGCCGTCAGCCATCAGATCAAGGAAATCGAGGATCAGCTCGGGCTGGTGCTGTTCACGCGCACCAGCCGCACCATCCGGCTCACCGAGGCGGGAACGGTGCTGTTCGACGCCTCGGCGGACGCGCTCGACCTGCTTGGCCGGGCTGTTTCGCGGGCGCAAAAGCTGACGCGCGGCACCGCTCTCTTGAAGGTAACGCTCGACGCGCAGTTCGCGTCAAAATGGCTGATGCGACGCGTCGACGATTTTCGCAAGCGTCACCCCGATATCGAATTGCGATTCGACATCGCCTATGAAGTGCGGGATTTCGAACTTGACGACATCGATGTCGGCATCCGTTTTGGCGCCGGCAAATATCCGGGCCTTCGCACCCACCGGCTGTTCGACAACATCCTCATTCCGGTGTGCAGCCCGAGCCTCTTGACGTCCGGTCCGCCGCTGCGCGAGCCGCGCGACCTGTTCAATCACACGCTTGCGCATATCGAATGGTCGCGGCAAGGCGTGACGTGGCCGAACTGGCGGATGTGGATGGCGGCGGCCGGCATCAATGATTTCGACGACAGCCGGACAGTCGTGTTCGGAAATTCCACGGATGCCGTCCAGGCAGCGCTCGACGGCAATGCCGTTGCGCTCGCCGATTTCGCCATGGTGGCGAACGACCTTTCCCAGGGCAGGCTGGTGCAGCCTTTCGAACTCGGCCTGCGGGTGGCGCCCGAGTTCGCCTATTTCCTGGTCTATCCCGAAAATACCGCCGACGATCCACGCATCGTCGCCTTTCGCGAATGGATGCTAGAGGAAGTCGCCAAGACGCGGACCACGGATAAAGGGCAGTAGGGCAGTAGGGCAGTAGGGCAGTAGGGCAGTAGGGCAGTAGGGCAGTAGGGCAGTAGGGATAGGCGTCGGTGCCGTCTGCTCCCCTATTCCCCTACTGCCTTACTGCCCTACTCCCTTCTTGACTCAGCTTGCCACCGCGCCGAACCAGCCGATGACGGCGCCGATGATCAGCAGCACGCCGAGCCAGTGGCCGCCGTCGATGAGGGTCAGGTCCCAGCCGAAATTCTCGTAGCGATGGTTGACCGAGAGCGTCGTGGCGACGAAACCCAGCCAGAGCACGAAGCCGAAGACAAGTCCGGCGAGCCATGTCGGCTCGCCGCCGGTCATCGCGCCGACGACCAGCGCCATTATCGTGGCCATGACCAGTTCGGCGATGAAGCTGACGACGAAGGGCAGCGGCGACTTCTTCATCGTGGCCGGATCGAGCTTGGCGGCCTTCAGCCACGGCTTGCTCAGGCTCATGTACCAGGCGGCGCCGAACAGCCACGCCACGATCGCGGCAGCGACCACCGCCAGCCAGTTCACTGCTGAAAAATCCATGAGCTCCCCCCTCTGATTTGGATATGATGGAACGCCTGTTCGGCGATCGCGTCAAGCGAACCGCCAGACGGTCGTGCGCTTGACCAGCGCATCCTCCAGCGCCCGCGTGACGGCCACTTCATAGACCGCAAGCGGCTCCAGCCCTGTCTTCGGCAGATACGACCGGCCGGGATCGCCGACAAGGATTTCGGCGCCGCGCGCCTTCAGCGTTGCGAACCATGGCACCAGCCGGTCAGCGAAAGATTTGTCATAGAAAACATCACCGGCCAGGACCACGTTCCAACCTGCATCGGTGCCGATGCAATCCGTGCCGAGGAATTCGGTCCCGATACCGTTGATCTCGCTGTTGAGCCGGATCGCGGTGGCGCAGAACGGGTCGATGTCGGAGGCGATCACCTTGGCGGCACCGGCCTTGGCAGCGGCGATGGCGACAAGGCCGGAGCCGGAAGCGAAGTCGAGCACGTGCTTGCCACGCACCGTGCCGGAATTGTCCAGGACATAGCGGGCAAGGCCCTGGCCGCCGGCCCAGGCGAAAGCCCAGAAGGGCGGCGGCAGGCCGATTTCGACCAGCTCTTCCTCGGTCCGCTGCCACAGGTCATGCGCTTCGTCGGCAAGATGAAGCAGGATCTCCGGCACGTGCGGCGGCGCCATCAGCGCCGTGTTGTCGAGAATGAACTGTTTGGCGCTGTTGGGCGTGAGCGCCGTCACGGAGCCGGCGTCAAGCCGCCCATGCGGCAGACTTCCTTCCATTCGGCCGGCGTCACCGGCTGCACGGAAAGCCGTCCGAGCCGCACCAGCGCCATGTCGGCAAGCCTGGGATTGGCCTTCACCTGTTCCAGCGTCGGCGGGTTCGGTACCTCCCTTACGGCGCGGATGTCGACGCATTCCCAGCGCGGATCGTCCGACGTGGTGTCGGGATGGGCAAGCGCGCAGACTTCAGCGATGCCGACGATGTTCAGCCCCTCGTTGGAATGGTAGAAGAAGCCGAGATCGCCGATCTGCATCGCCTTCATGTTGTTGCGCGCCGCGTAGTTGCGCACGCCGTCCCATTGCGTGCCGGCCTTGCCCTTGGCCTTCAGCATCTCGAAGGAGAACTTGAATGGCTCGGATTTGAACAGCCAGTAGTTCATGTCTTTCTCCTCCTTGGAGTCGCGCTGGCGACCGGGATTTAACTAGCCGCCGGCTTGTTGAACGTCCAGTTCCACGGGCGGATTTCGACGCTTTCGAACAGCCCGGCCTTGGCGTAGGGGTCGGCGGCCGACAGAGCCTGGGCGCCAGCCAGGTCGGGCGCTTCGACGACCACGAGGCTGCCATTGGACTTGCCTTCAGTGTCAAGGAACGGACCGGCGAATGCCAGCTTCTTGTCGCCGTTCAACCCCTCGAGAAAGGCAACATGCTCGGGCCGCGTGTCGAGGCGCACCTGCAGGCTTCCGGGCTTATCCTTGCAAATCACAGCAAACAGCATTTTTTCTCCTGATCGTTCAAAGTCGTGGGGATCAATCGTTGGTTTCGGTCTTCAGCGGCCGGGTCATCAACGCCGTCACGGCCTGCCGGACGGTGATGGTGCCATCCAGTATGGCGGCGACGGCGGCAATGATCGGCGCGTCGATGTTGCGCTCGGTCGCAATGCGGGCTGCGATCGCCGCCGTCGGCACGCCTTCTGCCAGCGGCAATCCGGCAAGTGGCTTGCCTTGCCCGAGCGCCAACCCATAGGCGAAATTGCGCGACTGGGTGGACGAGCAGGTCAGCAGCAGGTCGCCAAGGCCGGAAAGCCCCATCAGCGTTTCGGGCCTGGCGCCGAAGGCAGCGCCGATGCGGCGCAATTCGACAAAGCCGCGCGTCACCATGGCGGCCTGGGCGCTGGCGCCGAGACCCGCCCCGGTGACGGCACCTGCGGCAATGGCAAAGACGTTCTTCAAGGCGCCGCCGATCTCGACGCCGATCAGGTCGTCGTTCGAATAGCAGCGCAGGTTTTCGGCGGAAAAGCGGGCGGCGAGATCGGCGGCCAATGCCTCGTCGCGGGCGGCGACCACAACGGCCGTCGGCAGGCCGCGGGCGACGTCGGTGGCGAAGCTCGGGCCCGACAAAACGGCAACCGGATTGAGCGGCAGGATTTCTTCGACAATCGCCGATAGCAACGCGCCAGTCTCGCTTTCGATGCCCTTGGCGCACAGAACCAGCGGGATACCGGCCGGCATATGGTCCTTCGCGGCCGCCAGCGTCGCCCGCAGCGACTGCGCCGGCGTCACCGCCAGCACGCAATCGGCACCGTCGAGCGCGGCCTGGATGTTGCTCGTCGCCACGATGCCGGGCTGGAGCGTAATGCCCGGCAGGTAGCGTGGATTGTCGCCGCGGTCGATCGCGGCGACGGTCTCCGGATCGCGCGCGTAAAGGCGGACGAAATGGCCGGCGCGCAGCATGGCCAAGGCCAAGGCAGTGCCCCAGGCGCCGCCGCCGAGCACGGCAACGCGCCAGCCGCTTGGCGCGGTGACGTTGCCGCTCATTGCCACCTCGTTCATGCCTTGGCTCCGCGCCGGCCGGAGCCGACCATCGGCGCCGAGATGCTGTCCAGCGGCCAGCGCGAGCGCGGCACGAAATCGAAGCCGTTCTCTTGCGCCATGCCCTCGCGCAGCCGCTCGATGCCGGCCCAGGCGATCATCGCCGCATTGTCGGTGCAAAGTTTCAGTGGCGGCGCAATGAAGGTGAAGCCGGTCTCGGCGCAGAGCCGCTCCAGCATGGTCTTGATCGTGCGGTTGGCGGCGACACCACCGGCAACGATGAGGGCTGGGTTCCTGGTGCCGGGAAATGTCTCGCGAAAGCGCGTCAGCGCGCGAGAAACACGGTCGGCCAGAGCATCGGCTACGGCCCCCTGGAACGAGGCGCAGATGTCGGCGACGTCCTGGTCGCTCAGCGGCGCAATGGCGCTCGCCGCCTGGCGCACGGCGGTCTTGAGGCCGGAGAAGGAGAAGTCGGGCTGGGCCGAGCCCTTCATCGGACGCGGAAAGGCAAAGCGCGAGGCGTTGCCGGCCTGTGCCGCCTTTTCGACATTCGGTCCGCCGGGATAGGGCAGGCCAAGCATCTTGGCCGTCTTGTCGAAGGCTTCGCCGAGCGCGTCGTCGATAGTCGTTGCCCAGCGCTGGTAGTCGCCGACACCCCGCACGGCGACGATTTGCGTATGGCCGCCGGAGACCAGCAGCAAGAGATAGGGAAAGTCGAGCCCGTCGGTCAGCCTTGCGGTCAGCGCATGGCCTTCGAGGTGGTTGATGGCGATCAGCGGCTTGTTCGCCGCCGCGGCGATTGCCTTGGCGGTCATCAGCCCGACGATCAGCCCGCCGACCAGGCCGGGGCCGGCGGTGGCGGCAATCGCGTCGATATCGGCTAGCGCCGTGCCCGAATCGGCAAGCGCCGCCTCGATGATGCCGTCCAGCGCCTCGACATGGGCGCGCGCGGCGATTTCCGGCACGACGCCGCCGAAAGCGGCATGCTCCTCGATCTGGCTGAGCACGATGTTGGACAGGATTTTTGGCGCGGCGTCGCCGTCGATGGCCACCACGCTGGCGGCGGTCTCGTCACAACTCGTCTCTATGCCCAGCACGCGGATCAATTCGTCGCTGTCCCTAAAGATTGTATCATGGGGCTTTCCCCGTTAGGAGAACCCCGGAAAGCCTCGCTTGCCGGGGGGTTATCACGGACTGCGCGCCATGCAAACAATCTTGAGAATCGGAACACGCGGCAGCCCGCTGGCGCTGGCGCAGGCGCATGAAACGCAGGCGCGGCTGATGGCCGCGCATGGCATGCCGGCGGAGGCGTTCGAGGTGGTCGTCATCTCGACCAGCGGCGACCGCATTCAGGACCGGCCGCTGTCGGAAGCCGGCGGCAAGGGCCTGTTCACCAAGGAGATCGAGGAGGCGCTGCTGGCCGGCCGGATCGACATCGCCGTGCATTCGTCGAAAGACATGCCGACGCAACTGCCCGACGGCCTCGAACTGTCGGCCTTCCTGCCGCGCGAGGACGCACGCGACGCCTTTGTCGGCAAAGCGGCGAAGACGATCGCCGAACTGCCGCGCGGGGCGAAAGTCGGCTCGTCGTCGCTGCGGCGGCAAGCGCTGATCCGCCGGATGCGGCCGGATCTCGACGTGGTGATGTTCCGCGGCAATGTGCAGACGCGGCTGCGCAAGCTCGAGGAAGGCGTCGCCGCCGGCACGATCCTAGCCTATGCCGGGCTGAAGCGGCTTGGGCTCGAGCATGTCGTCACCGACCTGATACCGCTCGATGTCTTCCCGCCGGCGCCGGGGCAAGGCGCGATCGGCATCGAAACCCGTATCGGCGACCGCGATGTCGAAAAGATGCTGGCGGCCGTTCATGATGTGCCGACCGGCCAGACGCTGGCCTGCGAGCGTGCCTTCCTGGCGGCGCTCGATGGCTCCTGCCGCACGCCGATCGCCGGCTATGCGGCGATCGAGGCCGGAAAACTGTCTTTTGCCGGGCTGATCATCTCGCCCGACGGCACGCAGTCACACACGGTCGAACTGCAGGGACCGGCGCAAGACGCCGCCCGGATCGGCGGCGAAGCGGCCCGGAGCGTGCGCGCCAGGGCCGGCGAAAAGTTCTTCGACGGCTGGCTCTGAAATGCTTCGCGTCCTGGTGACCAGGCCGGAACCGGGTGCTTCGCGCACAGCGCATCGGCTGGAGGAGGCAGGTTTTCAGCCGGTTCTTTTGCCCCTGACCGAAACAAAGGCGTTGCCCGCCGCTGCCGGACTGATCCCGGACGATGCCGTCGCGGTGGCCGTCACAAGCGCCAATGCCATGCGCCATGCGCCGGAAGAAATCATCGCGACGCTCGCCGCCTTGCCTTGTCATGCCGTCGGTAGGCGGACTGCGGAAGCTGCCCGCAAAGCGGGGTTTTTGTCGGTCAGTGAAGGCCCGGGCGATGCCGAGGCGCTGGCCGACGTTCTCGCCGCCGATTTTTCTGGAAAGACGATTGTCTACCTCTGCGGGCGCGTGCGTTTTCCGGCGTTCGAACAGAGGCTCGGGACGGTGGGCGTTCGGGTCCACGCCGTCGAGACCTATGACACGCTGACAGTGGGTTATCCGGACGAAGTCACCCTCGAACGCCTGTCGGGGCAACCTGCCGACGCGGTATTGCTCTATTCAGCCAAGGCGGCGGCGGCGATGCAGATGTTGGCAAGACGGCCCGCTCTGCGCGGTCTCTTCGAAAAAACATGGGTTTTTGCGCTTTCCGCTCGCATCGCCGCAGCCTTCGACGATGCCGCCAGCGAAAGGATCCGCATTGCCGCGCAACCTGACGAGGAGGCATTGCTGGCACTTTTGCAGGCGCCGCGCTGAGCCGCGTCATCACACCGCCCCTTTTCACCGCTTGGTGATGTGCTAGACCCTTTCTGAACCATCATGCGCCGCCAGGCGTTGAGACGAAGCGAATGTGCGGAGCCCAGGCATGGTCAAGACGCCGAAGATGCGACACTCGAAAAGCCGCCGCGAGCCGGTGACCATCGATCTCGAGCCGGGCGCCGTCTCACGCATCGCCGACGAGGACGCCGCCACGCAGGAGGCGCAGACAGACGAGGCGAAGGCCGAGGAAGCAGCGAACGCTTCGCAGCCCGAGGTTCCCGAAGAGCCGGTTCATGCCGACCAGACCGATCTCGAGCCGTGGGAGCATGCCGATGGCGCCGCAGGTGCGGAAGGGCAAGCGCCGGCGGATGGCGGAGCCAAAGCCGCCGAGCCAGAGCTGCCTTATCCCGGTTCGGATGCGCCGCCCAACCGCGCCAAAACCTTCGACTACAGTTTCGACGACGCGTCGGCAGCGCAGACCGACGGCAACAAGGCAAAAGCCGAGACACAGGACGAGAAAATGGCGCCAGCCCCTGAAAAGCGTGGCGGCCTCAACGGCATCGCCGCCGGCATCATCGGCGGCGTCATCGCGCTGGTCGGCGCCGGCGGGCTGCAATTTGCCGGCCTGCTCGGCGCGCCGGGCTCCGGTGCCGGCGTCTCGCTCGATGGCGTCAATGGCGACATCGCCTCGCTGAAGACCGAAATCGCCGGCTTGAAGGACGCCGGCGGCAATGGCGATGCAGCGGCGAAGATGGTCGGGCTGTCCTCGGGCCTGGAGCAGGTCAAGGCTGATGTCGCGGCGCTGAAATCGGCTGTCGAGAAAGGTGGAGCAGGCGACGCGGCCGGCGTCACCGCACTGGGCGACAAGGTCGCGCAGATCGAGACGGCGGTCGCCGCCCTCGGCAAGGCGGGCAGCTCGGCGCCGGTCGATCTTGGTCCGCTCACCGAAAAACTGGCAGGCCTCGACGCGCAGGTGAAGTCGGCCGGCGAGGCGGCGACCGCGCAGGATGGCCGGCTGAAAGCGCTGGAGCAGTCTGTGTCGCAGCTGTCCGGCAAGGTCGAGGCGGCGGCGGGACAGCCGAAGATCGCGCTTGCCATCGCGGCGTCGGCCTTGAAGGCGGCGCTTGAGCGTGGCGGGCCGTTTTCGGCCGAACTCGAAACCCTCTCCGCGATTTCGCCTGATGCGCCGCAGCTTGCGGCACTGCGCCCCTATGCCGAAAAGGGCGTTCCAACCCGCGCCGAGATCGCATCGCAGGCTGATGCCGCCGCCAATGCCATGGTCACGGCGGCGACGCCTGTCGATGAGAATGCCGGCTTCGTTCAGAGCCTTCTGTCGAGCGCGCAATCGCTGGTCAAGGTCAGGCCGATCGGCGCCGTCGAAGGCGCCGGCGCACCGGAAACCGTCGCGCGCATGGAGGCGGCGGTCAACCAGGGCGACTACGCCAAGGCACTCAGCGAGTATGAAACGCTGCCCGAGGCCGCCAAGGCCGCGGGCGCCGACTTTGCCGGCAAGCTGAAGGCGCGCATCGAGGTCGAAACCCAGGTCGATGCGCTGATCTCGGGCGCGATGAAGGCATGAGGGCAACACAATGATCCGCCTGCTCGCCTTCCTCATCGTCGTTTTCGCGCTCGGGCTGGGCTTTGCCTGGCTGGCCGACCGGCCGGGCGACATGGTCGTCACTTTCAACGGCTATCAATACCAGGTCAGTCTGATGGTGGCGGCGGTGGCTGTCGTTGCCGTGGTCGCTGCGGTGATGATCCTGTGGTGGCTGCTCAAGGCGCTGTGGAACAGCCCCTACACCATCTCGCGCTATTTCCGTGTCCGCCGCCGCGATCGTGGCTATCAGGCGCTGTCGACCGGCATGATTGCCGCCGGCGCCGGTGATGGCGCGCTGGCCCGCAAGAAGACCAAGGAAGCCGCCAAGCTGATCCGTTCCGACCAGGAGCCGCTGATCCACCTGCTCGAAGCGCAGGCGTCGCTGCTCGAAGGCGATCATGAAGGCGCGCGGCAGAAATTCGAGAGCATGCTCGACGATCCCGAAATGCGGCTGCTGGGTTTGCGCGGGCTTTATCTGGAAGCCGAACGGCTCGGCGACCGCAACGCCGCCAGGCATTATGCCGGCCGCGCCGCCGCTGTGGCGCCGCAACTGGCCTGGGCGGCGGAATCGACGCTGGAAGAGCTGACCGCGCGCGGCGACTGGGACGGCGCCCTGAAACTGGTCGACGCGCAGAAAGCGACACGGCAGATCGAACGCGATGCCGCCAACCGCCGCCGCGCCGTGCTGCTGACCGCCAAGGCGCAGGCGCTTGCCGACAGCGATCCCGCCGCCGCCAGAACTGCGGCGATCGAGGCCAACAAGCTCAGGCCCGATTTCGCGCCTGCCGCCGTGGCCGCCGCGGCCGCACTGTTCAAGCAGAACGATGTGCGCAAGGGCTCGAAAATCCTCGAGGCGGCTTGGAAGGCCGAGCCGCATCCGGAGATCGCCGAGCTCTATACCCATGCAAGGCCGGGCGACGCGGTGCTCGACCGCCTCAACCGGGCGAAGAAGCTGCAGGAGATGAAGAAGAACCACGCCGAATCGTCGATGACGGTGGCGCGCGCCGCGCTCGACGCGCAGGATTTCGCGACCGCCCGCCGCGAGGCCGAGGCGGCGATCCGGATGGACCGTCGCGAGGGCGCCTATCTGCTGCTCGCCGACATCGAGGAGGCCGAGACCGGCGATCAGGGCAAAGTTCGGCAGCTGCTGTCCAGGGCGCTGCGGGCGCCGCGCGATCCGGCCTGGGTCGCAGACGGCGTGGTATCGGAACGCTGGGCTCCGGTATCGCCGATCACCGGCCGGCTCGACGCCTTCGAGTGGCGCGCGCCGATGGAGCGGCTTGGCCAGTTGATCGACAGCCATGATGACGCGCCAGCGGGTGCGGCACCGGTTATTGAAGCATTGGCAAAGCCGACGAGCGAAAAAAGGCCGATCGAAGTGATCGACGACGCCGGTGGCGAGACGTCGGCGGGCAAGCAAGCTGAAAGTCGCGAAGAAGATCATGTCAGGCCGATCACGGCAGCGGCCTTCGCCGCGGTGCCGAGCGATGCCGAAGGCGTCGAGCCGGCCGAGGAGCTTGCGCGGCTGCCGGACGATCCCGGCGTCGATCCGGACGAGGAAGCGGAGAAATCGCCGCGCCGGTTTCGGTTGTTTTGAGTTGGGCAGGCCGTCAGGCCGTTGGGGTATGGATCTATGTTTGAACGCGTTCTGTCGTTTCTCAGGGATTTGCCGGCCGGTGCCGGCACGCATGCCAGCACGGACGATCCGCGTGTCGCCGCCTCGGCGCTGCTCTACCATGTGATGAACGCCGATGGCGTGCGCCAGGATGTCGAGTGGGAGCGGTTCAAGGCGGTGCTGGCCGAGAGCTATTCGATCAGTGGCGCGGAACTCGAAGCGTTGGCCGCTGCCGGCGAGCGGGCCGACAATGAGGCGATCGATCTCTACGCCTTCACCAGCGTCCTGAAGCGCCATCTCGATGCCGATGCGCGCAAGGCTTTCATCGGCCTGATGTGGGAAATCGTCTATGCCGACGGCGAGTTGCACGAGCTCGAGGACAACACCGTCTGGCGCGTCGCCGAGCTGATCGGCGTCGAACGCCACGATCGCGTCGAGGCGCGCCGCAAGGCGGCGGCGCACGCGCCCGGCGCCACCGGAACATCGAGCGACGAATAGGATCTTCGCCTTCCCATGCCACGCCAGACGAGTTCGAAGCCAAAGATCCTGATCGTGCTGCATCAGGAGAGTTCGAGCCCGGGACGTGTCGGCCATATGTTGCTGGAAGAAGGTTTCGATCTCGACATCCGCCGGCCGCCGCTTGGCGACGCCTTGCCCGAAACACTGGACGACCACGCCGGCACGGTGGTGTTCGGCGGCCCGATGAGCGCCAATGACGACGACGAGTTCGTCCGCCGCGAGACCAACTGGCTGGAAATACCGCTGAGGGAGAACCGGCCATGTCTCGGCATCTGTCTCGGCGCGCAGATGCTGGTCAACTGTCTCGGCGGCAAGGTCGAGGGTCATGGTGAAGGGCTGGTCGAGGTTGGCTGGTATCCCCTGAAGGCGACCGAAGCCGGCAAGCAACTGATGCACTGGCCGGAGATGGTCTACCAGTTCCACCGCGAGGGTTTTTCGCTGCCCAGGGACGCGACGCTGCTGGCGACGGCCGAAACCTATCCCAACCAGGCCTTCCGCTACGGCGACAATGCCTGGGGCATCCAGTTCCATGGCGAACTGACCAGGGTGATGATGCAGCGCTGGGTGGTGCGCGGCGCGCATCGCTTCGAATTGCCCGGTGCCCAGCCCGGCCGCGATCATCTCGGCGGCCGGCTGATCTGGGACATGCATCTCAAGCGCTGGCTGGACGAGTTTTTGCGGATGATCTTCGGCAAGCCGAGCAGATAGCTGAACCGTCGTCTGAACGGATTTCAGGCGACCCGCTTTAGGTCTTTGTCTTCATGCATGTCGTTCTCCCAAAACCGGGGCCACTTTTGGGCGACATGCATTAAGGTTCGAGCACCGGCCGCAGGAAGCTGCGCTCGTAGCTGAGAATGCTGCGATTGCGTTTTTCCATTTCGAACACTTCCTGGCATTCCGGGTCGGCAGCCATCCGTTTGCGATAGTCCTCGTAGTCGGCAAGGCTCGGGAAGCTGAACATGGCATAGGCGATGTTGCTCGCCCCCTCGCTCGGAAGGAAATAGCCGTGATGGTTTCCGCCGAGGCGGTTGACCAGAGCTATCCAGCGACGACCATAATCTTCGAACTCGGCAAGCTTGTAGGGGTCGATGACGTATTTCAGGTAGCAAGTGATCATGAGAGCTCCTGTGGCATGGGCTAGGCATGTCGGCTGTCAACCGTGGGAAGATCAGTTGCGCCCGTTGAGGTGGCGCACCTTGCGCAGTTGCGGGAACAGCACCACCCACAGGCCCGCGACGGCGATGGCGCCGATGCCGCCGATCACCACGGCCGGCACCGTGCCGATCAGCGCGGCCATCGTGCCGGCCCGGAATTCGCCGACCTCGTTGGAGGCGCCGACAAAGACCTGGTTGACGGCGTTCACGCGGCCGCGCACCTCGTCGGGCGTCCACAGCTGGATCAGCGTCTCCCTGATGTAGACGCTGAACATATCGGTGGCGCCAAGGAAGACCAATGCCACGATCGACAGCCAGGTGATGGTCGACAGGCCGAAAACCACGGTGAAGGCGCCGAACGAGGCTGCGGCGGCCAGCATGATCATGCCCGCGTGGTTGCGAAGTGGATGCCCGGCCAGCCAGATGGCGACGCAAATGGCGCCGATGCTGGGCGCCGAGCGCAGCAGGCCGAGGCCCCACGGGCCGAGCTGGAGGATGTCGCGCGCATAGACCGGCAGCAGCGCCGAGGCGCCGGACAGAAGCACGGCGAACAGATCGAGCGAGATGGCGCCGAGCACGATCTTCTCGCTCCAGATATAGCTGAACCCGCCGAGCAGGTGCTGCATCGTCGGCTTGTCCGACTCGGTGCGCTGCGACGGCTTCGGGATGGTGAAGATCAGCAGCCCGGACACAAGCATCAGGACAGCGGCGGTTCCGTAGGCCGCTTCCGGCGACACGCCGTAGAGCAGGCCGCCGGCGACGGGTCCGACGATGGTCGCCGTCTGCCAGGCCGATGAATTCCAGGCGATGGCGTTGGCGAAATCCTGAGGCGGCACCAGATTGGCGAACAGCGAGGCCGAGGCCGGACCGAAGAAGGCGCGGGCGACGCCGAACATGGCAAGCACGCAGAAGATCGGCAGCGGCCCGCTGATGCCGCGCAGCGCCAGGAACAGCAGCGCCAGCGCGCACATCGCCTCCACCACGACCGCCAGCGCCATGATCAGGCGGCGGCCGAAGCGGTCGGCGACGACACCGGTGACCAGCACCAGAAGCAGCGACGGCAGGAATTGGACGATGCCGACCAGGCCGAGATCGAGCGGGTCGCGGGTCAAATCGTACATCTGCCAGCCGACCGCGACGGACACGATCATGGTGGCGAATGTGGTGAGGAAACGCGCCGCCCAATAACTCAGGAAGGAGCGGTGGCGGAACGCGGCATAGCGCTGGTCCGGTGATATCTGTTCGGCGGTCATGATTTTAAGAGGCCCCATTGCAGTGGCGTCAGCTGGCGGGGCACTTCCACGATGGGCGCTGGTCCGGCTGGCGGAACTTTTAGCTCAGTTCGCCGCGGATATGCGTCAGAATCAGTGCTGGATCAAGGAATTTTCAGCCTGCTCCACCGCCGGCACGCGGAAGTTACTGCCGCAGCGCGACGGAGATGGCGTCGAGGCCGCCGCGCAATTCGGCTTCCGTCGGCCAGCCGAAGCCGACGCGGAAGAAGCGTTTTTCCATCTCGAACCAGTGGCCGGGTCCGACATAGGTTCCGTGGTTCTCCAGCAGGTTCGCATAGAACCGGTTGAGGTCGAAGCCGGGTTCGACATCGAGGCGCGGGAAGCCGACGACACCGCCTTCGGGCCTGATCCAGTCGACCAGCGGTTCGCGGTCGATCCAGGCCTGGACGATGTCGCGGCGCTTGGCCATTTCGGGCAGCAGTGTCGCCAGGAAGGCGTCCCGGCGCTCGAGCATGCCGCGGGCAATGCCTTCGTCGATGACGCTGCCGCAGATGCCGATCTGCTCCTTTGCGGCGAGGAATTTTTCCTGAAGCACCGCATCCCTGGTGATCAGCCAGCCGATGCGGATGCCGGGAATGCCGAAGGCCTTGGACAATGACGAGACGCTGATCGCCTTCGGGCTCAGTGAGGCAGCCGTCGGCAGCCGCCTGCCGTAGGAGAGGTCGCGATAGGTCTCGTCGACCAGCAGACGGCAGTTGCTGCTTTCGGCAAGCGCCACCAGCGCATCGAGCTCGGCTCGGCTCATCATCGTGCCGGTCGGGTTGTGCGGGCAGGTGACGCTGATCAGCTTCGTGTCCGGCCGAATCGCGGCCTTGACGCGTTCGACGTCGATGGCGAAGCCTTCCTCGAAGGCCAGGTCGACAAAGCTGATGGCGCAGCCGATCGCCCTTGGGGTTTCGATGTTGGCGGCGTAGTTGGGCCGGATGACGACGAGATGGTCGTTGGCCGACAAAAGCGAGGTCGAGATGATGAACAGCGCGCCGGCGGCACCGGCGGTGACCAGGACATCATCCGGCGAAATGCCGGCATCCTGCGCCGATATCAGTGCACGCAACTGCTTGTCGCCGCGATGCTCGCCATAGAAAAGCGTGAGATCGGGCAGCGACAGGCCGATGTCGGAGAGCTTCTGGTCGGCGATCGAGCTTTCGGAAAGATTGAAGCGGATACGGTCGTAGCCGTATTCTTCCGGCGCCTCTTTCTCGATCACCATCCTGGTGTAGTTCATGGCTCGCTCCCCGAGAGCAGTTCACCGTTTCACGGAAACGGCGACCCGCCCTAACTCCTAGATTTTACGCAATTCCGGACGGAAAACCGTTTCACACTTTTCCTGGAATTGCTCTAGGAACCCGTCCACCTATCCAAGCCATAAAAATAGGAAGCCTGCCAAGGCGAATTCGCCGGCAGGCTTCTGTTCCAGTCGTCCTAACTGTTGGCTCAGGACTGAATGTTCAGGCCGAGGCCTTGGCCTTCCTGCCCTTGGCGGGCGCCTTGACGGGGGCGGCCTTGCGGCCGAGGCCGATCGACTTCGCCAGCAGCGAACGCGAGGCCGCGTAGTTGGGAGCGACCATCGGATAGTCCGACGGCAAGCCCCATTTGGCGCGATAGGCGTCCGGCGTCAGGCCGAAATGCACACCGATGTGACGCTTCAGCGATTTGAACTTCTTGCCGTCTTCGAGGCAGATGATGAAATCGGGCGTCACCGACTTCTTGGGATTGACCGCCGGGACCAGCGGGGCAGCCACCGGGACCGCAGGCTTGCCGAGCCCGCTTATCGACGCGCTGACGCTGGCGATGAGGTCGGCCAGGCCGGAGGCAGGCAAGCGGTTCTTCTCGACGTAAGCGGACACGATGTGGGCGGTCAGCTCGAGCAGATCGATGTCTTTACGGGCACTGTTGCTATCGTCGGTCACTCTATTTCTCCGTCTACAGCGAATGACCTGAAAATCGGATTCGACTTCCGGAAAGGATCATGCGCGAAATCAAAATGCTATGGCGTCCTTCGTGCGTCCACGGGACGAATTGGCGTTGTTGTAGCGCGGAATTCCTAGTCGGCAAATCTGCGTATTGCAACGACTTGATGGCAGGTCACACGTTATTTTGAACAACTATATTAAACAATAACAGTATCAGACTATCAGCGCTTTGTCGCGCCACAAACGAAACCCGCCTTCGAAGGCGCGTGTGTTGTCGCCGCGCCTGGAGTCGGCGGGCAATTCATCGAGCTTGTCGACGTTGCCGCCGCCAATGACGACATAGTCAGGCTGCATGGCGGCACGGAGCCGGTCGACGACGTCGAAGACGTATTTGCGCCATTTCTTCTTGCCGCGCTTTTCCAGGCCGCGTTCGCCGACATAATCCTCGAAGCTCTTGCCCTTCTTGTAGGGCAGATGCGCGAGTTCCATCGGTTGGGCGACGTTGTCGGCAATCATCGCCGCACCGAGCCCGGTGCCGAGCCCGAGGAACAGCATGCGCCCGCCCTCGTAGCTGCCGATGGCCTGCATCAGCGCGTCATTGACCACTTTCACCGGTTTGCCGAACGCGCCCGCAAAGTCGAATCCAGCCCAGCCCTTGCCGAGATTGGCGGGGTCGGCGAGCGGCCTGTTGTGGTTGACCGGACCGGGATAGCCCATCGAGACGACGTCGTAGGACAGGCCTTCGGCGAGCTTCTTCACGGTATCGATCATCTGTTGCGGCGTCAGCCCTGGCCCCGAATCGGCGCGGCGCTCCGCGCCGCCGGCGCTGGTGAGGATCTTGACGTGCGAGCCGCCGATGTCGATCGTGAGCACGATCTTTTCAGCATCTGGCGTCTCGGTGCCCGATGCTGGTTGCTTCACTGCCTTGGCCATCGTGTGGTTCCTCTCACTTCACCGGATCGATCCAGCCATTGGGTGGTCCGAACCCGGCCATGACGTCCGCCGGTCCCCATGTCAGCGGCTCGTAGAGGTGCGGCGGCGTGGTGTCGCCAAGCACCGGGCCGACGATGCGCCAGGCCAGTTCGCTGGCGTCCTGGCGGGTGAACAGCTGGCCGTTGCCGTTCATGGCGTCGCCTATCAAGCGTTCATAGGGCGGCATGTCGCCCTTCGAGTCGTCGAGCGCCGTCAGTTCGACCTGCTCGCCGATCATGTCGTCGCCCGGCGCCTTGCGCTGTGCTCCGATGGCGATCACCACCTGTGGGTCGATGCGGAAGCGGACGTAGTTCTGGTCGGCGGGCTTGATCGGATCGAAGACATCGAGCGGCGGCCGCTTCAGCCGCACCACCACTTCGGTGACATGCACCGGCATGTTCTTGCCGGCGCGGATGAAAAACGGCACGTCCTGCCAGCGCCAGGTGTCGACGAAGAAACGCACCGCCGCGAAGGTCTCGACGGGCGAGTTCGGCGCCACGCCGGGTTCAGTGAGATAGCCGGTGAACTGGCCGCGCACGACATCGTCTTTGGTCAGCGTCCTGATCGCGCGCAGCACCTGCACCTTTTCGTCGATCAGATCGTCGGCGGAGCGGCCGACAGGCGGCTCCATGGCAAGCAGCAACAGGATGTTGAGCAGATGGTTCTCGATGACGTCCCTGATGCAGCCGACATCGTCATAGAAGCGGCCACGTCCCTCGACGCCGAAATCCTCAGCCATGGTGATCTGCACGCTCTCGACGTAGTTGCGGTTCCAGATCGGCTCGAGGAAGGAATTGGCGAAGCGGAAATAGAGCAGGTTCTGGATCGCTTCCTTGCCCAGGTAGTGGTCGATGCGGAAGATCGACTGCTCGTCGAACACCAGATGCAGGACCCGGTTCAGCCAGCGCGCCGATTGCAGATCGTGACCGAAGGGCTTTTCCACCATCAGCCGCGCGCCATGCGCGGTGCCCGACTGCTCCAGCCCCTGGACGACGGTCTCGAACATGGTCGGCGGCACCGCCATGTAATGCAGCGGTCGCTGTGCGGTGCCGAGCGCGCTCTTCAGTTTCTCGAACGTCGCTCCGTCACGGTAGTCGCCGCTGACGTAGCGCAGCAGCGAGGCAAATTTGGCGAAGGCTTTTTCGTCGATCTTGCCGAGCGCATTGACGATGCCGTCACGCGCGCGCGCCTGCAATTGCTTGAGGTCCCAGGCATCGAAGGCGACGCCGATCACCGGTTCGGTAAGCGTGCCCTTGGCGACCATCTGGTAAAGGGCTGGAAATATCTTCTTGTGGGCGAGGTCGCCGGTGGCCCCGAAGAGCACCAGCGTGTCGGACCGTTCCTGGCTCATGCGCGTGTCTCCCCCGCTGTCCTCACTTGCCGGCCTTCGGCTTCTCGACATGGCCGCCAAAGGCATAGCGCATGGCGGAGAGCAGCTTGTCGGCGAATTCGGATTCGCCCTGCGAGGAGAAGCGGTCGAACAGCGCCGAGGACAGCACCGGAGCCGGCACGCCGGTGTCGATGGCCGCCTTCAGCGTCCAGCGGCCTTCGCCGGAATCCGAAACGCGGCCGCCGAAATTCACCAGGCCCGGATCGCTTTTCAAGGCGCCGGCCGTCAGGTCGAGCAGCCAGGAGCCGATAACGCTGCCATGCCGCCAGACCTCGGCTACCTGGGGAAGGTCGATGTCGAACTGATAGTATTGCGGGTTTTCCAGCGGGCTGGTCTCGGCGTCCGCCGTCCGTTGCCGCTTGCCTGCATTGGCCGATTTCAGGATGTTCATGCCTTCGGCATAGGCGGCCATGACGCCATACTCGATGCCGTTGTGCACCATCTTGACGAAGTGGCCGGCGCCGCTCGGTCCGCAATGCAGGTAGCCGAAGGGCGCGGTCCCGGCATCCCTGGACGGATTGGAGCCGGCATCGGCGCCCGGTGCCAGCGTGGCGAAGATCGAATCGAGGTGCTGCACCGCCACGTCGGGACCGCCGATCATCAGGCAGTAGCCACGCTCCAGGCCCCAGACGCCGCCGCTGGTGCCGACATCGACAAGATGGATGCCCTTGCCGGCCAGTTTCGCGGCCTGGTCGACGGCGTCGTGATAATAGGAATTGCCGCCGTCGATGACGATGTCGCCGGGCTCCATCAGGGCCGCCACCTGGTCGATGATCCTGCCGGTGATCGCCGCCGGCAGCATCAGCCACACACAGCGCGGCTTGGCCAGCTTGCCGATGAATTCTTCCATCGAGGCCGCCCCTGCCGCGCCGTCGGTCACCAGGGCCGCGACGCTGGCCGGGTTGATGTCGTAGACGACGCATTCGTGGCCGTCGCGCATCAGGCGCCGGACCATGTTGGCGCCCATCCGGCCCAGTCCCATCATTCCGATCTGCATGGTTTCGTCCCTGTTTTCTAGGAGATTTGCGGGGTTATCGAGGGAAGGTCTGCTGGCTGTCCTGGTCGCCTGAGATGACGGAGAAGTCGACATTCTCCCAATCGCCGGTTCCGGGCCAGAAAAAAGTGAAGAGCAGGGTGCTTCCCTCGGGGAGGCTTGCCACGGGCAGATCGGCAAGGTGGATGCCGAAATCGTTCTCCACCGTCTGGCTGTCGTGGGCGGTCGCCCAGTTGTCGGTGCTCCAATGGACTGTAGCCGGGGCCAACAGTTCGACGCGCAACGTCTTGCCGGCCGGGACCGTGCGGATCTTGTTGTTGAACCGCCATGTTCTGAACGGCGATACGGTCTTGTCCTCGATATAGCGCTTGACGCCTTGCGGGGGCATGTCGAAGACCGCGCCGTCGCGCAGCGAGCGCAACAGCTTGATATGCTCCGAATGCGCCCAGACCAGCGGCATGGCGCTGCCCGAGGGGCGGCCGTGCAGCAGTTCGCGCTCCGGCATATCGGCGCCGTCCCAGACCTGCTCCGGCAACAGGCCGCCCGGTCCGGCCGAGCCTTCCAGCGCTGTCAGCAGGCTGGCTGCCTTTTCCCTACGCCCGGCCGCCAGCTCATAGTGGGCGCGTTCGCCGGCCAGCAGCGGCCAGGGGCGACCCTGGCCGGTGCCGTCGAAAGGTGCGCCATCTTCATGCTCGCCATAGCCGTCGCCGTTGTAGCGGTACCAGAGCGGCCCTTGCGGCAGATCGCAGCGCAATTGCGCGTCGATGACCTTGACCGTGTCTGTCATGCGCGGGTCGTCGGCCGCCCGCAGGCCGAAGCGGACAAGTGCAAGCGCATCCGGACTGACGATTTGCTCGGCCGGCCGGTCGGTGTCGCCGGGCGGCCGGTTCTTGATCGGAACATAGCCGTCCTTCGGCGAACCGGCCTCGGCGCCGTCGGGTGGTGCTATGCGGACATAGTAGCCGTCGACGCCGACTTGACCGCAGATCGCCGTGCCGGTGACGTAGGTCCAGCGCTCGACCTGGTCGTTCCAGACGTCTGATGTCTCGCGCAGATAGGTCGCCGCGTCCGGCTTGCCACAGGCGTCGAGCAGGTCGGCTGCGGCAAGCAGTGCGGCGATTTCGACGGCGAGCGTGAACGGGCTGTAGCCGGCATCCTCTTCCCAGCGGTCCTCGCCGGTGACCGGCCCGTTGCGCACGACGAAGCCGGCGGCGCGCTCGATCATCGGCAGAAGGACTGCGAGCCTGGCGTGCGGCAAATGGCCGGCGCGGTGCAAAGCTTCGGCCAGCAGCAGCGGAAAGGCGCATTCGTCCATCTGGATGCCGGGCCAATAGGCCGATCCGTCGAGCCAGGCGTTCTGCGGCCAGTGGCCATCCGGCTGCTGGATGGAGCCGAGATAGTCGAGGATTTGCAACGCCGAGGCGGCGTCGCCGGCAGCAAGAAAGCCGCCGGCCGTCTCGACCAGATCGCGCGGCCAGACCAGATGGTAGCCGCCGAGGTCGTCGTCGCCCTTGTCGAAGCCCCACGGGATCGACAGGCTGGCGACCGCGGCGCCCGGTGTGGCGATCGACCGGTGCGTCGCCAGTACCGCCGTCGAGACGCGATAGAAGTTGATCCCGGGCACCGCGTGCCGGTCGAGCGGCAGCAGGCCCTTTTGCCAGTTGCGCCAGTTCTGGAGGTAGGATTTCGCCGCGGGTTCAAAACCCTGCTTCAGGCTGGCGAAAGCATGTTCCGCGGCCTCCTCGGGCGTCGCGCCAAATCCCAGCGCCAGCAAAGCCTTGGTCCTGGCCGCGGAAAAGCCGATCTCGCCGGTCAGCGCGACATTGCCGTCCTCGGCCCGCTGGTACGCAGCATCGAGCTCACCTGTGTTGTGCAGTTGCTGCCAACCGTCGGAAAAACCGACATAGCCGGCCGAGCCGGTCCGCCAGGGCAGCGACGAGGCCAGCGCCAGGCAGGAGCCGCGCCCCGAGGCGAACAGCACGGGCTTTCCCTCGTGTTCGCCGACCCAGGCGGTGTTGCCCATGCCGGCATTGACCAGATGCGGCGCCAGAAGCGCGTAGACGCGATAGTCGTCAGCGACGCCCCTCAGCGCCGTGAAGGTGATTTCCTGCAGCAGCGCCGGGCGCGCCGGATCGGCGAGGATGCGCTTTTCGATCCGCCAGGCGCCGTCGTTCGCCGTGTTGACCAGCCGGTAGGCGGGTACGCCGTCCTCGAACGGTTCGATGCTGTGCGTGGCATCGCGCTTCTCTTCCGAGAAATAGCCGGCGGCGCCGGTGACGATCAGGCCGAGGTCGCGGGTGCAGGCACTGTCGACGCGCGAATAGTAGATTTCGTTGAGGATACCGTGGCTGATCGTGAACCAGATCCGGCCGGCCGGCGAAAGCGACGTTCCGACGCCGCTCTTGGCGCTTGACGTCCAGCGCGCCGGAATTCCCGGGGCGCCCGGAGCAACGTTTTGCGTCACTGGCATTCTGTTTCGGTCTCCTGGCCTCCTCCCTAGACCAGGACGCGAACCCTTTACAATCATTGCACCGCAAGTTGATCGGCGCCGACGGCAGGGCAACGAACTAGGGCTAACGGGTTTCTTCGGAGCTTTCGTCTGCGCTGACGGAGCAGCAAATGAAAAACCCGCCAGTGCGGCGGGTCACCGGCGCAAATCAGCACCATGGACGAAAATGTACCATAGCTGAGCTCACCGAGTCAAGAAAAAATTCCTATGACCAAAGGCACCGTCGTTGACAGCGGCGGCGGCATGCGTCCACTATTTCCCGGCACGGGAGGATCGTGAAAGCAATGGCGGAAGTGTCCCTGGTCCTGATCGACCGGCTGCTGGCGATATCGCGGGCGCTTGCCGGCCATATCGATCCCGGCACGGCGTTCCGCGCGACAGCCATCGAGATCGGCTCGCTCATCCCGCACGACCACATGGATCTGGCGGTGCTGTCGCATGATGGGCGCCGGCACGCCTGTTACGAAGCCGGCTTCCACACCAGCTGGAGCGAGCTTGCCCAGCATCCGCTGCCGACCGAAGTCAGCCCGATCCGCTCGGTGCTGTGGGGCGAAGTCCCCTATCTGCTCGCCGACGACGCGCTGAGCGACGAGCGGTTCCATTTCGCCACCGCTATCGATGGTCCGATCTTCGCCGCCAGGCTGCGCAGCCGCATCGTCGTGCCGCTCAGGGCGCGCGGCGGCATCATCGGCGCGCTCAACATCAGCCGGCACGAGGTCGACTGCTACACGCTTGCCGACGTCGCGGTCGCCCAACAATGCGCCGACCTGATCGCGCCCTACATCTTCGCGCTGATCCAGACCGAGGAGGCGCGCCGCGCCATGCTGGCCGAGAGCGAGGCGCGAAACCGCGTCGAGCTGCTGCGCGTCGGCGCCTCGCAATTGACCGAAGGCATGGAGCGCGAACGCCGGCGCATGGCCATGGACCTGCACGACCAGACGCTTGCCGATCTCGCCCGGATCGCGCGCCAGCTCTCGGCACTTCGCGGCCAGGGCGTGGCGCGGGCAGCACAGCTTGCCGATCTCGAAAAGGAGGTCGCCGGCTGCCTGACGGAACTGCGCCACATCGTCGACGACATGCGGCCGAGCGTGCTTGAACTGTTCGGCCTGCGCGATGCGGTCGAGGCGCATCTCAACCGCAGCGTCGCCAGGGCCAAGCCGCCGATCGCCGTGCGCATCGCCGACACCAGCGACGGCGGCGCCGACAGCCTGTCGGAGCCAGTGCGGACGGCGCTCTACCGGATCGTGCAGGAAGCGATCAACAATGCCGTTCGCCATGCCGCGCCGCACCGCATCGACGTGCTGCTGGCGTCGACCGCGAGCGTGCTGCGGGTGATCGTGACGGATGACGGCCAGGGCTGCGGCGCCGTTGACCCGGCCGCGTATGGCGGCATCGGCCATATGCACACGCGGGCAGCCCTTATCGGGGCGCGGCTGCGCATCGGCCAGGCCGGCCGCAAGAACGGCGGCACCCGTGTCGTCGTCGAGATCGACCGCCAGCCATCACGGGAACTGGCGGCGGCTGCAACAATGCCTGGCGAACTCGCCGTATCGGAGGCCATGTGATGCTTGTGATGATCGCCGAGAATGACGGGCTGCACCGTAGCTTCGCGCGGCGAACGGTGGAGCAATTGTGGCCCGGTGACGTCGAGGTGATCGAAGCGAGCGACGGCGAGGACGCCATCAACCTGGCGACTGAGCGCGAGCCACTGCATGTCGTGCTCGATTTGCAGATGCCGAAGGCGACGGGAATCGAAGTTGCCAGGGCGATCTGGAACCGCCGCGCCGGCACGCACATCCTGTTCTGGTCGAATTTCGCCGACGAAGCCTATGTGCGCGGCGTGGCGCGGATCGTCCCGCCCGGCTCTGTCTACGGTTATGTGCTGAAATCGGCAACGGAGGAAGGCATGCGGTCCGCCCTGCGCGGGGTTTTCCGCGAAGGCCACTGCATCATCGACCGCGAGATCCGCGGCATCCAGCATCGCGTTCAGGACAAGTTCGAGGGCATCACCGACGGCGAATATGAAAGCCTGATCGACATCGCGCTCGGCCTGACCGACCGGGCGATCGCGGCACGGCGCGGCCTGTCGATCCGTGGTGCGCAGAGCCGCATCAAGCACTGCTACGACAAGCTCGGCATCGTGCCGGCGGAGGACGGCACCGGCGATGCTTCCGTGTTCAACTCGCGGACGCGGGCGATCTATCTCGCCATGGCGCGCGGCCTGATCAACATCGACGCACTGCGCCGCGAACAGGACCGGCTCGACGCCTGGCTGGCGGAGCACTGAAACAGCGGCGGCCACAAGCCGGAACATCGGAAGGTCCGGCGCATTGCTAGTGAACGCCAACTCAACGCCTGCGGATCCGAAGTGCGACCCTCATTTGCAGATTCATGGCACCTGGTGCGCGAAAGCGTCGTCGGTTTCATCGACGACAATGCGCTCAGCCATGGTGCGGCGATGGCCTTTTATGCCGCCACCTCGCTGGCGCCGATCTTGCTGATCGTGGTTGCGATTGCTGGTCTCGTCTTCGGCCACGATGCCGCACAATTGGCCTTGTCCGCGCAGATATCAGGGCTGATGGGACCGGAAAGCGCCGATCTCCTCAAGACTGCGCTGGAAAGTGCATCCGGCAGGCTGTACGGCACCTGGGCCGCGATCATAGGGCTGGTCACCTTGCTGGTAGCCGCGTCTGGCGTCTTCGGCGAAATGCAGCAGTCGTTGAACACAATCTGGAAGATCGAACCGCAAGGCAATTCCCTGTCGCGTCTGGTGAGGGCACGGGCCGCCAGTCTGGGGTTGGTGGCCGCACTCGGGTTCCTGTTGCTGGTCTCTCTCATCGCAAGCGCCGCGATTTCGGCACTGGGCGCTTTCATCAACGCCCATCTGCCGTTCGGAACGATCATACTCAGCGGGATCAACGGCGTCGTTTCGTTTGTGCTTATCGCCGTGATGTTTGCCGCCATTTACAAGGTTTTGCCCGATCGAACCCTGGAATGGCGCGATGTGGCAATTGGCGCTGTCGGGACCGCGGCCTTGTTCACATTGGGAAAATCGCTTATCGGCTGGTATATCGGCACCAGCGCGATTGCGTCGTCGTATGGCGCCGCCGGCGGACTGCTCGTGATTTTGCTCTGGGTTTACTACTCGTCGGAGATTTTCCTCCTCGGCGCCGAGTTCACGCGCGCCTATTCCGTTCGCCACGGCAGCCGGTCCGATCTGAAAACCTTGGTTCACAGCCCTCTGCCCGCGCAGCACGACTCAGCTCGAACACAACAGGAGTCCAATGCTGCTGGCGTGGTCGTGCTTGTGGCGGTGGCGTGCGCGAGCGCAACCTTGACCGCGCTTTTGCGGAGTGTTCGCCGGCCCTGATCTGACGTGGCCGGTATTCTACGCTCGATAGGCACGGGCGACTGTGCAAATGCACAGTCGCCCGTGCGCTTTGACCCGTATCGGCTCGTCGGGACCGCGCCTACGCTCTGCCCCAACAAGAAGACTGTATCGGGAAGCGCTCATGCCATTCGTCACCATGCGGAGTAGCACGGCTGTTCGCGCCGGGAGCCGATGATGTCGGTGCCGGCGCGTGCGCGTCATTCCGGTTTCGACGATGTCGTCGGCGATGCGCCGATCGAAACGCTGGCGAGCGGCTTCGGCTTCCTCGAAGGGCCGGTCTGGCATCCCTATGAGAAATGGCTGGTCTTCTCCGACATTCCGGAAAGCCGGATGTATCGCCGCAGTGCCGAGGGCGAGATCGAGCTGTTCCGCGAGCCGAGCCACAAGGCCAATGGCAACACGCTGGACCGCCAGGGGCGGCTGGTCACCTGCGAGCACGCAACAAGCCGCGTGACCCGCGCCGAGCCCAACGGCAGCGCAACAGTGCTGGCCACGCACCATGAGGGCAAGCAGCTCAACAGCCCGAACGATATCGTCGTTGCCACCGGCGGATCGATCTACTTCACCGATCCGGGCTATGGCCGGAGGGAGTTCTATGGCGTGCCACGCCCGCAGGATCTGCCGTTCCAGGGCGTCTACCGCATCGATGGCGACGGCGCCCGGCTGACATTGCTGGCCGACGATTTCGGGCAGCCGAACGGGCTGTGCTTTTCGCTGGACGAGTCGCGGCTGTTCATCAACGACACCGAACGCGGGCACATCAGGGTGTTCGGCGTCGAAGCCAATGGCGACCTCAATGGCGGCGCGGTGTGGGCAGCAACCGAGGGCGAGGGGCCGGGAGCGCCCGACGGCATGAAGATCGACAGCCGCGGCAATCTTTACTGCACCGGACCCGGCGGCATCCACATTTTCGACGCGTCGGGCACCATTCTTGGCGTCATCCGGACGCCTGAAGATTGCGCGAATTTCACCTTCGGCGACGACGATTTGCAAAGCCTCTACATTGCCGCGTCGACGTCGCTGTACCGGCTCAGGGTGCGCGTGCCGGGATTGAGACTGTTTTGAGCTCGCGACAATCCGTGCTCAAATCAGAGTTGGGAGTGAGGCCGGGGTCAAAGCCGGTGGGAATGCAGCAGTCAACACATCTGGGAGGATAACGACATGAAGAAACTGTTCGTTCTGGGCGCTCTGGCGGCAATGCTCGCTTCGGGCACGGCGCTGGCCGACACCAGTGGCAAGAAGATTGCTTTTTCCAACAATTATGCCGGCAATTCCTGGCGGCAGGCGATGCTCGACAGCTATGGCATCGTCACCAAGAAGGCGGTCGCCGACAAGGTGGTCGGCGCGGCCGACATCTTCACCACCGCCGACAAGGAGGTGCCGACGCAAGCGGCGCAGGTGCAGAACCTGATCCTGCAGGGCTATGACGCGATCGTCATCAACGCTGCCTCGCCGGATGCGCTCAACGGCGCCATCAAGCAGGCCTGCGATGCCGGCATCACCGTCGTCTCCTTCGACGGCACCGTGACCGAGCCTTGCGCCTACCGTGTCGTCGTCGACTTCAAGGACATGGGCAAGCAGGAAGTCGAGCAGATGGCCAAGTTCCAGCCCAAGGGCGGCAATCTGCTTGAAATCCGCGGCCTTGCCGGCACCTCGATCGACGATGCCATCCATGCCGGCATCCTCGAAGGCGTCGCCGCCCATCCCGAGTTCAAGATCGTCGGTTCGGTGACCGGCGACTGGGACCAGACGACGGCGCAGAAGGCGGTGGCGACCATCCTGCCGTCGCTGCCCGACATCGTCGGCGTCGTCGATCAGGGCGGCGACGGTTACGGCGCCGCACAGGCCTTCGCCGCCGCCGGCAAGCCGCGCCCGACCATCATCATGGGCAACCGCCAGGACGAGCTGCAGTGGTGGAAGGAACAGAAGGAGAAGGACGGATACCAGACCTGGTCGGCATCAATCGCGCCCGGCGTGTCATCGCTCGCCTTCTGGGTGGCGCAGCAGGTGCTCGACGGCCGCACCGATATTCCGCACGACCTGCTGGTGCCGTATCTGGCCTTCACGCAGGACGATTTCGAGGCCGAGCTGCCAAAGATCCCCAAGGGCGGCGTCGCCAGCCACGAATACACGCAGGAAGACGCGATCGCGGCCATCAAAGCCAACATCAAGTGAGTGTCGGCCAAGCGTTGCCGTCCGTATCGCCAAGCGAGTATCGTTGAGCATGCCCAGGGGTAACGCTGACATCATCAGACTGAACGGCGCCGAAAAGCATTTCGGCGCCGTTCGCGCGCTGGGTGGCGTGGATTTTCACGTCGGACCCGGCGAATGCGTCGGGCTCGTCGGCCACAATGGCGCCGGCAAATCGACGCTGATGCACATGGTGGCGGGCACGCTGGTGCCCGACAGCGGGCAGATCGGCGTGCATGGCGACATCGAGGACAACTACTCGGTGTCGCGCGCGCAGCAGCTCGGCATACGCTGCGTCTTCCAGGAGCTGTCGCTGTGCCCCAATCTCAATGTCGCCGAGAACACACGCATCAACCACGCTTCGCTGCGTGGCTTCGGCTGGCGGCGCAAGGCGGCCGAGCTGATCGCCGCCAAGCTCGACGAGATCTTTCCGGGCCACAGCATCTCGGCGTCGGACATTGTCGGCGACCTGTCGATCGGCCGTCGCCAGATGGTCGAAGTGGCGCGCGCCTTCACCGTCACGCAGGATCGTCTCGACCTCGTCATCCTCGACGAGCCGACATCGTCGCTCGACGCGCATACGGCGGGCCAGTTGCTGGCCTTCGTGCGCCGCTTCGTCGCCGGCGGCAAAAGCTGCATCCTGATCTCGCATGTGCTGGGCGAGGTGCTGCGCAACGCCGACCGCATCGTGGTGATGCGCGACGGCAAGGTGGTTGTCGCCGACGCCGCCAGCGCCTTCGACCGTAACCGGCTGGTGACGGCGATGGGCGGCGCGGAAGCGCGCCAGAAGATCGCGGCGCAAATCGCTGCCGCCAAGCCCGCCGCCAGTCCGCTGAGGGTCCGGGCGCGGCCCGCCGCGCAGAAGGACGGCACCGACCTCGTCGCCTGCGCCGGGGAGATCATCGGCCTTGCCGGGCTGGCCGGACATGGCCAGACAGACCTGCTGCTGGCGATCTTTAGCGGGGCATCGCGCGCCCGGGCCGGCATCGAGGTGACAGCGCCGGTGGCGCTGGTCGCCGGCGACCGCCAGTCGGATGGCATCTTTCCGCAATGGTCGATTGCTGAGAACATCGGCATCCGCTCGCTGGCGCGGCTGCGCAGCGGGCTGCTGATCTCGCCGCAGCGTGAGGCCGAGCTTGCCGCATTTTGGCAGAAGAAGATCGGCATCCGTACGCCTGATATGAACAACAACATTTTCTCGCTATCGGGCGGCAACCAGCAGAAGGCGCTGTTTGCGCGTGCGCTCGGCTCGGATGCACAGATCGTGCTGATGGACGACCCGATGCGCGGCGTCGACATCGGCACCAAGCTGGAGGTCTACGACCTCGTGCGCGAGGAGGCTGCCCGCGGCCGTACCTTCCTCTGGTACACCACGGAAACCGAAGAGCTCGACAATTGCGACCACATCTATGTCTTCAAGAACGGCCGCATCGTCGCCAATCTGCGTCGCGACGAGTTGACCGAAGAGAAGATCATCCAGTCCTCCTTCGGCGATGCGGCCTGAGATGACGGCCGCCAGCCTCGACACCGCTGCCAGGACTTCCGCCGAGCGTGGCGCGCTGGCCCGCGCCCGCCTGCTGCGAGGACTGCTGCCGGCGCTGTCGCTGGCGCTGGTGCTGCTCGCCATCGCCTGGCTCAACCCGCGCGCCATCAGCTATTTCGGCTTCAGCCTGATGCTCAACCTGGCGATCCCGATCGCGCTGGCGACGATCGCGCAGATGTTCGTCATTGCCGGAAACGAGCTCGACCTGTCGATCGGCACTTTCGTCGGCTTCGTCGGCTGTGTCACCGCGACCTGGCTGAAGGACGCGCCGCTCATCGGCGCCGCCATCCTGCTCGGATCGATCGGCGTCTATGCGCTGCTCGGCGCACTGATCCATCTGCGCAACCTGCCGTCCATCGTGGTGACGCTCGGCATGAGCTTCGTCTGGCAGGGGCTCGCGATTCTCGTCCTGCCCAAACCGGGCGGCAAGGCGCCGGACTGGCTGCTCGGGCTGATGGCGTTCAAGCCGCCTTTTGTGCCGTTCCCGATCATTGCGGCGCTGCTGATCGGCCTCATCGTCCATTTCGGCCTGATGCGCACCTCCTACGGCGTGATCCTGCGCGGCTCGGGCGGCAATCCGGCGGCGCTCGGTCGCGCCGGCTGGTCGCTGCTCCGAACCAAGATCGTGCTGTTTGCGCTCGCCGGCCTGTTCGGCGTGCTGTCCGGTATGGCGCTGATCGGCATCACCACCTCGGCTGATGCCAATATCGGCAATGGCTACACGCTGCTGGCGATCGCCGGCGTCATCCTCGGCGGCGGCGAATTCGTCGGCGGCCGGGTGTCGCCGATCGGTGCGGTGATCGGCGCGCTGACGCTGGCGCTGGCCGCCTCGCCGCTGCTCACCTTCATGCACATCCCGCCCGACTGGCAGGTGGCCGCCAACGGCGCCATCCTGATCATCGTGCTGGCGGCGCGCGTGCTGATCAGCCGCAAGGAGAGGTGAGCGATGACATCGGTGAGACCGCTGCTTACCAAACCCTGGATCTGGTCGTTCCTCGGCGCGCTGCTGGTGTGGCTGGCGACGATCGCCTTCACCGGCGGCTATGGCGGGGGTGGCATGGTGACGGCAGCCCTTTCCCTGGCGGTATTCACCGTCATTGTCGGCGTCGGCCAGATGTTCGTCATCACGCTGGGACCAGGCAATGTCGACCTGTCGCTGCCGGCCAATATCGGCCTTGCCAGCGCCGTCGCGATGAAGGTGATGGACGGCAACGATTCCATGATCGCGGTTGGGCTTTTGGCGGCACTTGCCTGCGGGGCGGCGATCGGCGCCGCCAACTACCTGCTGATCTGGGCGCTGCGCATCCCGCCGATCATCGCCACGCTATCGGCCAGCTTCATCATCCAGTCGATCGACATCAGCTATGGCCGCGGGCTGCAGATCAAGCCGCCGCCGGGCTTCGCCGATTTTGCCAACTGGCAGGTGCTGGGCATTCCGGTGCTGGCGATCCTCACGGTATTGTTCACCGTCGGCGCGGCCATCGCGCTGCAGCGTATGATCTATGGCCGCTCGGTGCTGGCGATCGGCCAGAACATTCGCGCGGCGTGGCTGGCCGGCGTCAATGTCGGCCGCATCCGCTTCCTCACCTACACGCTGTCGGGCGCGCTCGGCGGCATCGACGGCGCGCTGCTCGCCGGCTATTTCCGCGGCGCCAATGTCGACATCGGCAACGAATATCTGCTGGCCTCGATCGCCGTCGTCGTCATTGGCGGCACGTCGGTCGCCGGCGGCAAGGCCAATGTCCCCGGCGTCTGGGGCGCGGCTTTGTTCCTGGTGCTGCTTTTGACCATGCTCAACACGTTTGGGGTGAGCGCCGGGGTGCGGTTGCTGCTGACGGGGCTGATCATCGTCGGGGTGATCACGGCGGCGGGCGGGCAGAAGGCGCTGCGGTAGCCTCCGCCTTCGTCGTCCCAGACACCTTCAAGGCCTGTAATCATTGTGCCAGGCCGACATCCGGTTCCCTTCGACGTTATGGCGCTGTAAATCCCGTTCGCGTGGCCGCGGCCGCTGAATAATGCTGGGAGGTTTGCGTGTCCGATTTTGTGAAGGTCAGCCGCGACGGCGACGTTGCCGTCGTCACCATCGACAATCCGCCGGTCAACGCGCTGAGCTTCCATGTCCGCGAACCGCTGATGCAGGCGCTGGTCGAATTGCGCGACGATGCGTCGGTTGCCGCCATCGTCATTGCATGCGCCGGCCGGACCTTTGTCGCCGGCGCCGACATCACCGAGTTCGGCAAGCCGATGCAGCAGCCCGAACTGCGCGCCATCGTGGCGACGCTGGAAACCATCGCCAAGCCGACGGTCGCAGCCATCCACGGCACCGCGCTCGGCGGCGGGCTGGAGCTGGCGCTGGGCTGCCATTTCCGTGTTGCCGATGCCGGCGCCAAGCTCGGCCTGCCGGAAGTCAAACTCGGCCTGCTGCCGGGTGGCGGTGGCACGGTACGGCTGCCGCGCCTTGTCGGCGCGGTGAAGGCGTTGAAGATGATCGTCTCAGGTGCGCCGATCGGCGCGACCGAGGCGCACGCCGCCGGTCTCGTCGATGCCGTCTTCGAAGGCGTTCTGACCACGCATGCCGTGAACTTCGCTGGGGAAATCGCCCGCAAGGGTGGTCCCTTCACGCCGGTGCGCGATCGCAATGATGGTCTCAAGCAGACTGATCTCGCGGCGTTCGACGCCGGGGCTGCGGATCTTGCCAGGAAAGCGCGCGGCCTCGAGGCGCCGATCGCTTGTGCGCAGTCGGTGCGCAATGCCGTCACGCTGCCGTTCGATGCGGCACTGGCGGCAGAGCGTGCGCTGTTCGTCAAGCTGGTCGCCAGCGACCAATCGCGGGCGCAGCGCCATCTGTTCTTCGCCGAACGTGAGGCGGCAAAGCTTCCAGGAAAAGACGTCGTCAAGCGCAGGATCGCCCGCGTCGGCGTCATCGGTGCCGGTACGATGGGCGGCGGCATTGCCATGGCCTTCGCCAATGGCGGATATCCCGTGACCTTGCTGGAAACCAGCCGTGAGGCATTGCAGCGCGGCTTGGCGACCATCGACAGGAACTACTCGGTTTCCGTCACGCGCGGTTCGCTCAGCGACGACGCCAAGCGGGAGCGGCTCGCCCAGTTCAAGGGCTCCACCGACTATGCCGATCTCGCCGATTGCGACCTGATCGTCGAGGCGGTGTTCGAGGACATGGCGGTCAAGAAGGAAGTGTTCGGCAAGCTCGAAGCCGTGGCGAAGCCCGGCGCGATCCTGGCCACCAACACCTCCTATCTCGACATCAACGAAATCGCTGCCTCGACCTCGCGGCCGCAGGATGTGCTCGGCCTGCATTTCTTTTCGCCGGCCAATGTCATGAAGCTCTTGGAGATCGTGCGCGCCGAGAAGACCGCGCCCGATGCGCTGGCGACATCAGTCGACCTGGCGAGGCGGATCGGCAAGGTGGCCGTCGTGGTCGGCGTCTGCCACGGCTTCGTCGGCAACCGCATGCTTGCCGCGCGGGGCTCGGAATCGGAAGCGCTTCTTCTGGAAGGCGCAACGCCCAGCCAGATCGACCAGGTGTTCACCGATTTCGGCTGGCCGATGGGGCCGTTCCAAATGGGCGATCTCGCCGGTCTCGATATTGGCTGGCGCAACCGCAAGGCACGCGGCCAGAAAGCCGTGATCGCCGACACGCTGTGCGAACAAGGACGCTTCGGCCAGAAGACCGGTCGGGGTTTTTATCTCTATGAGGCTGGCGCGCGCACGCCAGTGCCGGATCCCGAGGTTGAAGCGCTGATCCGCGACAAGGCCGCCGAGAAGGGTCTCGCACCGCGTGCGATCAGTGCGGAGGAAATCGTAGAGCGCACGCTTTACCCCCTGATCAACGAGGGCGCCAAGATCCTGGAGGAAGGCATAGCGGCCCGTGCGTCCGACATCGATGTCGTCTGGGTCAATGGCTACGGCTTTCCCATCGGCAAGGGCGGACCGATGTTCTGGGTTGGCCTTGAAGGTCCGGCCAGGATCATCGAGCGGCTCGAATACTGGCATCAACGGACGGGCAAGGATGTGTTCAAGCCGGCGCCGTTGCTGAAGCGGATGGCCGAGACCGGGTCGTGGGAAGCCGGCGGTTAGAGAGCCTACCGGATCCGTGCATCGATGATCTCGACGAAGCGCGCGAACAGGCCGGCCTGCGACTTGATCTTGAGCTTGCGGTAGATGTTGCGGCGATGGACCTTCACGGTTCCCGGCACGATGCGCATGGCGCGGGCGATCGACTCCGTCGAATGCCCCTGCAACACCAGGTCGACGACATGCTTTTCGCGCGGCGTCAGCGACAGGCTCTGCCAGATATGGGCGCGGTCGAATTCGTTGACCATAGCGGCCGTCTCGTCCTGCTTCGCTTCCGCCGTTTCGTCGGCCGGAAGAGCAGGCCAGCGCAACCTGATGAAGCTGATCACCGCGGGAGCCATGTCGCGCAGCAATCTGGCATCGGCGGTGCCGAAAGGGCCTGAAGCGCGCAGCCGCATCAGCGACAACACCAGCGCATCCTTGCCCGGCAGCGGCACGAAGAAGCCGACCTCCTCGGCCAGCCTGGTCTGGCTGTAATAGGAGCGGAAATACTCGCTGGCATAGAAACGGTCCGGCGCCAGCTCGCGCATGCGCCAGAACCCTTCCTTGCGCTCGACCGCAGCGTGATGGAACGGATCGAGCAGATACGGCCCTTCCTGATAGAGCGCGACGAACACATGGCTCTCGGTGGGCGAGAAGGTCTCGAACAGCAGCGGCGGGCGCGAGGCGCCGCGATAGCCGAAGATCACGCAGTGGTCGAATCTAACGTGCTGCCGCAGCCACTCGACCAGCGCCTGGCCAAAGAGATCGCCGCTGGTCTCCCGCGTCGTCGCGACGAGCGTGGCGAGCCGGCTGTATTCGTCGCTGCGGGACAATCCATACCCCCTTAAACGAGAAAATAGATCAGATATACCACCCGCGAGGTATATACTAGCCGGCATTGGCTCTGATAGCGTCTTGAAATCGCATCGCCCTGTCGCTGGAGCCATCAGCCTTGACCGCAGTGCCCGACATCGAGTTTCGCGGCGTCACCAAGCGCTATGGCGCGGTGACCGCGGTCAGCGGCATCGATCTCGCTGTCCCGCCCTCCGCCTTTGTCGCGCTGCTCGGTCCCTCCGGCTGCGGCAAGACCACCTGCCTGCGCATGATCGGCGGCTTCGAACAGCCGAGCGAAGGCCAGGTGTTCATTCGCGGCCAGGACATGGCCGGCACGCCGCCCTACCGGCGGCCGGTCAACATGGTGTTCCAGCAATACGCGCTGTTTCCGCATCTCGATGTCGAGGACAATGTCGCCTACGGGCTGCGCCAGGCGCGGCCAAGGCTGTCTTCGCGCGAGATCGCCTCGAGGGCGGGCGAGGCGCTCGAAATGGTGCGGCTCGCCGGCTATGGCCGCCGCAAGATCCACGAACTGTCGGGCGGCCAGCAGCAGCGTGTGGCGCTTGCCCGCGCCCTGGTCAACAAGCCGGCGGTGCTCTTGCTCGATGAGCCGCTGGCGGCGCTCGACAAGAAGCTGCGCACCGACATGCAGATCGAGCTGCAGAACCTGCAGCGCGAGATCGGCATCACCTTCGTGCTGGTCACGCACGACCAGGAGGAAGCGCTGTCGATGAGCGATTTCGTCTGCGTCATGAATGGCGGTCGCATCGTCCAGCTCGGGCAGCCGAGCGAGATCTATGACGAACCGGCCGACCTGTTTGTTGCCGATTTCGTCGGCAAGACCAATCTCTTGAGCGGTACTGTCGCCGGGCATTCGGGCGATCTGGTGGAGGTGGCGCTTGCCGACGGCACCGTCATTGCAGCGCGCAAACGGACCGCCCTGCAGCAGGGCGAGGTCGTTTCGGTCAGCCTGCGTCCTGAATCGCTCAGTCTCGGCGCCCAGGCAAGCGGCCCATTCAAGGGCATCGTCCGCAACCGGATATTCCTGGGCTCGACGGCGGAATACGCGATCGAGGTCAAGGGCATCGGAACGCTGCTGGCCAAAGCCGATCACCTGATCGGTCACGGCAATCTCTTCAAGCCGGGTGAACCCGTCGCCATCGGCTTTGCCTCCGGAACGCCGCTGGCGTTTGCGGAGACCAAGAACAACGGGGCCAACCAGAGGGTAGATAAACATGTCGAAATCATATCGTGACGGACTGCCGATAAGCCCCGAGAATTTCGTCGACCAGCTGATGCGTTTGAAGCGCGGCTCGATCGGCCGCCGCGACTTCCTCGGCCTCACTGGCCTTGGCATTGCCACGGCGGTGATGGCGCGCGAGATCGGCATCATGCCGACACCGGCCTTTGCCGCGGAAGGCCTTGGCGATCGCATGTCGATCGCCACCTGGCCGAACTATCATGACCCGGCGACCTTCGAGAACTTCAAGAAGGACACCGGCGTCGCCGTCGAGGTCAACGTGTTCGGCTCCAATGAGGAGATGCTGGCCAAGCTGCAGGCCGGGGCCTCGGGCTGGAGCCTGTTCGTGCCGACCAATTACACGATCTCGACCTACAAGAAGCTCGGCATCATCGAGCCGCTGGAGATGGCGAAGCTGCCGAATTTCGACGGCTCGCAAGAGGATCCGCGCTTCACCTCGGAGGGCACGATCGATGGGACGATCTACGCCGTGCCGAAGAACTGGGGCACCACCGGCTTTGCCGTCAACACCAAGAAGCTGACCAAGCCGATGACGAGCTGGAAGGAGTTCTGGGACACCGCCATGGCCGAAGGCGACAGCCGCACCATGGTGCATGACTACCAGCTGACCACGATCGGCAATGCACTGAAATATTACGGCTACTCGTTCAATTCGCTCAAGCAGGACGAACTGGCCAAGGCGGAGGAACTGCTGCTGAAGGTCAAGCCGCATCTGTTCGCGGTCTCCTCCGACTACCAGCCGGGGATGCGCGCCGGCGACGCGTGGATGACCATGTGCTGGACGAATGACGGCGCGCAGCTGCATCGCGACATTCCCGAGATCGCCTATGTGCTGGGCAAGGAAGGCGGCGAGATCTGGACCGATTTCTATGCCATTCCGAAAGACGCGCCGAACAAGCCCGCCGGTTACGCGCTGCTCAACTACCTGATGAATCCGCAGGTGGCGGTGAAGGAGCATTTGGCCAATGGTGCGCCGTCGACCGATGCGCGCGTCAACAAGCTGCTGCCCAAGGAGGTGCTCGACAACCCGATCCTCTATCCGGCAGCCGACCTGTTGACGCCGCTGGAATTCGGCGCGGCGGCAACGTTGACCGACCCCGGCCGTGCCGAACTGATGGCGCGCTTCAAGTCGGCCTGAGCCAGGCGGCCTCAAATTCGACTCAGATAATTTGACCGGCGGGTTTATGCCCGCCGGCACCGGGGCAATCTTTCCATGCACGGCAGCCGTCTTCGTAGGAATTTTCTGACCGCCATGCTGCTCGGTCCGGCGACCGCGTGGCTGGTGGTGTTCCTGGTGCTGCCGTTCATCGCCATCGCCGTGTTCAGCGTCGGCGAACGCGCACCGGAAGGCGGCTATCAGGCCGCCTTTACGCTGGCGCAATATGCCAATCTTCCGGCGCGGGCGACCGCCTTCTGGAACACCATGGTGCTGGCGCCGGTGGGAGCGCTCGCCTGCCTGCTCGTCGCTTATCCCGTTGCCTACTATCTCGCCTTGCGCGCGCCGCAGCGCTGGCGGCTGATCCTGCTGGCGCTGGTCGTCATTCCGTTCTGGACCAGCCTGCTGATGCGGACCTATGCCTGGATGTACATTCTGGGCGGACGCGGCATTCCGGCGCTGCTCGCCTTTGTCGGCATCGAGGATGTCAGGCTGATCAACACGCCGGGCGCGGTGCTGCTCGGCATAGTCTATGGCTACCTGCCGCTGATGATCCTGCCGATCTATGTCAGCCTCGAACGGCTTGACCGCAGGCTGCTGGAAGCCTCCGCCGATCTCGGCGCCACGCCATTATCGACTTTCCTGGGCGTGACCCTGAAACTGTCGTTGCCGGGCGTCATGACCGGCTTCTCGCTGGTCATGATCCTGCTGCTCGGCGAATATCTGATCCCGACGCTGCTTGGCGGCGGCAAGGTGTTCTTCATCGGCAATGCGCTGGTCGACCTGTTCCTGCAATCGCGCAACTGGCCGTTCGGATCGGCCATCGCGATCACGCTGGTGCTGGTCTCGGTGGTGGTGCTGATTGCCGCCAACCGCATCTCGACCCGGGTTTCGGGCGCGCGCCGGGTGGATCTGATCTGATGCGGGCTTTCGTCATTGCGGTGTTCGCTTTCCTCTATCTGCCGATCGCGCTGGTGGTGCTGTTTTCCTTCAACGCCGGCCACCATGCCAGCGAGTTCACCGGCTTTTCGGTGCAATGGTACGGCAAGGCACTGGCGAACCCGTTCCTGGTCGAAGCGTTGAAGAACAGCCTGTTCATCGCCACCACCAGCGCCTTGCTGGCGGCGCTGTGCGGCACCGCGGCGGCACTCGGCCTGGCGCGCGTCGGCGTGCGGACCCGCGCGGTCTTCGACGCACTTCTGGGCGCCGCGATCGTCGTTCCGGGCGTCGTGATCGGCATTTCGACTCTGGTCGCGCTCGTCCAATTGTTCACCGTCGTCAATCCGTTCCTCGCCTCGATCTGGCCCGACGATCAGCCGCCGCGGCTGGCGCTCGGCTACGGTTCGATCATCGCGGCGCACGGGCTGTTCTCGATGGCGCTGGTGACGATGATCGTCGGCACGCGGCTCGGCAGCCTCGACCGCAATCTGGTCGAGGCGTCGAGCGATCTCTACGCGACGCCGTTGACGACGTTCCGCTCGATCGTGCTGCCGCAGATCATGCCGGCGGTCGTTGCCGGCTTCCTGCTCGCCTTCACCTTCTCCTTCGACGATTTCATCATCGCCTTCTTCGTCGCCGGCGCGCAGACGACGCTGCCGATCTATGTCTTCGCGTCGATCCGGCGCGGCGTGACGCCGGAGATCAACGCCATCGCGACGATCGTGCTCGTCGCTTCCGTGCTGCTCGTGGTGCTTGCCCAATGGCAGTTGCGCCAGCGCAAGCCGTCGAACTGAAAGCCGCATCATGATCCTCAAAGACCGCATCGCCGTGGTGACAGGCGCCGGCTCCGGCATCGGGCGCGCCGGCGCCATGATCATGGGCAGGGAAGGCGCGGTGGTCGTCATCGCCGACAGGGATCAGGCTGCCGGCGAAGCAACGGCTTCGGACATCCGCGCGGTCGGTGGCCAAGCCGAGGCGATCACGACCGATGTCGCTGATGATGCGGCGGTCGAACAGCTCATTGCCGGCACGCTCGACAGGCATGGGCGCATCGACATCCTGCACAATCACGCCGGCATCCAGGTCGGCGGCACGCTGACCGAAGTGGAGGTCGGCGGCATGGATGCCTCGTGGCGGGTCAATGTGCGGGCGCAGTTCCTGGCGGCCAGGATCGTCATGCCATCGATGATCGCACGAGGCGGCGGCGTCATCCTCAACACCGCCTCCAATTCGGGCGTGTTCTACGACCGCGAGATGATCGCCTACGCAACCTCCAAACATGCGGTGGTGGCGATGACACGGCAGATGTCGCTCGACTATGCCCGTCACAATGTCCGCATCAACGCGCTCTGTCCGGGCTGGGTCGACACGCCGTTCAACGAACCGTTCATTGCCCAGATGGGCGGACGCGGGGCGATCGAAACCTATGTCCGCACCAAGATCCCGATGGGCCGCTGGGCCAGCGCCGATGAGATCGCCGAAGCGATCCTGTTCCTTGTCTCCGACCGTTCATCCTTCATGACCGGCCAGGCGCTGGTAATCGACGGCGGTGAAAGTATCGGCTGAGCCTTTTGCTTTCGCTATCAACTCCCCTGTTTTCAAAGCTTGTCCGATATACCACGCAAAGACTTTCACCCATGCCGCTGCTTGCCGGCAGGACTATAGTCCTGCCGGCATGGGACTTCAGTGCCATGGCCGTCCAAGAGCGTGAATTTGTGTTTGATATCAGTCGGTTAAGTTTCTGGCCGGGTGCCAGATCGCGTATTGAGACAGCATTTGTCTAAAGTTTACTCTGCACTATTAGCAATTCCTCATAGGACGGTCGCTTAGCGGTCGGGCCAGGGCGACGATTCCCGAGGAGATTACCATGACAAACCGGAAAACTCTGCTGGCGGCGCTTGCCGCATTGGCGCTCCTGGCATCTCCGGCGCTCGCCGGCAATGGGCACGGCGGTGGCGGTGGCAATGCCGGAGGCAACGGGCACGGCAACGGCGGTAGCAATGGCAACGGCGCCGGCAATGGCAAGAGCGGCGCTTCGCACGGCAAGTCGTCGTCGGCCCCCGGCCAGGTGGCCAAAGCGGACGACACCACGGTCGACAAGACCACCAAGGTCTCGTCCGTGCCCAAAGGCAAGAACATCCACGCCAAGCTTGGCCGGGTGAGCTCGCTGAAGCGCAACATCAATGCCTATATGAACTCGAAGAGCAAGAAATTCGCCGCCCTTCAGGCATTCGTGACGCAGTCCGCCAAAGCCAAGGTCGCTCAGGCCGCCGCCGACGCAGCACAGGCTAAGCTGGATGCGCTGACGTCCCTGACACCCGATCAGATTGCCGCGATGTCGCCCGAAGATCAGGCGGCCCTGCCTGGGAAGATAGCTGCTCTGCAGGCCGAGGTCGCTGCCGACAACGCTGCTGCTGCTGCGGCCGCGGTCGGCACCGATGATGCATCGCTCGACGCGGCATTGGCGGATATGGCCAACAAGCCCGTCGACGCCGCGGTCACGTCCTGGGCTCAAGACGTCCTTGCCGGCAAGATCGACCAGACGGCTGCCGCGATGCAGACGGAAACGACGCCGTAACGAACCGCTGCCGAAACGGTAGTGGTCAGTCAAAGAAGATGCCGCCGGGTTTCACTCGGCGGCATTGCCTTTTCCCGCTCATGGTCGGGCTGGCTATCCAGGGATAGCCAGGCTCGAAACACTCAGACGTGCTTGCGGCCGCCGGTCTCACGAAACCAGCTGTCGGGGTAGGGGTACCACCAGTCCTGGATCGCAGGCTTGTGGTCGATGATCACCATTTTGGAGCGGCGGAAAGCGTCGAGGCCCTGGCGTCCGAGTTCGCGGCCGAGGCCGGAGGCCTTCCAGCCGCCGAACGGCAGGGCATCATTGTCGATCAGCGGGTTGTTGACCCAGACCATGCCGGCTTCGAGCCGTTCAGCCGCCTCGTGGGCTTCGGCCAGATCCGATGTGAACACCGAAGCGCCGAGCCCGAACGGGCTGTCATTGGCAAGCCGGATCGCCTCGTCGAAATCCCTGACCCGGCAGATGGCGGCGACGGGTCCAAAACACTCTTCGCGCACGATCGCCATATCAGGGGTGACGCCGGTCAGGATGGTCGGTTCGTAGAACCAGCCGACATTGTACGCAGGCGGGATGCGCCCGCCGGTCACCGCCTTGGCGCCATGGGCAATGGCGTCATCCACAAGGCGCATCACTTTGGTCCGCGCGCTTTCGCTGACCAGCGGGCCGATCTCGGTCTTGTCCATGCCGTTGCCGATGCGCAGCGCCCGCGTCCTTTCGGCGAACAGCGCGACGAAGCGGTCGTGCACGGAATCGACGACGAAGAAGCGCTCGGCCGAAGTGCAGACCTGGCCGGTGAGGTGGAAGGCGGCGGTGACGCTGCCGGCCGCCGCGATCTCGAGCGGGGCATGCTCGCTGATGATCAGCGGGTCGCTGCCGCCGGCCTCGATGACGCACGGCTTCATGCGTTCGGCGCAGGCCACCGCCACCGCCTTGCCGGCGGCGACCGAGCCGGTGAAGGCAACCGCATGGGTGCGGTCGGAGGCGATCAGCGCCTGCGCTGTGGCCGCTCCGCCGGGCAGGCAGGAGACCAGCCCCTCTGGCAGCGAGCGGAACACGGTCATGTAGTCCAGCGTCGACAGCGTCGTCGCCTCGGCCGGCTTGATGATGCAGGCATTGCCGGCGGCGAGCGATGCGGCGACCGTCCAGCACATCAGCAGGATCGGGAAATTGTAGGGCATGATGTGTACGGAGACGCCGTAAGGTTCGTAGCGCGCATACTGGAACGAACCGGCCTGCGTCGTGCCGGCGATCTTGCCGGCATCGTCGCGCGCCATCTCGGCATAGTAGCGGAAGATCGGCGCGCAATTGGCGATCTCGCCGATCGCTTCGGGGTAGGGTTTGCCCATCTCGCGCACCATCAGCTCGGCGCAACGCGTGAAGTCCGCCGCCTCGATGGCGTTGGCGACGGCATGCAGTTGCTTGGCCCGGCTCTTGGCGTCGAGCTTCTTCCAGGCGGCCTGCGCCCTGGTTGCCGCCGTGAGCACAGCGTCGATCTCGCCGTCGCTGGCGGCGGCAATGGCGCCGACGGTTTCCAGCGTCGCCGGATCGATCACCGGTTTTGCCGCGCCGGCCATCGACGGGTAGTCCGGATTGACGAAGAAGGTTGGCCGGTCAGGAGAGAAATCCATTTTGTCCTTCTCCATTTATGGAGCCTTTTTGAGAATTCGTCCTGCCGAGGCAGATGGCGTGGCTTTCGAGAACCGGAGCGCAGCGGACATTTAGTCCGTGAGCACCGGAAGCGCAGAAAGCCGCGTCAGGTGTCCGGCAGGGCAGAATTATCGAGAAGGCTCAGCGGATCATGTAGACCTTCTTGATTGTCTCATGGACGGTGCAGACGCCCTTCCAGTCCTGCGGGAAGAACGCTGCCGTATCCGGCTCGATCTCGATGACCTCGCCGGATTCATGCACATAGGTGCAGCGCCCTTCGAGGAAATGGCAGAACTCGTCGCGGGTGACATGGCAGTGCCATTTGCCCGGAGTGCAGACCCAAAGCCCGCATTCGGAGCGGCCTTCCGGCCCCTTGTACAGCAGCTTGCCCGAGGTATGGGATTGGCCCTCGATCATGGTCGGGATGACGCCCCAGTCGACGAGGTCGGTAATGGTAAGCGGGGATTTCATGATGGGGGTTGTCATATCGATTCCTTGGAAATGGGTGCTCAGCGGCACATGAAGGCCTTGGTCAGCGTTTGCGTGATGATGGATATGCCGGTCCAGCCGGCGGGGAAGAATACCAGCGTGCCGGCCTCGACCGCGATCTCCTCGCCGTCGTCATGGACATAGCTGCCGCGTCCCGACAGGAAGTGGCAGAATTCGTCGGCGCCAAAGGTGACCTTGCGCGTGCCCGGCGTGCACGCCCACAGGCCGCATTCGCTCGATCCGTCCGGGTTCTGCGCCAGGACCTTGCCCGAAGCGCGCGGCGAACCGGCGAGCGTGTTGCTGCCCGCGCCCCAGTCTTCCAATTCCACGGCCGAAGCCTTCGGCCAGTGCGGTGTCGACATGTCATCAAGCTCCGTGGTCACGCCAGCATGTAGACGTTGCGCATCGTCTCATGCACGGTGCATTCGCCTCTCCAGCCGGCAGGGAACATGACCACGGTGCCGGTGGAGACTTCTATCATCTCACCGAAATCCGACCGGTAGGTCGCGCGGCCGGCGACGAAATGGCACAATTCGTCGCGCGGGATACTGAGGCGCCAGCGGCCTGGCGTGCAGACCCAAATGCCGGATTCCGGCTGGTTGTTTGGCCCTTTGTGCACGAGCCTGCCGGTGGAGCGCGAAGCGCCGTCCAGGGCGTCAGGTTGGACGCCCCAGTCGACGAGGTCGGTTCGGGTGGTGGCCTGGTGGAGGTGTGGGGCGGAGGAGGTCATGAGCGTGCTCCATCATTTGGGCGCTCAATCCCGCCCCGTTTTCGCTCTACGAGGCCCCCCTCTGTCCTGCCGGACATCTCCCCCTCAAGGGGGGAGATTGGCAACTTTGGCTTCTGTGTCTCTTCTTCAGCGTTGAAAATTGGCGAAAGCCGCCGCGAAATCCAATCTCCCCCCTTGAGGGGGAGATTGCCGGCAGGCCAGAGGGGGGCGCCTGGGCTCCGCATCTCAATCACAGCAGCGTCTCCAGCAATCCTGCCGCCTTCTCCGGGCCATTCTGCGCGTGCATCTGCGCCGATGTCTTCGCCAGCTTGGCTTTCATCGCCGGGTCGGTCAGGCAGGTCTCGATCCTGGCAACCAGCTCGGCATCGGTCCAGTCGTAGCGCGGCATGCCGAAGCCGTGGCCGGTTTCCTCGACGCGGGTGGCGTTGTCGTGGCCGTCCCAGACATAGGGCATGATGATGGCCGGTTTGCCGAAATAGAGGCACTCGGTGAACGAGTTGTTGCCGCCATGGTGGATGACGGCATCGACCTGCGGGATGACCGAGGGCTGCGGAAACCAGCTGTCGACAATGACGTTACCGGGCACGTCCGTGTACTGGTCCTTGTAGCCGCCGACATTGACCAGAGCCCTGTAGCGCGTCTTGCCCAATGTCGCGATGATGCGCTTCAGCAGATCGACATCGCCGGCGCCCAGGCTGCCGAAGGAGACGTAGAGCAGCGGCCCGTCATTGTTCCTGGAGAAGGTCGGCACCGTGTACGGCTTTTCGTGCCGCACGCAGCCTTCGAGGTACTGGAATTTTGCCGGGTCGAGCGGATGGCGGCGCTTGAATTTTGCCGCTTCGGGGTAGAGCAGCAGGTTCAAATAGGGCGAGGCTTCGAAGAACTGGCCGATCGGATAGGGCGCCTCGCCGTTGGCGGTGAGAAAGCCGTTGAAGTCGTCATGGATCGGCTTGATCACCGCATTGAAGTGGTCGCGGTAGCGCTGGTGGCCGGCATGGTCGTTCTCGCCGCAGCCGGAGAGATGGGGCGGGATGTCCTCGTCCTCGATCTCGTTTTCCGAACACGAGATGACGCGCACCCACGGCTTGCCGTACTGCTTGATGGCCGGGAACAGGATGACGTTGTCGACGCAGATCACATCCGGCTTGATGGCTGAGAGAACGCGCGGCAGATCTTTCTGCGCCCATTTGGCGCTGTCGACGATCGCCGTCCAGCAATCCTTGACGTAGTTGTCGACCTGGTCGTAGGGCGATTTGCGGAAGTTCGGGATATGGCCGTTGATGAAATCCTCCCAGAATTTCGCCATCTGCTCGGGCGGCATCGGCTCCGACAGGTTCACCGGATGCGCCTCGAAGCCGTAGCCCTTGTAGACATCGACGAAGCCTGGGTCGGACAGGAACACCGCCTTGTGGCCGCGCGCTTCGACTGCCTGGGCGATGCCGACGGAATTGAGCGCCGGGCCGTAGGCGGCTTCTGGAAAAAACGCGATCGTCTTCTGCGCCATCAGGCTTCTCCTGTCATTCTGCGAAAATTCTGACATCGGCGGCATCCCAGCCGAGTTCGACCTGGTCGCCCGACGAGACCGGCCGGCGGTCGGCGGCATCTGCGGTGACGCGCACCAGGAACGGCTTTGGCGACAGGGGCGTGCGGACATGCAGCTGCAGGTCAAGCCCCTGATAGGCCAGCGCCTCGACCGTGCCGGTGATGCGGTTGGCGGTTTCCGCCGATGGGAATAGCCGGATGCGCTCAGGGCGCACCGAAGCGACAGCGGATGTGCCGGGCGAGAGCGTCGCCGGAACCTTGCCTGATATGCGTGCGCCATTCGTGGCCACAACGCCATCGGCGGCGGCTTGGCCCGGCACGAAATTCATCACGCCGATGAAGTCGGCGACGAAGCGATCGGCGGGGTGTTCGTAGATCGCGTGCGGCGTGTCGCATTGCAGCAATCTGCCGTCTTTCAGCACCGCCATGCGGTCGGCCATGACGAGCGATTCCTCCTGGTCATGGGTGACGATGACGAAGGTGATGCCGACCTCGTGCTGCAGGCGCTTCAATTCCAGCTGCATGGCGCCGCGCAGTTTCTTGTCGAGCGCGCCGAGCGGCTCGTCGAGCAGCAGCAGGCGAGGCCGCTTGACCAGCGCGCGGGCAAGCGCGACGCGCTGCTTCTGGCCGCCCGACAATTGCTCCGGCTTGCGGTCGGCGAAGGGGGCGAGTTCGGTCGTCGCCAGGATGGCATCGACGCGGGAGCGGATTTCGGCCGCCGGCAAACGTTCCATCTCCAGGCCGTAGGAGACATTGGCGCGAACGCTCATATGCGGAAACAGCGCGTAGGACTGGAACATGAGATTGACCGGCCGCTTGTTGGGCGGGGTTTTGGCGATGTCACGTCCGTCGAGCAGGATGCGCCCGTCATTGGGCGTCTCGAAACCGGCCAGCATGCGCAAGAGCGTGGTCTTGCCGCAGCCGGACGGGCCGAGCAAAGCGAAGAACTCGTTCTCGCGGATGTCGAGCGAGATGCCGTCGACAGCCGTCACCGTGCCGAAATTCTTCGACACATGATCGATGGCCAGCAGCGTGCGGGGTTCGCTCATTGGCCGATGATCCCACGGTTGAGCCGCTGCGACAGGGTCAGCGCGGTGATCGAGACCGCCATGACGATGGTCGCCAGCGCGTTGATCTCCGGCGTGATGCCGAAGCGGATCATGGCGTAGATCTGCATCGGCAGCGTCGTCGAGGCGCGGCCGGCGCCAGCGGTGAAGAAGGCGATGATGAACTCGTCGACCGAGAGCGTGAAGGCGAGCAGCGCCCCTGCAATCACCGCCGGCGCGATGACCGGCAATGTCACCCGCCGGAAGGTGGTGAGCGCGGAGGCGCCGAGATCGGCGGAGGCCTCGACGATCGACCAGTCGAAACTCTTCAGCCGCGCGCGCACCACCGAGCAGACGAAGGCGAGGTTGAAGACGACATGGGCGAGGATGATGGTGTGCAGGCCCATTGTCAGGTTGAGCATGGAGAAGAACGAGAGCAGCGCGATCGCCAGCACGATGTCGGGAATGATCATCGGTGCGAAAATCAGCGCTTCGAGGGCCTTGCCGTATTGCCGGCGCATCTCGATGCCGATCGCCAGCAGCGTGCCGAGCAGAGTGGCGATCGCGGTCGAGACCAGCGCCACGATCAGCGTGTTGAGGGCCGCGGAGAGGATGGCGCTGTTCGAGGCCAGCGAGACATACCATTTCAGGGAGAATCCCGACCATGCCGTCGGCAACCCGCCTTCGTTGAAGGACAGCGCCACCAGCACGGCGATCGGGATGTAGAGGAAAGCGAAGACCAGGCTAAGCACGAGCCAGAGCGTGCGCCGCGTGGCAGGGGAGCGCTCAGCCATCGGTGTCTCCGCCGGCTTGCGTGACGTGACCCGAGGCGCGATTGGCGGCCAGCGCTTGCGCCATCAGTACCAGAAGCATGATGGCAATCAGCGCCATCGCCAGTGCCGCCCCGAAAGGCCAGTCGTTGGCGGTCAGGAACTGGTCGTAGACGAGGTTGCCGATCATCTGGAAGCGGCCGCCGCCGAGCAGCGCGGGCGTGACGAAATTACCGATCGACAGCACGAAGACGAAGACCGCGCCGGCGGCGATGCCCGGTACGGTCAGCGGCAGGATGACACGACGGAACGTGGTGGCTGCCGAAGCGCCGAGATCACGCGAGGCCTCGGCGAGTTCCGGGTTGAGTCGCGACAGCGGCGCGTAGCAGGCGAGAATGACGAAGGGCAGGTAGTTATAGACCAGGCCGGCGATGACGGCGCCTTCGGTGTAGAGCATCGACGGCGGCTCGCCGGTGTAGCCGAACCAGCGCAGCAGCTGGGTAATCAGGCCTTCGCGGTTGAGCAGCACGATCCAGGCATAGGTGCGGATCAGATAGTTGGACCAGAACGGCAGCACGGCAAAGAACAGGAACACTGGCTGCCACCGGCGCGGTGCCGCCGATATCGCGTAGGCGGCAGCATAGCCGATCACCACCGCGATCAGGGTCGCGGTGCCGGCGATGCGCGCCGAATTGAGGAAGATGCCGGCATAGAGCGGGTCGAAGACCAGGCCGAAATTCTCCAGCGTGAAGGTGTATTCGATGCCGCCATAGATGCCACGCCGGAAGAAGGCGAGCGCCAGTACCAGCGCGCACGGCACCACCATCAAGGCCGCGAGCCAGGCCAGCGCCGGGGCCATCAGCAAGGAGGAACGAAGTCTGGTTGAGGACACGATTGGGTACCGCATTCAGCGGCCGACGGCGGAAACCCGCCGTTGGCCGTGGTCTCTGATGTGCCGCCGCTTACTGCGCAGCCTTGATCTCGCTGACGATCTTCGAATAGTCGCGCTGGGCGTCGCCGACGTCACGCAACTGCTCGAATTTGACGAGATCGGCCACCGGCATCGCCATGTTGGGGAATTTTGCCAGAAAATCGGCCGGCAGGCTTTCCATGGCCGGCTTGTTCGGCACCTTGTAGTCGATGTTCTGCGCCGCCCAGGCGTGGTTCTTGGCGTCGAGCATGAAGTTGATGAACTGGAAGGCGGCGTCCTTGTTGGCGGAGGCCTTCATCACCACCATCGTGTCGACCCAGAGGTCCGAACCTTCCTTGGGAATGACGTATTTGATCTCCGGCTTTTCGGCGATGCCGTAATTGCACCAGCCGTCCCAGGCCTGCACCATCAGTGCCTCGCCGGACACCAGCTTGGAATAGAAGGTGGTGTCGTCATAGGCGAGCAGGGTCTTCTTGGCCGAGATCAGCAGATCCTTGACCTCGGCCATCTTGGCCGGGTCGGTTTCGTTGACCGAATAGCCCTTGTCGAGCTGGCCGGCGGCCAGCAGCCAGCGGTCGGTCGCCAGCATGGTGGTCTTGCCCTTCAATTCGTCGGAGGGCGCGAGCAGGTCGCTCCAGCTGGCCGGCGCGACCTTCATCAGATCCGAGCGATAGCAGAGGCCGGTGGTGCCCCAGGTGTAGGGCACCGAGAAGGTATTGCCGACATCGTGCGGCAGCTTGGCTGCTTCCGGATAGAGGTTGGCGAGGTTGGGGATCTTGGCGTGGTCGATCGGCTCGGTCAGGCCGAGCTTGTTCAGCACCTCGGCGAAGGGTGAGGAGACAAAGACCACGTCATAGCCCTTGCCGCCGGCGGCGATCAGCTTGCCCATGATCTCTTCATTGGTGGCATGCACCACCACTTCGCCCGAAACGCCGGTTGCGGTCTTGAAGGCGGCCATGGCGTCGGGTGCCATGTAGCCGTCCCAGTTGGAAATGACGAGGTCGGCAGCCGTCGCCGGCGCGGACAGCGCCAAGGCCAGGCCAAGTGCGATCGAAGATGTTTTCAGCGCACGGCGCCGCAGGCTGGTAGCGGTCATGACAGACTCCCATTCGGTTGATCGTCGAATTTCATTCGCCGGACCAACGCTTGCGACCTTGCCGCTGCCTCGATCCTGTTCCCTCGGTCTTTTTCTCGCCGATTGTGTTGACAGTACTATTGCAGAAAAAAGTACGTCAATCCATAATTTGTCAAACGACCGAGGAAACTGGCCGATTGCGTCCGTTCGGGCGATCGGTCAAAGCAATGCGGTCATCCGTTTTCCGCTGGACCAGCCATGCAAGCCGCAGCCAGACGACCCCGCACCAACCATCTTGATCTGGCGCAGCGCATCCTGGATGTGGCGCGCCAGCGCGGCTTCGAGCCCGGCGCACGCTTGCCCGAGCAGCAGATCGCGTCGCTGTGCAATGTCTCGCGCACGCCGGTGCGGGCGGCACTCGGCCTGCTCGCGGAACGGGGCGTCGTGCGCTGGGAGGCTGACACCGGTTATCATCTGGCCATCGACCTCACCGCGCAGGCTTCGGTCGCCACGGAATTGCCCGCTGCCGAGGAGGACGAGTTGGCCGAGGCGATCCTGCGCGACCGCTCGGCGCGGCGACTGGACCAGACGGTGACCGTCGCGGGATTGATGCGGCGCTACAGTGCCGAGCGCAAGACGGTATTTAAAGCGTTGAACAAACTGACCGAAGAGAATCTGCTGGATCGTGCGCCTGGCCAGTCCTGGCTGTTTCGGCGCACGCCCGACGATCCGGAAGCGCAAGGCGACAGCTACGAGTTCCGCTTGCTGCTCGAGCCCGCGGCCATCCTGACGCCCGGCTTCAGGCTGGACGGCGCGCGGGCGGCGACGTTGCGCCAGGCTATGGAAGCGCTGGTGACGCTGCCGGACGCCGCCTTCGACACACGCGAGTTCCAGCGGCTGGACATCGATTTTCACGGCATGCTCGCCGAGGGCAGCGCCAACCGCTTCATCGCCGACGCGCTCGCCGATCACCTCAGGCTGCGCCGGCTGCCGGGCATCTATACCGGCGTCAACGTCTTCCGATTGCGGCAATCGCTGCGCGAACACCTTGTCATACTCGACCATCTTGAAAGCCTGCAGTATGAGGTGGCTGCCGATCTGCTTCGCATTCATCTGCGGCTCTCCCGCAACCAGCGACCGCAAGCGGCCAGCCGCGGGGCTCCCGCGCTGTTCGGCACGATCAGCCGGCCGGAATGACGAGGATTAATTGACGCGTAAAGCCAGCCCGACCATCGCGCTGTTTCCCGAAGCAAGCTTCGGCGCGGCGTTGAATTGCGTCGGCATCGCGCAGGCGCTGCGTGCGAAAGGCGCCCGGCCCGTCTTCATCTGCCATGCCGGTTTCTCCGGCGTCTTTGCCGATTATGGTTTTCAGGAATACCAGCTGCCAACCGACGAGCCGCTGAGCGAGAGCCAACGCCAGAGCTACTGGCAGGCTTTCGTGCGCCGGCACCTGCCGCATTTCAGGCTGAGCCCGATCGACCAGCTTGAGACCTATGTCGCTCCGACCTGGCAAGCCATCGTCGACACCGCGGTCAATGCCGAGGCGCCGCTGCGCCAATTGCTGGCACGGCTCAAGCCGGATGCCGTGGTGCTCGACAATGTCATCATGTTCCCGGCGATCGCCGCCGCCGGCTGTCCGTGGGTGCGCGTCGTCTCCTGCGCCGAGACCGAGCTGCCGGACGCCAATGTGCCGCCCTATCTGTCGGGGCTTGGCGTGGACGACCCGCAACGCGCGGCGTTCGAGGCCAGGTATCTGGCGGCTTGCGCGCCGGCGCATGACCGCTTCAACCGCTTCCGGGCGGATGCCGGACTGGGGCCGCTGCCGAAGGGTCAGTTCCTCGAGACGTCGCCCGATCTCAACCTGCTGCTGACGCCGACGATCGTGCGCCGCGAGCGTGCCGAGCCGCTCGACCCCGCGCGCTTCGTCTATCTCGAGGGCTGCGTGCGTTCGGAAGGGCCGTTCGAGGTGCCGGTGTTCCCGCGCAATGGCGGGCCGCTGGTCTATGTCAGCTTCGGCAGCCTGGGCGCCATGGATGTCGGCCTGATCGAGCGCATGCTGGTGGTGTTCGACAGGCTGCCGGCCCGCTTTATCGTCAATGCCGGCGGCCTGCGCGACGCCTATCGCGCAGTGCCCGACAATGTCTATCTCGACGCCTGGTTTCCGCAGCCCTCGGTGGTGGCGAAGTCGGACCTGTTCATCCATCACGGCGGCAATAACAGCTTTTGCGAAGCGCTGCGCTTCGGCGTGCCGTCACTGATCATGCCCTATTGCTGGGATGGACACGACAACGCGCAACGCGCCGAAGAGACCGGCACCGGCGACCATATCGGCCGTGATGCCTGGACCGAAGGAGTGTTGGAGAAAGCCATTCTCGGCCTGCTGGCCGACGATGCCATGCGCGCCCGCCTCAAGGACAATGCAGCCCAAATGGCGCTGAAACCCGGAACGGATGCGGCCGCGCAAGCCATACTCTCTCTGATACGGATTTGAACGAAAATGCCTGACAACAACACGAACATCTCGCTCTCCAGCGGCACCGATGCCAAAGCCTGGCTGATCCGGCACGGCATCAACGAAGTCGAGTGCCTGGTGCCCGACATGAACGGCGTCCTGCGCGGCAAGGCCTTGCCGACGGCCAAATTCCTCCAGGCGCTTGAAGACCGCGCGCTCTATCTGCCGAGCAGCGCTTTCCTGGTCAGCATCGACGGCCGCTATTCCGGCTCGATCGACGAGGGTTTTGCCTATTCGGATCCGGACATGCGCATGGTGCCTGATGTATCGACGCTCTGCCTGGCGCCGGGTGCCGCTCCCGGCAAGGCCTATGTCTTCGCCGATGCCTTCCATATGGACGGCCGGCCATGGATGGCCTCGCCGCGCCATGTGCTCAGGGCCGTGCTCGACCTCTACGCCAAGCGCGGCTGGCGGGCGGTGGTGGCGCCCGAGGTGGAATTCTATCTCACCGCGCCCAATCCCGATCCCGACCGGCCGCTGACCGCCCCGGTCGGCGCCAATGGCCGCGCCGAGACCGTGCAGCATCCCTACGATATGGCCGGGCTCGAGGAGTTCGAGCCGGTGATCCGCCGCATTTACGATTATGCGGCGGCGGCCGGCCTGCCGCTCGACACGCTGATCCATGAGTCGGGAACCGCGCAGTTGGAGATCAACTTCCTGCATGGCGATGCGCTGCCGCTGGCCGACAAGGTGCTGCTGTTCAAGCGGCTGACGCGCCAGGCCGCGCAGCAAAGCGGCATGCACGCCACCTTCATGGCCAAGCCGATCGCCGCACAGGCCGGCAGCTCGATGCATCTGCACATGTCGGTCATCGACGAGGCCGGCAGGACTTTGTTTGCCGGCAGCGACGATGCCGACACCGCAATGTTCGGCCACTTCATCGGCGGCCTGCAGAAATATGTCCCCGAAATCATGCCGCTGTTCGCGCCCAACGTGAACTCGTTCCGCCGCATCAGGCCGAACCACAGCGCGCCGGCCAACATCGAATGGTCGCATGACAACCGCTCCTGCGGCCTGCGCGTGCCGGCCGGCGGCCGCGCGGCGCGGCGGGTGGAGAACCGGCTTCCGGGCGCGGATTCCAATCCTTACCTGGCGATCGCCGGCTCGCTGCTTGCCGGCTATCTCGGCGTCGAGCAGAAACTGGCGCGCTCGCCCGAGGCGTCGGGCAATGCCTACAAGATCAAGAGCACGCTGCCGAAGACGATGGAGGAGGCGCTCGATCGTTTCGAGGCTTGCGGCCCGGTGCGGGAACTGCTCGGCGAGGATTTCTTCCAGACTTATCTGCGCGTAAAGAGCGTCGAGCTCGACCTGTTCCAGGGCGTGGTGACGAGCTGGGAACGCGACCACCTGCTGCTGAAGGTGTGATCATGGCTTCCAGTTCAACGGGCTTCAATTCGGGCCTCGATATCGGCAAATCCTATTATGTCGCCACCGCCAATCCGGCGCCGGACCATCCGGCGCTGGTCGGCGATGTCGACACCGACCTGGTGGTCGTCGGCGGCGGCTGCACCGGCCTGTCGGCCGCCCTTCACGCCGCCGAGCGCGGGCTGAAGGTGGTGCTGCTCGAAGGCGGCAAGATCGGCTGGGGCGCGTCGGGCCGCAATGGCGGCCAGATGATCCCCGGCTTGCGCAAGGGCGCCAAGGGACTGGTCAAGCTCTACGGGCCGGAGCGGGCAAAGGTGCTGTTCGATCTTGCGTTCGAGGCGCGCGGGCTGGTGCTCGACATCATCGAGCGCCATGCCATCGATTGCGATCTCAAGCTGACCGGTCATCTGGTCGGCGCGGTCAACGGTTCCGACCTCAAGGATCTCGAGGAAGAGGCCAAGTGCCTTGAAAGCGTGATGAAATTCCGCGATGTCGAGATCCTGTCGGCGGCGCAGGCCCGAGCCAAGGTCGACACATTATATCATGGCGCGATGTATGAGCCGCTCGGCGGCCACATGCATCCGCTGAACTACACGCTCGGCCTTGCCCGCGCGGCGACTGCTGCCGGCGTCGTCATCCATGAGAATTCGGTGGCGGTGAAGCTGGAGCGTGAGCCTTCGATCCGGATCTCGACGGCAAAGGGATCGGTGCGTGCAAAACATGTCGTGCTGGCCGGTGACGCTCTGCTCGATGGGCTGGAGCCGCGCGTCAACAGCCGCATCATGCCGGTCGGCAACTACATCGTCGCCACCGAGCCGCTGGAGGGCAAGCGCAATGTCATCCCGGCCAATGTCGCGGTGTCCGACACACGCTTTGTCGTCAACTATTACCGGATGTCGGCGGACGGCCGGCTGCTGTTCGGCGGCGGCGAGCGCTACACGCCGTCACCGCCGGCCGATATCGCCGGCTTCGTGCGGCCGCATATGGAAGCCACCTTCCCGCAACTTCAGGGCTGCCGCATCGATCACGCCTGGGGCGGGCTGGTGTCGGTGACGACATCCAGGCTGCCGCATGTCGGGCACTATGGCGAAGTCTATTTCGCGCATGGCTATTCCGGCAAGGGCGTCATCCTGTCGACGTTGTCCGGCAAGCTCCTGGCCGAAGCGATCACCGGCGACGCCTCGCGGCTCGATTTGTTCTCGACGCTGACCCCGATGCCATTCCCCGGCGGCACGGCGCTGCGCGGTCCGCTCTATGTGCTGGGCATGCTGTGGTATGCCATGCGGGATCGCATCAAGCATTGAGGGTCGGCGGGGCGGCGGCGAATTGCAAAACGCCGCGATCCTTCGCGCCCCCCTCAGTCCTGCCGGACATCCCCCTCAAGGGGGGAGATTGGCAGATTGGTGGCTTCGCCCATTCCTGCGTCGTTGGAGATTGGCGAAAGCCGGCGTGACGTCCGATCTCCCCCCAAGAGGGGGGATGCCCGGCAGGGCAGAGGGGGGCGCTGTCCCGCCGACGGTGAAGGTTGTTGGAGAAGGCCTCTTAAACCACAAAAAAATCTTCAATCCGCTGCCTGGCCTCCAGCAACACCGGCAGAATCTCCCGTTCCATCTCCGCGACCGAAAACCGCGCCGACTGCGTCGAGACGTTGATGGCCGCGACCGTGCGTTCTGCGCGGTCGCGGATCGGCACGGCGATCGAGCGCAGGCCGAGTTCCAGTTCCTCGTCGACGATGGCAAAGCCGTCCGCTTTCGCCTTGCCGATGGCGTTGGCTAACAAACGCCTGTCGGTGATCGTCTTCGGCGTCCGTCTCTCGATCGTCGCCTGGCCGAGGAATGCGTCCAATTCCTGAGGCGTCAGACCGGCAAGCAGGATGCGTCCCATCGAGGTGCAATAGGCCGGCAGCCTGGTGCCGACATCGAGCGACACGCTGAGGATGCGGCGGCCGGGAATACGGGCGACATAGACGACATCGGCACCCGACAGGATCGCCGCCGAACAGGCCTCGTTCAGCTGTGCGGCGACAGCGCGCATGATGGGTGCGGCGAAGGCCCAGAGCGAGGCGCCGCCGAGCCAGGTGCGGGCGATCGTCAGCAAGCGTGGCGACAGCGAGAACACGCGGCCGGCTTGCGTTGCATAGCCGGTGGCGGTGAGCGTCAGCAGAAAGCGGCGGGCGCCGGCGCGGGTCAGGCCCGCTTCCTCGGCCATTTCGGTCAGCGTCATGCCCGAGGGATGCCGAGCCAGGATCTCCATGACGGCAAGGCCGCGCTCGAGCGAGCCGACATGATCACGGGAAGCGGCTTCTTCGTCCATCTCAACTCCGCGGGAACGGCATCGACGCCAGGATTGACTCCTCGCCCTCCCCCAGCGTAGAAAGTATCGCATATAAAACATATGTTCGCAATACGAACTTTTTGAACCCGGAGCCGATGCGATGGTCAAGTTCCTGCCGCTCAAACAGGCCGTTGCGGAGAATTTGAACGATGATGACACGGTCGCCTTCGAGGGTTTCACCCATCTGATCCCGACGGCGGCGGCGCATGAGGCGATCCGTCAGGGTTTTCGCGACCTGACCCTGGTCCGCATGACGCCGGACCTGATCTACGACCAGATGATCGGTATGGGCATGGCGAAGAAAATTGTCTTCTCCTATGTCGGCAATCCCGGCGTCGGCCTGCTGCGGCGCGCCCGCGACGCCATCGAGAACGGTTTCCCCAGATCGATCGAGATCGAGGAGCACAGCCATGCCGGCATGGCCAATGCCTATGAGGCGGGCGCGGCCGGTCTGCCCTGCGCGGTGTTTCGCGGCTATCGCGGTGCTGGCCTCGCGGCGGTCAATCCGAACATCAAGTCTGTCACCTGTCCGTTCACCGGCGAGGTGCTGGCGGCTGTTCCTTCGATCAGGCCTGACGTCACCTTCATCCATGCGCAGAAGGCCGACAGACAAGGCAATGTGCTGGTCGAAGGCATCATCGGCATCCAGAAGGAAGCGGTGCTGGCGGCCAAGCGAGCGGTGGTGACGGTGGAGGAAGTGGTCGATAATTTCGACGATCTGCACCCCAATCTGACCGTGCTGCCGCGCTGGACGATCGCGGCGATATCCGTCGTGCCAGGCGGCTCGCACCCGTCCTACGCACATGGCTATTATGCGCGTGACAATGCGGCCTATCTGGAATGGGACGAGATCGCCGCCGACCGTGACAAATTCCAGGCGTGGATGCAGGCCAATGTCTTGGAGAAGAGCGCCGGCGATTTCGCGGCCCGGGTCGAGCATTTGAGGAAAGCGGCATGAGCGACAATCCATTGGGTTTCACCCCCAACGAGATGATGACGATCGCTGCCAGCAGGGCGCTCAGGAATGACGATGTCTGCTTCGTCGGCATCGGCGCACCGTCCGCGGCCTGCAATGTGGCGCGGCTGACGCATGCGCCTGACATCACGCTGATCTACGAGAGCGGCACGATCGGCACCGCGCCCGACGTGCTGCCGCTGTCGATCGGCGATGGCGAATTGTGCGAGACCGCCGTCACCACCGTCGCGGTGCCGGAGATGTTCCGCTACTGGCTGCAGGGCGGCCGCATCTCGATCGGTTTTTTGGGGGCGGCGCAGCTCGACAAGTTCGGCAACATCAACACCACGGTCATCGGCGACTATTTCCATCCCAAGACCAGGCTGCCCGGCGGCGGCGGCGCGCCGGAGATCGCGACCTCGTCGAAGCAGATCTACATCACAATGGCGCAGACCAAGCGCGGCATGGTCGAGAAGATCGACTTCTTCACCTCCTTCGGCCATGGCGAGGGTGGCGATCATCGCAAGCGGCTTGGCATCGACACATCAGGTCCGACCTTGCTGATCACCGATCTCGCCATCTGGAAGCCGGATCCGGTGACCAAGGAATTCACCGTCGTGTCGTTGCATCCGGGCGTCACCCGCCAGCAGGTGCAGGAGAGCTGTGGCTGGGTGGTAAAGTTCGCGGAGGCGCTTGACGAAACACCGGCGCCAAGCGAACTCGAATTGAAGACATTGCGCGACCTGCAGGCCCGCACCAAGGCGGCGCATGAGGGAACCGGAAAAGCAAAGGCTGCATGACATGGCCGAGGCCTATATCTGCGACTACATCCGCACGCCGATCGGCCGCTTCGGTGGCTCGCTGTCTTCGGTGCGATCGGACGATCTTGGCGCGATACCGCTGAGGGCGCTGGCCGAGCGCAATCCGGGCATCGACTGGCAGGCGATCGACGATGTCGTCTATGGCTGCGCCAACCAGGCCGGCGAGGACAATCGCAACGTAGCGCGCATGGCGCTGCTGCTGGCCGGGCTGCCAAAGGAGGTCCCGGGCTCGACCGTCAATCGCCTGTGCGGCTCCGGCATGGATGCGCTGACCATTGCCGCCCGAGCCATCAAGGCCGGCGAGGCGGAGCTGATGATCGCGGGCGGCGTCGAATCGATGAGCCGGGCACCCTTCGTCATGCCCAAGGCCGACACGGCGTTCTCGCGCAATGCCGAGATTTACGACACCACCATCGGCTGGCGCTTCGTCAACCCGCTGATGAAGAAGCAGTATGGCGTCGATTCCATGCCGGAAACCGGCGAGAACGTCGCCGAGGATTTTTCGGTGTCGCGGGCCGACCAGGACGCCTTCGCAGTGCGCAGCCAGAACAAGGCCGTCGCCGCACAAGCCAATGGAAGATTGGCGAAGGAGATCACCCCAGTGACCATCCTGCAGCGCAAGGGCGATGCGCTCATTGTCAGCAAGGATGAACACCCCCGCGCAGGCTCAACGGTCGAGGCGCTGGCCAAGCTGCCGACGCCGTTCCGGCAGGGCGGCACGGTGACGGCCGGCAATGCTTCCGGCGTCAATGACGGCGCGGCGGCGCTGATCGTTGCCTCCGAGGCGGCGGTGAAAAAGTATGGGCTGACGCCGATCGCCCGCATCCTCGGCGTGGCTGCCGCCGGCGTGGCGCCGCGCATCATGGGCATCGGCCCGCTGCCGGCGACGCAAAAACTCTGCGCGCGGCTTGGCCTGACGCCAAAACAGTTCGACGTCATCGAGCTCAACGAGGCCTTTGCCTCGCAAGGCATCGCCGTGCTGCGCCAGCTCGGCATTGCCGAGGACGCCGAACACGTCAACCCGAATGGCGGCGCCATCGCGCTCGGCCATCCCCTGGGCATGTCGGGCGCCCGCATATCCGGCACGGCGGCGCTGGAGCTTCGCGAGCGCGGCGGCCGGTATGCGCTTGCCACCATGTGCATCGGCGTCGGCCAGGGCATCGCGATCGCACTGGAACGGGTCTGATCGGCAAGTCTCTCCGGCTGACTTCGAGAATCCGGTGCGGTCAAATTTGACCACGTGGACAAAAGTCCGGACCCGTTCCATAGTTCCTCGTCTGATTTTTAGAACAGCCGGCTCGACACGGCTGTCGAACAGAGGGGAATGCAATGGAAAACCGAAAGAACAGATTTCAATCCGCACGCGAAGGGCTTTCGCGACGCAATGTGCTGGAGTTGGGCGCGCTTGGCCTGGCTGCGGCAGTGCTGCCGGGTGCAGCCTTCGGCAAGGACAAGAAACTGAAGGTGGCGGCGATCTTCGCCACGCCGATCGAGGAGCCATGGGACAACCAGATCCATGTCGCCCTGCAGAAGGCCGAGAAGGAACTCGGCATCGAATACAAATGGTCGGAGAAGGTGCAGACCGCCGATTTCAGCCGCGTCATGCGCGAATACGCGCAAGGCGGCTACCAGCTGGTGCTGGGTGATGCCTTCGCCGCCGAGCGTGAATCGCGCCGCACCGCCAAGCAGTTCCCGAAGACCGCCTGGCTGTTCGGCTCCGGTGCTGGGCCCGCAGAACCGAATTTCGGCGTGTTCGACAACTGGATCCACGAGCCCGCCTATCTCTCCGGCATGATCGCCGGCAAGATGTCGAAGTCGGGCACGATCGGCGCCGTCGCGGCGATGGGCATTCCGGAAGTGAACCGGCTGGTCAACGCCTTCTTCGCCGGCGCCAAGGAGGTCAACCCGAACATCAAGAAGAAGGTCGCCTTCATCGGCTCGTTCTTCGATCCGCCCAAGGCCAAGGAAGCGGCGGTCGCGCAGATCGACGCCGGTGTCGACGTCATCTATGCCGAGCGCTTCGGTGTCATCGAAGCGGCGGTCGACAAGAAGATCCTTGCCATCTCCAACATGTCCGACCAATCGAGTCTCGGCCCGGATACGGTCATCACCGGCCCGGTCTGGGACATGTATCCGACGGTCGAACAGGCGATCAAGCTGGTCAAGGCCGGCGTCTTCACCGCGCAGGACTATGGCGACTTCTCGCGCATGGCCAAGGGCGGCTCGCATCTGGCGCCTTACCACAAGTTCGACAAGACGCTGCCGGCTGATGTGAAGGAGCTGGTCGAAAAGAAGAAAGCCGAGATCCTCGAAGGCAATTTCCGCGTCGACGTGGACGAGAACACGCCGGTTTCGGATTGAGTTCTGGTTTGAGGGGCTGGCGCTAGGCGCCCCCCTCTGTCCTGCCGGACATCTCCCCCTCAAGGAGGGAGATTAGCAGTTTCGGCGACGCGCTGTTCTTTCAAGAAAATTGGCGAAAGCCGATATGACATCCAATCTCCCCCTTGAGGGGGAGATGGCCGGCAGGCCAGAGGGGGGTGCAGCGTATTCCTCTCAATCAAAGCTGAATCGCAAAGCCCGTCCGTTCAGGAGCCCCCTTGTCCGCCCCCCTCATCGAAATGCGCGGCATCACCAAGAGCTTCGGCGCCGTCAAGGCGAACGAGGCCGTTGATCTCAGCGTCGCGCCCGGCGAAATCCTCGGGTTGCTGGGCGAGAACGGCGCCGGCAAGACGACGCTGATGAATGTGCTGTTCGGCGCCTATGCGCCCGACGCCGGCGAGATTCTCATCCAGGGCAGGCCGGTGCGGATCACAAGTTCCGCCGATGCGCTAGCCGCCGGCATCGGCATGGTGCACCAGCATTTTCATCTGGCGCCAAGGCTGACGGTGCTGGAGAACCTGCTGATAGGCATTCCCGGCAAGACAGGGCGGATCGACCGCGCCGGCGGGCTGGCGCGGCTGGCCGAGATCGGCCGCCAGCATGGGCTGACGCTTGATCCCGATCTTCCGGTCTCGGCGCTGTCGGTCGGCGAGCAGCAGCGGCTCGAAATCGTCAAGGCACTGTTTCGCGGCGCCAGGCTCTTGATCCTCGACGAGCCGACGGCGGTGCTGGCGCCGAGCGAGGTCGACGGGCTGTTTTCGGCGTTGCGGTCGATGGCGGCGCAAGGGCTCGGCATCATCTTCATCTCGCACAAGCTCAACGAGGTGCGGGCACTGACGCATCGCTGCACCGTGCTGCGGCATGGGCGCGTCGCCGGCCGCGTCGACGATCCCGCCAACACGACATCGTCCGCAATGGCGCAACTGATGTGCGGCCATGAGATCGTGCCGCCGGCGCGGGGACCATCGACGCCGGGTGCCGCTGTGCTCACCCTCAATGGCATTTCCACCTCGCGTCATTCGGGTACGGCGCTGCGCGACGTGTCGCTTGCCGTGCGTGCAGGCGAAATCCTCGGCATTGCCGGCGTGTCGGGCAATGGCCAGCGCGCGCTGGCGGAGGTCATCTCCGGCGTGCGCGTACCTGACGCCGGCCGGATGACGATCGCCGGCCAGAAAGTCTCACGCTTTTCGCCCCGCGAGGTGCAGGCGCTCGGTCTCGGCCGTATCCCGGAAGACCGTATGACGACGGGGCTGGTTACCAACCTGCCGCTCGCGGATTCGATGGTGTTGCCGCGCATCGGCACCGCCGCGTTCAGCAGCAGAGGCCTGCTCAAGCCGGATGCGATCCGCGCCTTCGCGGAAGAGCAGATCAAGGCCTATGATATCAGGTGCCCTGGGCCGATGACCCGCGCGGGAGCGCTGTCCGGCGGCAATCTGCAGAAGGCCCTTCTGGCGCGCGAACTCGCTTTCGACCCGAAGGTTCTGATCGTCTCGCAACCGACGCGCGGGCTCGATATCGGCGCGGCGCGTTTCATCCACGAAAAGTTCCTCGACATGCGGGCCAAGGGCTGCGGCATCATCGTCATCGGCGAGGATCTGGAAGAGCTGCTGGTGCTCTGCGATCGCATCGCGGTGATGTATGAGGGCCGCATTGTCGGCACGCTCGACAGCGCCGATGCAACGATCGCACAGCTCGGCCTGATGATGACCGGGGCGGAGGGGCACAGCTGATGTTTCGCCTGGAAGTCCGCACCTCTACGCCGGCCTGGTTCAACCTCGCTTTGCCGCTGCTGGCTATCGGCGCGACGCTTGTCCTGTGCAGTGGCCTGATCGCGCTGGCCGGCGCCGGCGTGCTCGATGCGTATGGCGTGATGTTCACGGCCTCGCTGGGCGACAGCTATGCGATCACCGAAACGATGGTGCGCGCCGCGCCGATGATCTTCACCGGACTGGCGGTGGCGGTCGCCTTCCGGGCAAAATTCTGGAACATCGGCGCCGAGGGTCAATTGCTGGCCGGCGCGGTGGCCAGCTGCTTTGTCGGCGCCATCCCGATGCCGGGACCGCTCGCCATGGTGTTGATGGCGGTCGCAGGCGCTGCGGCCGGGGCCGCGGTCGCGCTGGTGCCGGCGACCCTCAGGGTAAAATTCAAGGTCGACGATGTCGTCAGTTCGCTGCTGCTCAACTCGGTCATCTACTACGCGCTGATGGCGCTGATCGAAGGACCGTGGAAGGACTCCTTCAGCGGCTATCCGATCTCGCCGCCGATAGAGGATTCGGCCAATTTCCCTGTGCTGATCGAAGGTACAAGGCTGCATCTCGGCGTTATCGTGGCGCTGCTGGCGGCACCGCTGATCTGGTTCCTGATCGTGCGCACCACGCTCGGCTTCAGGATAAGGGTCACCGGCGAAAACCCGGAAGCGGCCAGATATGGCGGCATCCATGTCGAGCGCGTGCTGATCTCGACAGCGCTGCTGTCCGGCGCGCTGGCCGGACTGGCCGGCGTCGGCGAGGTCGGCGGCGTGCATTTCCAGGTGATGAGCGACATCTCGCCGGGCTACGGCTATTCCGGCATCGTCGTTGCCATGCTGGCGCGGCTCAACCCGCTTGGCGTCGTGCCGGCGGCGATCTTCCTTGCCGCCGTGATGACCGGCGCCGAGGCGATGTCGCGGGCGACCGGCGTGCCGGCCTTCCTCAGCGATGTCATCCAGGGCACTGCACTGCTCGCCATGCTGGTGGCGCTGCTGTTCACCGCCTATCGCATCCGCCGCGTCGGGGTTGCCCGATGAGCGCGGTGTTCGAACAGATCTTGCAGGTCGGTTTTCTGGCCGCGATCATTCGTATCGCCACGCCGCTGGCTTTTGCAACGCTGGGCGAAATGTTCTCGGAACGGGCCGGCGTGCTCAATCTCGGCATCGAAGGCATCATGCTTTTGTCGGCGATGACAGGCTTCACCGCTGCCAGCCTCAGCGGCAGCCTGTGGCTCGGCGTGCTGGCGGCGGTGCTGACCGGCATGCTGATGGGTGCGCTGCATGCGTTGTTCACGGTGGTGCTCGGCCTCAGCCAGCATGTCTGCGGCATCGGCGTGACGCTGTTCTCGTCGGGCCTTGCCTATTTCCTCTACCGGCTGATCTTCGGCCAGCAGTCTGTGCCGCCCAACATCAATGGTTTTCAGACGCTGCCGATCCCGATCCTGTCCGACATTCCGGTGCTCGGGCCGGCGGTGTTCAACCAGTTCGCGCTGGTCTACATGGCGATCCTGGCCATTCCCTTGGCCGCTTTCATACTCTACCGCACGCCATGGGGCCTGTCGGTGCGCATGGTCGGTGAAAATCCGCGTGCCGCGGATTCGGCCGGTGTCAGTGTCATCGCCACACGCTTCCAGGCGGTTGTCCTCGGCGGCGCGCTGATGGGGCTGGCCGGCGCCTTCCTGTCGATGGCGCAGTTCAACGCCTTCACCTTCGGCGTCGTCTCCGGGCGCGGCTGGGTGGCCATCGCGCTGGTCGTCTTCGGCCGCTGGGATCCATGGCGCTCGGCGGGTGCGGCACTTCTGTTCGCCTTCGTCGATGCCTTGCAGCTGCGCATGCAGGCGAGCGGGCTCGGACACATCCCCTACGAGGCGTTCCTGATGCTGCCGTTCATCTTCACCATCGTCGCCATGGCTGTGATGTCGCGCAACGCGGTGGCGCCGTCGGCGCTGCTCAAGCCATTTCGCAGGGAGGAGCGTTAGCAAGCAGGGCTTGGTGCCATTTCCTCTCCCTCCGGAGGGGGGAGAGGTGGCGCTGCGAAGCCGCGACGGAGTGGGGGAACCACCCGGCAACCGTCGCGACGGACATAGGAAGGCCACTAGGCGCAAGAATCTTCCTGCACCGCGCCCAAGGGTCGCCCCCACTCCGTCGACCCCCACTCCGTCGAGCTGCGCTCGACACCTCTCACCCGATCGACGGGGGAGAGGAAGGGCGCCAGGCGTCGCCTCACATCGCGGTAAAACCGTTGTCGACGAACAGATGCGTGCCGTTGACGAAGCTCGACTCGTCGCTGGCCAGGTAAAGCGCCGCCCTCGCCACCTCTTCCGGCTCGCCGATGCGGCCCTGCTGCGCGGCCAGCGCTGCGTCCGAGACATCGACGCCGAGCCTGCCGAGGTCGGCAACCTCGCGCAGGCCGTGCGGCGTGCGGATGAAGCCCGGGCAGACGGCGTTGCAGCGGATGTTGCGGTCGCGGAACTCGACGGCGATGGCGCGGGCGAACATGTGGCAAGCGCCCTTGGTGGTGTCGTAGAGCACTTCGTTGGGAGTAGCCGCCACCGCCGAGATCGACGAGGTGCAGACGATCGAGCCGCCGCCCGCCGCAATCATGCCGGGCAAAACGGCGCGCGTCATCAGGAACATCGAGCGCACATTGACGGCATGCAGCCAATCCCATTCCTGCACCGTGGTCTCCAGGAAGGGCTTTATCACGATGGTGCCGGCGTGGTTGAACAGCACGGTGATGGGCCCGAGTTTTTCGATAGCACCCTTCACGGCGGCTTCGACCTGTGCCTCGTCGGAGACGTCGGCGACAAAATGCTCGGCGACATGGCCGCGTGCCCTGATTGTCGCTGCGGTTGCGGCGGCCGCCTCGCCGTTGCGGTCGATGATCGCCACCTTGGCGCCTTCGGCGGCGAACAACTCCGAGGCTGCTCCACCCATTCCCGTCGCGCCGCCCGAAATGATGGCGACCTTGCCGGCCAGTCTTGTGCCCATTTTTTTTGCCCCTTATGTGACGATTTCGCTTTGCTGGTTGGGTGATGCTACCGCGCCGGCGCCGGGCGGCCAATCCACGAATTGAGTGCCGCGAGGGCAAGGCCATAGGTCCATTCGGACGCAGACCCGAAAACGGACGCGCCATACGGATCGGCCGCCCGAGTGCCCCTGTAAGCAAGTGGCTACCAACTTCCCGTCACCTAAGAGAAAATTATTCTAGATTTGACCGAAAAATAGCAATCGACAAAGTCTACAAGTTTTATAGATTAACCGACGAGACGGAGGTCGATATGTCCTATATCCAGAACGCCCAGACGGATCGCAGTGGTCAGCGGGCGGCCAATGCCCAGACCTTCCGCCCGGCCTATGCCGGGGCTTTCGCCTATCTCGTCTTTGCCCTTGCGTTCGTGTTCACCGGGGCCGTTGTTCTGGGTCTTATTCCCTGAGTCGTCAGATCGACCGGGGTTAGCTGCCCCACCACTTACAGGCAATTGGAGTTGAATGAACCGAATCCTCGGCGTGCTTTCGCGCGCCCGACACCACGGAGGACATGGCAATGCCGATCGAGTTCACGCATATTCCCGGCAAGACCGCCGATGCCGCAGTTCCCTTTTTCTACGACTTTGCCGAGACCGCGACCAAGCTCGGGCTGATCGAGGACGGCGGCTTCCGCAAGATCGTCGTCGACGATTCGGCCGGACTGCTGACCAACATGGATCTTGCGGCCCAGGTGCTCGATCGCACCTCGTCGCTGGAAGTCGTGCTCACCCATTGGGCGGGCGTGGTCGAACCGACCGTGGCGGCCCGCCAACTGGCGTCGATCGACAGGCAAAGCGGCGGACGCCTGGCGCTGAGAATGATCAGCGAGCCGCTGAGCGATGCCGACGCCGAAACACGGCCGGTCGGGCACACCGTCATCTGGCAGCGAATAGACGAATATCTGGTGCTGCTGAAGCGGCTGTGGTCGAACGACCGGCCCTTCGACCACGAAGGAACGTTCTACAGCATCAAGGGCGCCTACGTGCCGCGCAAGGGACCGCATGGCGCCGACCTGGTCATCCGCATGGGCGGGCAGTCCGGAACGGCGCTCAAGGTGGCCGGCCGGCATGCCGATGTCTTTGAACTGGCGCCGGGCTCGATCGACGAGATCCGGCAATTGATGGAGCGGGTGCGTCGCTCCGCCGCCGAACATGGCCGGGCCGGCAAGCTGCGCTTCGCGCTTCCGGTCGGGATTCACCAGGGTGCTTCCGCCTCCGGCCACAAGGCGGTCGATGTTGCCGGGCCGCCAGCCCAGGCCGCCCTGTCGCTGCTTGCCTATGCAGCCCTCGGGATCGATGAATTCATGATTGTCGGCGTCGACACGCCACGCGAGATCGCAACGCTCGGCCGGGAAACGATCGCCCTGCTGCGCAATTCGCTGGCGCTTCGCGAACACGAGGCATTCCAGCCTGGAGCATATGCGTCTCGTGCAGGATTGGAGACGCGCGCAACGGGCTGAAGTCCTTCAGCCTTTTGTTGCCTCGGACCTGTCGCCAAGCCGCGACAGGCCTTCAATGACAGCGCCCGAATCCGCCAGCGCGCCGAAGACGCCATCTTCGACCGTCACCATATGAAGCGCGGCCTCGTGGGCTTGTTTGTCGCCGCTGGCGCAGGCGTCGGAAATCGTCAGGCATTGAAAGTTGCGGTCGCAGGCTTCGCGCAGCGTGGTGTGGACGCAGACATCCGTCGTGCATCCGGAAAACATGAGATGCGTGATGCCTTGCGCGCGGAGCACAAGCTCGAAATCCGTATAAATGAAGGCGCTGTTGCAGGTCTTGTCGACGATGATGTCGTGCGGTGCCACGTCGATCTCCGGAACGATCTGGAACCCCGTGCCCGAGCGCAGCAGGATATCGGTGCCGTCGAGACCGGAGCGCTTGCGGCGCCATTTTTCGTAAGGCGTCATATCGGCCATGTCGGCCCTATAGCCCTGCCTGGTATGGATGACCCTGACGCCGGCCTTGCGCGCGGCCGCGATCAGCCGGCTCACCGTCGGCAGGATCGCCCTCAGAGGCGACGGGTCATAGCCCTGCCTGGCGAAGTAGCCCGTCGTCGACAGGAAATCCTGCTGCAGGTCGATGACGATCAGCGCGGTGTTTTCGGCCACCAGCCTGCCGTCAAAGGGAAAGTCGAAGGGCGTTGCCTTGATCATCCGGGCGCTCCCTGCTTTGGCGGCTACCATAGTGGATCAACGCGATGACACCAGATGCTGGGCGTCGTGCAGGCGTCGATAGATTCCGCCGGCACGGATCAGTTCGCTGTGCGACCCCTGCTCGACGACGCCCGACTCCGAGACGACGACGATGCGGTCGGCGCCGCGGATCGTTGCCAGCCGGTGTGCGATGACCAGCGTGGTTCGGCCTTCGGCAAGTTCGGCCAACGACTTCTGGATTTCGCGCTCGGTCTCGGTGTCGAGCGCCGACGTCGCCTCGTCGAGGATCAGGATCGGCGGGTTCTTCAAGAACATGCGGGCGATCGCCAGCCGCTGCTTCTGGCCGCCGGACAGTTTTACGCCGCGCTCGCCGATGATCGTGTCATAACCGGCCGGCAGGCCTGATATCATGCCGTCGAGCTGCGTCCGCCGCGCGGCATCGGCGATGGCGTCGTCGGAGGCGCCGAGACGGCCATAGGCGATGTTTTCGCGGATTGAGCCGCCGAACAGGAAGACATCCTGCTGGACGATGCCGATCTGGCCGCGCAGCGAAGCGAGCGTCATGTCCCTGATATCGATGCCGTCGATGCTGATCCGCCCGGCGCTGACTTCGTAGAACCGCGGCAGCAGCGAGCATATGGTGGTCTTGCCGGCACCTGACGGCCCGACGAAGGCGATGGTTTCGCCGGCGCGGATGGTGAGATCGATATCCCTGAGCACCGGCTTGCCGTCGCCGTAGCCGAAGCTCACACCGCGATATTCGATGGAGCCCTTGAGGCCGCTGGCGGTAACGGCACCGGGCCGGTCGGCGATGTCGGGTTCGGTGTCGAGCAACTCTGTGTAGCGGCGGAAGCCGGCAATGCCTTTTGGATAGGTCTCGATCACCGAATTGATCTTCTCGATCGGCCGCACGAAGACGCCGACCAAAAGCAGGAAGCCGACGAAGCCGCCATTGCTCAGGCCTCCCGTGATGACGAGGTAGCTGCCGGCAATCATGACCACGAGCTGGATCAGCCTTATGCCCATGTAGTTCAGCGAATTGCTGGCCGACATGATGCGGTAGGCGTCGAGCTTGGTCTGGCGGTAGCGCTGGTTGTCATGCGCGAACAGCGTGCGCTCATGCTCCTCGTTGGCGAAGGCCTGGACGACGCGCATGCCGCCGACATTCTCCTCGATGCGGACGTTGAAATCGCCGACACGCCGGTAGAGCGCCTGCCAGTTGCGCTCCATGCGGTCGCCGTAGCGCATCGTCACCCAGGCGATCAGAGGCACGATCACCGCCGTGATCAGCGCCAGATGCATGTTGACCGTGAACATCAGCACGAAGGCGCCGGCGAACGTCATGATGGCGATGAACAGGTCCTCGGGGCCATGATGCGCGATCTCGCCGATCTCCTCGAGATCCTTGGTGACGCGACCGACGAGATGGCCGGTCTTGTGGTTGTCGTAGAAGCGGAACGACAGTTTCTGCAGATGATCGAAGCTCTTGCGCCGCATCTCGGTCTCGATGTTGATGCCAAGCATGTGGCCCCAATAGGTGACGACCGCCATCAGCACCGTGTTGAGCAGATAGATTACCAGCAGCCCGGCCGAGGCGATGATGATCAGCGTCCAGTCCTGCCGTGGCAGGAGCTGGTCGACGAAGGTGCGGACCGCCATGGGAAAGCCGAGTTCGAGCAGGCCGGCCAGCACCGCGCAGGAGAAGTCGAGCGCGAACAGCCCCTTCCAGGGCAGGAAACGTCTGATCATCGAGGTGAACCGCAAGCTGTCTTGATGGACGCGGCGAGGGCACCGGCCGCCATCGATGGGCGCTGCTTACAATCGGCAGGGCAGGGCCGGCAATATGCCAGGGCCGACTCATTGCCTGCCTTTCCACATCAGCGCCATGAAATAGGGGCCGCCGACGAAGGCGGCGATGAGCCCGGCCGGCACCTGCCAGGGAAAGATCAGCGTCCGGCCTACCCAGTCGGCGGCAACGAGGATCAGCCCGCCTGTCATGGCCGAGGCCAGAAGCTGCGGCACGGCACGGCGGAAGCCGAGCATGCGCGCGAGATGCGGCGCCATCAGGCCGACGAAGCTCAGCGGGCCGATGACCAATGTCGCGGTTGCGGTGGCCAGCGCGGTAAGTGCCAGCAGAATGGCGCGAACCCGTCCAAGCCGCAGGCCAAGGCCACGCGCGGCAGTTTCGCCGAGCGGCACTATATCGAGCCAGCGCGCCGTCAGCGGCGCCAGCGCGAGGACGGCGACCGCGACCGCAGCGGCAGTGAAGGCATCATTGGGCGTTGCGCGATAGGTCGATCCCGATAGCCAGGCGAGCAGGAAGCCCGTGCGCGGATCGCCGCTGGCCAGAAGCAGCGCGGCGAAGGCCGACGCGACCGTCGCCACGGCGACGCCGGCAAGCAGCAGCCGCGCCGGCGACAGTGCATTGCGCCGCCCGACCAGCACGACGATCGTCAGCGCCAGCAAGGCGCCCGCGAGTGCGGCGCCGAGCATTGCCGCGCGGTCGAAGCCGTCGCTGAGCAACAGCAGCGCCAGCACGCCGAAAGAGGCGCCGCCGGAAATGCCGAGCACTTCGGGTGCTGCCATCGGGTTGCCGGTCATGCGCTGCATCAGCGTGCCGGCGACCGCGAGCAGGACGCCCGCCGACAGGGCGACGACGACGCGAGGCGCGCGCAGGGCAAGCAGCTCGGTCAAATCCTCGGATGCGATCCAGTGCCAACCGCCTGCGCCACGGCCAAAGCCCATTGCGACGACAACCGCGAGGATGAGCGCCAGCAGGCCGGCGATCAACGGCAGGCCGTTTGTCGGCAGGCGTACGGACGACATCATATCGGCCTGCCTTTCGGGGGTGGTTCGCATTCGCGGCAACAGGAACAGCAGCAGCGGCGCGCCGAGCAAAGCGGTCGCGGTGCCGGCGGGGATTTCGCCGGCGAACGGCAGATGCTGCACCAGACGGTCGGTGAACCAGAGCAGGGCGCCGCCGACCAGCGGCGACCAGACCAGGCGGCGGCCAAGCGTGCGCGCTCCGGCCAGCCGCGCCAGCGCCGGGGCAGCGAGCGCCACGAACCCGATGACGCCGACCTCGGCGACGACCAACGCGCCAAGCGAGACGGCGACAGCCATGCCGGCAAGGCGGATGACGGCCGGGCGGGTGCCGAGCGATGCCGCGCCGTCGTCGCTGAGATCGAGCAGGCGTAGCGGCCGCCAGAGCAGGAACGCGGCGCAGATGCCGGCCAGCAGCCACGGCGCCAGAGCAACGACGGCCGCATCGCCATTCTGCACCAGCGAGCCGCTCTGCCAGATGAACAGCTCCTCGGTGTATTCGCGGTTGAGCGCCATCAGCAGCGCGCCGGCCGAACCGAAACTGAGGCTGACGACGAGGCCGGCGATGATGATCGACACTGGCGAAAAGCTGCGCCCGCGCGCCAGTGCGAAAACGGCTGATGTGGCGAGAGCGCCGCCAGCCAGCGCCACCCCTTCACGGCCGCCTTCCAGCAGCCATGGTGCGTAGAGGGTGGCGGCCGCCAAAGCGAGGCTTGCTCCGGCATTGGTGCCGATCGTGGTCGGCTCGGCCAGCGGGTTGCGCAGCACATGCTGCATGACGACACCGGCGAGACCGAGCGCCGCGCCGGCCAGCACGCTGACGGCGACACGTGGCAGGAAAGCATAGCGATACAGCAACTGCACTGGATCGGATGTGTCGGGGGCGGTGAGCGCCTGCCACCACAGGTGCGCCGGCAGAAGGTGGATGAGATCGATGACGCTCAGCACCAGCGCCAGACCCGCGGGCACGGCCACCAGCAGGATGAGCGCGCCGATGCCGTCGCGCTGTCGCGGCAGGGACATTGCCTGAGCGATCATGCCGCTGCCACGAATTCGGCGAAACGCCCGACAGCAGTGAGACCGCCGAACGGCCAGACCGGCGGAATGGTCCGCACCTGGCCGTTCCGGACGCAGGGCAGATTGGCCCAGAGCGAGTTGCGGGCGATCCTGATCCTGACGTGCGGCGGGATCGGATCGAGCGAGATCAGTCGCGCCTCGCCGACGGCGACCAGTTCCTCGATGCCGACCGTCGAAAAACCCCATTCATTGGTGGCGCCGGTCCAGGCATTGACGAGGCCGAGCCGGTCGAGGACGTCCTGCAGCAGGCTGCCGGCGCCGTAGACGCGGACATGGCGATCGTCGAACATGCTGACGACGCAGACCGGTTTTTGCACCGCCCGCTCCAGCCTGGCACGCGCTTGGGCGATCGAGGCTTCGGTGCGCCCGACAAGGTTTTCTGCTTCCGTCCCACGGCCAAGCATGTTGCCAAGCTGCAGCGTCACCTGCTGCGCCTGCGCGTAAGGTGGAGCCTTGCCGCTGTAGAACGGCACATTGAAGGTCGGCGCCAATCTGGTGAAGCTGTTCTCGTCCAAGCCATAGCCATAGGCGCCGACGATCAGGTCGGGCCGCAATTCCCGAAGCAGTTCGAGATTGGGCTCGCTGCGCGACCCCAGGTCGATGGTGGCCTGCGGCAGCGCCGGGCCCTGGACCCAGTCGCCATAACCCCTGGTGTCGCCGACGGCGAGCGGCGACACGCCGAGCGAGACCACCATTTCGGCCGATGTCCATTCCAGGCAGACGACGCGGGCAGGTGCCGCGCGTGCCGTGCCGCCCGGCAAAGCGAGACCGGTCGCGGCGAGGCCGGCAAGATACTGGCGCCGTGTCAGCGCCGCCATTTTGGGCCGGCCCGCCACATTGCTTCTACCATGTGTATTTCACCGAACCGTTGATCCTGCGGCCCTCGCCGTAGAAGCAGCCGAAGCCCGAGGAGAAGCAGGAGGCGACGTAGCGTTTGTCGAACAGATTGCTGGCATTGAGGCTGAGCGTGGCGTTCTGCCAGGCGTAATGCACCGCCGCGTCGGCGAGCACGACCGACGGAACCTTGAAGCTGTTGGCGTCGTCGCCATAGGTCGAGCCGACATAGCGGACACCGGCGCCCAGGCCGAGACCTTCGAGCTTGCCGCTCATGAAGGTGTAATTGGCCCAAAGCGATGCGGAATGGGCCGGCACGCCGAAGGGCGTGTTGCCCTCGTTGCTGACCCAGACGCCGTTGACGTCTTCGACAGCGGTCGCCCTGGTGATCTTCGTGTCGAGATAGGTGTAGGCCGCTCTCAGGTCGAAGCCGGAATCGAGGCTGGCAACGGCCTCGAATTCCACGCCGCGCGAACGGATCTCACCGGTCTGGAACAGATCGTTGGGCGAGCCCTCATTACCGGAACGCACGACATTCTGTCGGGTCAGGTCGAAAACCGATGCCGTAATGAAGGAATTCCAGCCAGTCGGCTGGTATTTCAGCCCGATCTCGTACTGCCTGCCGGTCTCGGGCACGAACAGATTGCCGTCGCTGTCGGCGCCGGCCACCGGCTGGAACGATTCGGAATAGCTGACATAGGGTGCCAGGCCGTTGTCTGCGAGATAGACCAGGCCGGCGCGGCTGGTGAAGGCGTTGTCCTTCTGCTCGGGAATGTAGCCGCCGGCCAGATTGTCGTAGACCTTGGCGTCCGACCAATCCTGGCGGCCGCCAAGGGTCAGCCGCCAGTTGCCGAACTTGACCTGGTCCTGGGCATAGAGACCGACCTGCTGCTGGGTGGTGTCGGTATCGGTGTAGGGCGTCAGATCGGTGATCGGGTACCCGTAAACCGGATCGAAGATGTTGAAACCGTCCTCGACGGTCCCTTCCGAGGCATAGTCGCGGTAAGTGTAGCGTTTGTAGTCGAGGCCGACGAGCAGCGTGTGGGCAAGCGGCCCGGTGTCGAAATCGGCTTGTGCCTGGTTGTCGATGGTGACGCCGCTGAGTTTGGTGCCGCCGGCATCTGCGTAACGGTAGTAGTCGCCGCTTGAAGGTTCCAGGCCGTTCGAGTCCGTCAGTCCGCCACCAAAGACGCCCTCCTCGGTGTGAGTGAGGTGGACGTAGCGGGCATGCTGTCGCACCTGCCAGGTTTCGTTGAAACGGTGATCGAATTCGTAGCCGATCGAGGCCTGGTCGTTGTTGTAGGAGTCGAAGCCGGGTTCGCCGACGAACATGCTGTTCGGCAGGTACTTGCCGTCCTTGCCCGGTACGACCGTGCCGTAAGCAGGCAGGTACTGCATCGCCCATCCCGAGCGGTCGCGCTGATAGTTGGCGAGGATGGTCAGGCTGGTGTCGGCATCGGGCTGCCAGGTGATCGCCGGGGCGATGAAGATGCGGTCGTCCTTGACGAAATCGGTCTGCGTGTCGCCCATGTGAGCGGCACCGGTGAGGCGAAACAGCAGCGACTTGTCGGCGTTCACGGCACCGCTGAAATCGAACTTGCCTTCATAGCGATTGAAGCTGCCGCCACCGAGTTCGATCTCGCGCAGGTTTTCCTCGGTCGGCCGCTTGCTGACATAGTTGATGATGCCGCCGGGGCTAGCCTGGCCGTAGAGCACCGACGCTGGTCCGCGCAGCACCTCGTAGCGTTCCGCGCCATAGGAATCGAGTGCGGTGAACAGGGTGAAATTGCTCTCCTTGAGCTGTAGCCCGTCCCTGTAGAAGACGCCGTTGGCGTTCGAAATGCCGCGCAACTGCAGGCCGAGGCCGCGATTGTCGGTGCCGTAGAGATCGCCGGTGGCGCCGGGCGTGTAGCGCAGAACGCCGCCGAGGTTGTCGATCGCCTGTGCTTCCATCTGGTCCTTGGTGATCACCGATATCGACTGGGGCGTCTCGATCAGCGGCGTGTCGGTCTTGGTGCCGGTGGAGCCCTTGGTGGCCACGTAGCCCTTGACCGGCCCGAAGGCGCTTTCGACACGTTCCTGGACGTTGATCGGGTCCAGGGTGGTGGTGACCGTCTCCTGGGCCAGGGCATGGCCGCAGCCAAGCAGGGCCGGCACCGACACCGCTGCGATCAGCAGGCGCTTTCGCGCCATCCGGTCCTGCCAAATCAGTCCACGTCCCGAGATCATCCTGCGCCCCCTTTTCCAAATTTCATGTCGATATTGCCGGTCGCGACGATTTGTTGATCGTTGCAGTCATCTTCAATGTTGACTAGTAAGGTCATGTTTCATAGTCAACCGGGCATGAGCCGTCGAAAGCCGGAATCTGGAAATGCGGGCGGCCGCACTGGAGAAAAGCCATGAGCATGGCTGGAATTGATGCCCAGACTGCCTTCCATATCGACGCGGTGCGCTTTGCCGTCGGCGAGCGGACGCTGCTCGGTCCGGTCTCGCTCGAACTGGAGCGCTCGCGCGTCTACGGGCTGATCGGCCACAATGGTTCGGGCAAGTCGACGCTGATCAAGCTCATGGCGCGCCAGCAGCCGGCGAGTTCAGGCGCCATCACTTTCGCCAAGCGTCCGCTGCCGCAATGGGGCGCCCGCGAATTTGCCCGCGCGCTTGCCTATCTGCCGCAGACGACACCGGCGGCGACCGGCCTGACCGTGCGCGAACTGGCGACGTTGGGACGCTATCCCTGGCACGGCGCGCTTGGCCGTTTCCGCGCGCAGGACAGGCAGCATGTCGAGGAGGCGCTGGCCCTGACCGACATGGAAGGTTTTGCCGACCGGCTGGTGGACGAATTGTCGGGCGGCGAGCGCCAGCGCGCCTGGCTCGCCATGCTGGTGGCGCAGAACGCCGGCGTCATGCTGCTCGACGAGCCGATCTCGGCACTCGACATCGCCCATCAGGTCGAGGTGCTCGGGCTGGTCAAGGAGCTCAGCCGCAAACGCGACCTGTGCGTCGTCGTCGTGCTGCACGATCCCAACATGGCGGCGCGCTACTGCGACGAGCTGATCGCGCTCAAGGACGGCAAGCTGCTGACGCGCGGCACACCAGGCGAGATCATGCGCAGCGATGTGCTGAAAGGCATTTTCGGCGTGGAGATGGGCGTGTTCGCGCACCCCGTCACCGGCCAGCCTGTCGGCTATGTGCAGTGACGAGATCTGGTGCGGCGGCGGGAAATAGAAGGCGGCTGGCCGCTGTGAGAACAAGGAAGAAGCTGTTGTCGAGAACTGGTTTGTTGGCGGCGTTGGTCGCATCCGTCATCCTGTCGGCCGGCAGCGCGATGGCCCAGGAGCAACCGGCCGGTGCCGCGCCGGCGATTGATGCCCCCACCCCGGCTGCTCCCACGGCCCCAGCGCCGATTGCGCCGGCGCCCGCCGCACCGGCAGTCGCTCCGCCGGCCAGGATGGCGCCTTCGCAGCCGGGCACCCAGCCGAACACGGCCGCGCCAGCCGAGGCCGGACCTTCGACGGCGATGGAATTGACCTTGCCGCATGACCTGTCGCCATGGGGCATGTTCATGGCGGCCGATATCGTCGTCAAGGCGGTGATGATCGGGCTGGCCTTTGCCTCCCTCGTCACCTGGACGATATGGCTGGCCAAGTCGCTGGAGCTTTTCGGCGGCAAGCTGCGCATCCGTCGCGCCGTGCGGGCGATCGGCAAGGCCGCCACGCTGAAGCAGGCCAGCAGTACCCTCGACCGCAGCGGCGGCCCGGGCGCGCTGCTGGTGCGGGCGGCCGAGGAGGAGACCGCACTCTCAGCCGGCGCCCTCGATCATGTCTCAGGCGATGGCCTCAAGGAACGGGTTACGTCGCGCCTGTCGCGCATCGAGGCGGCGGCGGCGCGGCGCATGTCACGCGGCACCGGCGTGCTGGCGACGATCGGCTCGACCGCGCCCTTCGTCGGCCTGTTCGGCACGGTCTGGGGCATCATGAACGCCTTCATCGGCATCTCGCAGGCGCAGACCACCAATCTCGCCGTGGTCGCGCCGGGCATCGCCGAAGCGCTGCTGGCCACCGCGATGGGCCTGGTCGCGGCCATACCGGCCGTCGTCATCTACAACGTCTTCGCCCGCTCGATAGCCGGCTATCGGCAGATCCTCGCCGATGCCTCGGCAGGGGTCGAACGACTGGTCAGCCGCGACCTCGACTTCCGCACCGTCGCGCCGGCCGCGCCACTGGCAGCGGAGTAGCGCCATGGGAAGCAGAATCCGACAGACCATGGATGACGATCTCGAGGAAAGCCACGAGATCAACGTCACCCCGTTCATCGATGTCATCCTGGTGCTGTTGATCATCTTCATGGTCGCGGCACCGCTGGCCACGGTGGATGTCAATGTCGACCTGCCGGGTTCGACCGCAACGCCCGCGCCGAGGCCCGAGACACCGCTGTTCCTGACGCTGAAGGACGATCTGACGCTGGCGATCGGCAATGACGGCGTGCCACGCCCGGCTTTCGCCGCGACGCTGGACGCCAAGACCAAGGGTGACAAGCAGACGCGCATCTTCCTGCGCGCCGACAAGGCGGTCGCCTATGGCGACCTGATGGAGGCGATGAACCTGTTGCGCGGCGCCGGCTATCTGAAGATCGCGCTGGTCGGCCTGGAGACGGCTCCCGCGTCCAATGCCCCCGCGCCCACAGCCACCGGTGCGGCGGCGCCATGACGCAAGCGGTCGCCGTGCCCTCGGTCCAGATGTCGCGCTTCGGCTGGCGCGACCTTGGCTTGTGGGCCGGTGCTGCCGCGCTGGTCCTCGGAGCCCATGTCGCGGTCGCCTATGCAGTGCAGAATCTCACCATGGTCACCGAAGCGGACGGCGGTCCGCCACCGGCCCAGGTGATCGAGATGGCGCCGATGGTGGTGATGCCGGCCGTACAAGAACAGGTCGCCGCGCTGGACGCGGTGACGCCAGATCAGACCGAACCGACACCGACGACCGAGCCGACACCTGAAGAACCGGTCGAAAAGGCGGAGCCGGTTGTCGAGCCGCCGGAAGCGGTCGCGCCCGACGAGGCCGAACCCAACCGGACCGAAACGGCTGAACAGGCCGATCAGCCGCCGCCGGATGAGGTCATCCCGGATGTTGTCGAGGCTGTCACGCCAGACGTCGTCATTCCCTTGCCGCAGCCGAAACCGGTCGAAATTGTCAAAGACAAGAAACCGGTCGAGGCCAAGGCGAAAAAACCTGTCGAGAAGCCCAAGCCGCGGCTTAAGAAGGAGAAGGCGGCTCCGCCGAAGACGGCAACCGTCGCCAGCGCCGACGCACGGCCCGCGGCCAGGACCGCCGCGCCGAAGGCAGCGGAATCGACGTCGCGCTCCGGCGACTCCAGCAAATGGGACTCCCGTCTGGGTGCCTGGATCAAGCGGCACACGCGCTATCCCAGTTCTGCCAAGGCCCGAGGCGCGGAAGGCAGGCCGTATGTCGCCTTCACGGTCGACTCGTCCGGCCGGGTCCTGTCTGCCAGGCTCTCTCGTTCCTCAGGGGATGCGGATCTGGACCGTGCGGCGCTCGCCGTGCTGCAAGGCGCCACGGTGCCGGCACCGCCGCCGGAACTCGGTTCGCGTCTGAGCCGTACAGCGCCGTTCGTGTTCAGCCTGCGCAACTAGGATCGAATTTGATCGAAGCGGCCTGTCAGTAGGCCAGCGACAGGCTCAGGGCCTCGACCTGTTCGAGATAGAAACGGCATTTCGTGCGCAACAGCCCGAGGCCCGGGGCATCGGCGCCGTTGATTTCGATGGTCTGCATCATGAAGTCGAAATGGGCGTGGAAGGCGTCCACTGTACCCCAGAGACTGTCGGCCTGGCAGCTGTCGGCAATCGCCATCGAGACGAGTTGGCGGGCCTCGATTCGCGCGGCGTCAGGCGATGGCGGCCGCCTGATGATCAAGACGTCGAGCCGGCTGAAAATGCTTTCCCTGGCATCGACGCTTCTGATGTTGGCTATCATGTTCATGTGCAGGTCCCCCTTGGCATTCCAGACGCGCAATAGGTTCCGGTCTGAAATTGAAAAACTGGTGAGCAGAGCATTTTCAGCGGCGCCAATGAGCGCGTGGCGTTTTGGCGGGCGACATGCATCAAGCTAGCGCGACCGGATGCCGGTCCTGCGGGCAGGATGCAATCAGGGCCGGGATTGCGGTTGCATCGGAGGGGTGGCCCCTGATGATGTTGGCGACCTCGGCATCTGCCTGCTCGAACCAGTAGACCATGTCGGCGCGGCGCAGGTCCGTCGCGGCTTTCTTCAGGAGCGGCAGCAGGCTTTGCAATGCGCACAGCGTCTCCCAGCGGTTTGGCCGCGAGGTCGAGCCGGCCACCGCGCATGCTGACGATTGCATCTCGTTAGGCTCTCCGTGGCTGGGCGGCGCGATTGTCTTTTGCCTGCGCCTTGGGGTGCAGCGGGTTGCCGCTGAGCTGCGCGTGTCTGGCTGGCCGTGCGCCGCGAAGAACGTCGAAGGCCTCTGCATAGGCCATGCCCAGCAGGTAGGAGATCATCGGAAAACGGCTTGCTTCGGCCATTTGCACGAGCTCATTGGTCATCGACGAAATATATTGAAGACTATCGATTTCCGACTGGCGTAAGGATTGATTTGGCACGTGCTGCTCCTGTCTCTGGTTATACCCTGGGAACGCGTTACTGGCCGAATACACATTGTTGGTCGACTAATTGATGGATTGGCCCGCGGTGGAGGGATCTCTTTCCGGGGTCGAGAGGGTCAAGGCATAGATCGGTGCGTCGGTGAGGCTGTCGAGACCAAGCAGCCGCTTGATCGCGGAATGACTGAGCGCGGCTGTCGGGCATGCCGACAGGCCATGATTGGTCGCCGCCAGCATGATGTTCTGGCCGATATGGCCGGCCTCGATCAGCACGACACGATAGGCGTTGGCGTCCTCATATTTCCACATCGTGCGGTCGAGCCTGGCGCAAAGCAGGATCAGGCACGGCATGGCGTCAGCCCACTCCTGTCCGCCGACCAGTTCGGAGATCTTCGGCAGATGGTTCGCGGAAATCCTGCCAAGGTCGTGATCGGCGGCGGAATAGTGATAGACACCGGGTTCGAGGCCATCGACGCCGAGCGCGACCACATAGGCCTCATAGGGATTTCGCGCGCCGCCGGAAGGGGTCATGCCAAGCGGCAGGGTGCCGACGCAATTGGCGGTCTCACCGATGATGCCGAGCCCGGCGAACAGGCAATCGGAAAGCTGTTTGGCCGTGATGGTGGGCTGAGCCGCCGTGCGGTTGGTGCGGCGCCGCGCCATCAAGCCAAGAAGTTCGTTGTCTTCCAGTGCATTCGGCAGCTGGATGGCGCCGGCGGAATTCTTGAGCAGGAGGTCCGGCTGCGGCGTATAGCCGGCGCGTTCCATCTGCCGCTCTTCCGCTTGCTCGATGGTCATGTATTCGCTGTCCTGGACGCAGAAATGCATCAGCGCCGTCGGAAGCCCCCAACTCCATTGTCCCGAAAACTGTTCCTCCTGCTCGGCGAGAGGCGATCCGGCGGTGACCAGGGCGGAAAAATCGAGCAACTGGGGAACGACAGCTTTCAGCTCGGACTTCGACCAGCCATGGGCGCGGGCAATGTCCGCCGTCGATGCCCATTTGTCCCACGATGCGAGAAGGCCGACCATATCAGGGCTGCATTCAAATACGCTTCTGGTCAGGAAGTTGCATGCCGTGACCTTGTTCGGGCCAGGGTAGAAAACAAGCGTTTTCGAAGAGCGCATTTTCATGAAGCTGGATGCCATCTGCGGAGCCGAGGCGCCGACAAGCGAACCGCTCGTCGGCGCAGAACGGCTTCAGCGCTTGTTGTAGTGCATGCCCTGCGAAAAGAAGACGGTCTGCGTGCCGGCGGCAATCGTCAGCTTCGGAGTATTGGTCACTTTCTTGGCCATTTTTATCCCTTTCCTGACCCCAATCTGGGATCCGTTGAAGGACCCCCGGAACGGGATCCGCGCGAAGAAAGGTAAGGTCGGAAGAGTTAATGGTTTGTTAAAATTATAGTAAAACCACGAGTCGAAGGCGGATGCGTGGATTATCTTTCTTGGTACCAAAGTGTAAAATATCGATTTTATTCAGATACAGAGTAGACAATCGTTGGCGTACGCTTTATCGGCGTACGCTTATTCTTAATTGGCGTAAGACACGGCGATCCGAGGGATTAGCCTAACCCGTCCCGGGTGAGGCTGACAACCAGTTGGTCGACGCCCGGATCGTCGAGACTGATGACATGCGCCATGCTGATGGCATCCCTTGCGTGGATGTTGGCAATGTCGCGCCGCATGATGACGGACACGAATGCCGGGCCGGCCTCCGTCAGAAGCATGGCCTTGCCCATCAGCACCGGTTCGGAGATGGGAGCCCATTGCACGGAGATCAGCGACGGCTCTCCGGTCTGGCGGCGATTGATGCCGCTGAAATAAATCCAGTTCAGCCGCGAGATCGCCACGCCATAGTGATTGCCGCGCGCTCGTGCCCAGGTCGATCCCCGGCGCTCCGACCACCCGGTGACCCGTCGAAAGGTGACCAGTTCGGCTTCGCGCCGCACGAAGGTCACCGAGCGCACCAGGAGGTCGAGGCGGCCCGGGATCGAGAAATAGGTGAAATAGGTGCCGCCCGCGATCGAAGGGCTGGGAGGGCGGATCATCTGGTTGAACAGGCTCTCGGACACCGGCGGCAGGCCGCGCATCACTGGCTCGGGTGTGCCGGGATCCTGGTACAGTTCCGCCTCGTCGATCCGAAAGTAATCGCATATCAGCTTGGCTGTGGCCTTGTTGGGAACGGTCTGCCCTTGCAGGTAGCGTTCGAACTGGGTGCGATTGATGTGCAGCTCACGGCATACCGCGCTTACGGAGGCATGGTCCTTGCACAGCCGTCTAAGGTTTGCAGCGAGATTCTCGCGAATTGACACGTCTTTGCTTCCGCAGGCGGATTTTTCATTTCGACTCGAAATCCATATAGCGTCTCCGGTCGCCCCCGCCGAAACGCCTTGGCCACAACGCACAGAAAAAACTGATTTGGTAACGTCAATTTAGTGGGGCGGTTTGCAAAAAAAACGGAAACAATCGACGAGCGCTTCCGCCATAAGTCCAATTGACAAAAGTCTTGCCGGAGATTGCGAAAACAGGCGGCGCGGCGCGCGGCCTTTTAGGCACGCCGGCGCGGCAAATGCCAACCGTGGAGGCAAGCCCGGACGAGCGTCGCGGACTGCAGATGGCGCGGAGAGCGAGGAATTAATCCGCTGGTGGAGCTGAGGAGGATCGAACTCCTGACCTCGTCATTGCGAACGACGCGCTCTCCCAGCTGAGCTACAGCCCCGTCCAGCGGATGGGCGCATTTATCGGGCGCCGCGGTTTCCTGTCAAGGCGGAGGTTTGCCGAAATCCAGTGGCCTGGCAGCCGTACCGGCGCACCGTGGCAGGCGGCCCTTGCCGGTTTCGCGTGCAATGGCTACATGTCGGCAACAATTGGAGACCGGCATGCTCGCCCTCATTCAGACAATCGTCATGGCGCTCGACCTCTACTGGTGGATCATTATCGCATCGGCGATCTTTTCCTGGCTTTACGCCTTCAACGTCGTCAACTCGCGCAATCAGTTCGTCGGTTCCATCGGCAACATGCTCTATCGGCTGACCGAACCGGCGTTGCGGCCGATCCGCCGTTTCATGCCGGACCTTGGCGGCATCGACATCTCGCCGATCATCCTGCTTCTGATCCTGTTCTTCCTGCGGCAGTTCATATTGACCAGTGTGGCGCCTCTGGTCCTGTGAGGCCGATGATCGTATGAGCGCGCCGTTTCGCCTGCGCGATGATGGCGTCGAGCTGTTTGTCCGGCTGACGCCGAAGGCTGCGCTGGACAGGCTCGAAGGCATCGAGACCACGGCGGACGAGCGAAGCCATCTGAAAGCGCGCGTCCGCGCCGTGCCGGAAAACGGCGCCGCCAATCATGCGCTCGAAAAGCTGATTGCCAAGGCGATTGGCGTGCCGGGGTCCGCCGTCTCGGTTGTCGCCGGCGGCACGGCGCGGCTGAAGACCGTGCGCATTGAAGGCGATCCGGAGACGTTGGCGAAAAGCATCGAGGCGCTCGGGCATCAGGCCTGATGTCCTTGCCGGAGGGTCAATCCCCCAGCGGCAAACGCGGATCGTCAACTTTCAACGTGTTGACGCTCTGCTTGATGCGGCGCAGATTTTCCAGAACCCTTGGTCCGCGCGTCTCGGCGACCGAGGTGACGATCATGTCGACGATCGACAGCAGCGCATAGCGCGACGATGTCGGCTTATAGATATTGCCGTCTTCCAGCGACTGGAAATGGATGACCGTGTCGGCGACCTTGGCGAGCGCGGAGTCCGGCGGGGTGATGGCGATCGTCGTGGCGCCATATTGCTGGGCGACCTGCACCGCATCGATGACCGATCGTGCATAGCCGGAGACGGAGAAGGCGATCAGCGTGGTGTCGGGGGTGGCGACGGCGGCGTACATGCGTTGCAACTGTCCGTCGATTTGCGCCAGCACCGACACGCCGAGCCTGAACAGCCGGTTCTGCATTTCGGTCGCCATCATCGACGAAATGCCACCGGAGCCGATGCACAGCACATTGCCGGAAACCGCGATGCGTGCGGCGACGGCGACCAGCGTCGTCATGTCGAGGTTTTCGCTGGCGCGCTGGATGGCCGATATCGCCGCTTCGGTGATGGCGGAAGCGATGCGCTGTTCGCGGGCATCGCGGCTCAACGGCTCCGGCGACAGATACTGGCCGCCGATGGCGATGGCTTGCGCCAGATAGAATTTGAAGTCGCGCAGGCCCTCGCAGCCGAGGTTACGGCAGAACCGCGTCACCGTCGGCTCGCTGACACCGACGCGCGCGGCAATTTCCGAAATCGCCGCCTTGGAAACGAAGTCGAGGTCTGCCAGCACGAAGCCGGCCAGCTTGCGATCCGACTTCGTTCCGTCCTGCGACATCAGCTGCAGGCGCGTGATGATGTCGGCCGGCGTCTTCATGCTGATATTTTCATAGAGGCAGGCCCGTCGCCTTGTCGAACAGATGGATGTTGCCGGGATCGACCGAGACCGGCAGCAGGTCTCCCGGCCTGACCGGCACCCTGTCACGGAACACGGCGCGTACCGTATCAGCACCGATAGCGCCATAGACATGTGTTTCGGAGCCGGTGGGCTCGACGACATCCACCCTGATCGCCATCGCGTCGACAGCCTCGCCGATGACAAAATGCTCGGGCCGGATGCCGGCCTCCACCGCGCTGTCCGCCGGCACCTGTTTGCCGGCAAGCGCCAGCCGCCCGCCACCGGCCGATTCGAACCAGGTTTTCTCAAGCGTCGTCTTGAGCGAACCAGAGACGAAACTCATCGACGGCGAGCCGAGGAAGGAGGCGACGAACTTGTTGGCCGGCCTGTCATAGAGCTCCAGCGGCGCCCCGACCTGCTGGATCCTGCCGCGATCCATCACGACGATGCGGTCGGCCATGGTCATAGCCTCGATCTGGTCGTGGGTGACGTAGACGATCGTCGACTTCAGCCGCTGGTGCAGCGCCTTGATCTCGACGCGCATCTGCACGCGCAATTGTGCGTCGAGATTGGACAGCGGTTCGTCAAACAGGAACACAGACGGTTCGCGCACGATGGCGCGGCCCATGGCGACGCGCTGGCGCTGGCCGCCCGACAGCTGGCGGGGATAGCGGTCGAGATAGGAGAAGAGATTGAGGACCCCGGACGCCTTCTTGACCTTCTCATCGATTACCGTGCGCGTCTCGCCGCGTATCTTCGGGCCGAAACCGATATTGTCTGATGCCTTCAGATGCGGAAACAGCGCATAGGACTGGAACACCATGGCGATGTTGCGCTGCTGCGGCGGCAGCGCGTTGGCGCGCACGCCGCCGATCAACAGATCGCCGGAAGTGATCGTCTCCAGGCCGGCGAGCATGCGCAGCAAGGTCGACTTGCCGCAGCCGGACGGCCCGACCAGGACGACGAACTCGCCGCTCTTGATATCGAGGCTGATGTTCTCGAGGATCTTGTGCTGCCCGAAGGATTTCGACAGGTCGCGGAACTCGACGTCGGTCATGCTCACGCTCTCAATATGTCGTCGATGAAGGGCAGGCAACCGGCGGTCAGTCCCGCGTCCACGGGCATCACCACGCCTGTTACTCCCGATGCGCGATCGGACGCAAGGAAAGCGACGGCTTCCGCCACTTCCGCAGCGTTGACGATGCGACCGAGCGGATAGAGCCGCTGCAATTTGCCGAGGATTTCGGGATCCTTGGCAAGGCGGTGGTCCCAGGCGGCGGTGCGGATCGATCCGGGGCAGACGACATTGGCGCGCAGGCCGCTGCGGCCGAGCTCGACGGCGATCGCCTTGGCATAGGCGTTGATGCCGGCCTTGGCCGCGGCATAGGCGGGATTGCCGAAATGCGCGATGGCGTTGACCGAGGAGATGAAGACGACGCTGCCGGAGCCACGGCTGGCCATCGCCTTGACCAGCGGATCGGCGAAATTCATCACGCCGGTCAGGTTGAGGTCGAGTTCCTGCTCAATCCTGTCGGGGTTGAGCGCGGGGAGCGTCTCGGCGCGCGTCCAGCCGGCATTGTTGATGAGAATGTCGGGCACACCGTCCCGGTCGAGGATGGCGGCGATCGCCGTGGCTATCGACGCCTTGTCGAGAAGATCGAAGACGTGGCGGGCGGCAAAATACGGGCTCTTCAACGCCTCGCTCGACTGGTCGCAGCCTACGACCCTGGCGCCCCTTTGCGCCATCAGCGCCACGATGGCCGTGCCGAGGCCGCCGCCCGCACCCGTCACAACGACAGTCTTGCCCTCGAATTCGGCCCTGCCTTCGAGTTCCGTTTGCGAAACCACCGTGCGTCATCCTCCGGGATCTTCGACAGGTCGGATCAGGCCTAGTCCACAAAATGTAATTAAGCAACAGAATAATCTGCTTGCAAGCCTTCCAATCCCCGATAATGTAGGAAAGTCACATAAATCTTCTGCTTGGGTAACGAAGAGGCGCGCAGGCGCAAAAATCAAAATGGGAGAGTTCAAATGAGTCTTGCAAAATGGACTGTCGGCCTGATGGCCGGAATGAGCATGCTGGCAATTGCGGCGCAGGCGGATGCGGGCGAGGTGCGGGTCACCGTGGCCGAGTACAGCGCCAAGACTGGCCCTTATTTCGACAGCGTCAAGAAGGAATTCGAGGCGGCGAACCCCGGCATCACGGTCAAGTTCGAAGTGGTGCCGTGGGATGTGCTGCTGCAGAAGCTGACCACCGACATCACCGCCGGCACCAATGCCGATCTGTCGATCATCGGCACGCGCTGGCTGATCGACTTCGTCCAGCAGGATGTCGCCGAACCGCTCGACGGCTACATCAAGCCCGACTTCAAGGACCGCTTCATCGACACCTTCCTGTCGCCCTCGATCATGGATGGCAAGACCTACGGCCTGCCGATCGCTGCCTCGGCGCGCGCCATGTATTACAACAAGGAGCTGTTCGAGAAGGCCGGCATCGCCAAGCCACCGGCAAACTGGACCGAGCTGCAGGAAGATGCGCGCAAGATCAAGGCTCTGGGGTCGGGCACGTTCGGCTTCGGCCTGCAGGGCAAGGAGATCGAGACCGACGTCTATTACTACTATGCGATGTGGTCCTACGGCACGGAAATCCTCAACAAGGACGGCACTTCGGGCCTGAGCACGCCCGGCGCGCTTGAAGCCGCCAAACTCTACAAGTCGATGATCGACGAAGGCCTGACCGAACCCGGCGTCACCTCCAACAACCGCGAGGACGTGCAGAACCTGTTCAAGCAGGGCAAGGTCGGCATGATGATCACCGCACCCTTCCTGTCCAACCAGATCAAGGACGAGGCGCCGAACCTGAAATACGGCGTTGCGGCCATTCCCGCCGGACCGACCGGCGCGCGCGGCACCTATGGCGTCACCGATTCCATCATCATGTTCAAGAACTCCAAGAACAAGGACGAGGCCTGGAAGCTGCTCGATTTCCTGTTCACCACGGAGCAGCGTGCCAAGTTCACACAGGGCGAAGGCTTCCTGCCGGTGAACAAGGAAGAGGCCAAGATGGACTACTACGTCAACAATGCCGATCTGGCCGCGTTCACCGCTCTGCTGCCCGACGCCCGCTTCGCGCCGGTCATCCCGGGCTGGGAAGAGGTCGCCCAGATCACGTCGGACGCCATGCAGAAGATCTATCTCGGCGGCGACCCCGAGGCAGGCCTGAAGGACGCGGCGGCCAAGGCCAATGCGGTGCTGAAGAAGTAGGGGCAGTGCTGAAGGAATAGGGCGTATCTCCCTGCGCCCGTGGCGCGCCCCAGATTCAGGCGGGGCGCGCCACATCTTGCAGCCTCGAGCAGAAAGATAGTTCGTCGATGTCAACGCCGCCCAGCCAGGCTCCTTTCCTCTCCCACCGGAGGGGGGAGAGGTGGCTCGGCGAAGCCGAGACGGAGTGGGGGAACCACCTGGCAGCCACCGCGAACGGATATAGGAAGAGCACCAGGCGCAAGCCTCGCCTTGCGCCCAAGGGGTCGACCCCCACTCCGTCGAGCTTCGCTCGACACCTCTCCCCCGATCGACGGGCGAGAGGAAAGGGGCCCTTCCGCAACTGCTGCGGAGAACGGACGAGCAGGTGAGGGCAGCGCCGACGGTTGCAAGGAATCCTGAAGCGGTGCCCTGAGAAGAATGAGGCCGGACCAAGTCAATCTGTTAAGCCAGCGAAATCCAATCTCCCCGCAACGCGGTACAAAGCCAGCCGATGCAAAATCGTTTCTTGCCCTATCTCCTGACCTTGCCCAGCCTGTTTCTGGCGGCGGTGGTCATCTTCTGGCCGGTCTGGGACCTGATCCAGATCTCGACGCATGACGTCAGCCGCTTCGGCCAGCTTCGTGACTTCAACGACTTCGCCAATTTCGCGGCACTCGCTGCCGATCCCGATTTCACGGCCGCGCTTTGGCGCACCGGCCAATGGACGGTGATGGTGGTCGGCGGCGCGCTTCTCTTGTCGATCCCGGTGGCGATGATCCTCAACACCGATTTCTATGGCCGCGGCATTGCCCGCGTCATCATCATGCTGCCCTGGGCGGTGTCGCTGACCATGACTGCGGTGGTCTGGCGCTGGGCGCTGAGCGGCGAAAGTGGCATGCTCAATTCGGCGCTGATCGGCCTCGGCCTCATCGATCACAACATCCAGTGGCTGGCGAGTGCCGAAACCGCCTTTCCGATGCAAGTGCTGATCGGCATCCTGGTGACGGTGCCGTTCACGACGACGATCTTCCTCGGCGGGCTGTCGTCGATCCCGGACGATCTCTACGAGGCGGCGGCGCTTGAAGGGGCGACGCCGCTGCAGCAGTTCCGCGAAATTACCTTTCCGCTCCTGAAACCGTTCATCAACATCGCCATCGTGCTCAACACCATCTACGTCTTCAATTCCTTCCCGATCATCTGGGTGATGACGCAGGGCGGGCCGGCCAACTCGACCGATATCCTGGTCACCCATCTCTACAAGCTGGCCTTCCGCATCGGCAAGCTGGGCGAAGCATCGGCGGTGTCGCTGGTGATGTTCGCCATCTTGCTGGTCTTCACCATGATCTATGTGCGGCTGGCGATGCGGGAGCAACGCGCATGACGAGCAAGCTCAAGCGTTCGATCATCGCCTGGCTGCTGCTGGCGCCGCTGATCGTGGTGACGCTCTTTCCCTTCGCGGTGATGTTCCTGACCGCAGTCAAGCCGAGACAGGAAGTGCTGTCGCCGACCTGGTGGCCGAGCGAATTCCGCTGGTCGAATTTTTCCGACATGTGGGTGGCGACCGGCTTCGGCCAGGCGTTGCTCAATTCGCTCTACGTGTCTGTGATCGCCACCGTCGGCGCCATCCTGATCTCGGTTCCGGCGGCCTATGCGATGTCGCGCTTCCGCTTTGCCGGCTACGGCGCCTTGCGACAGTTCCTGCTGATTTCGCAGATGATCTCGCCGATCGTGCTGGTGCTCGGCCTGTTCCGGCTGATGGCCGCCTGGGGCCTGGTCGAGAGCACGACGGCGCTCGGCTTCATCTACATGGCCTTCAACGTCGCCTTCACGGTGTGGATGCTGCAGAGCTATTTCGACACCATCCCCCGCGATCTCGAGGAAGCCGCCTGGATGGAGGGCGCCGGCCGCTGGCTGACCTTGCGCAAGGTGTTCCTGCCGCTCTGCCTGCCGGCGATCGCGGTGACGGCGATCTTCACCTTCATCAACGCCTGGAACGAGTTCGTCGTGGCGCTCACCATGCTGCGCAGCCAGGAAAGCTACACACTGCCGATCCAGGTGTTTTCGCTGGTCGCCGGCCGCTACACCATCGAATGGCATCACGTCATGGCCGCGACGCTGCTGGCGACCTTGCCGGTGGCCATCCTGTTCATCTGGCTGCAGCGCTACCTCGTCAGAGGCCTGGCGCTCGGGGCGGTCAAATAGCGCCTATTCACGGACGGAGCTTTCATGCGCATTTTCACCGCCTCGCTGGCGACGGAAACCAACACCTTCTCGCCGGTGCCGACCGATAGGGCTTCGTTCGAGATGGCCTTCTATGCCGGGCCCGGCAAGCATCCGGAAACGCCGACGCTGTGCTCCTCGCCGATGGTGGCGCTACGCCGGCGTGCGGTAGCCGAAGGCCTCGACGTCATCGAAGGCACCGCCACCTGGGCGGAGCCGGGCGGGCTGGTGCAGCGGCAGACCTATGAGGCTCTGCGCGACGAGATTCTGGGCCAGCTCAAGGCGGCGCTGCCGGTCGATGCTGTCATCCTCGGCCTGCATGGCGCCATGGTGGCGCAAGGCTATGACGATTGCGAAGGCGATCTGCTCGAACGGGTTCGCGCAATGGTCGGGCCGGAGGTGGTGATCGCCGTGGAACTCGATCCGCACAGCCATCTGACACCGAAGCGCGTCGCGGCCTCCGACATTCTCGCCTATTTCCTCGAATTTCCGCACACCGATTTCTACGAGCGCGGCGAACATGTCGTCGAGCTTGGCCTGGCAGCAGTGCGTGGTGAGATCAACCCTGTCATTTCGACCTTCGACTGCCGCATGATCCAGGTGCTGCCGACCAGCCGCGAGCCGATGCGGTCCTTCGTCGATCGCATCAAGGCGCTGCACGGCAAGGACGGCGTGCTGTCGGTCTCCGTCATCCACGGCTTCATGGCGGCCGATGTGCCCGAGATGGGCACGCGCATCCTGGTCGTCACCGACAATGACAAGGCCCAGGGCGACGCGCTGGCGGAACGGCTCGGGCGGGAACTCTACGCGCTGCGCGAAAAGACCGCGATGACGATGCTGAGTGCTGCCGACGGCATCGATCGGGCGCTGGCCGTGCGCACAGAAAATCCGGGCAAGCCGGTGGTCATCGCCGATATCTGGGACAATCCCGGCGGCGGTGTGCCCGGCGACGGCACCTTCGTGCTGCGCCAGATGCTGGCGCGTGGCCTGGACAGGTTCGCCGTCGCGACCATCTGGGATCCGATCGCGGTCACCTTCTGCCTGGCGGCGGGCGAGGGCGCAGTCATCGACCTGCGCTTCGGCGGCAAGGCCGGGCCGCAAGCCGGCGAGCCGATCGATGCGCGCGTGCGCGTGCTGAAGGCGGTTGCGGAGGGCTGGCAGAGTTTCGGGCCAAGCCGGGTGACGCTTGGGCCGACGGCGCTGGTCCGCCTCGAAGGCACCGAGGTCGACATCATCCTCAACACCAACCGCACGCAGACCTTCGAGCCGGATATCTTTTCCAACATCGGCGTCGATCCGCTAGCCAAGGACATGCTGCTGATCAAGTCGACCAATCATTTCTACGCCGGCTTCGAGCCGATCGCCGCCGAGATCATCTATGTCTCGGCGCCGAGTTCGTATCCCAGCAATCCGGCGGTGACCGATTACAAGAAGCTGACAAGGCCGGTGTGGCCGAGGGTGACGGATCCTTGGAAAGTGTAGGGTTCTCCCTTCTCTCCTTGTGGGAGGAGGTGGCCTCGCGAAGCGAGGTCGGATGAGGGGTGTTCCAGCGGAGTGAGGCGTTGGCATTTCCTGGAACACCCCTCATCCGTCTCGGCGCTACGCGCCGATCCACCTTCCCCCACAAGGGGGGGAAGGGAAAGCCAATCACGCCAGCCCGCGCTTGGCCATCATCGCTTCCGGCGACGGCATCTTGCCGCGAAATGCGGTGTAGAGTTCTTCCGGATCCTTCGAGCCGCCGGCGGCGTAGATGTTCTTGCGCAGCCGCTCGGCGAGCGCCGGGTTGAAGGGGTCGCCGGTTTCCTCGAAGGCGGCAAAAGCATCGGCATCGAGCACTTCCGACCACATGTAGGAATAGTAGCCGGCCGAATAGCCTTCGCCGGAAAAGACGTGGCCGAAATGCGGCGTGCGGTGACGCATGGCTATGGTGTCCGGCATATGCAGTTCTGCAAGCGTTTCGGCTTCGAAACGAAGCGGCGCTTCAGGCGCATCCGCCCGCGCGTGATAGGCCATGTCCATCAAGGCGGAGGCGGTGAATTCGACCGTGGCGAAGCCGGCGCCGAAGGTGCGCGCGGCCAGCATCTTGTCGAGCAGCGCCTTGGGCATCGGCTTGCCGGTCTTGACGTGCAGCGCGTGCTTCTCCAGCACTGCCGGCACGGTCAGCCAGTGCTCGTAGAGCTGCGAGGGCAATTCGACGAAATCACGGCTGACCGAAGTGCCCGAAACCGAGGGCCAGGTGACGTCGGTCAGCATGCCGTGCAGCGCATGGCCGAACTCGTGGAACAGCGTCTTCGCCTCGTCGACCGACAGCAGAGCCGGCTCGCCCACCGGCGGCTTGGCGAAGTTCATGATGTTGTAGATGACCGGGCTTGCACCGTGGCCGAGCCTATAGCCGGATTGCAACGCGCTCATCCAGGCGCCGGATCGCTTTGACGGCCGGGCGAAATAGTCGGCCAGGAACAGGCCGCGCTCGCTGCCGTCGGCATTCTTCACCACGAAGACGCGGGCGTCCGGATGCCAGGCCGCGATGCCCTTTTTCTCTTCGAAGGTGATGCCGAACAGCCGTGTCGCCACGTCGAAGCAAGCGTCGATGATCCGGTCGAGCTGCAGATAAGGTTTCAGTTCCGCCTCGTCGAAGGCGAATTTCTCCGCGCGCAGCTTCTCCTGGTAGAAGCGCCAGTCCCAGGCAGCGAATTTTTCGTTGCTGCCGGCTGCGGTGGCCAGGCGCTGCAATTCGATCTGGTCGCTTGCTGCCTTCTCAAGCCCCTTCTCCCACACCGGATCGAGCAGCGCGTGCACGGCCTTCGGCGTCTTGGCCATGGTGTCGTCGAGCTTCAGCGCGGCGAAAGAGGCGTAGCCGAGCAGCTTTGCCTTTTCGGCCCGCAGGCGCAGCATGTCGCGCACCACGTTCGTGTTGTCGGTGGCGCCGCCATTCTGCCCGCGCATGGTGAAGGCGCGGAAGGCGATCTCGCGCAGATCGCGGCGTTCGGAGAAGGTCGAGAACGGCTCATAGATCGAGCGCGACAGAGTGACGGCATAGCGGCCCTTCTGGCCACGCATTTCGGCGGCCTCGGCCATGGAGCTTTTCACGAAGTCCGGCAGGCCGGCAAGGTCGGCTTCATCGAGGAACAGCGCCCAGTCGCGCTCGTCGGCCAGAACATTCTGGCCGAAAGCTGTGCCGAGCGAGGACAATTCCTCGCTGATGCTTGCCAGCCGCTTCTTGCCGTCGGCGTCGAGCTTGGCGCCGGAACGGACGAAGCCCTTCCAGGTCTTTTCCAGCACCCGCAAGGTCTCGGCGTCGAGCTTCAGGCTCTCACGGCGCTGGTAGAGATCGTCGATGCGGGCAAACAGCCGCTCATTCATTGAAATCGCCGAGAAATGCCTGGACATTTTCGGCGAGATGTCGCGCTCCAGCGCCTGGATCGTCTCATTGGTGTAGGCGCCGGCGCGGCACCAGAAGATCGACGAGACACGATCGAGCGCTTCGCCGCCGAGTTCCAGCGCGGCAAGCGTGTTCTCGACGGTCGGCGCATCCTTGTTGCCGGCGATCGCCTCGATCTCGGCCTCGTGCGCCTTCAGCGCCGCGTCGAAGACCGGGGAGAAGTCGCCGTCGCCAATGCGCGTGAAATCGGGCAGGCCGAGCGGCCCCTGCCACGCGGTCAGCGGATGGGCGGCGAGGTCGACGGCTTTCGTGGAAGGCATGGACAGTCTTTCGTTGGTGGGGCAGGCAGGCGGGTCGTACCCGATGTAGGGCGCGGCCGGCGGACCCGCAATATGCGGATTTGGCCGATATCGCCCTCAAAAGCCGTCGCAGTTTTCGGCGATCGCCGCTTGTGAACTGGCGGTGATGCGGTTGTCGGTGACCGCGAAAGTTTCCTGCATCAGCATGTCGTTGTTGGGGAAATCGTAGCAGGCGACCACCGTGGTGACGCCGCCTTCGCTTTTCTCGATCCGGTGCCGGATCGCAGCACCGGCAACGGCACCTTTCCATTCGTCGATCGAAGCGATGAATTCCTGCTTGCTTTGCACGATGCCGAGGTCGTCCAGCTTGATGCGGACATCGTCGGCGAGCAGGTCGGACAGTTCCGTGCGGTCGGCGACCAGCAGCGCCGAATACCAGCGGCTGATGAGGGCACGATCATCGGCGCGGGCGGCAATAATCGCCAGCAGCAGTGCGGCCGCCGCAAAAGCGACCGACCTGATGTTCACCAGCTTGCGCGCCGCCGCGTTCATCCCAGTTCCGGCCGTTCGAAATCGCCAGTCTCCTTGTTCATCGTCCAGAGTTCGCCGGTCGAGATATCGAACCAGGCCCCATGCAGCGACAGCCGTCCCTTGCCTTCGAGAATCGAGACGCAGGGAAAGGTTCTGAGGTTGGCGATGGAATAGCGGATCGAGATGCGCTCCAGCGCGGTCTGGCGCTCCGAGGCGGTCATGAAGGTGCTGGAGGAGACGGTTTCGGCCGCCGGCGCGATCAGGCTCATCCACTTGCCGATGAAGTCGCCCGGCGACAGCGGCGCGGAATTGCTGTCGAGCGCCGCCCGGATGCCGCCGCAGCGGCCATGGCCCATGACGACGATGTTCTTGACCTTGAGGCTCTGTACGGCGAATTCAAGCGCCGCCGAGGTCGAATGGAACTCGCCGTCGGGTGCATAGGGCGGCACCAGATTGCCGACATTGCGCAGCACGAAGAGTTCGCCCGGCCCAGCGTCGAAGATCGCCTCGGGCGCCGAACGCGAATCGCAGCAGGCGACGATCATCGTCTCCGGCGCCTGGCCTTCGCGAGCGAGATCGCGATAGCGCCCGCTCTCGGTGAGATAGCGGCCATTCATGAAATTGCGATAGCCGGCGAGAAGATGTTCAGGGAGATGGGACATGGGCGGCGTCTGGAGCCTTTCCGAGTTGGATGCGGCAGCTCGTTGCGGTCTAGAGAGGCTCTAGCGGCAAAAGCCGGTCGCGAGCAATGCAGAATTATGAGGGCTGGCTAGAAATGCCATGCATCCAGCGCAACCGTGGCCAACAGCGTCACGCCCAGATGGCGACGGGAATGCCAAAGCTATCGCGGCCCGGCGGGTCGGGAAACGGCCGCGCCTCGCCGCTGGCGATGCGACCGGCGATCAGCGTCATCGCGGCTGCGTCGAGGAAGTCATCAGCGGCGGCACCGCGGGGCGGCGGCTGGTCGAGAAAGCCCTTATCATAGCCGAGCCGGCAGAGCAGCGCCTTGCGTTCCGCCATGCCGGCCGGATTGATGCTGCCCTTGATCTTCTTCGGCAGTTGCATGGCTTGATCGCCGTTCAAGCGGCAGAAAGCGACTTCCGGATGGGATTCGAACACGCGGCCGCGCAAATCGGGCCGCGCGATCAGCAGGGCGTCGATCTCGCGGATCTTGGCAAAAATGCCGAACGCCTGGATCGAGACGCCGCGCGGCGGATCGGATGTGGTCAGGGCCACCGCGCTTGCCCTGATGTGCGCGGCATACCAGGCTTCGATGGTGGTGAAGCCGTTGGTGTCGGCATAGAGCGCGGCACGGGACGGGATCGAGAAGACACTGGACTGGCGTGCCCCGAGCAGCGGCCGCACCAGGGCTTCGGGGCCGCGCCCGCCCTTGCCCGAAAAGCCGGGCAGGCCGATCGGCATGTCGACGGCGATGACAGCGTCTTCGGGAAGGGATGCGAGCAGGGCAGTGAAGGTTGCAAAGACACCGACCGACGGTGCCATGCCAAAAGTTCGTCGGACGGCGATCCAGCCGGCCTTGCAGCCATCGACGCCGACAAGTACGGCCTCAGTCGATGTCACGCCCGGCGGCCCCGCCCTGGATGTGTGAGGTGGCGAAGCTGGACCATCGCCATCGGATGCGACAGGCTCTGCGCATCGGTTTCTAGCTGCAGTTCGTCGCCGCCGCGCTTGGCGGTGCGTGCCAGGATCTCGTAGACCGCCGCCGTCGTCGATTGCAGCGCCTTGATCGGTGGCTGGCCGGACAGGATACGTGCCAGGTAGACGGCCGCCGTCAGATCGCCCAGGCCATTCGGCGGCTTGTCGATCAGGCGGTGTTCGGCGAGCAGCGCCTGGCTGCTATCGAGCAGGAGGTTGCCGGTGCCGCCCGTCATCATCGACGGCGCCGAGGTGACCAGCATGGTCGATGGCCCGGCATGCAGCGCCGCCGCGATCACCGATTTCATGTCTGGCAACGCGGCGCCGGCCATCCATTCCAGTTCGTAGCGGTTAGGGGTGGCTATGTCGGCGATCGGCATCAGCCGGTCGCGCATGGCGATGGCGGTTGGCTCGGGCACATAGAGGCCGCCCGAATCACCCATCACCGGATCGCATATATAGACGGCGCCGGGCGTCCTTGCCTTGACCGCGGCGACCAGCGAGGCGACGGCCTCGGCCTGGCCCGCCTGGCCGAGATAGCCGGACAGCACGGCGCCGACCTCACCCAGCCATGGCGCCCGCTCGAGATCGGCCATCAGAGCCTTGAACTCGTCGAGCGGCGGCACGATGCGCGTCGCGCGCCCATGGCCGGGATGCCAGGGCAAGATGACGGTCGGCACCGCCCAGACCGGGAAACCCAGGGTCTCCAGCGCAAAGACGGCGGCACGGTTGCCGACCGAGCCACGCGCGACATGGCTGGAAATGACGATGACCGCACGCGGCGCGTCGGTTTGTTCGGCGCTCATTGTCGTTTGATTCCTAACTGCCCCGGATGACGTAAAGCACGAGCCAGACCATCAGGCCCAGCGCCAGCAGCAGGCCCAGCGTGCGGCCAAAGCGGGTGCCCCAGACTTCGATCGGATCGGCACGATCGGCATCGGCCGCGGTGACGTGATCGTGCATGCCTTTCGCTGCCCGCGCTACAAACGAGTTGCCGGCCGGATCCGTCTCGCGCGCAATGCGCTCGAGGATACGGCGCGATTCCTTGTCGCTGTCCTGGCGTTCCGCCATGATGATGTCCCGTTTTGCCGGACCTTATCGCGTTCGCACGGCCAATCACAGAGCCTTGCAGCGGCACCGGGCGTGCCAGGCGAGGGGCTGCCGGCGCGGGCGGTTTTCTTGCGCGCTGATTGTGGTAATGCTTCGCGTGCAACTTCTACCGAGGGACCCCATCATGTTTGCCCAGCGCCTTGCCTTGCCGTCCACGTTCCGCACGCTGCCCGCCTTCCTGATGATGGCGATCGTGCTGCCGCTGCTTGCAGGCTGCGGCTATAACACCATCCCGACGGCGGAAGAAAATGCCAGGGCGGCATGGAGCGAGGTGCTGAACCAGTATCAGCGCCGCGCCGACCTCATCCCCAACCTGGTCGAGACGGTCAAGGGCTATGCCTCGCATGAAAAGGATACGCTCGACGCGGTGGTCGAGGCGCGCGCCAAGGCAACGCAGATCACGGTAACACCGGAAACGCTGAAGGATCCCGAAGCCCTCAAGAAGTTTCAGGATGCCCAGGCGGGGCTGACCAGCGCGCTGTCGCGGCTGATCGCGGTCTCGGAGGCCTATCCCGACCTTAAGGCCAATCAGAACTTCCTGGCGCTGCAGGCGCAGCTCGAAGGCACCGAGAACCGCATCGCAGTGTCGCGGCGCGATTACATCCAGGCGGTCAGGGACTACAATCTGACGCTGAGGACGTTCCCCTCGGTGCTGTGGGCGACCTTCTGGTTCCGCGGCAACGAGCCCTTCGCCAATTTCACCGTCGCCGAAGACAAGATGCAGCCGCCGAAGGTCGATTTCGGCACGAAGCAGGGCGGGTGAACGGCGGGGCCAAACGTCGTGATCTTGCTGGCCGGTGAGAGGCGGCGCGTCATTGGTCTTGTCGCAGTCGTCCTCCTCGTCCTTGTGCTGCCGTTCTCGGCCCTCGCGGCCGATCTCCCGGCGCTGACCGGCCGTGTCGTCGACGATGCCGGCATCATCGACGCCGCGACCAGGGCGGCGCTGACCCAAAAACTCGCCGATTTCGAGACAAAAGGCTCCGACCAGATCGTCGTCGCGACGATTCCCAGCCTCGATGGCGAGGAGATCGAGCCTTACGCCAACCGGCTGTTCCGCTTCTGGAAGCTCGGCCAGGCGAAGGAAAACAATGGCGTCCTGCTGCTGGTGGCCCCGAACGACCGCAAGATGCGCATCGAGGTCGGCTATGGGCTGGAAGGCACGTTGACCGACCTGCACACCAAGCTGATCATCGAAAATGACATGGTGCCGGCCTTCCGCGCCGGGGACTTCTCGGGCGGTATCAGCAAGGCCGTCGACGACATGGTCATGGTGCTGGAAGGCAATCCGGAGGAGCTGGAGGCGCGCGGCGAGCGCAACCAGCAAGCGCCTTTCGATTCCGACGACCTGTTCTTCGCCGTCTTCATCAGCATCTGGGCGATCATCTTCTTCGGCAGCATTGCGGCTTCCGTGCTGCCGCCGATCTTCGGCCAGAAGCTTGGCCCCGGCCGCTACCGCTGGCTTGGCATGACCTTCGAGCCAAGCCGGCGATCCTCCAGTGGCGGCTGGTCGTCGGGGAGTTCCGGCGGCGGCTGGTCTTCGGGGTCAAGCGGCGGTGGAGGCTTTTCCGGCGGCGGCGGTTCGTCCGGCGGCGGCGGCTCGTCGGGAAGCTGGTGATGGCATGATGGTATCCAGCATCAGCCTGTCGAAACGCGACCGCCTCGCCTCGGCCGTCCTGATTGCTGCGGTCGTGCTGTTCTCCTGCGTCATGGCCTACGCGACCGACCTGCCGGCGCTGACCGGCCGTGTCGTCGACAATGCCGGCATCATCGATGCCGCGACCAAGACGGCGCTGACCCAAAAACTCGCCGACTTCGAGACGAAAGGCTCCGACCAGATCGTCGTCGCGACGATTCCCAGCCTCAATGGCGAGGAGATCGAGCCTTACGCCAACCGGCTGTTCCGCTTCTGGAAGCTCGGCCAGGCGAAGGAAAACAATGGCGTCCTGCTGCTGGTTGCCCCGAACGACCGCAAGATGCGCATCGAGGTCGGCTATGGGCTGGAAGGCACGCTGACCGACCTGCACACCAAGCTGATCATCGAAAATGACATGGTGCCGGCCTTCCGCGCCGGGGACTTCTCCGGCGGCATCAGCAAGGCCGTCGACGACATGGTCATGGTGCTGGAAGGCAATCCGGAGGAGCTGGAGGCGCGGGGCAAGCGCAATCCCGCCGATGACGGCACGTCCATCGATCCGATCTTTGCCGTGTTCCTGATCCTGTGGGCGACGATGTTCTTCGGCGGGATGGCGATGGCGTTCCTGCCGCCGATGTTCGGCACGAAACTGTCGCCGGGCGTGTACAAATGGCTGGGCATGACGTTTCGTTATGGCCGCGGGCCGAGCGGGTACTCGGGCACTGGCTGGACAACCGGTTCGTCGTCGGGCGGCGGCTGGTCTTCGGGTTCGGGCAGTGGCTGGTCCTCGGGGTCAAGCGGCGGTGGCGGATTTTCCGGTGGCGGCGGCTCGTCCGGTGGTGGCGGTTCTTCAGGAAGCTGGTGAGACAGATCATGGCAACACGACCAATCAGCCCGCAGGATCATGAGCGCATCGCAACCGCGATCCGCGCCGCCGAGGAGAAAACCGACGGCGAAATCTACTGTGTCGTGGCGCATGCCAGCGACGGCTATTTCTTCCCGGCCGCCTTCATGGCGACCGTGTGCATGCTGATCGTCAGCCTGGCGGTCGGCTACGGTCTGGAGGCCTGGTGGCTGTCGATCCGGCTGCCGCATTTCGTCCTCGCCCAGCTCCTGGCGCTTGCCTGCCTGCTGGCCTTGTTGTGGGCGCTGCCTGGTATGCGCATCCACCTGGTGCCGAGGCGGCTGCGCTACCAGGTGGCGCACGCCAACGCGATCAAGCAGTTCCTCGCCCGCAACGTCCACCGCACCACGGCGCGCACCGGCGTGCTGGTCTTCGTCTCGATCGCCGAGCGCTATGCCGAGGTGGTTGCCGATTCGGGTATCGACGCCAAGGTCGGCCAGCATGTCTGGGATGGCGTCGTGCGCGACCTTACCGTGCATGCCGGCGACGACCGGCTTGCCGACGGCTTCGTCAAGGCGATCGAGTTGGTGGGTGCGGTGCTGGCCGAGCATTTCCCGGTCACTGCGGGCGACAGCAACGAGCTTGACGACCATCTCGTCGAGATTTGAGCCTTTCCACAGAAGTCTTGAAGGCCCCTCACCAGCGCGGTGATCGCCTGTGAGAAAGCAGCCGGCTGGCCGCCCGGACCCTTGCAATCGGGCGATGCGGGTTTATGGTTAACAAATCATGAATACGCTGACGATCGACATCCGGAAAGCCGACCCGCGCGATGCCAGTGCCATCGCCGAGGTGCATCTGGAAGCCTGGCGCGGCGCCTATTCCGGCATCATTCCGCACCGGACCCTGACATCGATGATCAACCGTCGAGGCGCCGACTGGTGGGCGAATGCGATTCGCCGCGCCGCCACCGTTCTGGTCGTCGAAATCGGCGGCAAGATCGCCGGCTATGCGACGATCGGCAAGAACCGCGCCCGTGAACTGCGCCAGCAGGGCGAAATCTACGAATTGTACCTGCGCCCGGAATATCAGGGCATCGGGCTCGGCAGCCGCCTGTTTTCGGCGGCCAAAGCGCGGCTGGCCGATCACGGGCTGAAAGGCATGGTCGTGTGGGCGCTGGAGGACAACCAGAACGCGCTTGCCTTCTATGCCGGCGCCGGTGGCCGCGATGTCGCCGAGGGCGTCGAGATCTTCGAGCAGAAGGCGCTGAAGAAGGTCGCTTTCGTCTGGGAATGACAACCCGGCCTTTCGGCAATTGGGCGTTCCATTCGCACCCAGCACCATTCGCCGCATTGCACCATGACGCGCCGCCCGCTATCGATCGTCCATCGAGAGAGGGATTTAAGCCATGCGCATTGAAGCCATAGCCAGCGGAAAGAATCCGCCTGAGGACGTCAACGTCATCATCGAGGTGCCGATCGGCGGCGAGCCGATCAAGTACGAGATGGACAAGGAGGCCGGCACGCTGTTCGTCGACCGCTTCCTGCACACCTCGATGCGCTACCCCGGCAATTACGGCTTCGTGCCGCACACGCTGTCGGGCGACGGCGATCCGATCGACGTGCTGGTCTGCAACACGCGCGCGCTGGTGCCGGGCTGCGTCATCAACGTGCGGCCGATCGGGGTGCTGATCATGGAAGACAATGCCGGCCAGGATGAGAAGATCATCGCCGTGCCGTCGCCAAAACTGACGCTGCGTTACGAGAACGTCACCGAATACACTCAGCTGCCCGACATTACGCGCCAGCAGGTGCAGCACTTCTTCGAGCACTACAAGGATCTCGAGCCCGGCAAATGGGTCAAGATCGAAGGCTGGCACGATTCCAAATACGCCAAGAAGATGATCGTCGACGCGATCGAGCGGGCCAAGGCGAGCAAGTAGCCCGACCGGTCAGTTGTCGACCCGGCCGAAAGCCGGCACTTTGCCGATGACGGTGTGTCTGTCCTTGCCGCAGGCGAAGGTGCGCGCCTTGTCGTCGGCAAGCTTGCGCGCCTGGTCGTTGGCGGCGGGATTGCCGGTGGCCAGCACCAGGCCGACGGTGCAGCCGTCGCGGGCGTCCATCTGGCCGACCTTGGCGACGAGCAGCACCTCGGTCGGCTTTTTCTCGTCCTCGGGATTGCTGATCGAGCGGCGATGGATGACGGCATAGGGCACTGCCGTGTCGCCCTTGGTTTCGATGCGCCATTCGACTTTGGCTCCGGACGAATTGAGGTCGGAAAAGCTTTCCCAGACCGTCGTCATGTCGCCGCCGGGCGGAAAACCGTAGAACAGCGATTCACGGGCGTCGTCATAGGCGATCAGTACGGGATAGCCGCGATAGCCTGAACAGGCGAGTTCGGCCCAGTCGCCGTCGCCTTCTTCTGCCTGCGCGTAGGTCACGCAGTCCGTTTTCGAATCCAGATCGGTGTAGGCGCTGGAAATGCCGTCGGCTTGCGCCGCCTGACCGAGACTGACCAGAACAAGCGGGATCAGAATGGCACGCATGGCGGTCAATCTCCGTTGCAAGCCATTGCAGCGTAGCGCCAAACGCTATTTCTTCAAGCTGGCTTCGATCAGCAGGTCGGCATTGCGGGCAACCGCTTGCGCCGGACCGCCGAGGCCAAACAACTGGCCGCTGATATAGGCGCCCTCGATCAGCAGCAGCAGGCCGTCGCCGAGCGTGTCTGGGTCTTGCGCGCCCATCGCAGCCGCCATGACGCGCAGCCGGCGGCGCAGTTCCTGCTTGTTGGCCTCGCTGACCACGCGAGCCGGGTGGCTGTGGTCGGGATATTCGACCGCCGCATTGGTCATGCCGCAGCCGCGATAGTCCGCCACCTGCGTGCGCTTGCCGATGCGGGTCAGGAAAGCCTTGATCTGAGCGCGCGGGTCGCCGGGATGAGCGGCGACCGCCTCGTCGAAGCGCTCCCAGTATTCACGGTCATATTGCTTGAGATAGGAAGCGGCCAGTTCGTCCTTGGACGGAAAGCTGCGGTAGAGGCTGGGCTTGGTGACGCCGGCACGCTTGACGATCTCGTCGACGCCGATCGCCCTGATGCCGCGCCGGTAGAACAGGTCATAGGCCACATCGAGGATCTTCTTGGCGGCTTTCGGCGGAGCGGATGCATGACCGTCGCTGATGGTCAGTTCAATATTTTTGTCGGTTGGCATCGTGTGACTCGATTGACAATGTTACCGATCGGTACGTATACATGTTCCCACCCTGCAACGTACCGGTCAGTAACATGATAACTCAATCTCGCCCCTTTGGCCAGCGCTACGCTTTCGTCGTGGTCGGCGTCATCTTCCTCAGCCTGCTGGTCGCGGCTGGCCTGCGCTCCGCACCCTCGGTCATGATGCTGCCACTCGAGAACAGTTTCGGCTGGCGCCGCGACGTCATCTCCCTGGCCGCCGGTGTCGGCATTCTGCTTTACGGTTTGACGGGGCCATTTGCCGCAGCCCTGATGGAGCGCATCGGGCTGCGCCGCACGCTGCTCGCCTCGCTGGTGGTGATGTCGGGCTCGACCATGCTCAGCCTGCTGATGACCAAGCCGTGGCATCTGTTCATCACCTGGGGCGTGTTCTCGGGCATTGGTTCCGGTGCCGTCGCCAGCGTGCTCGGCGCGACCATCGTCAATCGCTGGTTCAAGACCAATCGCGGCCTTGTCATGGGATTGATGTCGGCCTCCAGTGCCTCGGGCATGCTGGTGTTCCTGCCGCTGATCGCCGCTCTGGCACAGTCGGGCGGCTGGCAGCCGGTTGTCATTGCGGTCGCGATCGCGACCGCTGCCCTGATACCGCTGGTCTGGCTGCTGGTGCCGGAGCGGCCGGCATCGATCGGCATGGTGCGCTATGGCGCCGAGGCTGACGATGTGCCGCCGACCCCGCCTGCGTCACAGGGCAACTTTCTGGCGCATACGTTCTCGACGCTGCGCCGTGCTGCCGGCACGCGGGTGTTCTGGTATCTGTTCGCCACCTTCTTCGTCTGCGGCTTCACCACCAACGGGCTGATCGGCACGCATCTGATCGCGTTTTGCGGCGACATGGGCATTGGTGAGGTGCAGGCCGCCGGCCTGCTGTCGATGATGGGCATTTTCGATCTGATCGGCACGACATTGTCGGGCTGGCTCACCGACCGTTTCGACCCGCGCAAGCTGCTCGGCGTCTATTACGGCATCCGCGGCCTGTCGCTGATCTACCTGCCCTATTCCGGCTTCTCAGCGACCAGCCTGATCATCTTCGCCGTGCTCTACGGTCTCGACTGGATCGCCACCGTGCCGCCGACTCTGAGGCTCGCCAATGAGGCGTTCGGCGATCGCAGTGGGCCGATCGTGTTCGGCTGGATCGTCGCCGGCCACCAGATCGGTGCGGCGACCGCCGCCGCCTTTGGTGGCACCATGCGCGAGTTGCAGGGCAATTACGAACTGGCCTTCCTGATCGCCGGCATGACGGCAATAGCCGCTGCCTGTATCTCGCTGCTGATCAACACCAGCAAGCCGGCATTCGAGCCGGAGCCGCAGGCGGCGTAGGGAGAGACGCTACCGGCCAAGCTGCCATCTCCCCCACACGGAGGAAGATCGGCAGCTTCGCCGTCCGCGCAAACGCCCACCCGCCTGTTGATCGTCAGAAAAACTTCATGATCCCGAGATGTCCCTGAAACATTGACGCTGGATTTTGGTGGCACCGTTCAAGCCATCCAGGAGACAGCCGTGAACAAGCTTTCGATGACTCGCCGCGCTTTCGTCACCTCCGCCAGCGCCGTTGGCCTGGCCGGCGTCTCGAGCCTGGCGCTGCCCTACTATTCGCGCGCCAGTCAGCGGCCGGCCTTCACCCATGGCGTCCAGTCCGGCGATGTCGACGCAACCAGCGGCATGGTGTGGACGCGCACCGATCGCCCGTCGCGCGTCATGTTCGAAGTGTCGTCGACGGAGAATTTCGCCAATGCGACACGCCTGGCGCCGCTCGATACGTCGCCGGCCAGCGACTACACCGTCAAGCGGCTGCTCACCGACCTCGCTTCGGACCAGGATATCTTCTATCGCATGACGGCAGCCGATCTCGCCGACATCAACGCCGTTTCCGAGCCGATCACCGGGCGCTTCAGGACGGCGCCGGCCTCGAAGCGCGACATCCGCTTTGCCTGGTCGGGCGACACCGCCGGCCAGGGCTGGGGCATCGATGAGACCGGCATGAAGACCTACGCCACGATCGGCAAGCACACGCCCGACTTCTTCCTGCATTCGGGCGACACCATCTATGCCGACGGCGCCATGAAGGACGAGGTCGACCTGCCCGGCGGCGGCAAGTGGAAGAACGTCGTGCTGATCGACGGCAAGCGCAAGGTTGCCGAGACGCTGGACGAATACCGGGACCAGTGGAAGTACAACATGATGGACAGGAACGTGCTCGGCCTCAGCGCCATCTGCCCGACTTTCTACCAGTGGGACGACCATGAAGTCCTGAACAACTGGTCGGATTCGAAGGATCTCAGCGCCGACAGCCGCTATACGGAAAAATCCATCCACGTGCTGGCGGCCCGTGCGGCGCGGGCTTTCCACGAGATGACGACGATCCGCTACGAACCTTCCGAGCCCGGCCGCGTGTATCGCAAGATCGCCTACGGGCCGCTGCTCGACGTGTTCTTCCTCGACATGCGTTCCTATCGCGGCTCCAATGGTCCCGACATGCAGGATGAGATGACGCCGCAATCGCGCATGCTCGGCGAACAGCAGACGAAATGGCTGAAGCGCGAACTGGCGAATTCGAAGGCGACCTGGAAAATCATCGCCGCCGACATGCCGCTCGGCCTCGTCGTCTGGGACGACGGCACCAAGAAGGTTGGTGCCGAAGCAGTCAGCAATGGCGACAATGGCTTGCCAAAAGGGCGTGAGCTCGAGATCGCCGACCTGCTGCGCTTCATCAAGAATGCCGGCATCAGCAACACCGTCTGGCTCACCGCCGACGTGCATTACACGGCCGCGCATTATTACAACCCAGACAAGGCGCAGTTCCAGGATTTCAATCCGTTCTGGGAATTCGTTTCGGGTCCGATCCATGCCGGAACGTTCGGGCCGAACGATTTCGACATGACGTTCGGTCCGGAGCTGAAGTTCATCAAGGCGCCGACCGCCGAACAGGGACAGAACCTGCCGCCCTCGGCAGGTCTGCAATTCTTCGGGCTGGTCGATATTTCAGGCGCCAGCGAGCAGATGACGGTGCGGCTGATGGATCGTGACGACAACGAACTCTACAAGGTGACGCTCGACCCGGTGCGGTCGGCATAAGCGCGCGCTGATGGAAAGGTGTCGCGCGTCTAGGGCGCGCGATGTCTTAGTCCGGGTAGCAGACCATAGGGATATTCGGCCAGACGGCGCTGTCGCAGTTGGCGGCGTCCTGCCGCTGCTTGAAGGCGGCGCTAACCGGGCCGGTCACCACCGGGTCGACGCCGTCGGGCGCGTCGGCGAAAATCTGCTCGGCCGACTGTGCCTCTGACGGCAAGGCAGGCCGTGATTCCTTCGTCGTCGCGGCCGACTGCGCGGCGTTGGCCGCCAGCAGGACGGCGAAGGCAACAGAGGCGATGAGCGGCCAGAATCGGTTGAGTTTATCGGTCATGACGTTCGAACTGCCCGGGCCCCGAGGGGTTCCCGCCTTGGTTAACAAAATCATCTCACACGCAGATGCTTAAGATTTGATGAGTATTTGGTGACGCGCCTCCTCTTTCGCAACTGCGAAAAACCCTGTATGAGCCGCGCAACCGAAAGAGGCAGCGCCTTTTGGCCTGCTGCCTGCAACGCTTCCGAGACCAGAACATGAAAATCCGTAATATCGCGATCATCGCGCACGTCGACCATGGAAAGACCACCCTGGTCGACCAGCTTTTGAAGCAGTCCGGCTCCTTCCGAGACAATCAGCGCGTGGCCGAGCGCGCCATGGATTCCAACGACCTCGAAAAGGAGCGCGGCATCACCATCCTGGCCAAAGCGACCTCGGTCGACTGGAAGGATACCCGCATCAACATCGTCGACACCCCCGGCCACGCCGATTTCGGTGGCGAGGTCGAACGCATCCTGTCGATGGTGGACTCAGCCATCGTGCTGGTCGATGCCGCCGAAGGGCCGATGCCGCAGACCAAATTCGTCGTCGGCAAGGCGCTCAAGGTCGGCCTGAAGCCGATCGTCGTCATCAACAAGATCGATCGCCCGGACGCCCGTCATGTCGAGGTGGTCAACGAGGTGTTCGACCTTTTCGCAGCGCTCGACGCCACCGACGAGCAGCTCGACTTCCCGATTCTGTACGGCTCAGGCCGCGATGGCTGGGTTTCGGAAAATCCGGAAGGACCGAAGGACCAGCAGTTGGCGCCGCTGTTCGACCTCGTCATCAAGCATGTGCCGGAGCCGACCGTTCATCCCGGTCCGTTCCGCATGATCGGCACCATCCTGGAAGCCAATCCGTTTCTCGGCCGCATCATCACCGGCCGCATCGAGAGCGGCACGCTGAAGGCCAACCAGCCGGTCAAGGTGCTGCACCATGACGGTACCCAGATCGAAACCGGCCGTATTTCCAAGATCCTGGCCTTCCGCGGCCTTGAGCGCCAGCCGATCGAAGAAGCGCAGGCGGGCGACATCGTCGCCATTGCCGGCTTGTCGAAGGGCACCGTCGCCGACACGTTCTGCGACCCGAGCGTGAGCGAACCGCTGCATGCGCAGCCGATCGATCCGCCGACCGTGACCATGTCGTTCCTGGTCAACGACAGTCCGCTGGCCGGCACCGAAGGCGACAAGGTGACCAGCCGCGTCATCCGCGACCGCCTGCTGCGCGAAGCCGAAGGCAATGTCGCGCTGAAGATCGAGGAATCGCCTGACAAGGATTCGTTCTTCGTCTCCGGCCGCGGCGAATTGCAGCTGGCCGTGCTGATCGAGACGATGCGGCGCGAAGGCTTTGAAATCGCCGTGTCGCGTCCGCGCGTCGTCATGCAGAAGGGCGAGAATGGCGAATTGCTGGAGCCGGTCGAAGAAGTCGTCATCGACGTCGACGAGGAGCATGCCGGCGTCGTCGTGCAGAAGATGTCCGAGCGCAAGGCCGAGATGGTCGAACTGCGCCCATCCGGCGGCAATCGTCAGCGCATTGTCTTCCATGCGCCGACCCGTGGCCTGATCGGCTACCAGTCGGAGCTTTTGACCGACACGCGCGGCACCGCCGTGATGAACCGGCTTTTCCATGCCTATGAGCTCTACAAGGGCGAGCTGCCAGGCCGCACCAATGGCGTGCTGATTTCCAACGAACAGGGCGAATCGGTCGCCTACGCCATGTGGAACCTGGAAGATCGCGGCCCGATGGTCATCGATCCGGGCGTCAAGGTGTATCAGGGCATGATCATCGGCATCCATAGCCGCGACAATGACCTTGAAGTGAACGTGCTCAAGGGCAAGAAGCTGACCAACATCCGTGCCGCCGGCAAGGACGAGGCGGTCAAGCTGACCCCGCCGATCCGCATGACGCTGGAACGCGCGCTGGCCTGGATCCAGGACGACGAGCTGGTCGAAGTGACGCCGAAGACCATTCGACTGCGCAAGCTCTATCTCGATCCGAACGAGCGCAAGCGGTTCGAGAAGTCGTCCAAGGTGGTCGGCGCGGCGTAAGCTCTCTGTTTTCCGATAATCGAGAGGGGCGGAGCAACCAGTGTTCCGCCCCTTTTTCGTTCATCCACCGGCAGCCGCGATGATGGCCTGCCGATCGGCCTCGCCGGCCAGATCGATGCAGATCGTGTTTCCCGCACGGGCCGGCTTGCGCAGGGCCTTTGCTCCATCCGGGTCAACGATGAGCAGCCGCTTCTCCTCCAGCGCCTGAAGCCGTGATCGCGAGATGCAGAGTTCGCTTGCGAGCAGCCGGTCGAGCCGCAGCGATGTCGGCATTTCGAGCCCGAGCTGGAGTTCCAACACGGTCGCGGCTTCCCTGGTGTCGCCGAGCCTGCGCTTGTGAACGCTGACATCGGAGAACTCCTCGACGCGCCCGATCCGGTTGCGCAACGCCACCGCATCGAAGGCATGACGGTGAGCGAGTGCAGGATCGTTGCTTTCGAGCGCCGCCAGCAGCGCCGGGTCGATGTCGCGGCGGTTGCAGCGTTCGAAAATGCCGAAATTCCAGGAATTGTCGCAGTCGATGCAGCGATAGATCAGCCACACGTCGATGCGTTTGCCATTGGCGTTGACGCGGAACTTTCCGCTGCTGCAATAGGCCCTCACGGTGCCGCAGCGGTTGCAATTGATGAGCGGTCGAGGTGCGGTCTTGGGCGCGATTGCCCAGTGGATACGCAGAAGTCCAGACATGCCGATAAGCCCTTCCCGTCGGGAAGTTCATCAGGCCGGCGATGTCGAGATGCCCATGCGGGCGCGGCGTGGCGGTCGCTTGCTATGATCGGAAATCGGATGTCACGGGCGGCAGCGCGCAACAACGGTTCAGCAGTGCCAAACCGGTCTCGAACCGCCGCCCAGAAGAACACATGAAAATGAAAACAGATACCGCAAATGCGGTGTCATGCAGTGTGTCGGGGGAGTTGGCGAGACCGGCGGTTACGTAGGCAAAGTGAAGCTCAAAATTGTTTCGCGATGGCCTTTCTAGCCGCGACATGCCGGACCGACAAGGGTCTTTTGTCGGTGCTACCGCAGCCGAGCCACTTGCGTTAATATCCGAAATCGAAGGTTTTCAACCAGAGACCCGGTTATGCACCCCACCTCGCTCCTGATTTTCGCCGCCGCTCTGTTCGTTGCCGCGGGCTCGCCTGGGCCATCGATCGCGGCGCTTGTCGCCCGCGTCATCTCGAAAGGGTTTCGCGACGTGTTCCCGTTTCTGCTCGCCATGTGGATCGGCGAGGGCATCTGGCTATCGCTGGCGGTGTTCGGGCTGGCTGTCGTGGCGCAGACCTTCCATTTCGCCTTCGTCGTGGTGAAATGGGTCGGCGTTGCCTATCTCGCTTACCTCGCCTGGAAGATGTGGACCGCGCCTGTCGATGCAAAAGAGGGCGAGATGCCGCGCGAGGATTCGGCGATAAAACTGTTCTTCGCCGGCATGGCGGTGACGCTCGGCAATCCCAAGATCATGATGTTCTACCTGGCGCTGCTGCCGACCATCATCGACCTCGCTTCGGTCAGCATCGTCGGCTGGGTCGAGCTGACGGCGACCATGGCCGTGGTGCTGGTCGCCATCGATCTCGCCTGGGTGCTCGCCACATCACAGGCGCGCAAGCTTTTGAAGAGCAAGCGCGCCATGAAGATCGCCAATCGCATCAGCGCCACGACGATGGCCGGTGCGGCGGCCGCCATAGCGACGCGGTCCTGAGCCGGCGCGTCACATCACTTCAATGATCGGCGCGATCTCGACGCTGAAGGCCGGGTTCATCAGGATCGGGCAGTCCTTGGCCTTGGCGACGGCATCGTCGATGTCTTTCGCTTCGACGATCGTGTAGCCGGCGGCCGGATTGCTGCCGCCATTGTTCTCGACCTTGCCGCCGGGCAGCACCATCTTCGACATGCCGACCGGATTGCCGCCGTCGACCACGGCCGAGCCGAGCTTGCCGTACCAGCCGTTCCAGGCGTCCATTGCGGCCTTCCGCTCGGCCTCGTCGGTCGGCATCTTGCCCGAGCCATGATAGACGTAGAGATATTTCGCCATGTTCTCCTCCCTTGGTGAGCGGCATCGAACCGGCATGCGGTCATGCCGCCTGCCGATCATCGGACCAAACCGGCAAACAAGCAACGAGAATGCGACACTGCTAATATAACGCCCCGGTCTCGCCCCTGCCGCAATCCGTCACCTTGCCATGGCGTGGTATTCGTCGTTCGGCCGCATATCGATTGCCGCAGCCACTCGGTTCGACATGTTGAAGAAGGCAGCGGTCGAGGCGATGTCCCAGATGTCGCGATCGGTGAAGCCGGCCTGACGCAGCGCGCCCCGGTCGGCCTCGACGATCTTGGCCGGCTCTTGCGTCAGCTTGACGGCGAATTCGAGCATTGCCGTCTGCCTGGGCGAAAGATCGGCGGCGCGGAAATTCATCACCATCATTTCGCCGAGCGCCGGATCGCCGGAGAGCTGGCGCACCGCCGCGCCGTGCGCGGTCAGGCAATAGTAGCAATGATTGATCGAGGAGACGGCGACCGCGATCATTTCGCGCTCCAGCTTCGACAGGCCGGACTCACCCAGCATCAAATCGTTGTACATGTCGGTGAAGGCGCGCAGCTTCTTGTCGTCGAAGGCATAGGCCCTGAGCACGTTGGGGACGAGGCCGAGCTTCTCCTCGCATTTGGCGAAATAGGTTTTTGTCGCCTCGCTCAGCTCTCCCTGGCCAAGATCAAGCGCGCTGATTTTGCCGGTCATGGGTCATTTCTCCTCGTTGCGCGGCATCTTGTCGCCAAATTCCGATAATTCTTGGCAAGCCGTCAAACCTTTGTCGCCAAACAGCGGTCATCTGCTACCATAGTCGTAAAAGCATTCGACGGGAGGGACGTGCGTCATGGCCAGCGTGAAATCCGCGAGCAAGCCGAAGAAAAAAGCCACGGCAGCGCTTAAAGCGGAGGAAAGGCCAGCCAGGCTTGCAGACTATCTGCTCGCCCGCGCGCCAGCTGAAGACATTGCTCCCTACGATGTGGCCGACCTGGAGCGGGCTGCCGATCTCGCCGGCCAGGCAGTCGCCACTCACAGGAAAGGCGAGTGCGTCGTCGCCGTCGATGCCGATTCGGGCGTTGTGCGAGACGGCCGCCCGATGACGGTTGTCACGGTCGTCAACGACAACATGCCGTTCCTGTTCGATTCCATCCTCGGCGAGATCACCGAGACATCGGGCGAACCGACCCTGGTCACCCATCCGGTTATCGTGGTGCGCCACGGCAAGGGCGGCGTGGAAGAAATCCTCGGCGACGGCAATTTCGCCAAGGACGATGGCAGCCACGACCGGCTGAGCGTCATCCATGTCCACATCCCGCGGCTGACATCCGAGCAGGCGAGCGGATTGAGCGAGCGGCTGCGCAAGATCCTTGGCCAGGTTCATGCCGCCGTTCACGACTGGAGGCCAATGCTGGCCCGCCTCGATCAGGCGATCTCGGAATTCCGCTATACGGCCGTGCCGCTCGACAAGAAGAGCGTTGCCGAGGCTCTCGCCTTCCTGGAGTGGCTGCGCGACGACAATTTCACCTTCCTTGGCATGCGCGAGTTCAAATACACCGGCGGCGAGGAAAGCGGCACGCTGGAGCGCGCTGAAAAGCCTGGCCTTGGCATCCTGTCCGATCCCGACGTGCTGGTGCTCAGGCGCGGCACCGAAGCGGTAACGACGACGCCGGAGATCCGCGCCTTCCTGCATGGGCCGGAGCCGCTGATCGTCACCAAGGCCAATGCCAAGTCGTCCGTGCACCGCCGCATCTATCTCGATTACATCGGCATCAAGACCTACACCGCCAAGGGTACGCTCGCGGGCGAATTGCGCATCGTCGGCCTGTTCACCTCGACCGCCTACACGCGCTCGGTGATGAAGATCCCGTATCTGAGGTCAAAAGCCGAAACCATCATCGCCAAGTCCGGCTTCGACCGGCACGATCATTCCGGCAAAGCGCTGATCAACGTGCTGGAAAGCTATCCGCGCGACGAGCTGTTCCAGGTGCCGGTGCCGATCCTGCGCAAACATGCCGCCGCCATTCTGGGCCTGGTCGAGCGGCCACGCGTGCGGGCGCTGGTGCGCGCCGACCAGTTCGACCGTTTCGTGTCGATCCTCGTCTTCGTGCCGCGCGACCGTTACGACAGCGTCGTGCGCGAGAAGATTGGCTCCTATCTGAAAACCGTATTCGAAGGCCGGCTGTCGGCCTACTACCCGGCCTTTCCCGAGGGCGGGCTGGCGCGCGTGCACTTCATCATCGGCCGCTCCGGCGGCAAGACGCCGAAGGTCGAGCAAGCGACGATAGAGGCGGCGATCCGCGACATCGTGCGTACCTGGGAGGACGCCCTTTCCGATGCGGCCGAGGCCAGTGGCGGCGACCAGGCTTTGAAGGCGATCGCCGCGCGGCTGCCGGAAAGCTACCGCGATTCGTTCAGCGCGGCGGTGGCGCTGGCCGATGCCGGGCGCATTGCCAAGATCAGCGCCGGCAATCCGATCGCCATCGACTATTATCGCCATGCCGAGCAGAAGCCGCACCAGGCATCGCTGAAAATCTATCACCATGGCAGCCCGGTGGCGCTGTCGCGCCGCGTGCCGGTGCTGGAAAACATCGGCTTCCGCGTCATCAGCGAGCGCACTTTCGAGGTCGGCGACGACCAGGTCGGCACGATCAATAGTGATCGGCCCGGCTTAGTCTTTATTCATGACATGGAGCTTGAGAACAGCTACGGCCAGCCGATCGACCTGACCGATGGCGGCGCGCTGTTCGAAGATGCGTTCCTCTCCGTCTGGCGCGGCGACGTCGATAATGACGGCTATAACGGCCTCGCCCAGACCGCCGGCCTGTGGTCTGGCGAGATCACCATCCTGCGCGCCTATGGCCGTTATCTGCAGCAGGTCGGCATTCCGCAAAGCCAGGATTTCATCGCCGCCGCGCTCAACCGCTATCCCGACATAGCGCGTGGCCTGCATGCGCTGTTCATCGCCCGGCTTGGTCCGACAGCCGAGAACGAAGGCGTGGTGGCCGCAAAGCATCTCAAGGCCAAGATCAAGGATGCGTTGGAGGATGTGCCGAACATCGACGACGACACCATCATCCGGCGCTACCTCAATCTGATCGAAGCCACGCTGCGCACCAATCATTTCGTTGCCGATACGAAAGAAAAGGGCCAGTCGCTGGCGATCAAGCTGGACTCGCACGCGGTCGAGGGCTTGCCGGCGCCGCGGCCGTGGCGGGAGATCTTCGTCTACGGCTCCGAGGTCGAAGGTCTGCATCTGCGCTTCGGTCCGGTGGCGCGCGGCGGCCTGCGCTGGTCCGACCGCGCCCAGGACTACCGCACCGAGGTGCTCGGCCTGGTCAAGGCACAGCAGGTCAAGAATGCCGTCATCGTGCCGGTGGGCGCCAAGGGGGGCTTCTATCCGAAGAAGCTGCCGATGAGCGCCGGCCGCGACGCGATCTTCGAGGCCGGTACTTCGGCCTACAAGAACTTCGTCTCCAGCCTGCTGTCGATCACCGACAATATCGGCCTCGACGGCGTCATCCCGCCGGCCGGCGTTATCAGACGCGACCCGGACGATCCGTATTTCGTCGTTGCCGCCGACAAGGGCACGGCGACCTTCTCCGATACCGCTAACGCGATCTCGGAGAAGCACGGCTTCTGGCTCGACGACGCCTTCGCCAGCGGCGGCTCGGCCGGCTATGACCACAAGAAGATGGGCATCACCGCCAAGGGCGCCTGGGAAGCGGTCAAGCGGCATTTCCGCGAGATCAACCGCGACATCCAGACCTCGTCCTTCACCGTCGTTGGGGTCGGCGACATGTCAGGCGACGTGTTCGGCAACGGCATGCTTTTGTCGCCGAAAACCCGGCTGATCGCGGCCTTCGACCATCGCGACATCTTCATCGATCCCGATCCCGACATGGCAGCCTCGATGGCCGAGCGCGAGCGCATGTTCGCGCTGCCGCGTTCGAGCTGGCAGGACTACGACAAGACGAAACTGTCGGAAGGCGGCATCATCGTCTCGCGCAACCAGAAATCGATCACCTTGCCGGCGGCGGCGGCGGCGGCGATCGGCCTGGCCAAGACCACCGCCACGCCGGTCGAGATCATGACCGCCATCCTCAAGGCGCCGGTCGATCTCCTCTGGTTCGGCGGCATCGGCACGTATCTCAGGGCATCGACCGAGACCAATGCCGAGGTCGGCGACCGCGCCAACGATGCCATTCGCATCACCGCGCTCGACGTCCGGGCGAAAGTGATCGGCGAGGGCGCCAATCTCGGCGTCACGCAGCGGGCGCGCATCGAGTTCGGCATGAATGGCGGCCGCTGCAACTCCGACGCCATCGACAATTCGGGCGGCGTCAACTGCTCCGACGTCGAGGTCAACATCAAGATCGCGCTGGCTTCCGCCATGCGCAAGGGGTCGTTGACACGCCCGGCACGCAACAAGCTGCTGGCCGAGATGACCGAGGAGGTCGGCTCGCTGGTGCTGTCCAACAACTACCAGCAGACGCTGGCGCTTTCGATCGCCCGCAAGCGCGGCCTTGCCGACATCGCGCATCAGAGCCGTTTCATGACGGCGCTGGAGGCGCGCGGCCTGCTCGACCGTGCCGTCGAGACGCTGCCGTCGCCGGCAGCGCTGGCCGAGCGCGAAGCGCGTGGCGAACCGCTGACCAGAGCGGAACTCGGCGTGCTGCTCGCCTATGCCAAGATTGTGCTGTTTTCCGACATCGTCGCCAGCGACGTGCCTGATGACGCGCATTTCGACCGCGACCTGATGGGCTATTTCCCCGACCGGATGGCGAAGAAATACGCCGCCGAGATCCATGGCCACAGGCTGCGCCGCGAGATCATCACACGGGTCGTCGCCAACGATCTGGTCAATCGCGGCGGCCCATCCTTCGTCAACCGGCTGCAGGAGGCCACCGGGCGCACCGCCGGCGACGTGGTGCGGACCTTCGCGGTGGTGCGTGACGGTTTTGCCTTGCCGGCGCTCTATCGCGAGATCGACGCGCTCGACAACCAGATCGACGGCCAGGTGCAGCTCGATCTCTATCAGATGGTCAGCCGGCTGATGTATGTGACCAGCGGCTGGTATCTGAAGAACGATGCCGGCACGGCACCCCTCAGCCAGCGCATTGCCGAGTTGCAGGAAGCCCGCAAGGCGCTGGAGCCCAAGCTCGTTTCGCTGCTGCCGGCCTTTTCACGCGAGCGCATCGAGGAGAAGCGGCATGGGCTGTTCAAGGCCGGCGCGCCGGAAAGCTTGGCCGGGCAGCTGGCACTGAGCGAGGTGGCGGAACTCATCCCCGACATCGCGCTGACGGCGCGCACCGCCGGCGCCGATATCGTCGCCGCGGCCAAGGCGTTCTTCGCCGTCAGCGATGCCTTCCGCATTCCGCGTGTCGAGGATGCCGCACGCTCGATCACGCCATCGGACTACTACGATCAGCTGGCGCTTTCGCGCGCCACCGACACGATCGATGCGGCACGGCGCGGCATCGCGGTGGCGGCGCTCACCGGCCACGCCAAGACGGCCGATCTGGTGGCTGCCTGGCTGGACGCCGGCGGCGAGCGGGTGGCGCGCATCCGCGAGCGGCTGCAGGCGTTGACCGAGGGCGGCGACATCACCGTGTCGCGGCTGTCGGTGGCGTCGGGGCTGATGAGCGATCTGACGGGGATGTGAACCGTCGATGATTGCCACACGCATTGTCGGGTGCGTGTGGCGCCTTTTCCAATGTTATCGGCGCTTGGCGTTCAGCAAGCTCACCAGGAATGTTTGAGGGTGCCGACGATTTTCAGCCGGTCGCCGTAGAATTCGGTCCCGTAATAGCTGGTTGTCAGATACTTCCGGTCGAACAGGTTCGTTGCGTTCAAGGCCAACGTCACGTCCTTGGTCATCTTGTAGCTAATCGCCGCATCCACCAGTGCGTAGCCGCCAATCGAAATGGTGTTCGCGTCATCCCCGTAGGTTTGTCCGATATAGCGCACGCCACCGCCGATGGTCAGGTCGCCACGCGGTCCTTCCTCGGGAAGCGTATAGTCAACCCAGGCTGACGCCAGGTGGCGAGGAACGCGCTGCGGCCGATTGCCGGCATTCCCGCCAATGCCGTCTTCCAGGATCTCGGCATCCCAGTAGGAATAGGCAAGCGTCAGGTTCAGGTTTTCCGCGATGGCGGCCTTACCCTCGAGTTCGATGCCGCGGACGCCAACCTTGCCGATCTGCTGCTGGACAACAGGCGTGACATAGGTCGGAACATTGGTTTGGGTAAGGTCGAAGACCGCGGCTGTGAACAGGCCGTCGAAGCCGTCGGGCTTGTACTTGATGCCTGCCTCATACTGTTTGCCCTCCTGAGGCTTCAACGAGCCCGAGACCGCATACCCGTTGGCGCTTGGCGACACGAGCGGCTGGAAGCTTTCCGAATAGTTGGCGTAGACCGCGAGGTTCGGCGTGAATTTGTAGGTCAGGCCGGCGCGCTTGGTGAAGGCCGATGCGGTGTCGTCGTCCTGCGTTCCCAGATCGAGATAGTCCGCCGTCGTATGGACACGGTCCCAGCGCCCGCCCAGGGTGACGATCCAGCGGTCGTCAAACGTCAATTGCTCCTGGGCATAGACACCGACCGCCTGCTGCTTGACCCGCCAGTTCACATAGGGACCGAGGTTGATGCAGGACAGACCGCAATAGGTCGGGTTGTCGATGTCGATGGGGCCGGCGGTGCCGAAGAGGATGTTTTCGCGGGTCTTGTCGTTGGCGTAGTCGACGCCGACAAGCGTCTTGCTGGCGACCCGGTCCCAGCCCGTATCGTATTGCAACTGATTGTCGAAGGCATAGCGGTTGGACAGGCCGCCGACGGAAAATGCCGTGCGGTCCGCCGTGGGGTCAAGCGACGCGCCGTAGACCTCGGCGTAGTCGAGGCTCAAATGCGTGTAGCGGGCATTGGAGCGGAAGGTGAGATTCTCGTTGAATTCATGTTCGAACTGGTAGCCGATATCGACCTGCTCGGTGTTGAAGCGGTTGAAATCCGGCTCGCCCAGGAAGGTGCCGATGTCGATATTGGCGCCGGCGGGGGTGCCGCGTGCGCCTGTGCCATCTCGCTTGTAATAGTCAGTCAGGATGGTGAGCGAGGTTCCTTCCTCGGGCTTGATGGTCAACGCGGGTGCGATGTAAAGCCGGTCGTCGTTGGAATAATCCCATCCTTGATCGCCATCCTTGGCCAGCCCGGTAAGCCGATAGGTCCACACGCCATCGGCGTCGATCGGCCGCCAAAATCAACGCCAATCTCCTTGGTGCCGTCGCCATAGGACGTGTAAATCTCCCCCTGCTTCTGGTCCAGCGGCCGCTTGGTGATGGCGTTCACCAGTCCGCCAGGACCGTTGAGACCAAATAGCGTCGATGTCGATCCCTTCAGGACCTCCACGCGCTGGAGTCCGTAAGGTTCGAGACGGCTGGCCGTGAACCAAGCGGGGATGCGCGCCGTCAGGCCGTCGCGATAGGTACCGAGCGATGTCTGGTCGAAACCGCGGATGCGAATATAGTCGTATCGGTCATCGTTGCCGAACTCGTCGGTGAGGACGCTGGATGTGTAGGCCACGGCCTGCTGGAGGCTTTCGACATGGCGCGCCTCCAGTTCCTTTTGGGTTACAACTGAAACCGAGGCGGGAACGTCGACGATCGGCATATCGGTCTTGGTGGCGGTCGCCGTATCCTTGGCGACGATCGTTTGATCGGGCCCGCCAACGCGGTCCGACTTGCCGGTGACGACGATCGTTTCCAGTTGAGTTGCATCGTCCGGCGAAACGTCCTGGGCCCGGCCGGTCCCCACCATTCCAAAAGATGCCGCTATCAAGGCACTGCTCGCAATCAATCGCCTTGCCTGAATGCGCAGCAATGCCTGTCGACCAATCGTCATCTCTTATTCCCTGTCAGACCAATTTCGAGCAATTCGGCCGGTCACCGTTCCGGCCCTGCGCGAGCGCAATTAGTCAAAGCGGACAAAAAGAGTCAATTTAATAATCAAGAAATCCACGCCGGCGACAATCGTTGCGAAGCAGGGGGTGGAGGACGGCGCCGGACCTACGGTCCGACTTCCCCCACGAGAAAAATACGGGCTTGGTTCGCGAAGCGGACGAAAGCGAGTTGCATGGCTTTCGAACAGTGAACGCCCGGCAGCGTCAAGGGTACGGCACCGAGCTTCGTTCATTGCATGAGCGCATGAAACATGCAGACATGGCGCCCGACACGGAACCGGTGCCGAGGGATCATGATGACGGTAGAGACAGTGCAGCGTGCGTCCGGGCGCGGCATCTGGGGATGGATGCTGTTCGACTGGGCGGCGCAGCCGTTCTTCACGGTCGTGACGACCTTCATCTTCGGACCTTACTTCGTCTCGCGCATGGCGAGCGATCCGGAGACCGGCCAGGCGGCCTGGGGCTACGGCATTGCCGCGGCCGGTCTTGTCATCGCCGTGCTGTCGCCTATCCTCGGCTCGATTGCCGACCAGACCGGCCCGCGCAAGCCCTGGATCGCATTCTTTGCCGCGGTCAAGGTCACCTGCCTTTGCATGCTTTGGTTCGCGGCCCCCGGTTCGAACCTTTTCCTGGTCGTGCTGTTCTTTTCGCTGGCGTCGGTCGCGGCCGAGTTTTCGACCGTGTTCAACGATTCGATGATGCCGCGCCTGGTGCCGAAGAGCGAGATCGGCCGAATCTCCAACATGGCCTGGGGCCTTGGTTATCTCGGCGGCATGATCGCGCTGATCTTCGTCGTCGCTTGCTTGGCCGGTTCGCCGGAGACCGGCAAGACGATCATCGGCACCGACCCGCTCTTTGGGCTCGACCCGAAGCTCGGCGAGGACGCGCGCGCAACCGGGCCTTTGTCAGCCGGCTGGTACTTCCTGTTCATCCTGCCGATGTTCTTTTTCACCCCCGATGCCATCAAGGGCCTGCCGATCGGCCCTGCGGTGCGAGAGGGGTTGGCGGAGCTGAAAGTGACGCTGGGCGAGGTGCGCAAGCGCAGCGGCATCTTCCGCTTCCTTGTCGCCCGCATGATCTATCAGGACGGTGTCAATGCGGTGCTGGCGCTGGGGGGCACTTTCGCAGCAGCGATGTTCCACTGGTCGATCACCGAAATCGGTATTTTCGGCATCATTCTCAATGTCGTCGCCATCTTCGGCTGCCTGGTTGCGGCCCGTCTCGACACGGCGCTTGGCTCAAAAACCATCGTCATGATCTCGCTGGTCCTGCTCAGCATCGCCACGATCGGCATCGTCTCGACCGGACCGGGCTATACTTTGTTCGGCCTCTGGATGATGCCTGGACCGGACAGTGGCGGCCTGTTCGGCACCGCAGCGGAAAAGGCCTACATCTTCTTCGGCCTGTTGATCGGTGTGGCTTTCGGGCCGGTGCAGGCGTCGTCGCGATCCTACATGGCGCGCAGCGTCACGGCGGCAGAATCCGGCCGCTATTTCGGCATTTATGCGCTGGCCGGACGGGCGACCAGTTTCCTGGCGCCGTTCATGGTCGCGTCCGTCACCCTGGCCAGCGGCTCGGCACGGCTCGGCATGGCGGTGATCGTGCTGTTCCTCGGGATCGGCATGGCGATCCTGGTCAAGACGCCCTATCCGGCGGACCGGCCGGCGGATTGAGTTCTTTCTTCCTTCTCCCCTGTGGGGTGAGCGGCCGGTTCGCGAAGCGAATTCATCGTGCCAGTGGCACGATGAAAGGCTGGCGAACGCCGGGACGCTGCGGAGCAGCGGGGACCCGGCAGGGCGGATCGTCTACCGCCCGGCCCTTCGCAGGCTCAGGGCGTTCGAAGCTCGAAAAGCCAGGCAATTGGCTTTTTCGTTCGCTGCGCGAACCGCTTCTCACCCCGCAAGGGGAGAAGGAAGAAGTGCGTCAATGCCTGAAATGCCGGACGCCCGTAAACACCATGGCGATGCCGTGCTCGTCGGCGGCGGCGATGACGTCCTTGTCGTTCATCGAGCCACCCGGCTGGATAACGGCAGTGGCGCCGGCGGCGATCGCCGACAGCAATCCGTCGGCGAAGGGGAAGAAGGCGTCGGAGGCGACGACCGAGCCCTTGGTCAGCGGTTCGGCAAGGCCGGCGGCCTCGGCGGCGTCGAGTGCCTTGCGGGCAGCGATGCGTGAGGAGTCGACCCGGCTCATCTGGCCGGCGCCGATACCGACGGTGGCGCCGTCCCTGACGTAGACGATGGCGTTGGACTTGACGTGCTTGGCGATGCGGAAGGCGAATTTCAGGTCGGCCATTTCGACCGGCGTCGGCGCCCTCTTGGTCACCACTTTCAGTTCGAGGTCGTCGACGACAGCGTTGTCCCGGCCCTGGATGAGCAGACCGCCGGCGACGGATTTGACCGTCGTGCCCGGCGTGCGCGGATCCGGCAGCCCACCGGTGACCAGCAGGCGCAAATTCTTCTTCGCCGCGACGATGGCCGCTGCCTCGTCAGTGGCGCCGGGCGCTATGATGACTTCGGTGAAGGTTTTTACGATCTCTTCCGCCGCCTCGGCGTCGAGGGTGCGGTTGACCGCGATGATGCCGCCGAAGGCCGAAACCGGGTCGCAGGCGAGCGCCTTGGCGTAGGCGGCTTTTAGCGAGGTGCCTTCGGCAACGCCGCACGGGTTGGCGTGCTTGATGATGGCGACGGCGGCGGAACGCGCCGGATCGAACTCGCCGACCAGCTCGAAGGCGGCGTCGGTGTCGTTGATGTTGTTGTAGGACAGCTGCTTGCCCTGCAACTGACGCGCCGTGGCGACGCCCGGCCGCTTGTCGCCATCGATATAGAAGCCGGCGCTCTGATGCGGGTTCTCGCCATAGCGCATCACCTCGACCAGCCTGCCGCCAAAGGCACGCCACGTCGGGTGTTCGATCTCGAGCGCTTCGGCGAACCAGCCGGAGATCGCCGCGTCATAGCTGGCGGTGCGGGCGAAGGCCTTGGCGGCCAGCTTCTTGCGGAAATCCAGCGACAGCGAGCCGATGTTCATCTCCAGCGCGTTCAGCACCGAGGCATAGTCGCCGGGATCGGTGACGATGGCGACATAGGCGTGGTTCTTGGCCGAGGCGCGGATCATGGCCGGGCCGCCAATGTCGATGTTCTCGACGATCGATGCGTAGTCGGCGCCGGAGCGGCGGACCTCCTCGAACGGATAGAGATTGGAGACGACGAGATCGATCGGCTCGATGCCGTATTTGCGCATTGCCGCTGAATGCTCCGGATCGTCGCGCACGCCAAGCAGCGCGCCATGCACGCCGGGATGCAAGGTCTTGACGCGGCCATCCATGATCTCGGGAAAGCCGGTGAGCTCGGAGACGTCGCGCACCGGAAGGCCCGCGTCAGAGATCGCCTTTGCCGTGCCGCCGGTCGAGACCAGCTCGACGCCTGCGGCTGCCAGCGCCTTGGCGAAATCGATGAGGCCGGTTCTGTCGAAAACGGAGAGCAGGGCGCGGCGCACGGGAACCAGGTCTGGTGCGGGAATGTTCTTGGCGGCGACGGCCATGGGCTGGCGGCCTTTCACGACTGGTGTGGTGGATGCCCGCGCCCGTAGCACATGCCGCCCGGAAATCAAACCGGCGGTCAGGTAGGTCAGTTGTTTTCCGGATAACCGGCGATGCTGGTGCGGGTCAGCTGCCAGTGGACTTCGGCGATTTCCGAGGCCTTGAAGGCAAGCACGATCTGGCGGCTGCGGCGCGGGCCGCCAAGACCGGCGAAATAGATCGATTCCTCGACCTCCGGCACCACTTCGGCCGATGTGAACACCCAGGTGTCGGCCTGATCGGCGGCCAGCACCAGGCGGTCATGCTCGTCCTGCAAAAGGTTGACATCGGGATGAACGTGGAAGCGGACGGTGACGAAGTCGCGGCCATTGTTGCGGATCGCGGCACTGCCGGGGCGCTGGAAGCGGTCCCGGCCGGCCAGCACATTGCCGTTCGACGACAGCTTCAGCTCGCGCTCATGCAGGAAACCAAAGCGCGCGACATAGCCGTCATGGCGGGCGATGAAACCCTGAACGCCTTTCTGATCGGTGCGCTTGCACTGCACATGCTGCGGGCCGCCGATCAACGGCGAACCGAGCAGGTCGTTGACGCGCAACGAGTGGCTGAAGCGCGCCGACGAGGTGTCGTTGATGGTGGCGGTCGAGTGCGCGGCGGTGGCGCGCGCCAGCGGCCGGAATTCAGCCGCGCCGTAGGTGTCGATGCCGGCATTGACGATGTAGTGCTGGCGCCCGGACGACAGTTCGAAGGCAAGGCAGCTGGCATGTGCGGCATTGGACACGTCGACCGGCGGCGGCGGGCCGGTGTCGGCGATGACCGTGGTGCCGCCCATAGACAGGCGCTCATAGCCGGAATGCGGCGCATGCAGCAGCGGCGCGCCAGCGGTGTCGTCGTGGCGCAGGATGGTGGCGATGCGGTCGTGGATGGTGGCGCCCATGCCGTTGAAGCGGGCGAGGCTGCCATCCTGATGGCGGAAGAAGCGCAGCGCCGGCAGCATGCGGTCGATGGCGCCGATCAGCGCCTGCGGCGGCGTTTCCGCCTGGTTGGCATAGGTCTGGCGCAGTGGCAGAAGGTCGGCGAGGATTTCCAGGACGACCATCGGATTGCGCGAAATGTGCCCGCCATCGGCGAGGATCTGGCGGTCGAGTTCCTCGGCAAGATTGCGGGTCGCGCCACGCAGCGCCGATGCCGGCGCCGGCAGGGACAAGGCAGCGAAGGCGAGCGCGATGCGGGCCCGCAGCCTGTCCTTGCCGTCGGGCATTTCGCGCGCCATCGACCTGAGGTAGCGGATCTGCATGGCAACCGATTTCAGGAAGGCGCGGTAAAATGGGAACTCGGCGCCCTGCAATACGACCGAGGAGTGCTGCAACCAGGCGATGATGCGCTTGGCCGTCGTGCCGGGCTCCCAGGCGATGCCGGAAATATGGCTGCCATGCATGGTGATCCAATCGGAGACCAGGGCGCGGGCATTGGCAGCGGCAAGCTCGGTGCCGGCGGCGCGCATATGGCGCAGCCAGCGAAAGCCGTGCAGCGTCTTCTGCCACCCGTGATTGGGCACGTTGATCTGGAAAGGCGACTTGCCGCCGGTCTCGACCAGATGCCCCGACAGGGGATAGCGGCCGTAATAGATCTCGAGTGCGATCTGCGGGTCGGCGAGGCGCAGGTCCGGCGGTGCGATCAGCACACGTTCCGGCGTGCGGCCGGAATAGCGCCAGCGATAGACAGGCCCGGCGCGCAGGCGCCGGCGCGTTTTGCGCCAGAACTCCTTCGCGACAAGCGTCCACAGACGCGTCGTGCTGCTGGCAGCCAGTGCCAAAACCCCTCCTGATGTCCTCTACCCCGGCGCCGAGTCTACATGATTGCACGATTCGTGCGAAGGCGAATTCCACGAGCCCGGGCCGGTTCACCTGCTTCTGCCCCCGGTCCTGCCTAAAAAAGGCAGCAAATCCGGCAGTTCAAGCCCTAGCCGGCTCGCCGCATGCGAGCGGCGAAGAAGCCGTCGAGGCCTGAGCGTTCCGGCGCGCCGAGGTCCAGGTCGGCGGGCGTGGTGCGCAGCGTGCCTTGCGGCGTCAGGAATGGATCGATGCCGGCGATCTCGCCTTGCAGCAGCGGATCATTGGTGATTTCAGGCGTGCCGGCGAGAAAGGCGCGACAGAGATCCTCGCCTTCGAGCGGATCGAGCGAACAGTTGGAAAAGACGATCCTGCCGCCGGGCTTCACCAGCGTCACAGTGCGGGCGAGCAGCCTGCGCTGCAGGTCGGCCAGTTTTTCGACATCGGCAGAAGTCTTGGTCCATGGCACGTCGGGGTGCCGCCGCACCGTGCCGGTCGACGAGCAGGGCGCGTCGAGGAGAACGGCGTCGAACAATTCCTTCGGCTCGAATTTGAGCAGGTCGGCCTGGACGATCTCGGCGGACAGGCCGAGGCGCTCGAGATTCTGCGTCAGCCGCGCAAGCCGGTTTTTTGACGTGTCGACGGCGGTGACCTTCGCGCCGGCAACGATCAGCTGCGCGGTCTTGCCGCCGGGCGCGGCGCAGAGATCGGCAACCCGCAATCCCGTGACATCGCCGAACAGTCGGGCGGGCAGGCTGGCCGCGGCGTCCTGGACCCACCAGGCGCCCTCGGCAAAGCCAGGCAATTCGGTGACAGGACCGACAAGATTCTCGACCCGCACCGTGCCGGTCGGCAGGACGATGCCGCCGAGTTTTTCGGCCCAGAGTCCGGGATCGGCCTTGACCGAGAAGTCGACCGGCGCCTCAACGCGGTGCGCTTCGAGGATCTGTCTGGCCTTTTCGTTGCCGTAGGTAGTCTTCAGCCTGTCGGAAAACCATTCGGGCGCCTCGTCGGTGGCGGCAAGGGCGGCAGGCAATTCCGTTTCCTTGGCCCGTGCCAGTGTGCGCAGCACGCCATTGACGAGGCCGGAGAACCGCACCGTGCGCGGATCGGACTTGGCATGGGTCACCGCAATGTCGACGGCGGCGCTGTCGGGAATATCGAGGAACAGGATCTGTGCGGCCGCCACATGCAATATGTGCGACAGCGCCGTGGCATTGGGCGGCAGCGGCTTTTCCAGGCGCCGCGCCAAGAGCCCCGATATGGTCATGCGATAGCGCAGCGCGGTGACCAGAATGGCGCGGACAAGGCCGCGATCGCGCAAATCGAGCGCCTTGTATTGCGGGTGGCCGTTCTCGTGATCGGTCAGCCCGTCAAGCGGTGTCCTGGCATCGATGACGGCGGCCAGCAGGCGGGCCGCTGCCTTGCGCGCGGCGAGACCGGCGACGAAGTCGCCGCCGTCCCTGTGTTCCTGATCACCTGAAACCGTGCGTCGAGGTCCTCTGTCCGCCACGCTCACGACCACCGGCCCCTGGGCCCGGTCGGATTGCGACCCCATGGGTTGGATTTGGGCTTGGCGGGCTCCGCCGGCTGCTCGGGCCGTGCTGTCTGATCCCACGGGCCGGATGGCCGCAGTTCGTCCGCCTGGCGTGGCGTTGGGGCCTGGCGCGGTGCAGCCCGGGTTTCGCTGCCGGCCATGTCGCGCGCCATCGCCTGCAAGGCTGCAATGCGGTTCTCAGTGGCGGGGTGGGTGGAGAACAGGCTGTCCATGCGCTCGCCGTGAAGGGGATTGATGATGAAGAGATGCGCGGTCGCGGGATTGCGCTCGGCATCGGGGTTGCGGATGCGTTCGGCGCCGCGGGCGATCTTGTCAAGCGCCGATGCCAGCCAGAGCGGGTGTCCACAGATTTCGGCGCCACGTCGGTCGGCCTCGTATTCGCGGGTGCGGCTGACCGCCATCTGCACGACCATCGCGGCAAAGGGCGCTACGATCATCGCCGCCAGCACGCCGACAAAGCCGAACGGATTGTTGTCGCGATTGCCACTGAAAAAGAAGGCGAAATTGCCGAGCATCGAAATGGCACCGGCAAAGGTGGCGACGATCGTCATGGTCAGCGTGTCGCGGTGCTGCACATGGGCGAGTTCGTGCGCCATGACGGCTGCGACCTCTTCAGGCGTCAGCGCCTGCAACAGGCCGGTGGAGGCAGCGACCGCCGCGTTCTGCGGGTTGCGGCCGGTGGCAAAGGCGTTCGGCTGCGGATTGTCGATCAGGTAGGTCTTCGGCATGGGCAGGCCGGCCTGTTTGGCGAGCGACTGGACGATGGCGTAATATTCGGGCGCGTTCTTCTCGTCGACCTCGACGGCACGGTTCATCGACAGCACCATCTTGTCGGCATTCCAGTAGCTGAACAGATTGGTGCCGGCGGCGATCAGCAGCGCGATCATCATGCCGCCGGTTCCGCCGATCAAAAAGCCGACGCCCATGAACAGCGCGGTCATCGCGGCAAGAAGCATGGCGGTGCGAAGTGTGTTCATCGTCTGCTCCTGTCCAGGTGATAGCGAAAAGGGGTCGATCCGCTTCGTCTCATCGCTATATGATGGGAAACACCAGTTCCCGTTTCAATCCGCTGGAAATATCGCATGAACGACGAAGCCAGTAAAACCGATGCCGAGCTTGCCCATGATGTCGAGCCAAAGGCGCTGACGCCGGAAGCCAGACGTGCGCTCGCGGAAGCCGAAGCAAGGCGTGTAAAGTACCTGGAAAAGGAAGCCTCGGCGCCGAAGGAAATCGGCGGCCGCGGCGGCAAGGAGCCCGGCCGCTACGGCGACTGGGAGGTAAAGGGCCTGACCAGCGATTTCTAGACGCGGCCTAGGCGGCGTTGCGCTGCGGCTCGAGCGCGATCCAGCCACGCTCGTCGACGGTGATGCCCACCATGTCGTAGCCCGCGATCGCGGCGTGTTGCGTTGGCAAGGGGTGCTTGTGCGTGGCGCTGATGACCATGACCGCCGCGCCCGCCGCTTCGGCTGCCGCTATGCCGGCCGGGGCATCCTCGAACACGAGGCAGTCGCGCGCGTCGAAGCCGAGCCGTTCCGCGCCAAGCCGGAAGCAATCGGGCGCCGGCTTGCCGCGGGAGACATCTTCCGCTGCGACGATGACGGCCGGGACGGGGATGCCCGCGGCCTTCATGCGCAACAGCGCCAGCTCACGTGGGGCGGAGGTTACGATCGCCCAGCGTTCGGGCGGCAGCGAATCGAGAAATGCCACGGCGCCGGCGATCTGGATAATGCCTTCGAGATCGGCCGCCTCGGCCTTCAGCAGCAGATCAGCCTCGTGTGCCGGGTCGACGCCCGGCAGCGCCAGGCCGGTGATGGTCTCGATCGCGCGTACGCCATGGATCGTCGGCAGGAAGGCAGCGACGTCGAGGCCCTGGCGGCGTGCCCAATCGCTCCACACCCGTTCCGCCGAGGCGATGGAATTGATGAGCGTGCCGTCCATGTCGAAGAGGAAGGCCGCGAATTTTCTGCTTGAATACATGATTTTCCTTGAGTCCGGGGAGCGCTGGTGGGGTTGCCGAACCTAACGTCTCGACCGCGGCAGGGGAAGACACGGGTGGGCTTTTCGATCGGCCCAGGGAACCACGGTATCCTCCGGGCGTTTGGGAAGGACTGCTTCTCACAAGATCGAAGGGGGGACCAACGATGCTGATCCGGCTCGGCTATGAAATCGCCATCGAATGCGTAGCCGCCACGCCGGTGATTTCAGTGCTCGAGATCCATCGGGACAGGCAGGCTGATATCAAGCGGCAGACGCGGGTGCTGACCTCGCCCGCGGTGCCGACAAGGCTGTACCACGATCTGCATGGCAATGCCTGCCGGCGCTTCACAGCGCCCGCCGGTGGTTTTCGCATCCTGTACGACGCGGTCGTCGAGGACAGCGGCGAGACGGACGAGGTAAACACCCTGGCCAGGGAAGTGCCGGTGGCGGACCTGCCGGACGAAGTTCTCGGTTATCTCCTGGGCAGCCGCTATTGCGAGACGGATCATCTGAGCAGCCTGGCCTGGCAGCTCTTCGGCGACATTCCGTCCGGCTGGGCGCGCGTGCAGGCGATCGTCGACTATGTCCACAACCGGCTGTCGTTCGGCTATGGCTATGCGCGCTCGACCCGCACGGCGGCTCAGGCGCATGAGGAACGCGTCGGGGTCTGCCGCGACTTCGCTCATCTGGCGATCACGCTTTGCCGCTGCATGAATATTCCGGCACGCTATGTGAACGGCTATCTCGGTGATATCGGCGTGCCAGCCGATCCGGCACCGATGGACTTTTCGGCGTGGCTGGAAGTGTTCCTCGACGGCAAATGGTACACGTTCGATCCTCGCCACAACACGCCAAGAATCGGCCGCATCGTCATCGCCCGCGGCCGCGACGCCACCGACGTGCCGCTGCTGCATAGTTTCGGCGCCCACCGGCTCAGCCTGTTCAAGGTATGGACCTATGAACAGGAAGGCAATCTGTTCAACCCGCCCTACCACGGTATCGACAGGACCGTCGGCGCACAGATGCTGGCCTAAAGGTATGTCGATTCAGGTGAGGCCGGTCTGCAAATGACGGCTTTCTGAGCTTCCGGTGCTCACGGACCAAATGTCCGCTCCGCTCCGGTTCTCGAAAGCCATCATTTTCGACTTGGCCTTACCTGAATCTCAACACCCTCTTGAGGCGCGGCCAAAAGCGGCCCTGGTTTTCAAACGTGATGGCGCTTTGGTCTTTCGACGGCCGGAGGCGTTGGATCCGATCATTTCGCGCCTTGCAGTCTCGGGACAACTGGCCCGCTTCGGCACACGGACCCTGTCCCGCAACAGGACGTCATCGGGATTCCGTGATTGCTTCGTCTTGAGCATGGTAACCGGCTCGTAAACGCAGCCGCGGCCGCGCTTTTCTGTTTACCAGTCATTCACCTTTGCGGAGCTTGAAGCCGAACAAAAACAATGATTTGGCGGCAAGCGGCCGGCCTTCTGCCAGCCAGCGGCGTCATCCGGCGGGAATCCTGCATTGCCCTGTCCGCGGCGACGAGGCCGAGGCGAATGGAGGCTGTAGGATGCGGAATTACGGGGGTCTTGTTCACGCGGTCGGCGGGTTCGCCAGGGATCGCGGTGGAAATTTCGCAATCCTGTTCGGCCTCAGCGCCTCGGTCTTGGCGCTGGCTGTTGGCTTCTCGGTCAACGTATCGCAGCTCTACAATGCCAGATCGAGCCTCCAAGGCGTCGTCGACGCCGCGGTCACATCGACGGCACGCGACCTAACGACCGGCGCCATCAAGGAAGCCGATGCCAACAAATCGGTGCAGGCCTTTCTCGACGCCAACAGCCAGGCAGGCATTCTGCAGGCCGACCAGATCGTACTCGACAGGCTGATCGTCAACAGGACCGCCAAGACGGTCCAGGCTGACGCCCATGTCGATGTCGGGCTGTATTTCCCGATTTTTGGCACGGGCGACATGAAACGCGTCGCCGCCTCCACGACGGCGCTCTATTCGGACAAGACCGTCGAAGTGGCGATGATGCTCGACATAACGGGGTCGATGGCCAAGCGCGGCAAGGTCGACAAAATCGGCGATCTGAAAACAGCTGCAAAAAACGCCGTCCAGACGATGCTGCAGAAACAGGATCCGCAGAACCCCCGCATCCGCGTCGCGATTGTGCCTTACGCATCTGGCGTCAACGCCGGCAAGCTGGCGGAAAACGTCTATGCCGAAAAACAAGCCAGCACTGAGCTCCCACCCGTCGCCGGCAGTCCGCTTCTCGTCGCCAAGACGGGCAAAAATCTGCTGCCGTCGTTCAGCGACTACATCTCCATTGTCGGCGCGGCGATGCCACGCCCCGACAATTGCGCCACCGAGCGCAAAGACAAGAACGGCAACGCGGATATGAGCGCCGACGGCCCGGATACTGTTCGCACCGACGGGAACGGCAAGAAATTCTATGCCCTGGTCAACCGGGACGATCATCTCGGTGACGGGGACATGAACAGGTGTCCTGATGCGAAAGTGATCCCGCTGACCGCCGATTCCGATGCCTTGCTTGAATCGATCGAGGACTTCCGGGCCAATGGGTTTACGGCCGGCGCGATCGCCATTCAGTGGACCTATTATATGCTGTCGCCGCAATGGCGCACTGCGATCAGGAATGCCGGTCTTGGCAAGGGTGCCTCGGATGCCGATCCGAAGAAGATCGCCAAGGTCGCGATCCTGATGACCGATGGCCAGTTCAATACGGCCTTCGCCGGTGCTGGGGACAGCTACAACAGGCAGGGCAATCTTGCGCGCGGCAACGCCGAAACGCTGTGCGACAACATGAAAAACGACGGCATCGAGATTTTCACCATCGGCTTCGATCTGGACGACAAGGATATGTCGACAACCGAGCGGGACCAGGCAAAGGCGGTGCTGAAGGATTGTTCGTCGAAGGATACCTCCGGCGCCAAGAGGCATTTCTTCGACGTGTCCACCGGAGCCGAATTGGACGACGCCTTTCAGGAAATCATTCGCAACACCGAAAAGGTCGCATTGACTCAGTAGTCTGGTCCGCAAACGGAAAAGGCCGCCGCTTCTTTCGAAGCCGGCGGCCTTCCGTGTTTCCGTCCGTGGCGCGGCCCATGGCGATGACCTATCAGGTCAGCCGCCGCGCATTTCGCGCCTTAACGGGAAGACTGCTTCCCGAAAGTGCAATCCGCTGAGGCCACGTTCTGGAAAACGAAATCACTCGACATCGGATCACCTCCTTTCGATTTGTTGAACACATACTCATGATGGGGTGCATTGCAGCAAAAGACAAGGTGCAGGTCTGAAATTAACCAACGGGCGGGCCTGGTGCGGGCCGGCTTGCGATTGCCAGGCCGACCGGGCAAACTTCTGCCCCGGAGCCAGCATTCGGAGGAATCGCATGGAGGCAGCCGAAAAGGCCGCTCGCATCGTTCGGACGGTGATCGAAACATTGAAGCCGGGTTTTGCGGTCAGGCTGTGGACCGGGGAGCGGATCGGCCCCGCCACTGGTCCGGTGCTCACCATCAACGACCAGGACATCGTCTGGCAGATCGTGAAGCGACCGTCCCTGTCGACGCTGATCGAGATGTGGATTTCTAAGACGATCGACATCGAAGACGGGACGATCTTCGATTTTTATGCCCTGCCGTCGCAAGGCAAGCTCAGAACCAACCTCAAGTCGCTGCCGAAAATGGCGATCCTGCGCGACCTGCCTTCCGTGCTTTTGGCACGCAAGCAGATGGGCGCGCGGACCGATCTGTCGGGGCGCAATCCCTATGTCAGCGGTTCGAGCCAGGAGGCGATCCAGCATCACTATGACATCTCGAACGCCTTCTACCGGCTCTTTCTCGACGAGCGCATGGTCTATAGCTGCGGCTACTTCAAGGATTTCGCCAATGGCATCGACGAGGCCCAGGTCGACAAGCTCGACCACATCTGCCGCAAGCTCCGGCTGAAACCGGGCGAACGACTGCTCGACATCGGTTGCGGCTGGGGCGCCATGCTGATCCATGCGGCGAAGAACTACGGCGTCGTCGGCCACGGTGTGTCGCTGTCGCCGGCGCAGACCGAGCTGGCCCGCGAACGCATTCGCGCCGAGGGGCTGGAGGACCGCATCACCATCGAGATCAAATCCTATGCGGAACTCACCGGCAGCTTCGACAAGATCTCGTCGATCGGCATGTTCGAACATCTCGGGCTCGCCAACCATGCGACTTATTTCAAGACCATTCATCGCCTGCTGAAGCCGGGCGGCATCTATCTGCACCACGCCATCACCCGGCGCAGCAAGGGCGACATCAAGAAGACCTTGCGCAAGGGGCCGGAGTTCAAGGCGCTGCTCAAATATATCTTTCCCGGCGGCGAACTCGACACCATCGGCATGACAACAGGCAATCTCGAGGCGCATGGTTTTCTCGTCTACGATGTCGAGAACCTGCGCGAGCACTATGCCCGCACCTGCAGGCTGTGGGCGGAGCGACTCAACGAAAGGTTCGACGAGGCTATCGCCGAGGTGGGCGAGGCCAGGGCGCGGCTATGGCTGCTTTACCTGACGGGCTGTTCGATCACCTTCGAGCGCGCCTCGGCACAGATTTTCCAGACCGTCGTGACCAAGCGCGCGCGCGGTCCAAGCGGCCTGCCGCCGACACGGGCGGATCTGTATCGATAGCTTACAGGAAGCGCATCGCGTCGCCGACTTCGACGCGCGCCGGCCTGTCGACCGTGCAATAGACGCCGAGATTGTGGGCGTTGTGGCGGACCAGGTTGCGCAGGATCGCCGGATCATGGTCGAAGCCATCCTGGGCGACGATGGTGAAACCGCAGCGGCGGCAGGGTTCCGAGATGGTCAGCAGGAGATCGCCGACGGCAAGCTTGCGGCCGATCCATTCCGTTTCGGGAAACGAGCCTTCGATCGCCGCCATGTCGACAACGATGTTGGGGCGGAAGCGGCGCGGGTCGGCGACCCCTTCCGGGTGCAATGCTTTCAGGCGTGCCAGCGAAGCCGTGGTCAACAGATGAATCGGCGCCTTGCGGTAGCGCTCCGCGGTCAGCGGGCCGGCATAGTCAGGCCCGGTATTCTCGCGGCGAAACGGACGGAGCGAGGCCTCGAAGCCGAGATAGGCCGACACCGCGCGGTCGCTCTCGATGCTTGGCGCGGCCAGCCAGTCGCCCTCGGGAACGGCAATCTCGAGTTCCAGGGTCGGCGACAGCCGGGTGCGGATGCGCGGCACCTTGTGCCATTTCGCGTCGCGGTCCGGTCGTGCGATCTCGTTGTCGGACACGTCGACAAGGCCGAACAGGCGGTCGCCGTCGATGCTCTCGACGTCGACCGAGATTGTTTTCAGGCGCTCGCCGGCAAGCGAACTCGCCGGATAGCGCCAGAGTTCGCTGACAGTGCCCAGCGCGGCCTGCATCAGCTCTTCTTGTTCTGCCGGTTGGCGACCAGATCATCGACGACGGCCGGGTCGGCCAGCGTCGAGGTGTCACCCAGGGCAGAAAAATCGTCCTCGGCGATCTTGCGCAGGATGCGACGCATGATCTTGCCGGAACGCGTCTTCGGCAGGCCCGGCGCGAACTGGATCTTGTCGGGCGAAGCGATGGCGCCGATCTCCTTGCGGACATGGGCAACAAGCTCCTTGCGCAGCTCTTCGGTCGGTTCGGCACCCTTCATCAAGGTGACGTAGCTGTAGATGCCCTGGCCCTTGATGTCGTGCGGATAGCCCACGACCGCGGCCTCGGAAACCTTCTCATGGCTGACCAGCGCCGATTCGACTTCGGCCGTGCCCATGCGGTGGCCGGAAACGTTGATGACGTCGTCGACGCGGCCGGTGATCCAGTAATAGCCGTCGGCGTCGCGGCGGCAGCCGTCACCGGTGAAGTACTTGCCCTTGTAGGTCGAAAAATAGGTCTGCACGAAGCGGTCGTGATCGCCATAGACGGTGCGCATCTGGCCCGGCCAGGAATCGGTGATGCACAGATTGCCGTCGGCCGCACCTTCCAGCACCTTGCCCTCGCCGTCGACCAGCTGCGGCTTGATGCCGAAGAAAGGCCGCGTCGCCGAACCCGCCTTGAGGTCGGTCGCACCTGGCAGCGGCGTGATCAGGATGCCGCCGGTCTCGGTCTGCCACCAGGTGTCGACGATCGGCACCTTGCCGTTGCCGACGACGTTGAAATACCACTCCCAGGCTTCCGGGTTGATCGGCTCGCCGACCGAACCCAGCACGCGCAGCGACTTGCGCGACGTCTTCTTCACGTGCGCATCGCCGGCGCCCATCAGCGCGCGCAACGCCGTCGGCGCGGTGTAGAAGATATTGACCTTGTGCTTGTCGATGACTTCCCAGAAGCGCGACTGCGACGGATAGTTCGGCACGCCTTCGAACATCAGCGTGGTGGCGCCGTTGGCGAGCGGGCCGTAGACGATGTAGCTGTGGCCGGTGACCCAGCCGACATCGGCGGTGCACCAGTAGATGTCGCCGTCATGGTAGTCGAAGACATATTGGTGGGTCATCGAGACGTAGACGAGATAGCCGGCGGTGGTGTGCAGCACGCCCTTCGGCTTGCCGGTCGAACCCGACGTGTAGAGAATGAACAGCGGGTCCTCGGCCTTCATCTTCTCGGGCTTGCATTCGGCTTTCACCGTCGCGATCTCGTCGTGATACCAGACGTCGCGGCCTGAAACCCAGCCGGTCTTGCCGCCGGTGCGTCGCACGACCACCACCTTTTCGACTTTCGTTCCGGCTTTCGCGGCGATCTCGATCGCCCTGTCGGTGTTTTCCTTCAAAGGGATCGGCTTGCCGCCGCGCAGGCCTTCGTCAGCCGTGATAACGAAGGTCGACTTGCAGTCGTCGATGCGGCCGGCCAGCGCATCCGGCGAGAAACCGCCGAAGACGATCGAATGGACGGCGCCGATGCGCGTGCAGGCCAGCATCGCATAGGCGGCTTCCGGGATCATCGGCATGTAGATGGTGACACGATCGCCTTTCTTGACGCCGTGTTTCTTCATCACATTGGCGAGCCGGCAGACATGCTCGTAGAGCTCGTTATAGGTGACCTTCTTGTCGTCGTAGGGATTGTCGCCTTCCCAGATGATGGCGGTCTGGTTGCCGCGCTTCTTCAGATGCCGGTCGATGCAGTTGTAGGAAACGTTGGTCAGTCCGTCCTCGAACCATTTGATCGAGACCTTGCCGTCGAAGGAGGTGTTCTTGACCTTGCTGAACGGCTTGAACCAGTCGATGCGCTTGCCGTGCTTGCCCCAGAATTTGTCCGGGTTCTTGACGCTGTCGGCATACCATTTCAGGTAGGTGTCATTGTCGATCAGCGCGTTTTTCTTCCACGCCGGCTGGACGCGATGGACATGAACCTCGGACATTCCTGACTTTCCTCCCGAACCAATCGCCGGCTTGAAATGCCGGCGGGATCGCGGCGACACGGCCGCGAATTCGGCGGCATTATTACCAGTTCCGCCGTTACGGCAACATTAGACGTTGGATTCGCGCGGCGGGATGCCGCAGGGAGCTTCTCCAGGGCTGTCAGCACTCGAAGAGGTGCGCTGCTAACTGCATGTTTTCGCAAGCTAAAGCCGGTTCAGATGAAGAAAAAATCAATAGACGGTTAATCAGCGGCGCGCACAATCAGCCGTGGGAGGACAGGCGAATCAACCTGGGGACCGTCATGCGCGACCATGCCGAAATGGACCTGATGCTCAAAGGCTATGGCTTGACCACTGCCAAGATTCTTTATCACTTTCCCGATCACCCGCATCTGCTGCAGAGCTTCATCTGGCAGGACTACGATCTCGCGCCGAAGTTTCCGGTGCTGATCAAGTTCATCGAATTCTGGAAGGCCAAGCTGGACGGGCCGCTGCATTCGATCAGCTACACCCACCAGAAGCTGATCGCGCCGAATGAATGGCGCAAGGTGGATGGGGAGTTTGTGCTGCACTAGGGGCAAGTTTCGCAGCAACGGCTTCTTGAGGTCGGCGTTCTACGACGCCCCCCTCTGTCCTGCGGACATCTCCCCCTCAAGTGGGCAGATTGGCAGCTCCACCGACAACGCCGCCCCTTGTTACGCCTGCGATTGGCGAAAGTCGCCGCGACATCCGATCTCCCCCCTTGAGGGGGAGATGTCCGGCAGGCCAGAGGGGGGCGCTGGCCGCGAACCTTGCGCCATGACGGCCCGATGCGCTCAAACCACCGGCGGGTTCAACCGGGCAAAGCCTTCCTGCCGCCGATACGGGAAGTACGGGTAGGGCGCGGTGACTTCGCTTGCCGCGTCGAGCTGCCTTATCTGCTCCGGCGTCAAGGTCCAGCCGACGGCACCGAGGTTCTGGCGCAACTGCTCCTCGTTGCGGGCGCCGATGATGACCGACGATACGGTCGGGCGCTGCAGCAGCCAGTTGATGGCGATCTGCGGCACGGTCTTGCCGGTTTCCTCGGCCACGACATCGAGGGCATCCATCACTCGATAGAGATGCTCGTCCTCGACCGGCGGACCGAAGCTTGCCGTGTCGTGCAGCCGGCTCTGTTCCGGCAGGAGCTGGCCACGGCGGATCTTGCCGGTCAGGCGGCCCCAGCCAAGCGGGCTCCACACCAATGCACCGACACCCTGGTCGAGGCCGAGCGGCATCAGCTCCCACTCATAGTCGCGGCCGACCAGCGAATAGTAGACCTGATGGGCGACATAGCGCGGATAGCCTTGGCTGTCGGCTTGCGCCAACGACTTCATCACTTGCCATCCGGAGAAGTTGGAGACGCCGACATAGCGCAGCTTGCCGGCACGGATCAGGTTGTCCAGCGTCGACAGCACCTCCTCGATCGGCGTGCCGGCATCGAAGGCGTGTAGCTGCAAAAGGTCGATGTAGTCGGTGCCGAGGCGCCTCAGCGCATCATCCACGGATCTGATCAGCCGCGAACGTGACGAGCCGTAATCGCCCGGCCCATCGCCCATCGGCAGCGCGGTCTTGGTCGAAATCAGCACGGCATCGCGGCGGCCTTTTATCGCGTCGCCAAGCACCTGTTCAGAAGCGCCGTTCGAATAGACGTCGGCCGTGTCGAACAAATTGACACCAGCCTCCAGGCAGATGTCGATCAGCCGCCGCGCTTCCCTGGCGTCGCTGTTGCCCCAGGCGCCGAACAGCGGGCCGGAACCGCCAAAGGTTCCCGCGCCGAATGAGAGTGCGGGCACTTTCAAGCCCGATGCACCGAGACGTCGATAATCCATCTTTTTACTCCTGGTGGTATGAAGGGTGTCGGAAGGGTTTGCCGAGGGTAGTCACGAGCGGATGGAGGCAGGTGCGCCGAGCGCCGGGGTACGATCGAGACGCAGCGCCAGTCCGGCCACGCCGAGCGCCGTGAGCGGCAGCAAGGCGGCGACCCAGGTCAGGGCACCCAGGCCAAGCCCTTGGGCAATCACCGCGCCGCCAAGCCAGGCGCCTGCGGCGTTGCCGAGATTGAAAGCGGCGATGTTGAAGGACGAGGCGAGGCTCTGGCCGGCACCTTGCGCCTTGTCCAGCACCCACATCTGCAGCGGCGCCACGGTGGCAAAGGCGGCGGCACCGAGCAGGCCGACATAGATGACGGCCATCACCTGGCTGTGGATGGCGAAGGTCATCGTTGCGAGCACCAGGGCCAGCACCACCAGACTGCCCAGCACGGCCGGCACAAGCCAGCGGTCGGCGACCTTGCCGCCAAGCAAATTGCCGGCGATGAGACCGCCGCCGAAGACGAGCAGGATCGGCGACACGGCTGCTTCCTTGAAGCCGCTGATCTCGGTCAGCAACGGAGCGATATAAGTGAAGACGGCGAAGACGCCGGCATAGCCGAGCACGGTGGTGGCGAGGCCGAGCAGGACGGGGGTGCGGCGCAAAACGGCGAGATCGGCGCGCAGGTCGCTCTTTTCGGGCGCCGTCCGGCTGCGTGGCACCAGAGCCAGGATGACGGCGAAGGCGGCCACACCGACCACTGTCACGGCCCAGAAGGTCGCGCGCCAGCCGAAGGCCTGGCCGAGCCATGTGCCGAAGGGCACGCCGAGGATGTTGGCGATGGTCAGGCCGGTGAACATCAGCGCGATCGCCGAGGCTTGTCTGTTGGGCGCGACCAAGCCGGTGGCGACCACCGAGCCGACGCCGAAGAAAGTGCCGTGGGCAAAGGCGGTGATGATGCGGGCGCCCATCAGCGTCCAGTAGTCGGGCGCCAACGCGCAGGCGAGATTGCCGAGCGTGAAGATCGCCATCAGCGCCAGAAGCACGGTCTTGCGCGGCCAGTTGCCGGTGGCGATGGTCAGCAACGGCGCGCCGATGACGACGCCAAGCGCATAGCCCGAAATGAGCTGGCCGGCAGCCGAGATCGAAACGCCGAGATCCTTGCTGACATCGAGCAGCAAACCCATAATGACGAATTCGGTGACGCCGATGCCGAAGGCACCGGCGGCGAGGGCGTAGAGAGCAAGAGGCATGGCGGTTTTCCACTTCGATGCGAAGAGCGCCGTCCCGCGCCCCGACCCCTGAGATCGTGCTTCCCTGCATTGTGAACCAGACTTGCCTTGGGCATATTTTCTGTGAAATAGATTCATAAATGGCCAGGCCCGACATCAATCGCTCCGGCGAGATCGAAGTGTTCGTGCGCGTCGTCGAGGAAGGCAGTTTCTCCTCCGCGGCACGCGCGTTGCGCATGACGCCGTCGGCGGTGAGCAAGCTGATCGCGCGGCTGGAGGCCCGGCTTGGCGCGCGGCTGGTCAGCCGCTCGACGCGAAAGCTGCAACTGACGCCGGAAGGCACAGCATTCTACGAGAGCGGCCTGCGCATCCTCGCCGACATGGCGGCAGCCGAGCAGGAGGCAGCGGCGGGTGCTTCACCGCGCGGACGTGTGCGCATTAACAGCTACGTGCCCTTCGGGGTGCATCGGCTGGTCCCGCTTCTGCCTCGGTTCCTGGAACGCTACCCCGAGATTTCGGTCGATCTGGTGCTGACCGACAGCGTCGTCGACCTGATGGCGGAGCGCGCCGATGTTGCCATCCGTGCCGGGCCATTGAGTGGGTCACGGCTGGTGGCGCGCAAGCTCGGGCAAAGCCCGGTGGTCGTTGTTGCAGCACCTTCTTACCTCGATACGCACGGCATACCGCTGACGCCAGCCGATCTCGACAGGCACAACCGCATGGGCTTCGGCTTCGTCAGGCACCTCGATGGCTGGCCGTTCCTCGACGCGGAAGGCCGCGCCATCATGATTCCGATCACCGGCAACACGCTGGTCAGCGATGGTGAGGCGATGCGGCTCATGGCACTGGCGGGCGCGGGCATCGCCCGGCTGGCGCGCTGGCATGTGGCGGAAGACATAGCGGCCGGCAGACTGGTGCCGCTGTTGGAGGCATTCAATCCGGGTGACGAGGAGCCGACCCACGCCGTCTATGTCGGCCAGGGCCGGCATCTGCCGGCGCGGGTGCGCGCCTTTCTCGATTTTCTGGTCGAGAGCGTCCGGCTGACCTGACATCTCCGGAGCCACGGCTCCCGAGATGTCAGCGTGGGCTGTATTTATGCTTTCGGCGTGAACGCCGCCGGACGGCGGCCCACTGCCTGGCGCTCCAGCATCCAGCCTGGATATTCGGACGGCAGGGCGCTGACCTCGTCGAGGCGGGCGAGATCGACGGTGTCGAGCTTCACTTCAGTCGCTGCGAGGTTCTGTTCAAGCTGGTCCATGCGGCTGGCGCCGATGATGACGCTCATCACAAAGGGCTTGGCCAGGACATAGCCGAGCGCCACCGTGGCGACGCTCACATCATGTTTTTTTGCGATGTCGCGCATGACGGCAACGGCCGCCCAGGCACGGTCCTCATTGACCGGCGGGAAGTTGAAGGACGCGCGGCGGCCTTCGCCATTGCCGGGTGCGCCGGGGCCATATTTGCCGGAGAGCAGGCCACCGGCCATCGGCGACCACACCATCAGGCCGAGCTTCTCCTCATTGAGCAGCGGCACGATTTCGCGCTCGAGATCGCGGCCGGCGATCGAATAATAGGACTGCACGGTCTCGAAACGGGCGAAACCCTTGCGCTCGGCGATGCCGAGCGCCTTGGCGATGCGCCATGCCGCCCAGTTGGAGACGCCGACATAGCGGACCTTACCGCTGGCAACCAGATCGTCGAGCGCTCGCAGCGTCTCGTCGATCGGCGTCACCGTGTCGGTGCCGTGCAATTGATAGAGATCGATATGGTCGAGCTGCAGCCGCTCCAAGCTGGCATCGACCGAATCCATGATGTGGCCGCGTGACGAGCCGCGCTGGTTGGGGCCTTCACCCATGGCGCCATGCGCCTTGGTGGCGATGACCACATTCTGCCTGTTGACCTTGAGATCCCTGAGCGACTGGCCGAGCAACCGTTCGGATTCGCCAAAGGAGTAGACGTCGGCCGTATCGAAGAAATTGACGCCGGCGGCAAGCGAATGGGCAACGATCTCGTTGACGTCCTTCTGGTCGAGGCTGGCGATCAGGCCCCATTGGGCATTCTGACCGGCGGCGCCGAAGGTCATGGTGCCGAGGCACAGTTCGGAGACGAACATCCCCGTATTTCCAAGCTGGTTGTAGCGCATGGTGGCGGCTCCAGAGAGTTTGTGATGACGCAAAGCAAATAGGAACGGTACGTTTCGTTTCCAGTCCTGGAGCAACGAGCCTGTCGGATTGGCCCAAAGGCCGTTGCGTCTCAGCGAGTGCCGAAGATCGCCGAACCGACGCGGACGCTGGTGGCGCCGAAGGCGATTGCTGTTTCGTAGTCGCCGGACATGCCCATTGAGAGTTTGGCGACGTCGGCTTCCTTGCTAAGCTTCTCCAACAGCGCAAAATGCGGACCGGGGTTCTCATCGGCCGGCGGGATGCACATCAGGCCTTCGATGGCGAGGCCGTGCACGTCGCGGCAGCGGGCGACGAAGGCCACGGCGTCGCGGGGCTCGATGCCGGCCTTCTGCGGCTCGGAGCCGGTGTTGACCTGGACATAGAGTTTTGGCGCGCGGCCCTGTTTGGCGATCTCCTTGGCGAGTTCGGCGGCGATCTTCTCGCGATCGACCGTCTCGATGACGTCGAACAGTGCTACCGCTTCCCTAGCCTTGTTGGATTGCAGCGGGCCGATCAGATGCAGTTCGATGTCGGGAAATGCGTCCTTCAGATCAGGCCATTTGGCTTGCGCCTCCTGCACCCGGTTCTCGCCGAAGACGCGCTGGCCGGCTTCGATGACCGGGCCGATGTCGGCGGCGTCAAAGGTCTTTGAGACCGCGACCAGGGTCACGGCGCCGGCTTCGCGGCCGGCCTCGCGTTCGGCGGCGGCGATCTTCGCCTTGACCGCGAAAAATTGCTGAACGGCGTCACCCATATGCAAATCCTGCTGTTTTGACCGGCGTTTTTGTCAGACGCGGTACCCATATGGTTGACGGGTTTGCCAAACCATGGTGAACACCCGGACCACATTCCCTGAACTGCCGAGCCATCGCCCGCAGTTCGCGCATGCTTTTAAGTGAAAAACGTCCTATGGCAACCGAACGATACAATCCGCGCGCGTCAGAGCCCAAATGGCAGAAGGCCTGGGACGCCAAGAAGCTGTTCGAAGCGCACAATGACGATCCGCGCCCGAAATACTACGTGCTGGAGATGTTCCCCTATCCGTCGGGGCGCATCCATATCGGTCATACCCGCAATTACACGATGGGCGACGTGGTGGCGCGCTACAAGCGGGCCAAGGGCTTCAACGTGCTGCACCCGATGGGCTGGGACGCCTTCGGCATGCCGGCCGAAAACGCGGCGATGCAGAATAAGGTCCACCCCAAGGAGTGGACCTACCAGAACATCGCCACCATGCGCGAGCAGCTCAAGGTCATGGGGCTGTCGCTGGACTGGGCGCGCGAATTCGCCACCTGCGACGTCGATTACTACCACCGCCAGCAGATGCTGTTCCTCGACTTTGTCGAGAAGGGGCTGGTGACGCGCAAATCCTCCAAGGTCAACTGGGATCCGGAGGACATGACGGTGCTTGCCAACGAGCAGGTCATCGACGGGCGCGGCTGGCGCTCGGGCGCGCTGGTCGAACAGCGCGAACTGACGCAGTGGTTCTTCAGGATCACCGACTTCGCCCAGGATCTGCTGGATTCGCTCGAAGGCCTCGACGAATGGCCGGAAAAAGTGAAGCTGATGCAGCAGAACTGGATCGGCCGCTCGGAAGGCCTGCTGATCCGTTGGCCTCTGGCCGACGCCTCCGATGGCGAGCATGAGCTGGAAGTCTATACAACAAGGCCCGACACCATCTTCGGCGCTTCCTTCATGGCTGTCGCCGCCGATCATCCGTTGGCCAAGAAGGCCGCTGCGCACAATCCGGCGCTGGCGAAGTTCATCGAGGATATCAGCCACATGGGCACCTCGGTCGCGGCGCTGGAGACGGCTGAGAAGAAGGGTTTTGACACCGGCCTCCGCGTCGTCCATCCGTTTGACGACAACTGGACGCTGCCTGTCTATGTCGCCAATTTCGTGCTGATGGAATACGGCACCGGCGCCATTTTCGGCTGCCCGTCCGGCGACCAGCGCGACCTCGACTTCGCCAACAAATACGGCCTGCCGGTGATTCCGGTGGTGATGCCGGAAGGCGAGAATCCGGCGACGTTCCAGATCATCGATGAAGCCTATGTCGATGACGGCGTGATGATCAATTCGCGCTTTCTCAACGGCATGAAGCCGGATCAGGCTTTCGACGAAGTCGCCAAACTGCTGGAGCAGAAGACGATCGGCAACCGGCCGATGGCCGAGCGCAAGGTGAATTTCCGTCTGCGCGATTGGGGCATTTCGCGCCAGCGCTACTGGGGCTGCCCTATCCCGATGATCCATTGCGAGGCTTGCGGCGTGGTGCCGGTGCCGAAGGCGGACCTGCCGGTGAAGCTGCCCGACGATGTCGATTTCGACCGCCCGGGCAATCCGCTCGACCGTCATCCGACATGGCGGCATGTGAAATGTCCGCAATGCGGCAGGGATGCGCGGCGCGAAACCGACACGATGGACACGTTCGTCGATTCGTCGTGGTATTTTGCCCGCTTCACCGCGCCGTGGGCACATGAACCGACCGATCCCAAGGCGGCCAACGAATGGCTGCCGGTCGACCAGTATATTGGCGGGATCGAGCACGCGATCCTGCATCTGCTCTATTCGCGCTTCTTCACCCGCGCCATGCGCGAGGCCGGCCATGTCGATCTGGCCGAGCCGTTCAAGGGCCTGTTCACGCAAGGCATGGTGGTGCACGAAACCTATCGCGTTGGCTCGGCATCGAACGGCCGCTGGCTGGCGCCCACCGAAGTTCGGCTGGACGACGTCGACGGCAAGCGCAGCGCCATCGAGATCGCCACCGGCGAGACCGTCTCCATCGGCCCGCTGGAAAAGATGTCGAAGTCGAAGAAGAACACGGTGAGCCCGGAAGACATCACCGATGGCTACGGCGCCGATACGGCGCGCTGGTTCATGCTGTCGGATTCGCCTCCCGAGCGCGATGTCGAGTGGACCGACGATGGCGCCGCCGGTGCGCATCGCTTCATCCAGCGCATCTGGCGCCTGGTGTCGACGGCGGCCGAAACACTGGCCGGCATCAAGCCCGTGGCGGCCAGCAGCGGCGAGGCCGCGGTGGTTTCCAAGGCCGCGCACAAGATACTCAAGGCGGTCGGAGAGGATATCGAGAAGCTCGCTTTCAACCGCGCCATCGCCCGCATCTACGAACTGGCCAACGCGCTGACCACGCCGCTTAACGAGGTGGCAGAAGGCAAGGCCGATGCAGCGCTGAAAGGCGCCTGCCGGCAGGCGGTGGAGATTCTCGTGCATCTGATCGCGCCGGTCATGCCGCATCTGGCCGAGGAGTGCTGGGCAACGCTCGGCGGCACCGATCTCGTTGCCGAACGGCCTTGGCCGGTCTTCGATCCGGCGCTGGTCGTCGACAACGAAGTCACCTATCCGGTACAGGTCAACGGCAAGAAGCGGGGGGATTTGACAATTGCCCGCGACGCGGACCAAGGTGCGGTCGAAAAAGCGGTATTGGCTCTCGACTTCGTGCAGAAAGCACTCGAAGGGAAGGCTCCGCGCAAGGTGATCATCGTGCCGCAGAGGATCGTCAATGTCGTTGCCTGATCGGGAAAAGACAGAGTTGAGCCATTTGCTGCGCCGCATGGCGCTTGCCGGCCTGATAGGTTCGCTCGCGCTTGTCTCGGCCTGCACGGTGCGGCCGCTCTATTCGAGCGCGCCACTGTCGGGTTCGCAGGCCAGTGCCAGTGCCGAACTGGCGTTGATCGGCATCAAGCCGGTCAATACGCGTTACGGCCAACAGGTGCGCAACAATCTCATTTTCGGGTTTGGACGAGGCGCCGGCGAGCCGGCCTCGCCGGCCTATTCGCTCAATCTCGGCGTGACCGAAGCGGTCGAGTCCGCGGCACTTGTGCAGGTCGGAACCGACGAAGACGAGCCGACCGCCGGTTCCGTGACGCTGACCGGCAGCTATACGCTGGCCGATGCGAAGACCGGCGTGGTGATCGCATCCGGCAAGCGTTCGATCACCTCGTCCTTCGACAGGCCGCGTCAGGAATTCGCCGCATACCGGGCGCAGATCGACGCCGAGAATCGCGCGGCGCGAGAGTTGGCGGAAGCGCTGCAGCTGTCCATTGCCCAGGACCTTGTCCGGCACGACAAGACCGGCTAGCGCACCTCATCTGCTTCACGAAAACGGTCTGGCGCCCCAGTCATGACGGGATGATCGTGGGATCATGACCAGATTCCCGAACAGAGCCAGATTCTGAACAGAGATTGGCCGAAGAGACCCATCGGCCTGCTACGGCACAGCGAGTAGATCGCGCCACCGGCGAGGCGACGATCGTGCCACGTCGCTCGCAGACTGCCACGAAGATTTTGGCGCTCAGGATCGTCGGCGACCCATCCGGGAAGCAACTGTTAACCACTCGCTCCCTATTGCTCGGCAGACATTTCACAGTGAGTCTTGAGAATGGAAGCCAAGCGTTTTTCCCGGGTCAATTTGTCGACGGCCGCACCGCCTGATGATCCCGAGGGGAAGCGCTTCGAGAGCATCGGCGACAGGGGTGATCAGCGAAGTTCTTCCGCCGCAGGCGCCCTTGATCGTATGGCTCGCAAGGAGCCGGACGGTCGGCAGCCCGCCACACGCCAGGCCGGCTATTCCGCGCCTATGGTCGATCTCGGCGGCAACAAGCGGCCCTATATGGAGCCGCGGAGTGGCTCGGACGACACGCCTTCGAAAATCGGCGATATCGAGAGCCCTGCCTGGCAGGAATATTTCTTCCTTGCACCCAACGTGCGTTTTACACGCACGCCGGATTATGAGGCCAGGAAGCATCATCCGCAGCACGAGCGTGTCGTCGAACACGGCGCGACGCGCCCGGCACAGCAAGCCGTTGCGCAACCCATGGTCGGCAGGGCGTCCTCCGCGCCCTCGCTCCTGGCATTGCCGGCGTCGGTGAAAAGCCCTGCCTCCCAGCCGCAGACCGGGCACGCCACGCAAGGGCCACTGCCGCCGGCTGCTGCTTTTGTCCCGTCCGTGCGCGCCAGGGAGAGGGTGCCAGCCGTTGCGCCGGTGCCGCCGAGGACGGTCGCAACGGGACGGGCATCCGCGCGTGCGTCCGTTGCTCCGGGCGCCCCGATCAAAACCGAAAGGCTGCGCTGGCCATATCTTTCGGATCATGCCTTCTTCGAGGCTATGGCACCCTATCTGGTCGACGTTTCGCCGCCGGCCCGGCAAACCGGTTCAGCGTCGCCTGCGCCGCTCGCCGCAGCGCCAGTCACCACTATGCCGATCGACATCCGTCCGACGACAGGGACCGATGCCACCGCCTTGTTTCGTGTCATCGACTGCCTGCCGGGCCAGGCCTTGAAGCCGTTGCCGGATGTTTGGCCGGCCAATTCGAACCAGGCCGTCGCCGAACCTGACGTGCCGGCGAGCAATGCGCCGTCGCCGGTCCAGCCTGTCGCAATTCCAGCCGCCAAAAGCGTCGCCGTTTCCGCGCCGGCCGCGCCAAGTGCGAACGTCCCTGCCAAGGCCGTTGGCGCCCGCTCTGCACGCTTGCCTGGGGCTGGAAAGGTCGTGCTGTCAACCGCGGGCGATCCCTATGAGCTTCCCTCGGAAGAGCTGTTGCAGCAGCCACCGGAGGGACAAGGCTTCTACATGTCGCAGGAGCGGCTCGAGCAGAACGCGGATCTCCTGGAAAGCGTGCTCGAAGACTTCGGCGTGCGTGGCGAGATCATTCATGTTCGTCCCGGCCCGGTCGTCACGCTCTATGAATTCGAGCCGGCGCCGGGCGTCAAATCTTCTCGCGTCATCGGGCTTGCCGACGATATCGCCCGCTCCATGTCGGCGATTTCGGCGCGCGTCGCCGTCGTGCCCGGCCGCAACGTCATCGGCATCGAGCTTCCGAACGAGATGCGCGAAACCGTCTATTTCCGGGAACTGATCGAATCCGAGGGCTTCCGCAAGACAAGCTGCAAGCTGGCGCTGTGTCTCGGCAAGACGATCGGGGGTGAGCCGGTCATCGCCGAGCTGGCGAAGATGCCGCATCTGCTCGTGGCCGGAACCACCGGCTCCGGCAAGTCGGTTGCCATCAACACCATGATCCTGTCGTTGCTCTATCGGCTGAAGCCGGAAGAATGCCGGCTGATCATGGTCGATCCCAAAATGCTCGAACTCTCTGTCTATGACGGCATCCCGCATCTTCTGACGCCCGTCGTCACCGATCCAAAAAAAGCCGTCACGGCGCTCAAATGGGCGGTGCGCGAAATGGAGGACCGGTATCGCAAGATGGCGCGGCTCGGTGTGCGCAACATCGACGGCTACAACGAGCGCGCCGCCCAAGCCCGCGACAAGGGCGAAACCGTCGTCATGACGGTGCAGACCGGCTTCGAAAAGGGCACCGGCGAACCGCTTTTCGAACAGCAGGAAGTAGACCTGGCGCCGATGCCCTACATCGTCGTCATCGTCGACGAGATGGCCGACCTGATGATGGTCGCCGGCAAGGAGATCGAAGGCGCCATCCAGCGTTTGGCGCAGATGGCGCGTGCTGCCGGCATCCACCTGATCATGGCAACGCAGCGTCCCTCGGTCGACGTCATCACGGGCACGATCAAGGCCAATTTCCCGACCCGGATTTCCTTCCAGGTGACGTCGAAGATCGACAGCCGCACCATCCTGGGCGAGCAGGGCGCCGAGCAGCTGCTCGGCCAGGGCGACATGCTGCACATGATGGGTGGCGGGCGCATTTCGCGCGTGCATGGGCCGTTTGTCTCCGACGCGGAGGTCGAGCACGTCGTGGCGCATCTCAAGGCGCAGGGCCGGCCTGAATATCTGGAAACCGTGACCGCCGACGAGGATGAGGAAGAAATCGACGAGGACCAGGGCGCGGTCTTCGACAAGGGATCGGTTGCAGCCGAAGACAGCGATGCGATCTACGACGAGGCGGTCAAGGTGGTGGTGCGCGACAAGAAGTGTTCGACCTCCTACATCCAGCGCCGCCTCGGCATCGGCTACAACCGCGCCGCATCCCTGGTCGAGCGTATGGAAAAGGAAGGATTGGTCGGCGCACCCAACCATGTTGGCAAACGCGAAATCATCATGGGCCGGCGCCAGCCGGCGACCGTGCCTGAGGATGACGGCGCGGACTGAGCGACCCCGGCCGTTATGGGATCATGCTTCAGGGGATGCTTCAGCTGCGGGTCAAGCTCGTGAATTCCATCACCTATCCCAGCCTAAACCTTAAGCATCTACACTAGCGGTTAGTGACGGCCTTTCCAATGCTGACGACCACATAGGATAACCAGCCAATGACATGCCCGAAGAAATAGATGCACAGTCCCAAATATGTAAGCAACGCAATCACAAATAGCTTCTCACCTAACGCAACATTCGTCACGAAGCCTTGAGGCAACAGGGCAAGAATCCAACCGAAGTGAAGGCCCCAGCTACACCCCCATTGACCACACGTCCGGTTGGCACTCAGCACCGTTGCGCCAAGCCACACGACCGAAATCACTATGAAACTCACCCACGAATAACGTTTGTCCCGAATGAGGCCGTAGATTGAAAATGCCTTTGCGAAAGCGAGTCCTATTGATGCAAGAACAGAAAAGGCGATTGAGATTAGAAGGCTCATGTTCGACCCAGTAGCTAAAACATCGAAGCTACAGCCAGCACCTTTACAAAGGGTTCGACCAAGTCATCGTTTTTTAAGTTCGTCGAAGGGCATCTCTCTAGCGTGATATCCAGGGTATGCTTCAGCAGCGTGTCGATCTGGTGAACTCGATCAAATATCCTGTTTTGAACTTGTCGCTCTCGATTTCAGCTGGATGCAATGCTGCGATGCAGTAAAGCCAAAAGAGCTAGTGCAAGGCACGCAAAAACAAAGACATGGAAAGTCACCCCACCCGCAGCACATAAAAAAGACCGGTTGCCCGGTCTTTTTTCACTGCAAGCGCATTGGCTTCAGCCGATCGCCATCTCAGCCAATCGATTGGCCGGTCTTGGCCCAGTCGGCGAGGAAGGCGGCGAGGCCCTTGTCGGTCAGCGGATGGTTGACCAGCGCCTTCAGGGTCGCCGGCGGCGCGGTCACGACGTCGGCGCCGATCAGTGCCGCCTGCTTGACGTGGTTCACGGTGCGCACCGAGGCGACGAGGATCTCGGTCTGGAAATCGTAATTATCATAGATCTGCCGGATTTCCTGGATCAGCTCCATGCCGTCGATGCCGATGTCGTCGATGCGGCCGACGAAGGGCGAGATGAACGAGGCGCCGGCCTTGGCCGCAAGCAGCGCCTGGTTGGCCGAAAAGCACAGCGTGACATTGACCAGGCGGTTCATCTCGGTACGGATCGTCTTGCAGGCCTTGAGGCCGTCCAGCGTCAGCGGCACCTTGATGCAGACATTGTCGGCGATCTTGGCCAGAACCTTGGCCTGCTGCATCATCTCGGAATATTCGGTGGCGGTGACTTCAGCCGAGACCGGACCCTTGACGATGTCGCAAATCTGTTTGGTGACCTCGGCGATCTTGCCGCCGGATTTGAGGATCAGCGACGGATTGGTGGTGACGCCGTCGAGCAGCCCCAGATCGTTCAGCTCACGGATATCCTTGACGTCGGCGGTGTCGACAAAAAATTTCATGGCGGGTCTCCTGAAGATTTTCATGTGCATGCCATGCACATTTGGGGTCGGCCTTTGATCTAGACCAAAGTCAGGGCAAGGTCACGCCTCATGATCGAAGATTCGCCCTTTGTCGCAGCCGCACCGGTGCTGGTGCCGATGCCCGCCGAACGCCCCTACACCTACGCCGTGCCGGCCGGCATGCGCGTGATGCCGGGCTCGATCGTGCGTGTGCCGCTCGGGCCGCGCCAGGTCGCCGGCATCGTCTGGGATGGCGCGGTCGAGAAGGTCGACGCGAAAAAGCTGCGTCCTATCGAACAGGTCTTCGACTGCCCGCCGATCGACCGCGCGATGCGCCGTTTCGTCGACTGGGTGGCGCAGTACACGCTGTCGCCGCCGGGCATGGTGGCGCGCATGCTGCTTCGGGCGCCGGAGGCTTTCGACCCCGAACCGTGGATCGAGGGGTTGCAGCGCACGCTTCTCGCACCCGACCGGATGACGGGCGCCAGGCAGCGCGTGCTGGAGACGGCCGCAGGCGGCCTTGCCTGGACGCGCTCCGGCCTCGCTCACGCCGCCGGCGTGTCCTCGACGGTGATCGACGGCCTGAGGGCGCAAGGCGTGTTCGAGACCGTGATGATCCCGCCGCGCCCGGTGGTGGCCGCGCCCGATCCCGGCTACGCTATTCCGGAACTGATGCCGGACCAGGGCGCCGCGGCGCAGATGCTGCGCGCCAATGTCGCAGCCGGCGTGTTCAACGTCGCGCTGCTCGACGGCGTCACCGGTTCGGGTAAGACCGAGGTCTATTTCGAGGCGGTGGCGGCTGCGCTCGACCAGGGCAGGCAGGTTCTGATCCTGCTGCCGGAAATCGCGCTGACGCATGCCTTTCTCGAGCGCTTCCAGCAGCGCTTCGGCGCCAAGCCGGGCGAATGGCATTCCGACCTGCCGCCGCGGATGCGCGAGCGGGTTTGGCGGCAAGTGGCGGAGGGCGGCGTGCGGGTCGTCGCCGGCGCGCGCTCGGCGCTGTTCCTGCCGTTCAAGGAGCTCGGCCTTATCGTCGTCGACGAGGAGCACGACCCTGCCTACAAGCAGGAGGACCGCGTCTTCTACAATGCGCGCGACATGGCGGTGGTGCGCGGCCATATCGGCAGCTTCCCCGTGGTGCTGGCGTCGGCGACGCCGTCGGTCGAAAGCCGGGTCAATGCCAGCCAAGGTAAATATAACAGGGCGGTGCTTTCCGCTCGCTTCGCCGAGGCAGCACTTCCGCATCTGAAGGCGGTCGACATGCGGCGTGCGCCGCCGGCGCGTGGCGGCTTTCTGTCGCCGGTGCTGCTCGACCAGATGCGCCAGACGCTGGAGAGGCAGGAGCAGTCGTTACTGTTCCTCAATCGGCGCGGCTATGCGCCCTTGACGCTGTGCCGGGTCTGCGGTCATCGCTTCGGCTGCCCGGTCTGCTCGGCCTGGCTGGTCGAGCATCGCTTTCGCGGTCAGCTGGTTTGTCATCATTGCGGACACAATGAGCGCCGCCCCGAAGCCTGCCCGGAATGCGGCACGCTCGATCATCTGGTCGCCTGCGGACCGGGCGTCGAGCGGATCGCCGAAGAGGTCGTTACGCATTTTCCCGACGCGCGCACCATCGTCTTGTCGTCAGACCTGATGGGCGGCGTGCGGCGGCTGCGGCTGGAGCTGGAGGCGATCGCCGATGGCGAAGCCGACATCGTCATCGGCACGCAGCTCGTCGCCAAGGGACACAATTTTCCCAACATGACTTTGGTCGGCGTCGTCGATGCCGATCTCGGACTTGCCAATGGCGATCCGCGCGCCGCCGAGCGCACGTTCCAGCTGCTCAGCCAGGTCACCGGCCGCGCCGGCCGCACCGGCAAGAAGAGCCTTGGCCTTTTGCAGACCTTTCAGCCCGACCACCCGGTGATGCGGGCGATCGTCTCGGGCGACGCCGAGGCATTTTACGAACGTGAGATCGCCGAGCGCGAACGGGCTGCCCTGCCGCCCTTCGGCCGGCTCGCGGGTGTCATCGTCAGTGCGGTGACACGAGCGGAAGCCGAGGGCCACGCACGTGGCCTGCGCCGCGCCGCACCCGAGGCGTCAGATCTGTTCGTGCTGGGGCCAGCCGAGGCGCCACTGTCACTGCTCGGCGGCCGCCACCGCTTCCGGCTGCTGATCCAGGGCGAACGGCGCGCCGACATGCAAGGTTTTATCAGGGCCATGCTGGCCAACGGGCCGAAGCAACGCGGCTCGGTTCGGGTGCAGGTCGACGTCGACCCGCAGAGTTTTTTGTAAGGTTGCGCTTTCAGCGATAGGTTGCCCGCAAGCCAGCGAGATGTGGAAACTCATATGAAGACCCTTGGCCTGCTCGGCGGCATGAGCTGGGAATCGACCGCCATCTACTATCGCCTGCTCAACGAGATCGTGCGCGAACGGCTGGGTGGGCTGCATTCCGCGAAACTGCTTCTGTGGTCGTTCGACTTTGCCGAAATCGCCGAGCGGCAGCATCACGGCGATTGGGACGGTGCCGGCGTGCTCCTCGTAGAAGCGGCGCGCAAGCTTGAGGCCGGCGGCGCGGAAGGTCTGCTTTTGTGCACCAACACCATGCACAAACTGGCCGATCAGGTGCAGGCGTCGGTGTCGATCCCGCTGATCCACATCGCCGATGCCACCGCAGTGGCGGTCAAGCGTGCCGGAATGCAGCGTCCGGCGCTGCTGGCGACGCGCTTCACCATGGAGCAGGATTTCTACAAGGGCCGGCTCGCTGACAGATTTGGCTTGGACCCCGTGGTGCCGGATGCGGCCGGGCGCGACATGGTCCATCGCGTCATCTACGACGAGTTGTGCCAGGGCATGGTCAAGGAGACTTCAAAGGCGGCCTATATCGCCGAGACCGAACGCCTGCGCCGCGAAGAGGCGGCCGACAGCGTCATCATGGGCTGCACCGAGATCACCATGCTCATCGGCCAGCAGGATTTCGACATCCCGGTCTTCGACACGACGCGCATCCATGCCGAGGCGGCTGTGGAATTCGCGCTCGGTTGATGCGCGCTGCCTAAAGTACCTGGACCCATCTGGCGCGGGGGCTTTCCTCCGTTAGAATGCCCGGAATTTCAAAACAGGCATTTCGAGGGGACAAGATGGATTTTGCGCTTCCATGGCCGACGAGCCAGGGCGAATGGCTGGCGTGGTCGAGCGCCGTCTTCACGGTGCTGCTCGGGCTTTTGTTCTTCCTGGCGCCGGGTCTCGCCTTTCGTGCCCTGCGCCTGCAGGTCAAGCCAGAGAAGGCTGCGGCGATCGCCGAGGGGCGCGGCAGGATGTCGGGCTTTTATCTCGGTGTCGGCCTGTGCTGTATCCTGCTGGCGCAGCCGCTGATCTACATGGCGCTTGGCTTCTCCTGGCTGTTCACTGCCTTCGGCCGGCTGCTGTCGATGATGTCTGATGGCGCCAACACGCCTTTCAATTGGGTTTCCATTGTGCTGGAATTGGTCCTGGCGGCGTTGCCGCTCGCCTTCGCCTTCGGCTTTCTGCCTTGAATCATTGGGTATTCCGCGATGGAAGACGGGCGACTTTCGCCGGATGCGACAATAGTGCCTGAAAACCATGCGGAACGACGCATTGCGGTCTTAAAATGCCTGTGCTAGACGGCAATCGACTTTCGGCCGGGGATAGCGGAAGCCGCGCCTCCGTGCTCGAAAAAATGCAGTAAGGTCAAAGATTTAGCCAGAGTTTTTGCTCGCGCCAACAATCTACGGCCTGTCAGACAAGAGAAAAGACGGTCCGTGGCTCAATCGTCATCGCCAATCTCAGGTGTCGCAGAACGCTATGCGGGTTCGCTGTTCGAACTCGCCCTGCAGGCAAATTCCGTGGCCAAGGTCGAAGCCGACCTCAACAGTTTCGAAATCATGCTCGCGGGCAGCGCTGATCTCACCCGGCTGATCAACAGCCCGGTGTTCTCCAGCGAGGACCAGGCGAAGGCCATCGCGGCGATCGCCGACAAGGCCGGGATCACCGGCCTCACCGGAAATTTCCTGCGCGTCGTCGCCCGCAACCGCCGGCTGTTCGCCATTCCCGGCATGATCAGGGCGTTCCGCCAGATATCAGCCGAACACCGTGGCGAGACCGCTGCTGAAGTGACGTCGGCTCACGCGCTGACGGCTGTCCAGCAGACCGAACTCAAGGCGGCGCTGAAGAGCGTTGCCGGCAAGGACGTGGCTATCTCCGTCACCGTCGATCCGTCGCTGCTCGGCGGGCTGGTGGTCAAGATGGGCTCGCGCCAGATCGATACGTCGCTCAAAACCAAACTCAATTCGCTCAAGCTTGCACTGAAAGAGGTCGGCTGATGGACATCCGCGCCGCGGAAATTTCCGCAATTCTGAAAGACCAGATCAAGAATTTCGGCAAGGAGGCCGAGGTCTCCGAAGTTGGACAGGTGCTGTCCGTCGGTGACGGTATCGCTCGTGTCTACGGCCTCGACAATGTCCAGGCCGGCGAGATGGTCGAATTCCCCGGCGGCATCCGCGGCATGGCGCTCAACCTCGAAGCCGACAATGTCGGCGTCGTCATCTTCGGCGCCGACCGCGACATCAAGGAAGGCGACATCGTCAAGCGCACCGGCGCCATCGTCGACGTTCCCGTCGGCCCAGGCCTGCTCGGCCGCGTCGTCGATGCGCTCGGCAATCCGATCGATGGCAAGGGTCCGATCAAGGCAGTCGAGCGCAAGCGCGTCGACGTCAAGGCGCCCGGCATCATCCCGCGCAAATCGGTGAACGAGCCGATGTCGACCGGTCTCAAGGCCATCGATGCGCTGATCCCGGTCGGCCGCGGCCAGCGCGAGCTGGTCATCGGCGATCGCCAGACCGGCAAGACCGCCATCATCCTCGACACGATGCTCAACCAGAAGTCGGTGCACGACAACGGCCCCGAGAAGGAAAAGCTCTACTGCGTCTACGTCGCCGTCGGCCAGAAGCGCTCGACCGTCGCGCAGTTCGTCAAGGTGCTGGAAGAGCGCGGCGCGCTCGAATACTCGATCATCATCGCCGCCACCGCTTCCGACCCGGCGCCGATGCAGTTCCTGGCGCCGTTCGCCGGCTGCACCATGGGTGAATATTTCCGCGACAACGGCATGCACGCGCTGATCAGCTATGACGATCTGTCGAAGCAGGCCGTCGCCTATCGCCAGATGTCGCTGCTGCTGCGCCGCCCGCCGGGCCGCGAAGCCTATCCGGGCGACGTGTTCTACCTGCACTCGCGCCTGCTCGAGCGCGCCGCCAAGCTCAACGACGATCTGGGCGGCGGGTCGCTGACCGCTCTGCCGATCATCGAGACGCAGGCCAACGACGTGTCGGCCTACATCCCGACCAACGTGATCTCGATCACCGACGGCCAGATCTTCCTCGAAACCAACCTGTTCTTCCAGGGCATCCGTCCTGCGGTGAACGTCGGTCTGTCGGTGTCGCGCGTCGGCTCGGCCGCGCAGATCAAGGCGATGAAGCAGGTTGCCGGCTCGATCAAGGGCGAGCTCGCGCAGTACCGCGAAATGGCGGCCTTCGCGCAGTTCGGCTCGGATCTCGACGCCGCCACGCAGCGCCTGCTCAACCGCGGATCGCGCCTGACCGAACTCCTGAAGCAGCCGCAGTTCTCGCCGCTGAAGACGGAAGAGCAGGTCGCGGTGATCTTCGCCGGCGTCAACGGTTATCTCGACAAGCTGCCGGTCAACCAGGTCGGCAAGTTCGAGCATGGCCTGCTCAGCCACATGCGTGCGGCCGGCAAGGACGTTCTCGACGCCATCCGCAAGGAAAAGGCACTGTCGGACGATCTGCGCGCCAAGCTGAAGGCCGAGATCGACGCTTTCGCCAAGACCTTCGCCTGAGCGAAGCGACAAGACGGGATCAGGTTTGAAGCATGCCTTCATTAAAAGACCTTCGTAACCGTATCGCCTCGGTCAAGGCGACGCAGAAGATCACCAAGGCGATGCAGATGGTCGCTGCGGCGAAGCTGCGCCGTGCGCAAGAGGCTGCGGAAGCGGCGCGCCCCTATTCGGAGCGCATGGGTTCCGTGCTGGCGAACATCACCCAGGCGATCGGCGGCGGTGGCGATGCCCCGGCGCTGATGACCGGCACCGGCAAGGATGATGTGCATCTGCTCGTCGTCTGCACCGCCGAGCGCGGCCTGTGCGGCGGCTTCAATTCGCAGATCGCCCGTCTTGCCCGCGACCACGTCCGCAAGCTTTTGGCCGACGGCAAGCAGGTCAAGATCATCTGCGTCGGCAAGAAGGGTTTCGACATCCTGCGCCGCGACTACGCGTCGCTGATCATCGATCGCGTCGATCTGCGCGAGGTCAAGACACTCGGTTTCGTCAATGCCGATGCCATCGCCAAGAAGGTCATCCATCTCTTCAACGAGGGCGGCTTCGACATCTGCACGCTGTTCTATTCGCAGTTCAAGTCGGTGATCAGCCAGATCCCGACCGCGCAGCAGATCATTCCGGCGGGCGTTGCTTCGGCTCAGGCGGAAGTGACGGATGGCGGCAACGCTGTCTATGAATACGAACCGGAGCCGGGCGAAATCCTCTCCGATCTCATTCCGCGCAACATTTCCGTGCAGGTTTTCCGGGCACTGCTCGAAAACGCGGCCGGCGAGATGGGCGCCAAGATGAGCGCCATGGACAATGCGACGCGCAACGCTGGCGAGATGATCAACAAACTGTCGATCACCTATAACCGCCAGCGGCAGGCGCAGATCACCAAGGAACTGATCGAAATCATTTCGGGCGCCGAGGCGCTCTAGGCGCGGTCCGCGGGTTTTTTGCCCGCGACCGGACCGCGTGAGAAACAAAGGACGAAAAAGGGTAAAGACGATGGCGAAAGCAGCGACCCCCCAGAAGGCAGCCCCCAAGGCCGCAGCCGCGAAGGCAGCAGCCCCCGCGAAGGCGGCAAAGGCTCCAGCAGCAGCCGCGAAGGCGGCCCCGGCCAAGGCAGCAGCACCGGCGAAGACCGCAGCTGCCAAGACATCGGCAGTGGCCAGCAAGGCAACCGGCGTTGTCGGCAAGGTCCGCCAGGTCATCGGCGCCGTCGTCGACGTGCAGTTCGGCGATCACCTGCCGGCGATCCTGAACGCGCTCGAGACGACCAATGTCGGCAACCGTCTGGTGCTCGAAGTCGCCCAGCACCTGGGTGAAAACACCGTGCGCTGCATCGCCATGGACTCGACCGAAGGTCTGGTTCGCGGCCAGGAAGTGCGTGACACCGGCGCGCCGATCACCGTGCCGGTCGGCCCGGGCATGCTCGGCCGCATCATCAACGTCATCGGCGAGCCGGTCGACGAAGAAGGCCCGGTCGACGCTATCGAAATGCGCTCCATCCACCAGCCGGCTCCGACCTATGTCGAGCAGTCGACGGAAGCCCAGATCCTGATCACCGGCATCAAGGTGCTCGACCTCCTGGCTCCCTACGCCAAGGGCGGCAAGATCGGCCTGTTCGGCGGCGCCGGCGTCGGCAAGACCGTGCTGATCCAGGAACTGATCAACAACATCGCCAAGGCGCATGGCGGCTATTCGGTGTTCGCCGGCGTCGGCGAGCGCACCCGCGAAGGCAACGATCTCTATCACGAGTTCATCGAATCCGGCGTCAACAAGAAGGGCGGCGGCGAAGGCTCCAAGGCCGCACTCGTCTACGGCCAGATGAACGAGCCGCCGGGCGCGCGCGCCCGCGTCGGCCTGACCGGCCTGACGGTTGCGGAGTATTTCCGCGACCAGGGCCAGGACGTGCTGTTCTTCGTCGACAACATCTTCCGCTTCACGCAGGCTGGTTCGGAAGTGTCGGCTCTGCTCGGCCGTATTCCTTCAGCCGTGGGCTATCAGCCGACGCTCGCCACCGACATGGGCGCGCTGCAGGAACGCATCACCACCACCACCAAGGGCTCGATCACGTCCGTGCAGGCGATCTACGTGCCCGCCGACGACTTGACCGATCCGGCGCCGGCGACCTCGTTCGCCCACCTTGACGCGACCACGACGCTGAACCGCGCCATCGCCGAAAAGGGCATCTATCCGGCGGTCGATCCGCTGGATTCGACCTCGCGCATGCTCGACCCGCTGGTCGTCGGCGACGAGCATTACGGCGTCGCGCGCCAGGTGCAGTCGATCCTCCAGCGCTACAAGTCGCTGCAGGACATCATCGCCATCCTGGGCATGGACGAGCTGTCGGAAGAGGACAAGCAGACCGTGGCCCGCGCCCGCAAGATCGAGCGCTTCCTGTCGCAGCCCTTCTTCGTCGCCGAAGTGTTCACCGGCGCGCCGGGCAAGCTGGTCGACCTCGCCGACACCATCAAGGGCTTCAAGGGCCTCTGCAACGGCGACTACGATCACCTTCCGGAAGCTGCCTTCTACATGGTCGGCGGCATCGAGGAAGCGGTCGAGAAAGCACAGCGCCTCGCGGCTGAAGCGGCGTAATCAAGCGAATAGCGAATAGGGAGTAGCGAATAGGGAATATGGGCCGGCGAATTCTTCTTCTGACTACTCGCTGCTCGCTATTCGCTATTCGCTAAATTGATCATGGCTGAAGCTTTCAAGTTCGAACTGGTCTCGCCGGAGCGCCTGCTTGTTTCCGAGCAGGTTGAATCCGTCGTCATTCCGGGCGCCGAAGGCGAGATGACCGTGATGGCGCATCACGCGCCGGTGATGACCACGATCAAGCCGGGCGTCGTCACCGTGAAGACCGCAGCGGGCGGCGAAGAGCGCTATGTGGTGTTCGGCGGCTTCGCCGACATCGTTCCGGCCGGCTGCACGCTGCTGGCGGAATCGGCTGTCGCGGTGAAGGATGTCGACCGCGCCGATCTCGCGCGCCGCATCCAGGAAGCCAAAGAAGACGCCACTGATGCCAAGGACGACGAGGCGCGCAGCAAGGCGGAACAGTTCCTTAGCCAGCTCACCACGCTGGAAGGCGCCATCCTGCCGGCTTGAAATTCGGTTCGATGAAAGAGTAAAAAGCGGGGCCTTGCCTCGCTTTTTTGTTTAAATGCCCAAGGCTGCGAAAGCCAATGTCGGGCCGTCTCGTCGCAGGTGGACGAGATGCACGGCCACGAGCTCGATCAAGGTCTGGCGCTCGGCATGGTCCCTGGCGAAGCCGGCGAGGTCGAACACCGCGGTCACGGTTTCGTTCGCCGGCAGTTGCTCGCCCAAAAGTGCCGTCAACGCCGCGTCGAGCGGATCGGTGAAATGGCCCTCCGGCAAGGTTTTTCCTCGTGCGGCGCAAGCAGCGATCCAGGCAGCCACCACCAACGTGAGATGGACCAGCTCGGTACCGGCTTCTAGACATTCGATGGCGGAAGCGACGATGCGCTGCGGCAATTTCTGGCTGCCGTCATTGGCGATCTGAGCCGTACGGTGGGCAAGTGCAGTGTTGGAAAAACGCTCAGCGAGCTCCGCGGTATAAGCGCTCGTGTCGAGTCCGGCATCCTCGGGCAGGGTCGGGATGGCTTCGGCCCACAATGCATCGACGAATTGCCGGATCGCCGGGTCGGCGAAGGCGCGGTCGACGGTGGCATGACCGCTGAGCAGGCCAAGGTAGGCGATGGCCGAATGCGAGCCGTTGAGCAGCCTGAGCTTCATGTCCTCGAACGGGCCGACGTCGCGAACCATGGTGACGCCGAACTGTTCCCAGTCCGGGCGGCCCGCTGGGAAATTGTCTTCGACCACCCATTGGCAGAACGGCTCGGTCATGACAGGCCAAGCGTCCTCGGCACCGAGTTCTTCAGCGATCCGCGCCCGATCGGCATCGGTGGTTGCCGGCACGATGCGGTCGACCATGCTTGAAGGAAAGGCGACCTGATGGGCGATGTGGTCGGCGATTCTAACGTCGCTCTTCACGCCATGCTTGGCATCGCGCAATTCGGCGAATTCGGTCAGCAGCCGATGCAGCGTGGCGCCGTTGGCCGGCAGATTGTCGCAACAGAGCACGGTAAAGGGCGGCGTGCCGGCGGCGCGTCGCCGGGCAAGCGCCTCGGTTAGGAAACCATGCGCTGTCTTCGGCATCTGCGGATTGGCCAGATCATGGGCGATATCGGGATGAGCAGCGTCCAATCCGCCGCCAGCCGCCCTCAGATAGGCCTTTTCGGTGATCGTAAGTGTGACGATGCGGGTGCGCGGATCGGTCAGCGCGGCCAGTACCGCGCCCGGATCCTCCGGCGCCACCAGCATCGCGGTAATCGAGCCGATGACCTGAAGTTTTTCGGTTCCACTGCTTCTGATCGCCAGCGTGTAGAGCCCATCCTGCGGCGTGAGTGCGTCGCGCGTGTCGGCGCTGCGCAGCGAAACGCCTGTTATGCCCCAATCCGTCTCGCCGGCCGCCAGGCAATCGTCGACATAGGCGGCCTGGTGGGCGCGATGGAAGGCGCCGACGCCAAGATGCACGATGCCCGGGACGATGCGGCTGCGGTCGTACGAAGGCGTCGCGATCGAAGCCGGCAGTGCGCGCACCGTCTTCGTGGAAAGGCGTTCGGTGGTCGTGGTGCGACTGGTCTGGTCGGATGACATGAGTGGCCTCGGCAGGGATCGGCAAAGCGGCGTAACATTCGATTTCCCGCCACACAATGGGCCGAAAAGTCATCATACAACAATCTAATTTTTGTATGTTGACATTATTCCTTGCCGCCCCTACCGATTGCGGCCCTGGGAGGATTGCCGTGCCACTGACCGATGCGGATCTGCTGTTTCCCGCCGATGCGCATTCGCGCTCGGTTGCCCGCGATCTCTATGCCGGGATCAAGGACCTGCCCCTGGTCAGCCCGCATGGCCACACGGATCCGCGTTGGTATGCGCTGAACGAGCCTTTTACGGATCCGGCGCAACTGCTCATCGTTCCGGATCACTACATTTTCCGCATGCTGTTCAGCCAAGGCATCCGCCTTGAGGATCTCGGCGTGGCGACGCTGGACGGCGCGCCTGTCGAGACAGACGGCCGGACGATCTGGCGTCGTTTTGCCGAGCACTATTATCTGTTTCGGGGCACACCGACCCGGCTGTGGTTCGATCATGTGCTTGCCGATCTGTTCGGCATCGACGAGCCGCTGACCGCAGCGACCGCCGACCGCCACTACGACGCCATCGCGACGCTGCTGCAGTGGGAGAATTTCCGCCCGCGCGCCCTGTTCGAGCGCTTCAACATCGAGGTCATCGCGACCACGGAAGGCGCGCTCGACGATCTCAAATGGCACCAGATGATCCGCGACAGCGGCTGGCAGGGCCGTGTGGTCACCGCTTATCGGCCGGATGCCGTCGTCGATCCCGACTTCGAGGGGTTTTCAACCAATCTCGACCGGCTCGGCGAGATCACCGGCTGCGACACCGGCAGCTGGGCAGGCTATCTCGATGCGCATCGCCAGCGGCGCGCCTTCTTCAAAAGCTTCGGCGCGACCTCGTCCGACCATGGCCATCCGACGGCCGAGACCGCCAATCTTTCGGATGCTGCAGCGCGGGAGCTGTTCAATCGCGTTCGCCGTGGCTCCGACGACGAGCGCGAACGGAAACTGTTCCGCGCCCAGATGCTGACCGAGATGGCCAAGATGAGCCTCGACGACGGGCTGGTGCTGCAGATCCATCCCGGCTCCTGGCGCAATCATTCGTCGGCTTTTTTCCAAAAATTCGGCCGCGACAAGGGTTTCGATATCCCGACCCGGACCGACTATGTCACGGCGCTGAAGCCACTGCTCGACTGCGTCGGACTTGAGCGCGACCTCACAATCGTTCTCTTCACGCTCGACGAAACAAGCTATGCGCGCGAACTGGCGCCACTCGCCGGTGTCTACCCGGCGCTGAAGCTCGGGCCGGCCTGGTGGTTCCACGACAGCCCGGAAGGCATGCGGCGCTTCCGCGAGATGACCACCGAGACCGCCGGCTTCTACAACACCGTCGGCTTCAACGATGACACCCGTGCCTTTCCCTCGATCCCGGCGCGCCACGATGTGGCACGGCGGGTCGACTGCGCGTTCCTGGCGCGTCTCGTCGCCGAGCATCGGCTGCGCGAGGACGAGGCGCATGAGCTGGCGCGGGAGCTTGCCTATACACTTGCGAAAAAGGCCTACCGGCTCTGAGCCGGGCGTTTTGGTTTCATAGGGAGGAAGTCATGTTGCATCTTTCGAAATTGACGGCAGTAACATTCGTTTTCGGCTCGTTGCTGGTCGGCATCGCCAACGCCGAAACCGTGCTGCGGTCGTCCGATACCCATCCCGACGGCTATCCAACCGTCGAAGCGGTCAAATATATGGGCGAGCTGATCAAGCAGCGCACCAATGGCCGCTATTCGGTCGAGGTCTATCATTCGGCGCAGCTCGGCGAGGAGAAGGACACGATCGAGCAGACGCAAACCGGCGTCATCGATCTCAACCGCGTCTCGATGGGGCCGTTCAACGGCATCGTTCCGCAAACCGCGGTGCCGTCGCTGCCCTACATGTTCCGCTCCGTCGAGCATATGCGCCATGTCATGGACGGGCCGATCGGGGACGAGATCCTGAAAGCCTTTGAGACTCACGACCTTGTCGGTCTCGCCTTCTACGATTCCGGGGCACGCTCCTTCTACAACACCAAGAAGGACATCACCTCGATGGCCGACATGAAGGGCATGAAGTTCCGCGTCATCCAGTCCGACGTGTTCGTCGACATGGTCAATGCGTTGGGCGCCAACGCCACGCCGATGGCCTATGGCGAGGTCTATTCGGCTTTGCAGACAGGCGTCATCGACGGCGCCGAGAACAACTGGCCGAGCTTCGAATCCGCCAAGCATTTCGAGGTCGCCAAGCATTACACGCTCGACCAGCACCAGATCGTGCCAGAGGTTCTGGTGATGTCGAAGGCGAGCTGGGACAAGCTCGCCCCGGAAGACCAGGCGATCGTGCGGCAGGCGGCCAAGGACAGCGTCGTCAAGATGCGTGAATTGTGGGACGCGCAGGAGAAGAAGTCGCGCGACATCGTCGAGAAAGCCGGCGTCAAGGTCAGTGAGATCGACAAGCAGCCGCTGATCGATGCGATGAAGCCGGTCTACGAGAAATATCTCTCGACCCCCGAGTTGAAAGATCTCGCCGCGCGCATCCAGGCGACCAAATAATCCGTTCGCGGCAATGGTGGCGCGAGCTTGCGCGCCACCGTCCAGGGGGAAGCGCGCATATGAAACCATTCTGGCTGGCAATAGAACGGCTGCTGTCACGGCTGGCGAGGCTTGCGCTGTGGGTCAGCGGCATCGGACTGACGCTGATGACCGTGATCATCTTCTGGCAGGTGTTCTCACGCTATGTGCTCAACAGTTCGCCAAGCTGGACGGAACCCTTCTCGGTGATTTTGATGGGGTGGTTCATCTTTTTGGGCGCGGCCGTCGGTGTCCGCGAACGCACGCATCTGGGCTTCGATGTGCTGCTCTATTTCCTGCCGCCCGCCGCAAAGGCGGTACTGCGCAGCATTTCGGATGTCGTCGTGCTCGCCTTCGGTCTCGGCATGATCGTCTACGGCGCCCAGCTCACCCGGCTGACATGGAACACGGTGATGCCGTCTCTCGCTTTCCCGGGCGGCGTCAGTTTCCTGCCGGTCATCCTGGGCGGCGCGCTTGTCTGCCTGTTTTCGCTCGAGCGGCTTGCCGGGCGGTTTGCCGGACTGCCGGTCGATGCCGATCAATACGCCACGGGCGAGGAGGGTCTCTAGATGGCATTGACGGTTCTGTTCGGCACCTTCGTCTTTCTTCTGATCATCGGCACACCGATCGCCTTCTGCCTCGGTGTCGCCAGCTTCGCCACGGTTCTGGTGCTGGGGCTGCCGCCGCTGGTGGTGTTCCAGCGCCTCAACTCCGGTGTCAGCGTGTTTTCGCTGATGGCCATCCCGTTCTTCATCTTCGCCGGTGACCTGATGGTGCGCGGCGGCATTGCCGCTCGCCTTGTTGCGCTCGCCGGGGCGTTGGTCGGCCACCTGAGAGGCGGGCTCGGCCAGGTCAACATCGCCGCCTCGACCATGTTCGGCGGCATTTCCGGCTCGGCGGTGGCCGATGCCTCGGCGGTCGGCGGGCTGATGATCCCGCAGATGAAGGCGCGCGGCTACGGCGTCGATTATGCTGTCAACATCACTTCAGTCGGCGCCATCATTGCGCTGCTGATACCGCCTTCGCACAACATGATCATTTATTCGATTTCGGCCGGCGGCCGGATCTCGATCGCCGATCTGTTCACCGCCGGCATCATACCGGGCCTGCTGCTGGCGCTATCTCTGATGGTCACGGCCTATTGGGTCGCCAGCCGCCGCGCCTATCCGACCGAGCCGTTCGCCGGCTTCGGCAGGGCGCTGCAATTGCTCGTTGCCGCAATTCCCGGGCTGATCCTGATCGGCATCATCTTCGGCGGCGTTCGCTCCGGCGTCTTCACCGCCACCGAAAGCTCCTGCATCGCCATCGTCTATGCTTTCCTGGTGACCCTGCTGATCTATCGCTCAATGAGCTGGAACGACTTCGTCACCGCGACCACCGCTGCCGTGCGCACAACCGCGATGGTGCTGATGATCATCGGCTGCGCCGCCGCCTTTGGCTGGCTGCTGGCCTATCTCAGGGTGCCGGCCGCTCTGGTCGCCTTCCTGCAGTCGGTATCCGACAACAAGCTGGTCATCCTGCTGTTGATCAACGTCGTGCTTCTCATCCTCGGCACGTTCATGGACATGTCGCCGCTGATCATCATCACCACGCCGATCTTCCTGCCGGTGGTCATGGCCTACGGCGTCGATCCGGTGCATTTCGGCGTGATCCTCATTCTCAATCTCGGCATCGGCTTGTGCACACCGCCGGTGGGGGCCGTGCTGTTCGTCAGCTGCGCGATCGGTCGGATCCCGATCTGGACGGCGATGCGTTCGATCTGGCCATTCTATGGGGCGGCTTTCGCTGTGTTGATGCTTGTCACCTACGTGCCGGAAATTTCGTTGTGGTTGCCGCACCTGTTCCACTAGAGCAGTTCACGGGAACGGCGAACTGCTCTAACCCTTTGTTTTGACGCAATTCCGGACGGAAACCGTTTCACATTTTTCCTGGAATTGCTTTAGGAGACCATCACGTGTCCGCTGCATCCGCCGATCTCAAGGTCGAGAGAAAACCCAAGCTGTCGGAGACCGTCGTTGCGGCGATCCGCAAGCAACTGCAGGCGGGCGAAATCCTGCCTGGCCACAAATTGCCGACCGAGGGCCAGCTGACCGAGACCTTCGGCGTCAGCCGCACCGTCATCCGCGAGGCGCTGGCCAAGCTTGCCGCCGACGGCCTGGTCGAGCCGCGTCAAGGCGCCGGCGTCTTCGTCACCGAGCATCTCTCGACGATGTTCGGAGCGCTTGCCGCCGACATGGGAGCCAAGGATTCGATCGCGCTCAACGTGCTCGAGGTACGCCTGGCAATCGAGATCGAGTCGGCCGGGATCGCCGCTATTCGCCGCAACGCCGCGCAGGAGGCGGCGATCCAGGAAGCCTTCTTCGAATTCGAGCGGCTGCTGCTTGCCAGCGAGCCGACCGGCCCGGCCGACCTCGCCTTCCACCGCGCCATCGCCAGCGCGACCAACAACCCATTCTATGTCGAGATGCTCGACGTGCTCGGCCGGCGCGCCATTCCGTGCGACGTGACCTCGCCCTGGTCGACCGAACTGGCGCAATCCGACAGCTACCAGCGCGGGCTGCAGCGCGAACATCTGGTGATCCTCAATGCGATCACATCGGGCGATGCCGAAGCGGCGCGCGAGGCAATGCGCGCGCACCTCACAGCCAGCCAGCAGCGCTACCGCGAGCGCCTGCATGCGCGTCAGGCTTTCTATGCCAGTTCGGTCAGGGCCGCCGCCGGCGAATGACCCATTTCAAGTCAGGACGAAAATGAGCCAGAGCCATACCGATTACACATCCCGCTTTGCCATAGACCCGGTTGCCGCCGCGGCGATGGGAACCGATGAACTCCGTCACAATTTCCACATTGACGGCCTGTTCCAGTCCGGCCGCATCAGCCTGACCTACACCCACTACGACCGCATGATCGTCGGCGGCGCCGTGCCGATAGGCTCGCCGCTCCAACTGGAGGCGATCAAGCCGACCGGCACCAAAGGTTTCCTCGACCGGCGCGAGTTGATCGCCGTCAACATCGGTGGCGTGGGCGTCATCACGACCGGCGGCCAGTCCTTCGAATTGCAGGCGCGCGACATGCTCTATCTCGGCATGGGCACACAGGATGTGTCCTTCGCCTCAGCGGACGAGGGGGCGCCGGCGAAGTTCTATCTGCTCAGCGCGCCGGCGCATCTGGCTCATCCCAGCCGGCTGATCCGCATCGGCGATGCAAAGCGCCTCGATCTTGGCAGCAAGGATGCCTGCAACGAGCGTTCGATCTTCCAGTTCATCCATGCCGATGGCGCAAAGACCTGCCAGCTGGTGGTCGGTATGACCCAGCTGGCGCCGGGCTCTATCTGGAACACCATGCCTTGCCATGTGCATGACCGGCGCATGGAGGCCTATCTCTATTTCGACCTGGCCGAGACGGCGCGCGTCTTCCACTTCATGGGCGAGCCGGACGAAACGCGCCATATCGTCATGGGCAACGAAGAGGCCGTGCTGTCGCCGGGCTGGTCGATCCACTCCGGCGCCGGCACTTCCAATTATGCGTTCATCTGGGCGATGGCCGGCGACAATGTCGACTACACCGATGTCGACCCGGTGGCGTTAGGCGATCTGCGGTGAGCGACCCCTTCAGCCTTGCCGGAAAACGTATCCTGGTCACCGGCGCCAACACCGGCATCGGCCAGGGCATCGCCGTATCGATCGCACGCGCCGGCGGCACGGTGATCGGCGTCGGCCGCTCGTCGATGGACGATACGGCAAGAAAAATCGCAACGATGGGCGGGCAATTCGAGGCGGTGAGCGCCGATCTTGCCGACACGTCAGCCGCCGGCCCCTTGCTCGACCGCGTCTGGGACAAAAGCGGCCCGCTCGACGGGCTGGTCAACAATGCCGGCATCATCCGGCGCGCCGATGCCGTCGATCTCAGCGAGGCCGATTGGGACGACGTCATGGATGTCAATCTGAAGGCGGTTTTTTTGCTCTGCCAAAGCTTTGCCAGGCGTGCCTTGGCCGCTGAGCGGAAAGGCAAGATCGTCAACATTGCCTCGGTGCTGAGCTTCCAGGGCGGCATTCGCGTGGCGTCCTACACCGCCTCGAAGCATGGCGTGCTGGGCATCACCCGGCTGCTTGCCTGCGAATGGGCGCAAAAAGGCATCAACGTCAACGCTATCGCGCCAGGCTATATCGAAACCAACAACACGCAGGCGCTGCGCGCCGATCCCGACCGCAGCGCCGCTATCCTGGCGCGCATCCCGGCCGGCCGCTGGGGCGAGGCGGGCGACATTGGCGATGCCGCCGTCTTCCTGCTGGCGCCGGCGTCCAACTACATGCATGGCGCGGTGGTGCCGGTGGATGGTGGCTGGCTGGCACGCTAGGTTTTGACGCAATTCCGAACGGAAACCGTTTCACACTTGTCCTGGAATTGCTCTGAGGAGACGACGATGACCGCAAAGATCTTCGCGCATGCCGGCGAGGGCGCCTGGACGGCGACACCGGACGGCAACAGGCGCCGCATTCTCCTGCACACTGACGAGTTGATGCTGGTCGAATTCGGCTTCGACAAGGGTGGCGTCGGCGCCCTGCATTCGCACCCGCACGTCCAGGCAAGCTATGTCGCCGAAGGCCGCTTCGAGGTGACCATCGACGGTCGGACCGAGATCGTTGGGACGGGCGGAAGTTTCATCGTGCCGTCGGGCCTGGTGCACGGCGTCAAGGCGCTGGAAGCGGGGCGGCTGGTCGACAGCTTTACGCCGCACCGGGCCGATTTCCTCGGCTAGAGCATTTCACCGTTTCACGGAAACGGCGAGCTGCTCTAACTCTTTGTTTTGACGCAATTCTAGACGGAAAACCGCTTCACACTTTTCCTGGAATTGCTCTAACGAGGGGTAAGAGATCGAGCGGGAATGACCCGCACCCCAGAAAGAGGCGCGGGTCTGTTGCCTGGGCGCTTGTGGCGCCGCGGTACTCAAGACATCACCGCAGGATGAGGACCCTGCCGCACCGTGGTGAAGATAGTCTTAATGCACCGGGGCTGCGTAGCTCGGTCGGTCAGGTGATGTGCCGCAGGAGGCTGAAAAGCCGTTCGAACGTCTTGCCGTAGGGCGGGCGCAGCAGGCTTCCCGCGCTCAGCCGCGACTGCATGAAAACCGGTTTCTCCTTGCTGAAGGTGCGAAATCCCCATTCGCCGTGATAGGCGCCCATGCCGCTGGCGCCGACGCCGCCGAAGGGCTGGTTTTCCTGTACCAGATGCAGCATGCAGTCGTTGACGGTGACGCCGCCGGCGACCGTCTCATGCAGGATGCGTTGACGGTTGCCGCTGTCGCGGCCGAACCAGTAGAGTGCCAGCGGGCGGTCGGCCCCGTTCACATGGGCGATCGCCTCGTCGATCCCGGTGTATTCTACGATGGGCAGCACCGGCCCAAAGATCTCTTCGCGCATCAGCCGCAGGCTTGCGCCGGCATTGCGGACCAGGGTCGGCGGTAGTTTCCGGCTGGTGGCGCCGAGTTCCTCGCGGGCCGGGTTGATTTCGGTGATGTCGGCGCCGGCATCACGCGCCTCAGTGATCATGTCGCGCAGGCGTTGGTGATGCCGGTCGCTGATGATGGCGGTATAGTCGGGGTTGTCGCGTAGAGTCGGGTAGAGCTTAGCGATCGCCGTTGCGAGCCTGGCAGCGACCGTGCCTGCTTGCCCCTTCGGCACCAGAAGATAATCCGGCGCGATACAGGTCTGCCCGGCATTCAACAGCTTACCGTAGGCAATGCTCGATACTGCCGCGTCGAGGTCGCATGACGGATCGAAGATTGCCGGCGACTTGCCGCCCAGTTCGAGCGTGACCGGGGTCAGATTGGCGGCCGCGGCGATCGCGACCTGGCGTCCGCCCGCGGTCGAGCCGGTGAACAGCAAATGATCGAAAGGCATCGACACGAAGGCCTTTCCCATCTCCGCATCGCCGCTGATGACGCTGAGCTCATCGGCTGCGAAATGCTCGGCAACGAGTTTGGCCAGCAGCGCGGAAAATGCCGGCGTCAATTCGGAAGGTTTGATGAGCACGCGGTTGCCGGCCGCGAGTGCCGCGATGACCGGCGCGACGGCGAGCTGGAAAGGATAATTCCAGGGCGACACGATGCCGATGACACCGAGCGGCTGCGGGATGAGGCGATTTCTGCCGGGCAGGAACGGCATGGTGGTGGCAACGCGGCGTTCGCGCATCCAGCCCCTGAGGTGCGACAGCGCGTGGCGGATGCCGGCACGTACGACGAACAGTTCCGCAAGACGCGTCTCATGCGCGGAACGGCCGCCAAAGTCGGTGTCGATGGCGGTGCAGATGTCGGCTTCATGCCGCTCGGTCAGCGCGAGCAGGCGTTTGAGGCGATCCTTGCGAACGTCAAAGTTGGGGAAAGACTGCGCCTCGAAGGCGGCGCGCTGCAGGTGGAACCGCTCGCCGAGAACATTCTGTCTGGTCTGCAGCATCGCGCCCTCCCTGGCTTGCCGGACGGAGCTTACATCGTGGTGCGTGGCGGAATCCAGCGGGGTGCAGGTGTCCTAGGGGAAGCTGCTTTCGGATGTGCACGGCATCCGGCTGGCAAGCGCCGATGGCCTCATCAACGGCAGGTTCCTGCAAAGGGGGCGTTGTGGTTGGATGACGGCTGCGCTACTCCAAAGCGTCACGCCAGAGAGTCGTCTTGACCGGTTTCCACATCCTCTCCAGTCTACGAAATTCCAGCCCGGTGTCCGCCTGATGCTGATGTCGGCGACGAGCATCTTGGCCATGGACCCCAAGCGGCGCGTTCCGCGCCGCGCGGCCCAGCGGAATTGCGGATGAAGGGCGCTCACAGGCTTGAGGCTGCGTTTGGAGCGGCTGCGCGAAGGGTTGTGCGGGAGTTTCTGCGGTTCGTGCCGCTGTCTCTGAGACAGCGCATGCAAAGACGCACATATGCACGCGCGACGCCCGCCAACAGAATTTTCATTTCGGGCTGCGCACGCAGCGGGACGACGCTGACACAGCGGCTGATGAGGTGTTTCGAGGACATTTTCGTCCATCCGCCCGAAGCGCGATACGCAATGCTGGACATGTTGGACCGGCCGGAATCGAACCTCGTCGTCAAGCGCGATGCGCGCGGTTTTGCGCATCTGGCGAAGCTACCGACCTCCATCGGCTTGATCTATTGCGTGCGCCATCCATTCGACACGCTGACAAGTTCGCATCCGCAAACACGCAACCAGCGTCGGTTCCACGTCACGCCGCAACGCTGGCTGACCGAATACGACGCGCTGATCCGGCTGAAGAAGGCACAACCGCACCGGCAGATCCTTTTCGTCCGCTACGAAGACATGATCGGCGCGCCCGATGCGCAGCAGGACAGAATCGCGCAGTCATTCGGACTGACACCGCGCATTCGTTTCAGCGAGGACCCGGACAATCCGATCCGGGTGGCTTCGTTGAGAAAATGGGAACGGAATGAAGAATTCAGGACCTATCTCGGCGGCCTGCCCCCGGCATTTCTCGCCCGCGTCCAACGTTTCTGCGCCGAGTTCGGCTATGACATGCCAATAAGCACGCCGACCGTGGACGCGCGGTGATGCAGGCACCGGCGGCCCTCGCGACAGAAGAGCTGGATCCCAAGCGGCGCGTGCTGAAGGACGTGTTCGGCTTCGATGATTTTCGCCCCGGGCAGGCCGATGTCATGGACGCGTTGCTGGCCGGGCGTCATGTGCTGGCTGTCATGCCGACTGGTGCCGGCAAATCGCTCTGCTACCAGGTGCCGGCGCTTGTCCTGGGCGGGCTCACCATTGTCGTTTCGCCGCTGGTGGCGCTGATGCAGGATCAGGTCGCCGCCTTGCGGCTTGCCGGCGTGGCCGCCGATACGATCAATTCCTCGATCGACCGCGATGCCAATATTGCCGCATGGCGTCGCGTCGCCTCGGGCCAGACGCGCCTGCTCTATCTCGCGCCGGAGCGGTTGATGACCGAACGGATGCTCGAGGCGCTGGCCAGGCTCGATATCAGCCTGATCGCCGTCGACGAGGCGCATTGTATCTCGCAATGGGGGCCGGCGTTCCGGCGCGAATACGAGGACCTGTCGCGTCTGCGCGGCATCTTTCCCAGCGTGCCGATCATCGCGCTGACGGCAACGTCGGACGAAGGCACGCGCACCGACATCGAATCCCGGCTGTTTGCCGAGCGCGTCGAGACCCTGGTGCTGGGCTTCGACCGGCCGAACATCAAGCTTGCCATCGAGGCCAAGCAGGACAGCAAGCGCCAATTGCTGCGCTTCGTCGAGCGCCATCCCGGCCGCAGCGGCATCGTCTATTGCCTGTCGCGCAAGAAGACGGAGGAGATGGCGGCCTTCCTCGAGAAGAACGGCGTCACCGCGCTCGCTTATCACGCCGGCATGAGCAAGGAGGCGCGTGACGCCAACCAGAACAGCTTCATGACCTTGTCCGGCGTCGTCATGGTGGCGACCATCGCCTTCGGCATGGGCATCGACAAGCCTGACGTCGCCTATGTCTTCCACACCGACATGCCGGGCAGCCTGGAGGCCTACTACCAGGAGATAGGCCGCGCCGGCCGCGATGGGCGGGACGCCGAGGCGCATATGCTGTTCGGCCTGGGCGATATCCGCATGCGCAGGTTGTTCATCGACGACGAGGATGCGCCGCCCGAGCACAAGAGGCGCTCGCATGGCCGGCTCGACACGCTGATAGGCTATTGCGAGACGGCGCAGTGCCGCCGCCAGGTGCTGCTCGGCTATTTCGGCGAGGAAGCGCAGCCCTGCGGCAATTGCGACACCTGCCTCGACCAGGCCCCGCGCGCCGATGGCGGAGCCGAGGCTCGGATCATCCTGACGGCGATCGCCCAGAGCGGTGAGCGTTTCGGTGCCGGTCATGTCATCGACATCCTGCTCGGCCATGAAACCGAGAAGGTGCTTGCCAGGAACCACCAGAGGCTCACGAGTTTCGGCAGTGGTCTGGCGCACAAGAAGGATTTCTGGCTATCGCTGATCCGGCAACTCGTCGCCGGCGGGTTCCTGATGCCGGATCCGGCCGGTCATGGCGGCCTCGCCATCGCCGAAAAGGGTCATGCGCTTGGCCGTGGCGAGGTGCCGTTCCATTATCGTGTCGAGGTACGCAGCCGCGCCTTGCGCGGCAAGATGCGCTCCGGGCAGGATCTCGGGCAGTCGGCTGTGGACACCGGGCTACTGGCCGCGCTCAAATCCTTGCGCCTGCGGCTCGCCAAGGAGCGCCAGGTGCCGGCCTATGTGGTGTTCTCGGATCGCACGCTGATCGACATGGCCGAGCGCCGCCCGCACGATCTCGACGCCTTCGCCGAAGTGAATGGGGTTGGGGCGGCAAAGCTCAAGGAATTCGGCCAGGTTTTTCTGAGTGCGATTGCCGAGCACCGGTCGGGTGAGGCGGCCTGAGGTCAGATCAGCGACTGGTCACGCGCCGTGAAGCAGAGGGATCTTCGGAGAAGGCATCCGTTCCGAAACCTCCTGTGCCGCCGCCGCCCATTCCTCCACCGCCCATGCCCCCCAGGGACCGATTAGTTCAACGTTTTCTGGCCGGCCGGTCGACAGATCAGGCCCAGACTGAGGCGTGCATCGACTTCATGGCCGAGCATTTGCAACCGCAATAGATGCCGCTGTCCGCTTGCAGGCACCTATCCACTGCAAGCGTCGCGGGCGACCCGCCGGGCGTCAGTCGCGCGATGTGGACAGTCCCGCGAGAAGCGGAGCGTAGGCGGCGAGCCTGCGGGATACGAACTCAGTGAAGAGCCGAACGCGCTTCGTCTTGCGTGTCTCCCCATGTGTGAGAAGCCAGAGCGTTCCGTACAGGTGCAGGTCGGTGCCCGGCACCCTCACCAGCAGGGGGTCGGCATCTCCGACGAAGCACGGCAGTGTCGTGATCCCGAGACCTTGCCGTACGGCAACGATCTGCGCCTCGGCGTCCGTGATCCTGAATGGAACTCCCGTGGTGCCAACCTCACCCGCGCTGGCCCACTCTGGAATTCCATGAACGCTTATGACGATCCACCGGATGGCATCAGGTGCGCCCGCACGCCACGCGGCCAGGCGGTCGCGGGACATGTAGACGCCGCCAAACACCTCCGCTCCCTTCAGGCCGTGAAGATTGAGCGGCAGGGTTTTGCGGTCGTAGACGACGCGGATCGCCACGTCGGCCTCTCGGTTGGTCAGATTTGCCAGCTCGCCGGACGACAAGATTTCCATCTCGATGTCTGGATGCAGGTGCGCGAAATCGGCGAAGTCCGGCATGAGCAGGTGCGTCGCGAGGGGCGGTGCCAGCGTCACCCGCAGAAGTCCGCGTACGCCCTGGTCGCGCCCGAAGACGCGCGTCTCCAGCTGGTGCGACGACGCTTCCATCTGGTTCGCGAGCTCGAGGACCTCCTCGCCCGCAGCGGTCAGGCGGTAGCCTGAAGGCAGCTTTTCGAACATTTGCGCCCCGAGGCGTTCCTCAAGCTGTGCGATGCGTCGCAGCACGGTCGAGTGATTCACCCCGAGCTGCGCGCCGGCAGCCCGCACCGAGCCTCCGCGTGCGACGGCTAGAAAGTAGCGAACGTCATCCCAGTCGATCATGGTGCAATCCGGCACCGCGCGGTGCGCCTTCCAAAGCCCGTATCTAACACATCCTACAGCAGTAGGGGCGGGATATCGTGGCTTGTGTCGACAAGGGCGACGCTATTCCGAACGGCGGACACGGATCGTCGCGGGCTGGCGTCAATCCTGAAAGCGGATCGATTCTGCACCACCGATGTGCGCGCTTCCGCACTCACCGCGCGACCCCGGCGGGCCCATCTAGAGGTTCTCGGGGCGTCCCCGAACGACCAAAGACAGAGCCTGGAAGGATTAAGTCATGGGAAAACTGGATGGTAAGGTTGCGGTTATAACGGGTGGTGCCACCGGCATCGGCCTCGCCGCTGCAAAGCGCTTCATCGAGGAGGGCGCCTTCGTCTTCATCTTCGGCCGCCGGCAGGAAGCGCTAGACGCCGCTGTGGCCGAGCTCGGGCCCAATGCCCGCGCGGTGAAGGGCTCGGTCTCGGATGAGGCCGACCTCGATCGGCTCTACGCGGCGGTGAAGGCCGAGCGCGGAACCCTCGACATCATCTTCGCCAACGCCGGGGTGGGAAGCCTGCTTCCGCTCGGCAAGCTCACCGCCGGGCACATTGACGAGACCTTCAACACCAATGTGAAGGGTACGATCTTCACGGTCCAGAAGGCGCTGCCGCTGATGGGCGAGGGCGGTTCGATTATCCTGACCGGATCGAGCGCCGGCACCACGGGCGCGCCCGCATTCAGCGTCTATAGCGCGAGCAAGGCGGCCGTGCGCAACCTCGCGCGGACCTGGGCGGAAGACTTGAAAGGCACCGGCATCCGGGTAAACGTGCTGTCGCCCGGGCCGACGGCGACCGAACTCGCGAAGGCAGCGATAGGCGAGGAGGGCTTGATGGTCTTCGCCTCGATGAATCCGCTTCAGCGTATGGCCGATCCAGCGGAGATCGGGGCGGCGGCTGCGTTTCTCGCGTCGCCCGACAGCAGCTTCATGACTGCCAGCGAGGTCGCCGTCGACGGGGGCTTGGCGCAAATCTGACCCGCTACGCCCCGCCGTTCATTCCATTCGATATCCCGAGCCCGCAGGGCCTGGTAAACTGAAGGAGAGTATACATGAGCTACGCAATTATCGGCTTCGGCAAGATCGGCCAGGCTCTTGCCAAGGCATTTGCCCGCAAGGGCCTCGAAGTGTCCGTGGCAACCACGCGCGACCCGGAAAGCTTTGCATCCGACGCGGCCGCGATCGGACCCACGATCATCCCGAAAACACTGGCGGACGCCGTCAAGGCGGACATCATCTTTTTGGCTGTCCGCTTTGAATCGTACCCGGATGTCGCGAAGGCGCTGCCAAGCTGGGAAGGCAAGACGATCATCGACGCGACGAACGTGTTTCCAGTCCCCGAAGAGCTGGACGGTCTGCCGTCCTCCGCCTTCGTCGCGAAGGCGTTCACCGGCGCCAAGCTCGTCAAAGGCTTCAATCACCTGATTGCGGCCACCCTGGCTGCCGATCCGATCGTCGAGGGCGGGCACCGGGTCGTCTTTCTGTCGAGCGACGACGAGGACGCGATCGCTCCCGTGGCGGCATTGGCCAAACAACTCGGGTTCGCACCGGTCAAGCTGGGGAAGCTCAACGAGGGCGGCACGCTGGTGCACGCACGCGGCCGCACTTGGGGCCAGCTGATCTTCCAGGACCTGCTCAAGAAGGAGCAGTAACGGATTTATCGTGCGCCGACAGAGTGGCAGGCGTACGATGCCGGCCACATCGTCGGCAACGAGCCAAGCGCGCGAAGTGACGTGCTTGAAAGCTTACATCTGCCTGGGATCCTTCGGCCGACATGTGCCGGCCCCCCCATGCTTCATAGTTGCAAAAGCTGATGTCCCAGCCGGCATCGCGTCTTTTGGAAGTTGCCTCACGACCGCCCGCGCGGATGGGGCCGAAGCCACCCCAACTGCCATCCGAGCCTTTGTAATTTCCCATGACGCGATAATTGCAGTTGTTCACGACGACGTTGCCGTCCATCGACACGCATGCCGATACGACAGTGGAAAGGCTGAAGAAAGCTGCGATGGCGAGAGAGGCTTTGCGCATCGTGGTCTCCTAACTGGGTTCGGCGAACCAACCGTTACGAGATCGTGGGCCGGGCCTCTTCCCCATTTGGGCTAAAGCGGCTGGTAAATTCACAGCGGCATGGCTGCGCTTGCGGACAGAAGCGATGTGCGGAGATGCCGGATGGGCCTGCCCATCGCCGAAGCTTTACGGCCTCCGCGAAGGCCAGAGTGTCCCGGCTCGAGCGGCTTTGTCCTATTGGCTGCGCGATATGCGGCAGGCGGCCCAGGAAATGTCCGGTTTTCTCGGGATCGATGGCGGAGAGGGAGGGATTCGGTTTCACGCCTATCCTGCTGAAAATGCTAATCTTTTCGCGCTTTTTGTTACGCAGTTTGTTACACTGCTACAACTGCGATTTACAATCGCTCTTTTGAGCTCGCCTGCCCAATCCATCTTATCTGTCGAAACCGACGCAATGGCGCGGCGGTGGATTGGGTCACTCTGTCATAGTATCCGCGCTTCATTAAGTTGACGATGCCGTTTAGACTCGGAGCTGATCCTTTCCGGTCGATCACCAGGATTTGGCGCGCGACCCGGCACCGGCGGTTCGTCTTTGTACGTTTGTGTCATCCAGGCCGGATCAACTCGGCCATCAGGCTTCTCACGACTTATGCATGCGTTTCCCACTTTTATTAGCATTCGGTGCGAACCCGCACCCTGCACCAAACCTGCGACGCCTAAGCTATCGTCCTCGACTTGAGCGTTCCCTGCTTCTCGTGGAAGACGCTAAATTCGCTCGTGCGTTATTGCCGGCCAGCAAAGGCTGCGGGTCGGCGGTGAGGGTGTCGAGGAGCGGCGGCCGTTCCCTTTCACTCAATAGTGCCGCCGGCGCCTGGATGGTTTCCACGACGCCGCCCCCGCAATCGTAGCCGTTGTGATGATCATCGTGCATGCGCTGAGCTGTTGGGGACATGCTGGTGGCGGTGCCGGAAGCACCGGAGACATGTGATATCTCGGCAGCGGGCAGAGCGGCTTCTCTGTCGCTGCACAGGAAAGCGTAGAGTTCCTTCACGCAAATGCGGGCGTCCTTCTTGTCTTTTTGAAAGGGCGGGACGAGGGGCAACCTGATATCGGCCTTTTGGTAGAACGGACTGCGCTCTTCGTACAGCTGGTCAACCTTCTGCTCGATGTCGGCGCCTTGCAGCAGCGGCCGGCTGGTGTCCCTCTCGAGGCGCCTGCGGAGCTCTTTCAGCTCGGGTGTCGAGCCAGATCGACCTCGCCTTATTAAGAATCAGGGCTTGATTGGACTCCTTGCCAAAGCAGCCGCCGCCGGTTGCGATGACGATGGGGCCTCTCTCCAGCTGCTTGGCGAGCTCTTTGGTCTCCAGGTCCCTGAAGTGCGCCTCGCCACGGCCAGGGTCGGCGAACATCTCCATCAGATTGCCGTGATCGGCGACGATATGCTTATCGATGTCGACAAACTCCACCCCCAACTCCTTGGCAAGCTGGGCGCCGATGGTCGACTTGCCGCTCGCCGGCATGCCGACGAGCACGACCGGCCGCGTACCGAGGGCCGCGAGGATCTCGCCGGCTTGCGGCGAGCGAGCGACCGCAATCTGTTGTCTTGCGACGATGGGCGACCTGGAGGTCCCTGCCGCCCTCGACCTGCTTTCTCCTGACGAGTCCCAGTGTAATATCTCCCAGCACCACGGGGAATGGGGACTAGCTCGCATTCGCTCTGCGCGCGGTGCGCGAGCTCGGCCCGATAACTGGCCGGCGTAGGGAACTCGACCTCGAAGCGATAGTTCTGCGCGGTTCTGAACGCCGTGTGAACGCCGCGTAACCGCGGCCTGTCCATCCTGATGACCCAGTTGGTGGTCTCGACCTCGCTGCAGTCCCGCTCCTCGAAGGCCAGTGCCGCCTTCCTGAAGGCGCGCGTAAAAGCCTCGTCCGGGATCTCGAAGACATGGCGCACGGCATTGGTGACCAGTTGGGCCTCCGGCGCCGTGCTCACGCTCTGGCCGGTCAACTCGTCGGCTATCCAGACCTGCCCGCCCGACCGTTGGTCAAGATGCGGCACCTTCACCTCGATGCCGTCCTGCCGCAAAAGCTCGGCAACCGCATGCACAATTTTTGGTAATCGCGCTTTCTTGCGCTTCGGCGGGGGCGGCTTCGAGCCTGGCCCGCTCAAGGGCCTGTTCGCTGCTCAGCGTTATCGTGCTGGCGCGGTCGTCTTCGGCCGAGATTGCTAAGGCGCTGAGCAGAATGCGCTTTTCGACGGCGAGTCTGATCGAGGCCTCCATGACCGATGCCGCCAGCGTGGGGTTGTCCTTCAGATCCGCCAGGCTGCCATCGACGTCGAACCGGCCCTGGTGGAGCTTTGCCGCCTGCGCCTTGACATATGGCGCCGACTTGAAGCCCGGCCTCTGCTCCAAGAGCCGCTGCAATTCGGTGGTTTTTTGCATGAACACCCGCGCACCGGTATCGGACTTGTAGGCGTCAGTGCCGACCTTGATGCCGACGCTCAACAGATTGATGGCGCTTTCATGCAGCTTGACTTCCGACTGCTCATGAGCCGGCTCGCTATTGAGCTGCAGGTTCCAGTCCTGGAGCTCGGCCACTAACAACGCGGCCAGTTCGCAGGCCACCGGATGCCTGGCGGCCTTGCTGTCTTCCCTCGCCCTGGCGATGAGCTCATGGAGGGCCTGGCCATCCGGCCGATCTTCCTGCAACAGTGCGCGGATGTCGGCCTTGAGCTCATTATGAATGCCCTCGTAGGTGCCGAAGATGGCACGCTCGGCAAACCAGCGTTGCGCCTCCAGCGGCTGCGCCAGCACGTTGCGCTGCAGGCAGCTGTAGGTCTCCAGCACCAGCCCGGTGGCCGACAGGATCTGCTTGGACCGGGTGAACTGGTAGCCGCTTTTCTCAATGGCCGGCGTGTGCGACTTCGGCGGCTTCATCGAGGCGATGCCGCGCGCCTGCAGCTGCGCGTCGAACTGGCGCACATGCTCGTAAAGGCGAGGCTGGTCGCCAATGATGACGACGGTGTCGCCATCAAAATCGCCGTCGAGCATTTTTTGTTCGACGCTCGGAACCGCAACCAAAGAGCCGGGCGCGAACACCTCCGTCGCCTGCAGGATGCCGACGCACTCGAGCGCGGTGTCGGCCTTGACCCGGTCCTTTTCCTCCAGCCAGTACGAATGGCACTTTACGTCCTCGGCAGACATCACGACCCCGCGCTCGGCGAAGTCCGCCGGCCACATTTCGTCGGGCACAACGATCAAGATGCCTTTGGCAAAGAAGGTCGGATCGTCGGCGGCAAGCCCAGCCCCCGACCTGTGCGCGACGTTGAAGCTATATTGGAAGGCCACGCACCGATCCAGGAACGCCGCGGTCCGGTCGCCATCGCGCGCCGACCTGACCCGGTCGGCGGCGAACGGGCGCAGGTTGGGCTTGTCATAGGGGGAGCGTCCGACAAGCACGCCAGCGTCACGGGTCAAGGTCTTGCTCTTGCCCGTCGGCACATGCAGGCATTCGTCGCTGGACGGCACGGCGATAGCGCTCGAACCCTCGATATGCCCGCCCGTGACCGTCCGGAACAGCTCCTCGGCGGTGAGGCTTTGATGGGTTTCGAGCCAAGCCTGAGCCTTCTCGCGGGTCTCCTGTGCTACCTCGACGCTACGCGGATAATGTTGCAGCGCCGAGGGCGGTACCGCCGATTGCCTTTTATCGGCATAGGCAGGCATCCGCTCGGGAGCGTCGTGGCGAGCCCGGGCAATGGACGGCATGCGCTCGGCCAGTGAGGCCCTAATGAAGCCGCAGCCGTCATGCGGCCGCAAGGCGATCTCGCCGTCTCGCCCCTCGAACCGGAAGGGATGCACTGCGCCTGCGGGATGGTCGGGCAGAAGGGACAGCTTGAAGCACCCTTCCAGCGCATAATCATGGGGGCCAATGTCGGGGATGCCCGGCGGCGCGGCAAATCCGCGGCGCTGGGTATAGTAATAGGCTTCCTTGAACGGCGCCCAGGCCCGCGACAGCTGCTCAAAGGCCGTACCCGGAGCCGTCTCGGCATAGGGGATCGCCAAAAGCTTGCCGCTTGGGGCCTCTGCGGCCGTGAAAGGCAGGTGAGAGGCAAGCTGGTTCAGGCTCTTTTGCGGCGGCTTCAGTTTGCTGCCGCCGAACAGGTCCATGCGGTAGGGCACGCCCTCCACGGTGAACGTGCGTGTCAGCATGGCTCCAGTCGGAGTTCCCTTTAGCTGCACCGCCACCACCTTCACCGCGCCCGAGGTCAAGCGGTGGAAAATGGAATAGCGCAACTCGGCTTCGCTGGCCAGCGGCCGGCCTTGCATGTCGACCACCGGCAGCCGCATCAGTCCGGCATCGCCTTGCGGCGGTCTCGGCTCGTGGTCCATGGCCTGAAGGACCCGATGGACATCGAAGCTGGAGGCTGCATGCTGGGCCTGGATCATCGATGCGTTCTGCGCCATGAAGGTGTCGAGCGCTTCGAGCGGCTCCTTCGCCTCGATCTCGGCGATCACGCTCGAGTTCGCGCACCGCCTCGGCGCGCGCCGCGGCGCTCCTTCCTCGGCTGATGAACACTGCCGATCATAGATTCGACTGCCAGCCTCAAAGCCCCATCGTCGTGCATAATATGGGCTGGCCTCGCTACATTCGAAGGGGATCGAAGGCCGATCCCACGGTGCGGTGAGAGAAGCTGCAAGCGGCTTCCAAGACTAGGTGCGAGCACCTCGATCTTTTTGTAGGCCCGTCATCGGATCATATGGAAATCGGTGAGCTTCATCCGCCGGCCTTTTACAACGTGGTTTGGTCGATCCTCTAGGGGATTACGCAGTCTTAAGCCAGCATTAATACCTTAGACGCGACACTAGGAATACTTTTACTATTCGCTAAAGCTCGATGCTATTTGACGAGGACTGGTCTTGCGTTTGCAGTTTTCTAGATGAGAGGGCTAAAGGACATTAGCGTCGGGACCAAGCTCTCGTTGGGCTTTGGGCTGGCGCTGCTGTGCGTCGTGGCCGTGGGAGTATTTGGGGTCGCGCAACTGCGATCACTCAACAAGGTCACGAGCGAGATCACCAGCGTTTGGTTGCCCCAGGTCCAGATCGTCGGCGAGATGAAGCGCAACCTCGCGGAACACCAGCTCTATGCGACGTTGCGCGTGCGCACTGCCGAGGCTGCGCAGATAGCCGGCATTGAGAAGGAGATGGCGAGGGAAAGCGACGAAATACTGCAAGGTCGGCGCGCCTATCGCCGGAGTGCCGGATCGCTGGCCGAGCAGCAGCTGTTCGACCAGTTCGTCAACCTATGGACGGCCTACGAAGATTCCCTGACATCGATTTTCCCGCTCCTCGAAACAGGAGGGCGAACAATGGCTGTCAAGGAGTTCGAGACGGTATCGCTCCCGACCGTTGCCGCCGCCTCGCAGCGATTGGACGATCTGCTGGCCCTCACCAATGAGCGCAGCACGGCCGCCGCGACGATGGCGGATAGCACCTATACCGTCGCGCAAAGATTGACTTGGCTGGCAGTTCTCTTTGCCGCCGGGTGTCTTGGTGGGCTTGTCGCCTGGATACGCCACAATGTCAGCAAGCCGATCCTCGCCGTGACCGAGGCGATGCGTTGCTTGGCGCAGGGCGAGCGCCGCTCGAGCCTCATTGCGCTGAAAAGAGATCGTCGGGACGAGGTAGGAGTGCTGTTCTCGGCCTTTGCCGGCTACCGAGCCAGTCTGGAGCGCAGCGATGCCCTGGCCCGCGAAGCCGAGCTGGAGCGTCAGCAACTGGCTGCGGCTGCCGCCAATATGCCCGTGGGGCTTTGCATGTTCGATGCGGAGAGGCGGCTGGTTCTGTGCAACCAAAGCTACGCCGATCTCTACCATGTGCCAGAGGTTCTGACTCGTCCCGGCACGCCATGGGTCGATTTGATGCGGTTCCGGATCGCGGCGGGCCTCTATGTCGGCCAAGACCCGGAAAAGTATCTGCAGCAGCTGACGGCGACTATCGATCGTGCCGAGCGCGTGGTGAGCCTAGTGGAACTCAGGGACGGGCGCACTATCGACCTCATTCATCAGCCGCTGCCGGGCGGCGGGTGGCTTGCCACGCACCATGACGTGACCGACTTGCGGCGCAGCGAGGCCAAAATTTCCCACATGGCGCGCCACGACGGACTTACCGAGCTTCCAAACCGCATATTGTTTCGCGAACGCGCCGAGGAGGCTTTGGTCGAGATGCGGCGTGATGGTAGCAAGATTGCTTTCCTCTGCCTCGATCTCGATCACTTCAAAGCGGTCAACGACACGCTGGGGCACCCGGCTGGCGACGCCTTGCTGAGGGAGGTTGCCGCTAGACTGAAACAGGTCGTCCGTGAAGGCGACACCGTGGCCAGGCTCGGTGGCGATGAATTCGTGATCATTCAAACCGCGGTTGATCAGCCGGTCGAATCTACAGCCCTTGCCCAACGAGTCATTGATGGGCTGAGCGCACTTTATGTTGTCGATGGCCATGGCGTGATGATCAGCGCCAGCGTCGGCATCTCGATTGCGCCGAACGATGGCTGGGACGCCGACCAACTTCTCAAGACCGGCGACATGGCGCTCTACCGGGCAAAGGCGGAAGGACGCAGAACCTATAGGTTCTTCGAACCGGAAATGGATGCGCGCATGCAAGCGCGGCGGTTTCTCGAACTCGACCTGCGCGAAGCGGTGGTGCGGCAGCAGTTCGAAATCTACTACCAACCGCTCCTCAATCTCGACCGCGGCGAGGTCAGCTGCTTCGAGGCGCTGCTGCGCTGGCATCACCCGACGCGCGGCATCGTATCCCCGGGAGAATTCATCCCGCTGGCCGAGGACATCGGCCTCATCGTCCCGATCGGTGAATGGGTTATCAAGCAAGCCTGTCTCGACGCGGCAAGCTGGCCCGGTAGCATCAAGGTCGCCGTCAATCTGTCGCCGGCGCAATTTCGCAACGCGCGCTTGCTCTCCACCATCGTCGAGGCATTGGATATCTCGGGACTGCCCCCCAGCCGGCTTGAGCTTGAGATCACCGAGACAGTGCTGCTGGCCAACAGCCAGGCGACTCTCTCGATGCTGCAACATATCCACATGCTCGGCGTTCATATCGCGATGGACGACTTCGGAACCGGATATTCGAGCTTGAGCTATCTGCGCTCGTTCCCATTCGACAAGATCAAGATCGATCAATCCTTCATCACGGACGCCGGAGATATCGACAGTTCCGTCGCCATCATTCGAGCGGTCACGAGCCTCGGCAACAGCCTCGGGATGCAGACCACCGCCGAGGGCGTCGAGACCGTGGAGCAGCTGGAACGGGTCCGAAGAGAAGGCTGCACCGAGGCGCAGGGCTTCCTGCTCAGCCGCCCGCTGCCCGCGCGGGACATCCCCGCGATGCTGGAGCGGACCCGCGCCGTGGTGGCGGGCGAGATCATTGAGACCGAACCCGAAACGTCAGGCGAGCGAGACACGGACAAGCCGGGCAGGCGTCGCAGTAGGGCGTCTGTCCCCGCCTAACCGGGATGCAAGCGAAAAACAGTGCCAACGAACATGAGTTTGCCGGCCTAGTTCAGGCCGCCACTCGGATCATGTCGATAGCGGGTGTGTAGGTCGGCGCGGCTCGAAATTAGGTGTGCTGAGCGCCGGTCAAAGTGGGATTAGCTTGTCATATCGATTATGGGATCCAGGTTGAACCCGACTTGCAGGACTCTGCTCGTAACCGAGCAGATCAACCTCACATTCGGTCGCTGCTCTTCACGGCTGCACCAACATCCCGCCTACGGCCGCTGGGCTCGGGCGACGAGACCATTCTGAGTGAGCGGCGTTTTATATACCCGTTCGGTCGTCAGTACCTTGCGTTCACGACAGATACGCCGGCGATCCTCCTGCTCCGGTGTTGGCTCTTTGACCATTGCACATATGCGCGGTTCGCCTCGCTTGAAGGCAAGGAGAGACGAGCGTTTCACCATCGATCTTATCGGTTTTGGCTCGGCGACTGCGACGAGACACTGCGATAGAAGCGGGATCAACGACGTAGCTCTCGATCCCCGCCTTGCTCAGAACCCGATGGATCCAGGAGCCATCGAGCCCGGCTTCCTGGATAGCGACGACGGGGAAGTCTGGCCCCATGCGTGCTCTTGCCTTCTCTCGCACGCTATCGAAGCGACGGAACAAGGCGGATAAATCACCACTGGGGACACTGTGTTTCGACAACTTCTCGCCGCCACCTGGCGACAACGACGAGATCAGCCAGGTTGAACGGCTGAGCTCCAGCGATACGAAGATTGCGCCCAGACCAGTCCGGATAGCAGTCAGAGTTTCGGATCGGTCGGCCACTACATGCATGGTGTTCCTCCGCGGGGTGTTTGTTAGCAGCGTCACTCTGCCAGAGCACGCGCCGCTATCCATCCGTCGCCATGGGATCTGGTGATTGTTCATGTCGCCGATTCCCGCGAAGGAACGCCACCATGACCAAGGTTGAAAGTAAGACCGCCAGCGCTGCCGTCAAAGACATTCTGCTTTCAGACCCGGACGGACTTCACGAAATGATCCGTGCGGTGATGCAGGAGGTGCTCGAGGCCGAGATGGACGACGGTGGAGGAGACCATCGAGCGCACGCTGACCTTCTTTTGCCTGCCGCGCCAGCATCACAAGCATCTCAAGAGCACCAACATGCTTGAACGGCTCAATGAGGAAATCCGCCGGCGCACCTATGTCGTGCGCATCTTCCCCAACGCCGAAAGCTGCCTGCGCCTCGTCAGGGCGCCGGCTGTCGAAACCAACGAAAACTGGATGGAGGCCCTACATCAACATTGACGACCTGCGCGAGCACAAGAAGCTCGCTCTACGCCAAGCCGCATGACCAGCATCGTGGCCGCCCCATTTTGCAGAACTTGACGCACACAACCGCCACTTCGAGTTTACCGACCGCACCGAGTCATCCACGCAAAGACCTGCGCAGCGTCAGCTTCAGAGCTTGGTCCCACCGGCTGAACGCCAAAAAAGCGGATCTTGGCCATCGGAAGCGCCCTCAACCGACTGAGAGGTTTCGGCTTATGCGATGCGACTGGCAGTCCTGCGCTCCGGGGACAAGGCCGTGGCGGCAGAAGATCCCCTGGACATCAGGCGATGTCCGGAAGGCAGCATCGTAGTAACGGTTTTTACGCCGCTCGCGGCACGCGCGAGGTGAACGTCGCCCGGGTGACCGACACGCTGGTGCCGTCAATATCGCTGATAATCTCCACCCTGGCCTCCAGTTGTTTCACCAGTGCTTCGACGATGGCTGTTCCAAGTCCGGTAGCCGGTACGTCGTTGGCGATCTTGCCGACGCCATTGTCCGAAACCGTCAGTTTCCAGTCACTGCCCGCGGTCTCGTAGCTCACCTGGATGCGAGCGCCGGTTCTCTTCTTGGGGAAAGCATATTTGATGGCGTTGAGCACGAGTTCGGTGACAATTAGTCCCAGACTGACTGCCCTTTGCGAATCTATCCTGCCGCCTTCGGCCATCACGGTGACCGTGATCGGCTGGGCTTCGCCGACCATCGACGAGGCGAGGCTGCTGCACAATTTCGGTAGGTAAGAGCCGACATCGATCTCGTCGACGCCGGCGGAGGTGTGGAGATGGCGTTGCACCTCGGCCACGGACAGAACGCGCTGATGGGCGTCCTTGAGATGCTGGCGCGTCTCTTCCGACGTCACCGAGCGTGCCTTCAGCAACAGGATCGAGGCAATGATCTGCAGGCTGTTGGCAACCCGATGCTCCATCTCGCGCAGCAGGACGTCTTTCTGCCGAAGCAGGTCTTCGGTGCGACCGAGCAGTTCTTCCTTCTCCCGCTCGATGATACGACGGGCCGTTATGTCATTGAAGGCGAGAAGGATGGTGATGGCCGAACTATGGTCGTAAAGCACCTTGCGGGCATTGAGCAGCATGGTGCGACGGCCGATCCGCGGGAAATCATGTTCGACCTCGAAATCGTCCATGGCGGTCTTCTCGGGAATGATCGTCTCCAGCAGCAGGCGAAGTGCCGGAATATCCCACTGACCGTCGCCGAGCGCGTAAAGCAGCGAGCCTTGGGTCTGCCCTGGGTCGACTTCGAATGTGTAGTAGAAGGAGCGGCTGGCCGCCAGCACGCGAAACTGCTCGTCGAGCACGAGAAACGGCTCGGTGATCGTATTGACGATCGCCTGCGCCAGCGTCTGCGCGTCTTCGATATTCACGACGGGTTGAAACATGGGCAAAAAGCCGGACGAGCGGCGTTTTGCCTCTCCAAGCATGGACCTTATACCCTTGCCCGACCATTGTCGCGAATTGAATTCGCCGGCCACGGTAGCTTCGTGCCCTCTCGTCGCTGTTTTTGACCGCAAAGTTTGCTGTTTTTCTGTGTCATGGCGACCTAGCTTTTATTGGTGGCATCTCGCGGTAAGCTCTTTGGGTGCGTCCAGACCATCGTCCATCAAGCTGCGTGCCGCACTCCCGTCCGAACGGGGGGAACTCCGGAGGACTTTTACAAGCAAGCCTGAATCGAGCGCTTTCCGGTGGCAGGGAGGCGCCGCATTTCAGCATCACCAAGCCGTTTATCTCCTCCACTGCGACCACCACCAGGCAACGCACGTCGTCTTTGATCTGGCGGCAACGATGGTGACGGATCCCGAGGCACAGTTTGCGGTGCTGGAGCCGTGTCTGGCGCGACTGCACCGCGTCGGCCACGAGGCCGGATCGCTGTCGCCCTGGCTGCAATCCAGAACTCGAGAAACTTGGATTGCCACGGACGCGGGGTTTTCAAGCAGGGGCTGTGGCGGACAATCTGCTGTCAACCGAACTGATGGATGCAACGCTGTCGGCGCGCGCGGCACTGTGGAGACAGTATTGCCGGCTGCACGATTGCGTCGTCAAAACGGTGGCGCGCAGCGAACCATGCCGGCGCTTCATGGCCATCCCGGCGTCGGCTCGGTAACGGCGGTTTTCGTTCATGACGCGATCGACGATCCCACGCGCTTCCGCCGCTCGCGAGACGTCGCGGCCTACTTCGGGCTACCCTCGCGGCGCTGGCAGTCCGGCACTTAGATCGATGTTCAGGGCGCATCTCGGACATTCGCACTCGGCGACGCGGAGCGGCTCTAGCGGCTCTTCGCCGAGATCGGCTTTCGGGACATTCAGACTGGCACTGAAGAGCACAGCTTCGTGCTGCCGTCCTTCGACGCCTACTATGGCCCCTTTGAACGTGGCGGCGGTTCGACCGGTCAGGCGTTAGCCTCGTTACCGGGGGCTGCTCGGCGCGCTTTTCGGCAGGAGATACGCCGACGCGCATTTTTACGAAAGCAGATGGAGAGGCAATAGAGCCGCTCAAGGTTTTGATCGTCGAGGATGAGATAGTTCTCGCGATGGATCTGGAGTCACACCTGACCACGCTCGGTGACGAAGTGGTCGGGACAGCTTCTGACGCCAAGCAGACTCTTGCTCTGGGCAGGCCGCCATTCCCGATCTCGCGCTCGTCGATCTCAACCTGCATAACGGCCTCACCGGACCGCAAATTGCATCGGCATTGGCCCATGAATTTGCCGCTCTGGTTGTTTTCGTGACCGGCACTCCTGAGCAGATCCCAGGCGCGCTGGGTGCGATCACCAAACCGTGGGATCCAACGACCCTTGAGCAACTCATCACCTTTGTGCGCGCCTGTATGAGCACTCCGCGAACTCCGGCAGGTGCACCTCCAAAGATGATGATTGCGCCGTCGCTGCGCGATAACGTGATGTGGTGTTGGCAGCCTCGTTTTTGATGATATTCAGCGGGCAAAGTGACGGCGTTTCGCTTGAAGTTTAATGGCTGGCAAAGCCCTGGCTGAGGAGGAGATCGCACTTTACGACGCCATCGAACGCGCGATCGCCAATGTTCGCGCGGCTCTGGCCGAAATCGACCGCGCATGGGCTCGCGTCAACATCGAGTGCCCCAGTCCGACCGCGAGAGCCTTGGCCGCGCTGGATACGGCGGACGAGATGCTGCTCGTTGCGCGAGAAGATTTGGCGCGCGCCCGAACCGCGCTCACTGTATATACGCGGCATAAATTGGCGCAGTAACATGAGACGCGGCGGTAAATTGTCCGCCGCGTCTGATGATATTCGTGTGGCGTTTTTAGTTCGCTTTCACTTCGATCTTCTTCACCCGTGACAGTGCTTCCTGGGTCTTTGGCAGCGTCACGGTAAGGATGCCGTGCCTGAATTCGGCGTTGACCTTTTCCGTGTCGACGCCGAACGGCAGAGGGATCGACCGATAGAACGAACCACGCGCACGCTCCGACAGGTGATAGCCCTTCGACTTCTCTTCTCGTTCGCTCTTCTTCTCACCCTTGATGGTGATCGCATTGTCCGTCACAGAGACGTCAACATCCTTCCGATCGATGCCGGGAAGCTCGACCGATACCTCGAGCGCGCTGTCGGTTTCAGCGATATCAACTGGAGGTCCGCTGACATCCAGGCGTCCGAATGCGCCGAACGGTTGATCGAACCGTTTCCAGAAATCCTCGAAGATCGGTTCACGTCACGCTGCAGCGAAAGGACGGGGTTATCCTCCTCGCGTTTCGCGACTTCGTTTCCCCTGTTATTGCCCCAGGGGATCAGGTCTCTGATCTGCATCGTCAACCTCCTCATATCTCCAAGGCTAAGCCATCTTGAGTGGAATCTTGCGGGCCTTAGCCGGCGCCGCCTTTGGCAACACAAGACGCAGGACGCCGTCCTTCTGCGACGCCTCGATGCCGTCGCGATCTATGTCCTCGGACAAGGTGAAGACACGCTCGTAGTCGCCCGCGTCATATTCCGCGTAGACTTGGCGATAGTTCTGGTGCTGCTGATTGGCCGCGTAGCCACGGATCGCCAGCGTTCGCTTCTCGAGCGTGATATCGACCCCGTCGGAAGCGACGCCGGGCATATCAACGAGAAGGACGACATTGTCCTGAGTCTCGTAGATATCGGCGCGCGGCACGAACACCGGACGCGAACGGGTACGCTCGCTACCGTCGAGCGTACTTGGCACCTGGCGCTCGGTTGTCTTCAGTTCCTGAGCCATGCTTGCCTCCCTCTATCCCTTGATCTGGATCTTCTTCGGCCGATCCGCCTCCGGCCGGTGCAACTCGACTTCGAGCAGCCCGTTGGCGAAACGCGCCTCGACCCGTTCCGGGTCGACGCGGAATGGCAATTGCACTGTCCGGGAGAAGGTCCCATAGGCGCGCTCACGGCGGTGCCAGACGGATTTCTCGTCCTCCGTTCGAGGCTCGCGCGTTCCCTTCAATGTCAGAATGTTCTCGCGCACCGTGAGGCCGATTTCGTCAGGTGATATCCCCGGCAGTTCCGCGGCCACCGCCACGCTGTCCTCGCCAGTCCAAAGATTGATCGGCGGAAACTCCTGAGCGGCGCTGGCGGTCAGCCCGGCCAAACGCTGGTTTACTTCCTGTTGCATGCGCCGCATTTCCACAAACGGATCGAACCCGATGCGGCCGAAATCCGACAAAAGCATGTACATCCTCCTATGATTCACGACCTTGCATGATTGCCACGCGCGACACGTGCGTGCGCACCGGAAGCGGAATCGATCGATGGCAACAGGAGGGGCGATCAGCACAGAGACCGAGCGGCCCGATCGCGCAACCTCGCAGAATGCGAGAAAGAGGGGTTCGGGCAGACGCCGGAACACATCCTCCTTGCGAAGCGACATGAACCGAACTCGATCCACCGTAGGGCCGGACCGTCATTCCCGTGCCAGGACCCGATAGCGGCATCCGGCTTTATCGAATTAGGTGGCCCCAAATGGCCTTTCAAGAGGTGATCTTTGACATTCCACCAGTCACCTCTTCGGCAACAGCGGGGTCCCTTCGAATCCGTAGCCACGTTGCCTCTAGTCGCTGATTTGGCTTCCCTTTGCGCAACTGTCGGGATCGACGAAGCGTCCCGAATTGCACCGCGGTTCGATCAACTGATCGCAGGCGACGCGCCGCATCGTCATGGTAGCTGACGAATGAATCGGCATGACACGTCGCAGTGACCGAGACATCAAGCCAGCACCTATGTCGGCTTGCCGCAAGTCAAAAGAATCCAGCCCTGCGTGCCGCGTTCGCTGACCTTCGCCAGTGACGCCATTTGCATTTCGGCCGGACAGATGGGCACAGACATGTGCAATTCCCGCATCGCCCATTATTGGAACTCACAAGGCGGCGTTCTTTCCGTCTTGGCGAGCAGCGGGCCAACGCGTTACCGGCGGTGATCTTCCTGCAGCTTTAAATCAGTCGCCACCAACGACGAAATCAGATTTGGCCAGCACGCCCGGCAATCCTGGCAAATCCCACAATGCTTGCCGCGCCTGCTCGGGTGTCATCTGTCCGGCGATCGCTGCGTTGCTGCTTCTCACCGCGCAACTGAATACCGGTCCCCGACGCGCTTTTGGCCACTGATTCAGGAATACGAGCGCTTCGCGCACTGTGTTGATGTCGTGACGACGTCGTTGGTCTTAACCTGGACCGGCGATAGGAAAGCCAGACCGGTTATTCTTACCTCCCTGCGATCGCACGCTGGATCTTTCATTCGGTGGTTGGTTGCGTGACAGGTTTCGAACGTTAGGTCTTGTTTTCTCTGGAAGATCGGGCTGTACGACATAATCCAAATGTTGCGACGCAGCGAAGGCTTCTGCTGGTTCCCGAGTTGAAAAAGCCAGTTGCACCTGGATGAGTGTGTCGCCGCCACCCAATAGCCCATCAGATGTTCAATGGCAGGCGGCGTCCGACGCTCGAACAGCAAGCGCCACGGCCGGCGGGTAGCCGATGCCACAGCTTTGGAGCTGCCCCGGATACTATTATAAGACCGATTGACGCGGGGCTCGACGCGTTTGCGGCAAATAAGCTCGAGTGTGGACAGAGATGTGACGTTCTATTGAGTCGCTGACCCAATCGGTAGCGACCTGGTGATCCACGCAACCAATTCCGGTCGTTTCTGTCACTAAGAACTCGATATTCGCTATTTGCACCTCGAAAGTCGCATAATTGGCAGTGAGAAACTCAACGCGTTGTGAGGATGGCATAGAGAAGCAGTAGCCCCTTCTCTAGTCTCGCTACGGGAAAAATTCTGGAAAATGGGTCTGCTTGGCTGGACGCAGAACGCTGTGGTTATTCAGCCGGCATTTCTGAAGCCTCTCCAAGACAAACAGCTTGCCTTCGCGCACGCTGTCTTCGAGCGGCTTCGGCTTCGCCAGATGCGCCGCAATCGCGCTGGCCAGCATGCAACCTGTCCCGCGCATCGATGTGGCAAGGCGCGGTGCATCGAAGCGGATGGGTTCGTGCCCGGAGCGTAACAGAATATCGGTCGACCGGGTTCCCGACGCATGCCCACCCTTGATCAGCAGGGCTTGAGGGCCGGCGGCCAGCAGTCTTTTTCCTTGTTGGAGCGCTCCGTCCTCATCCACTGCCAGTTCGGAGCCACTAAGGAGCGCCAGTTCAGGGAGGTTGGGCGTGACAATGCAGCAAAGCGGCATAAGATCGCGCTTCATGGCAGCGATAGCGCCTGCTTGCAGAAGTGCGCGGCCTGAGGTGGAGGCCAGCACAGGGTCGAGTACTGCGGGGACATGCGGAAATTTGCGCAGCACTGCGGCAACGGCAACAATGATCTTGGCAGTCGCCAGCATGCCGATCTTGATTGTGGCCACGTCGTTGGCCTGCAGCGCGGCGCACATCTGATTGGCCACCAGGCTAGGTGGCGAATAATAGATTTCGATCACGGCGTCATGCGTTTGCACCGTTAGCGCTGTGACGGCGAGACAGGTGCGCACGCCAATGGCAGAGATCGTCTCGATATCGCGTGCAATTCCAGCACCGCCACTGGAGTCCGATCCACCGACGACAAGCACATGTGGTTCTCGCCTCAGCGCCATTGGTCCGTCTTCTCGATCCATTCTCGCGTGCGCGCCTCGGGGTCGTCGTTGAGCGTGATGTCGGTCACCACCGCCGCGCTGTCCGCGCCAGCCGCAAAGACACCGTCGAGCCGCTCAGGGTTGAGGCCACCAATGGCGACCAATTGAAACGGCGCGACCTGGCGCTTCCATTCGCTGATCCGTTCGACCCCTTGCGGCGCCCATTTCATCTTCTTCAGGATGGTCGGATAGATGGGTCCAAGCGCTATGTAGTCAGGCTCGGCGGCCATCGCCGTTTCCAGCTCCTGATGATCATGTGTGCTCAGTCCGAGCCTTACGCCGGCTGCCCGTATCGCCAAGAGGTCAGCGGTCTGCAAATCCTCCTGGCCGAGATGTATGAAGTCGCAGCCTTCCTCGATTGCCAGGCGCCAGTGGTCGTTGACGATGAGTTGGCACTGGTATCGAGCACACAAGGCCTTCGCGGTGCGGATCTCCGCGCGCAACCCAGCCTCATCCACGGTCTTGATGCGCAGTTGCAGAAGCCGGACTCCGAGTGGGACCAGCCGTTCGATCCAGGCAGCGCTGTCGACGATCAGGTAGAAGGGATCGAGCTTCATGAAAAAACTGCCCTGCCGATCATCGGTGTCGATGGCACGGCGACTTCGCGCGGTTCGAGCATTCCCGAGCTGAACGCCTCACGACCGGCGTCGACCGCCTTACCGAAAGCACGCGCCATGCCGACCGGATATGCCGCCTTGGCGACCGCTGTGTTCAGGAGCACGGCGTCAAAGCCGAGTTCCATGACGGTGGCCGCGTGCGACGGCCGTCCGAGCCCCGCATCCACAATCAGCGGGACGCCAGGGAAATATCCGCGCATCGAGCGCAGCGCCGTCATGTTGACCGGTCCCAAGGCGGAACCGATCGGTGCGCACCACGGCATCAGGACCTTGCAGCCCGTTTCCAGCAGCCGCTCGGCGACAACGAGATCGTCGGTGGTATAGGGGAATACCGCAAAGCCGTCCTCGCACAGGATGCGGGCGGCTTCAACCAGACCGAACACATCCGGCTGTAGCGTGTCGTGATTGCCGATCACTTCGAGCTTGATCCAGTTGGTGCCGAAGACCTCGCGCGCCATTTTCGCGGTGGTGACGGCTTCCTTGACGGAGAGGCAGCCGGCGGTATTGGGCAGGATTCTGGCGCCCAGCGAGCGGATCAACGACCAGAATTGTTCGCCGGCCCTACCGCCCGCCATCTCACGCCGCAACGAGACGGTCACCACCGACGTGCCCGACGCCTTGACCGCGTCGGCAAGGATGGCCGGCGAAGGATACTGAGCCGTGCCGAGAAGCAGGCGCGACGAAAGCTCGGTTCCATAAAGCTCCAACATGCTAGCCGCCCTGCATGGGCGAGAGGATTTCGATCCGGTCGCCGTCGCTCAACTGGAACTCCGCGCGGTTGGCTTTGTGCACGAGGTCGCCGTTGACGGCGGTGGCGAGCCAATCGCCCTCATAGTCGAGCGCGGCAAGCAACTCGGCCAGCATGGTGGCGGCAATCTCACGCGCCTCGCCGTTGACCATCAGTTTCATGAGCATGCTCCTTGGTTCTGTCTTGACTGAAAACCAGGTCGGCAGCCTGGCGCGCCATGGCGGGGGCGAGGAGAAAACCGTGACGATAAAGACCGTTGATCGCGATGATCTCACCGTCTGTTTCGACGCGTGGCAAATTGTCGGGAAATGCCGGACGGACACCCACACCGGTTTCAACGATCTCGGCCTCACCAAAGGCCGGATGGAGGGCATGGGCGGCGCCCAGCAGCTCCATCATGGAACGCGCCGTCACCGGTCCGGCGCTCTGGCTTTCAATCATCGTCGCTCCGATCATGAAACGGTGATCGGTGCGCGGCACGGCATAAAGCGGAAAGCGTGGATGAAGCAAACGGACCGGCCGCGACAGCGAGACATCAGGCGTGCGAAGGATCAGCATTTCGCCGCGAACACCGCGCAGCCTGTCATCGGCCGCTGCCATTCCCATGCAGTCTATCTGACGGGCGAAACCCGAAACAGGCCGGGCGTCGCAGCCGAAGTGGAATTTGACACCCATGGTCGCAAGCTTGTCATGAAGTGCCGCCATCGCCTGGCGTGGGTCGAGGTGAGCCTCGTCGGGGAAGAGCAATCCACGCCGGAAGCGGCCGGCGAGGTCGGGTTCCAGGAGCGCAATTTCGTTTTCATCGACGCGCCGATGCCCTGACGTGCGACTGGCGAACCGGTCAAGCTCACCGGCATCACGCGGCGCGGCCACGACCAATGTCCCGGCCCGTGTCACCTGACCCGACAGCACCGCATCCCACCAGTCGGCAGCGTCGCGTCCGAGATCCAGCACCGGCTGCTCCGCGCTTTCGCGCTCGCTCCATGGCGCCAGCATGCCGCCGGCGAACCACGACGCGTTGCCGCCAAGGCCATGCCGCATCTCGGCGACTGTAACCGTCGCGCCGCGGGCGGCGAGTTCGAAAGCGACGGTGAGGCCGGCAACGCCGGCCCCTTTGACGAGCACCCTCATGATGGTTTGGGAGCCTCTGGCACGACCGGTACGCCAGTCTCGTCAGCTGGCATGTAGAGATCGCCGCCCTCGCGGTATTTCGCCGCCATTGCCGCCATGCCCTCTTTCTGTGCCTCGGCACGAATGTCGTGGGAGATGCGCATCGAGCAGAATTTCGGCCCGCACATCGAGCAGAAATGTGCCAGCTTGTGCGCCTCCTTGGGCAAGGTCTGGTCGTGGAAGGAGCGCGCGGTTTCGGGGTCGAGCGACAGGTTGAACTGGTCTTCCCAGCGGAACTCGAAGCGAGCGCGGGAAAGGGCATCATCCCTGAGTTTAGCAGCCGGATGACCCTTCGCCAGGTCGGCGGCATGGGCGGCTATCTTGTAGGTGATCACGCCAATCTTGACATCGTTGCGATCGGGAAGGCCGAGATGTTCCTTCGGCGTGACGTAGCAGAGCATGGCGGTGCCGAACCAGCCGATCATCGCCGCCCCAATGCCTGAGGTGATATGGTCGTAACCCGGCGCGATGTCGGTCGTCAGCGGTCCAAGCGTATAGAACGGTGCCTCGCCGCAGACAGCGAGCTGCTTGTCCATGTTCTCCTTGATCTTATGCATAGGCACGTGACCGGGGCCTTCGATCATCACCTGGCAATCCTTGGCCCAGGCGATTTTCGTCAGCTCGCCCAGCGTTTCCAGCTCGGCGAATTGCGCCGCGTCATTGGCGTCGGCGATCGAGCCGGGACGAAGGCCGTCGCCGAGCGAGAAGGAGACATCATAGGCGCGGCAGATGTCGCATATCTCCGCGAAATGCTCGTAGAGGAAGCTCTCCCGGTGATGGTGCAGGCACCATTTGGCCATGATCGAGCCGCCGCGCGAGACGATGCCCGTGACCCGGTCGACGGTCAGCGGTATGTAGTGCAGCCGCACGCCGGCGTGGATGGTGAAATAGTCGACGCCTTGCTCGGCCTGCTCGATCAGCGTGTCGCGGTAGACCTCCCAGTTCAGATCCTCGGCGATGCCGTTGACCTTTTCCAGCGCCTGATAGAGCGGCACCGTACCGATCGGCACCGGCGCATTGCGCACGATCCAGTCGCGGATGTTGTGGATGTTGCGGCCGGTCGACAGGTCCATCACCGTGTCCGCGCCCCAGCGGATCGCCCAGACCATTTTTTCGACCTCTTCGGCCATCGATGATGTGACAGCCGAGTTGCCGATGTTGGCGTTGATCTTGACCAGAAAATTGCGACCGATGATCATCGGCTCGCTCTCGGGATGATTGATGTTGGCGGGAATGATTGCGCGTCCGCGCGCCACCTCGTCGCGCACGAATTCGGGTGTGACGAAATCTGGGATCGCCGCGCCGAAGGCTTCGCCGTCGCGTTGCAGCTTGCCGCGCATCACCTCGCGGCCGAGATTCTCGCGGATGGCTACGAACTCCATTTCTGGCGTGATGATGCCGGCGCGCGCATAGGCAAGTTGGGTCACCGCCTTGCCCTGCTTGGCCTTGAGCGGCCGATTGCGTATCGGAAATTCCGGTGTCAGGCGCTCGCCGGTGGCGAATCCATTGTCTTCCGGCCGGACGTGGCGGCCGTCATAGGCTTCGACATCGCAACGCGCCGTGACCCATTCGTGGCGAAGCCGGGCAAGGCCTTTTTCGATGCTGGTTTGGACTGATGGATCGGTGTAGGGGCCGGACGGATCGTAGACGGTGACGGGCGGTTCGCCGGCCGTCGGATGGACGGAAATCTCGCGCATCGGCACCCTGATCTGCGGGTAGAGGACGCCGGGCTTGTGGATTTTCCGCGAGGCGGGCAGTGGTCCCGTCGACACGGCGGGGGTGAGGGCATTCATCGTGAGGCTCCTTTGCTCATGCATTGGAGACCCAGTTCTGTGCCGGAAGGATGAAAAGACGCTTCTGTAGACCTGCTGCAGCAGGACCTCGGGCGTAAACTCCCGCAAAGCGCTTGCACCGTCCCTACGCCAGTATGAACTGGATCAGGTTCAACGGGTCACTGCGCCGCGAAAGCCAGCAGTATCTCAGCCCCTTACCGGGACTCCCCTGGTGAATGCCTCAAGTTGAATGGGCCGGTGCTGCTTTGTCAAGCGCCTTCGGGCGCCTTCGGGCGCCTTCGGCCGGTGGCGACGTCCGGCGGCCGGCCGAGCGGAGAGCTCGCGCATGCATCGGGGACAAGTCACGCCCCGTAGACCAGGGCTGGAATGGCCAAAGTCTCATTCGCTTCGTGAAGGATGGAAAAACTGTATCGGCCATGTGCGTCGAGATCGACCGAGTAGCTCAGGCGGTCACGGATGTGGTTATCCTGGTCGAAGGCGACGATTTGCGGCTTCAGCGAGGTGATTTGCACCACGTCCAGGTAGATGGAGTTGCAGATATGATCTGGTCGTCGGGCTGGCAGGTGCAAGCGGCCGCTCTATTCAGGATGCGGCATCGGCGGCGTTCCCGATACCAATGATATCTTGCGGGCAACTTATGCAATCACCGGCTTCGTAAAACCCGACGGCGGCGGCCGTGTCCTGGCGCTGAGGATGTGCCGCTGTTCCAGCAGAGAAATCGCGTGGGCGCGGAGTTTTCGCTCTGCGAGGAAGAGTTGACGCAATCGTTTAGCTTGCTTGCAGTTCGTAGAGACCCGCCTTTGAAAGCAACTAAGCTATTGCATTGATATGTTGGTGCGCGATCGATCGCTACATAGCCGGCCGCCATTATCCGAGTATTGATCCGCCGGTGTTCGTGTTGCCGTATATGGCAATCCCTGCGAGATCGTCGCGGCCGGATCGGCCGCACCCTCTAGTCATAAAAGGGGAAGCGACCGAGAATTCCGCTGCCGAAAACTTCTCTGGCTTGGCTATGCATGCGGTAGATGAGATCGCCGCCTACCGCGACCTGGTCGAGGAAGGCATCGACGCCCAGTTCGGACAGCCTGGTTATCGCAATGCGTTAGCGGCTCAGACTTGCGGTCTCGAGAGCGGCCTTTGGGGGTCACCTCTTTTTTGTTTCAGAGGTTGGAAGACGGCTGCTCGTTACCCAATAGAAATGGCGACTACGGAACGCGATCGATCGCGGCCATCAGGAAACACCTGTCTTCGGCTCAACCTCGACATGGCGTCCGATCGACCGCAGATATACAGCTATCTCGTCCATGAGATGATCGCGTTCGCCGTAGATCTCAGCAATCCTGCGCAGCTGTGGCTCGACGGACCTCCGTTGCGCCGGCGTCAAATCAGCATCGCCAAAGACATATCCCAAGTTGCCAATCGCGCAAATGTTGCAGCCGGCCTCCACAACTGCTTGCACGAATGCCGGAATGTCTTTTTCTTGCATAGTCTTCATGTCGAACCTCTCGTGAATGGCGTGCTTGCGCGCCCATGCTGCCTTTTCAGCGTGTCCTCTGGGCGGCGCAAGCCTTGAGCGTAATTGTGCCGGGCAACCTCGACTATCCCGTCTGCCACGCTCTTTAGAGTCGGTGGGGTCTGGTGATTGCAGGCTGGGCCACTCAAAAGCCTGCAAGAAGAAAGTCATGGCGACCATTGCTCAAGATCGCGAGGGTGCGTGCAAGACCTTCCGTTGGCAGTCATGCACGCTCACCCAGCAACTGGGTATTGAGCAACTGGGTCTCACGTCGCGGGTCTCGTGTGCTTCACAGCCGAAAATAAGGTACCACCGTGGCTATTCTCAAGTGCAGGCTACCTCTTCAGGACACGGCGGAGTGCCTTCCGACGCACCCCTGGTGCAACGTGCGACCTAACGAGACACATCTCGTTCGCGTTCCCTCGACCTTTCTTCGTATTGCTGCTTGCCCTGCGATTTCAGGCCCTCTGCTAGCTTCTCGGCCGCTCTTTGGCCTGCAATGTCACTATTCAAGATCATATCCGACATCCCTGGATGGTCATAACCGTAATGCGCATGCAGTTTCCCTCACGAGCAGCGCCTATCCGTCGATTAGTTCGTCTTCCGGAACCCGAAGCCCTTTTTATCCGGCGTACCTATCCACCATTCAACCGGTATACCTTTCCCAACTTTGGCGGACCATTTACCTCAGGCATGATCATCTCGCGTGACATTTTTTTTTGGCGCCATCATCGCACGTGGCATTTTCTAAAAACCAAGACGTGTCAATTTGTAAAATCAAGGATGCGGCCGCGCCCGTTGCGAGGATTTGCAGGTAGCTCTTCAGCCCCAACACGATGTGTGAGGCGGCGGTGGAAAAGGCAACCGACGGCGTCGACGCGTCCTTTGATGATCGCAAGCGATATGCTTCGTCGCGAGCCCAGATTGCGGTCTCGGGCACAAGGCGAGATCACAGTTCTGCGATCTGTGGTAACGCGAGCCCGCAAAGCGCCGCTGCGGCCACCGCTTTTGGAATCTGGACGAGATTCGTCGTCGTCTGAGATCAGTTGATCGAGCAGTTCGCGCGCGCGGGACGCGCTTGCGGTGCAGTCTCTCCCGCGAGCTCGCCCGTGACCTTCTCATCGACGACATCCGAGAGCTGCGCGGACGGCCCTATGACCTCGTCGCTGTCGCCGGCGGCTGGAAGCACCTGACACGGCCGGCCTATGCCGATGCCATCCGCGCCTGCGGAAGCAGCGGGCGTGCCGTGGACCTGACGTGGTCGGACGTGCTGATGCTGATGTGCATCGGCACTTCCAGCCGATTACCCGCGCCGAATTGTCGTCGGTTTTCGGGAAGTAATCAGTCGCGACCTGATCGGCCATCTGCGGCACCGGCCTGATCGCGTCGAACCCGCGCAGTCCGACGCCCGGCGCTCCCTACACCTATGTGACGACAAAAGCGTCCTGCTCGAGTTCGGCCTCGACACGCTTCGCGATCTCCCGGACTGCGAGGCGCTCGAGGATGCCGGGCTGCTGAGCAGAGATGAGCTGCTTGCTGGTGAAATTATGCCAGAGTTGGCTAGTGGCCATGAGGATGCGGGTTTGGATACGGAGGAATAGCTTGGCGCTGCAGACGCTGTGGCCACCGGGCTTGCGAGTGCTTCCAGCTTTCCATAGCGAATCTAGCGCGCCCAAGGGCGTCCGAAATTTGTAGGCAAATTTCGGACATGGACACGGTCAGCGACGTCAAGCAGGCAGCGGTATGCGGCCTCTGCACCGCTGTCGCCCAAAAATTCGTGGCCATGGGCAAGCCCCACTTGAGACCCCCAGAGAGAACGCTCGTGAGCGATGGAAACGGTTTTGGTCCAAAGCTTGATACAGATGGCCTGCAGATGGGTGTAGGGTTTCAAAGCGCTCGAAGACGCGCCTTCGCAGAGTTAAAAGTCCGCGACGAACTCGTGTGTCGTTTGTCGCCAACTGCAAATTCGATAGTTAGCGCAATTATACTGCGCCGAGTCTGCCATCTCGAGCCCCAAGGGTTTGTGAGGCCTCTCGGCTCACCACCGCCTTTGCTAACCGCCGTGATTCCAAAGACGCGTGCCTTTACGGAGGGGGTCAAACGGCCTATATTATTCTTTATAAGGAGAAGAATAATGGGCACACTTGCTCGCATCTACACCCCCGCAGAGGCAGCCGCCGTCAGCGGGATAGGAATCAAGGCCGTGCACAATGCGATCGACAAACGCATTGTCGATACTGTGCCAAGCACTGCTCGGCGCATCGGTGGGGTCGTCCGACGGGCATTGACCGGCGAGGATTTGCTGCGGCTCAAGCTTTGGTATGGCGTGGGTGCGACATTGCCCGCTGATCGTCGCTACCGCCTGTTCGAGGAAATCAAAGCTGCCCCAAGGGCCAAGACCGTAAGGGCCGACGACCTGCTGATCGTCGACGTCGCCGAGGCACGTAAACAGCTCAAAGCGCGCATCGTGGATCTTGATGAAGCGGAGGCCGCCATCGGCCGCGTTAAAGGGGTGATGGGCGGAGAGCCTGTCTTCAAAGGAACCCGCATCCCTGTTCGTATGATCACGACGATGCTAGCGCAGGGCGCAGATGAAGCGGAGGTTCTGGAGGGATATCCGAAGCTAACGCCGCGCGTGATTGAGCTCGCCAGAATGTGGGTCGCCGCGCACCCGGTTCGTGGGCGGCCTAAGAAGCTGGTCGAGCAGGGCGTGAAAATAAAGTCGTCGAAGCGCGTGGTTTTGAAGGGCGACCCAGGTCCGTCGGCCAGGTCGAGACGCGTGTGACCTCGTGAGGTTTCTGATCGATGAGTGCCTGCACACGTCTCTGGTTGCGGTAGCCCAAGAACGCGGACATGAAGCAAACCACGTCAACTGGCTTGGGCTAAGCGGCGAAACCGACTGGGACCTCATGCCGCTCATTATCGATGAGGATTTCACCTTCGTCACCAACAATGCTAAGGACTTCAGGAAGCTCTATGCCAAAGAACCGGTTCACGCCGGCCTGATTATCGTCGTCCCTCAGGTCGGGCCTGAAAAACAGAGAGAGCTCTTCGATGCTCTCCTCGAGGATCTTGGCCCAGAGGAATTCCTGATTAATGAAGTTATCGAAATCGAGATCGAAAACGGCATTGCAATCGTAACACGATACGATCTGCCGTCGCCCTAGCTGAGGCTGCGCGATCTCCGCTTATGACCGACCCGGTTGCCAGTCGCTCATCTGCAAAATGTTACCGCCGAGTTTTGCAAACGCGCGTTGGCGGCAGGAGAAAACGAGAATCTGCTGATCGTGTGATTGACGATGCAAAGCGTCGAACATGCGCTCGATGCGGTCGTCATCGGAATAAACCAAAGCGTCATCCAGGATAACCGGTGTGGGTCGGCCGTCGCGGGCAAGCAAACGGGCGAAGGCCAGACGTGTCAGAACCGAAAGCTGTTCTCGCATGCCGCCACTCAACCTATCGACATCCTCATCCTGACCATTGCGGCGAACGGTCTGTGGCAACAGTGTGTTCTCGTCGAACACTATGGAGATGTCATCGAATAGCAATCCAAGCAGCGGTCGCAGCTCGGACATGACCGGCTTCAGATAAAGATCGCGTGCCGTCGAGCGCGCAGCGACCAGCGTCGTGCGCAGCCGGTCGAGGACGGCTTTTTCGAATTCGAAGCGTCTCGCTCGCTCTCCAGCGATTTCCAATTTTTCTGTGGCCTCGCGCAAAGCTTCTTCCACCGCGTCGTCGGACCGAGTGCGAATATGGCCATTGAGATCGGCCAGGGTTACACGCAACTGACTTGCTTCCTGTGTGGCGGCATCCTGAACCGAACGGGCGCGGCGCAGAACGGCTTCAGCGCTGGTGAGATCGCGAGCGCCGTCGCGCAGGGGAGCAGCGCGCATTTCGGCCGCTTCGCGCAGCTTTTGTCGTGCGGTGGCCTCGGTGAGCAGCAAGCGCCCCTTTTCCTCGCGCGCTGCATCGGGTCCCAATATGACCTCGAGGCTGGTCAGTTCCGCCTGGATGGTGACATAAGCCGTCTCCGCAGCCATGACAGCCTCGTCGGCATGGCTGCGCAAAGGCAAGGCCTCGCGCACGCTGTTGCGTGTTGTCGCCACACGCTGCTCGGCTGCGGCATGATGTTGCCGGATCTGTTCTGGATCGACTTTGAGTTCGAGGTCCCCGGCCCCGAGGGCACTCAGACGAGCAAGCTCCTCGTGTAATTGCTGTATCCCCTTGGGCGCGAGATCGGCAAGTCGCTGACGCGCCAAGCCCAGTTCGGTAGCTTTGTCGCGCGCTTCCACTAGGCGCTGGCGTGCCGTCCTGAGGCTATCGACACCGAGGGACGCAAGCAGGCTGCGGTGCTTCGCTTCGGCGTCTTCGATGGTCCGGTCGGCCTGCTGCGGCCGATTCGATCGCAGGGTCAAGGCTCCGATGCCGGCAATATCCAGGCGTACGGTGCCAGCAAAGCTTTGGTCTTCTGCATGGGGCAAGGGCTTGGCATCGATGGTCACCAAATCGGCGGCGCCGTCCCGGTATTCCATGCATAGCGTCGGCAAGGTTGCCAGGTGAGCTGCACGAAGGCTGGCGATCTCGATTTCGAGCGCCTGGAGTTGCTCGACAGCTTGTTCCGGCACCGCCAGCATCGCCAGTGCTGCCTCTCCATCTTCGATCTGGGTTCTGGCGACTTCGGCTTGTTTCAACCGGTTGTCCGAGCCGGCCAGTTGTTCGGCAGCGTCACGCGCCAAAAGAGTCGCATCCAGCCGCGCGAGCAATTCGCGTGCTTCGCGCTCTTCCAGTTCGGCTGCTTGAACTTCGCCCATCGCTTGTTCGTTTTCGGCAATGGCAGAAGCGCGCCGATCGAGAACCTCACTGCGGCGAAGCTGCGCAATCGTCGACTGCTGGCGCAAATCCGTGGCTCGTTTGAGCGCGGTCCGAAAACTATCGAGGGCCTGCTGCGCCGCGTCGTGGTGAATTGCGGCAAGGGCAGCTTCCGCCTCGGCGGCTTTCAAGGCTTCGCTGTGCGATTTGGCGGCCTCGACTGCGGCTTCCGCGGCCGAGATGGCTTCCCGCCGAGTGGCGCCTTCTTCGGGGTTTTCAAGCTCAGACAGACGCGCCAACGCCATGCGCCGCTTGTCGAGCGAATCGCGCAGACCGGTGACTTCGGCGCTGAGACGCTGCTCGTCTTTCACCAGCTTGTCACGCTCGTCGAGCGCTGCCGCATAGAGACCGCCGCTCTTGGGACGCAGCGTTGACGTAACCAGGCTATAGAGTTCTTCTTCACATGCCGCGGCGATTTCGGCCATGCGTCGCCCGCCGGTCAGGGCTTCAACTTCCCCCTGAACCGAGGACAGTAGGCTTTCGCGCACGCGTTTTTCGCCGTCCTCCTCGCTTTTGCTGCGCCTTTCGATGCCGGTGACCCCTTGGCGAACCCAGAGCAATCCTGCCGGTCCTGCGCTTCCGCCATGGATTAGTTTGCCGATAAAGGCTTCGGCCTCATCGGCTTGAGCCAACAGTCGCCCGCCGTCGAGGTCAATAACGCTGGCCAGCCTGCCGCCATAAAACTGCTTGGCAAGTCGATAGCGTCCTTCTGAAGTGGTGATGTCGGCCTCCACCACCGGATTGCCCCCACTATAAGGCCGCAACAGTCGCACGCCTTCGGGTGTGCCCGTGTGAGGCTGGAAAAAGAGTGCGTGCAGCGCTTCGAAGAAGGTTGATTTGCCGAACTCATTGACCGCGCAAAGCACGTTGACGCCGTCGCCGATGTTTTCGATGGCGACGCCTTGCCCGGCGAACCGTTTGACGTTGTGGAGCCGAAGGGCCGTAAGTTTCATGATCCCATCGCCTCGCAATAGCTGAACAACCGAACCAGTGCTTCTCGCGATATGTCGCGTTCGACAGCCGACCGGGTTTCGTCGCTGCTTTCATCCAACAGTGCCTGCGCTGCCTCGCGAAGGGCACCAGAGCGGTCGATCCGATCCAAATCGCCACTTTCGCAGTCGGTCGCGAGCCCGTCCCCGTCCAGTTCCAGATAGGCGAAGTCGGGCGCGGCTACCGCGATCGCCGCTTGAAGGATCGTTCGCCCACTTAACCGCACCCGGCCAGACGCGGCAATTCGCAGCAAAGTCTGACGCCGCAGATGAGCCGGTGGAAGCAACGCTTCAAATGCCGCGGCGCTGTCGTCGCCAGACAGCAGATGCAGGGGAGCGGTTTTCCAGGAAAAGCTAGCTGTTTCAACGGCCACGATCTCGGGCACGGCGCCAGGCCCGGCAATGGAAACGACAAGGGCCTGACCGGGTGTATCATGCTTGAAACGGTCAGGTTCGGGCGCACCGCTATAACGGCTGCGCTCATTGATGGTGACGGGTCCGTGCCAGTCGCCAAGTGCCAGATAATCGAGGCCGGCCTTGGTCGCGCGATCTGGTGCAATGACATCGGACGCTGCTGAATCTTCGGAAAAGTTCTGAATAGCGCCATGAGCAAGGCCGAGCCGGATGGCGCCTTGCGGCGTCGCGGCGCTGTTCATCCACTCGGTAAGGTCGCGACCGGGTCTGCGGGTGGTGCAAGGTGCAGGCAGCAGCGCCACGTCCGCGCCAATGGTCAGGGTTTCGGGCCGCGTCGCCAGCAGGACATTGTCCGGCACAACGCTGTCCGCTGCACTCCACAATTGATCAGCCAACAGGGAATCATGGTTGCCAGGCAGCAATATCCAGCGCAGAGGCGCGCTCTGGCTCATCTCGGCCATGGCCTGCCGCAACATCGCTGGAGTGGGCGTTTCGGTATCGAACGTATCGCCGGCCAGAAGTATGGTGGATGCACCATGGACGCGTGCCTGCTCTGCCAGCCGGCTGATCGCGCCATGGCGCGCTTCACGGAGCCGCCCGCGCAGATCCTCTGGCATGTTGCCGAACCGCTTGCCGATATGAAGATCGGAGCTGTGGATGAATCGAAACATGGAGTCTCCGAGACTATGTCGATGCCAGGTTGCGCTGGGCGCGATCGATGGCTTCATCCAGCCGGGAGCGTGAAATCGCCGCAAGTCGCTCGACACCGAGCAGACGTGCAAGGTCGAGAGCGGGGTCGGACTGTTCCAGAATGTCCTCGTTCGCAACGACGACAGCGGCCAGCTCGGCGATTGGAATGTCGGCAATGGACCGGCGGGCATCGGCATCGAACGGCATGCGATAATCAAGCAGGTCGACCACCGTCCCTCTCTTCCATAGGAAGCTGCCGCTGGATTCTTCAGTTCTATCGAACTCGCGCAGATGCAGGTCGATCCGCTCCCGAATCTTGTTGCCCGTTCTGAGCCAGCCATGCGCCCGTGCGATGCGCTGCGCAAGGACGTCTTCTCGCAGAGGTCCTTCCTGCTCGATCACCGCGTCGACCATGGACCGCAGCGTGCCTCGGTAGACGAAGTCATAAAACTGATCCGGGCTGGTGGAAAATCCGGTTAGATCAGTCAGGCGATAACGGCCGCCCGTCGGTACGGTATCATGCGTCGAATGCGCGGCCGCAGGCAAAATTCCTGCAGATGCCGATGGGCGCTCTCCCGTCGCGAGGGGAGCGGCGACAAGTTCTGGCTCTGATTTTATCGACGGATGTTCCGGTTCGCCGGCCGATGCTAGGTCTTCGGCTGGCAATGGGTCCATGGGGTCGACCTTATGTCCCATGTCCCAATGGATCGCGGCTTCACTTTCCTGTTGTTCAGCCTGTTTGCGACGGCTTTCCTCGAGCAGCGCGGCCAGGCTGGCATGAAGCCTCTCGGTGCAACCTTCGAGATCAAACCACCAATCGGTTGACCATACCCGGACAATGTTCCACCCGAGGCCGCGCAGGACCTGCTCGCGGACCTTGTCTCGATCTCGCGCCGTGGCAGAACTGTGATAGGTCGCGCCGTCGCATTCGACCCCAGCCAGATAGGCGCCGGCGAGATCGGGATGCCGGATCCCTATATCCACTCGAAAGCCCGAAATGCCGACTTGAGGAACGATGGTCCATCCGCGCTTCTCAAGCTCGGCAGCGACGGCCTCCTCGAAAGGGGATTCCAGGGCTCCGACCGATCCGCGTTCCTGCGCTGGCAATGCCACAGCGCCGCGTTCGGCAAAATCGAGAAAGGCTTTGAGATGCTGTACGCCGATCGCTTTGGTTCGGTTGGGGTCGATCTGGTCGGCGGCAAAACCTGAAAATACGATCAGTTCCTGCCGCGCACGCGTCACCGCGACATTCAGCCGGCGTTCGCCGCCGTCCCGATTCAGCGCGCCGAAATCCATGCTGCGCTTGCCGGCATTATCTTGCGAAAAGGTGATCGAAAACAGGATTATGTCACGCTCGTCCCCTTGGACATTTTCCAGATTCTTGACGATGGCGGGCTCAATACGCTCGTCGGCAAAGAACCATTCAAGCTCCGGCTCTGTCTGGCGTGCCTTGTCGAAAAGGTCGAGGATGAGCGACTGCTGTTGCGCGTTGAAAGTGATGACTCCGAGCGTGGGTCGGTCCTTTTCCGGTAGGGCCAGCCAACGCAGCATCCTGCTGACCGCCTCGTCGGTTACCGCTTGGGCTTCGATTCGATTGGTGCGGCTTTTGCCACGGTCATAGATGCCGGTCGTGATTTTTCGCAGCTGAACTGCCCGATCTTCCACCGTTGGCGAAGGGAATGTGATGAGCCGGTTCTGATAGTAGTGATGGTTGGAAAAGGCGATCAGCGACTCATTGCGGCTACGATAATGCCAGCGCAGGTCACGTACCGGGATGCCGGCCGCTTTGGCTTCGTCGAGAATGCTCTCAAGATCCTTTTCGTGTTCGACGACTTCCTCGTCCTCCTCGTTGCGGCCAAAGAAATTGGTGGGCGGCAACTGCTTGGGATCGCCTACGATTATGGTTTGATGGGCTCGCGCGATGGCACCGACGGCGTCCCAGGTGGTGATCTGCGATGCTTCGTCGAAAATCACCACGTCGAACAGGGCTTGGTCGGGCGGTAGATATTGAGCGATTGAAAGAGGGGACATCAGCATGCACGGCGCGAGCTTGGCAAAGCTCGTCGGCATCGCGCCAATCATCTCGCGGATTGACCGGCTGGGCCGCTGCAATTCCATCTGATGGCGCAACAGGCCCAACTCGGAATTGCGCGGGACGCCTTGCACAGCCGGCAAACCATGAGCGATGGCACTGATGACGCGAAGGCTTGCTTGAGCGCGGACAAGATCGTCGATTTCCCGGAAATCTTCGATGGCGTGCTCGTGCTGGAAGCGACGGAAATTCCGCAGCACCGGATCGGCATCCAGCGTGGCCGGCAGCCACCAGCGTACATAGGCCAGGCGGAACGCGGATTGAGCTTCAGCTGGTCGCACTAGACCCGCCTCGATATCGTCGACCAACGCTCCCAGATTGTGACTGACAGCCCTGCGACGAATGCCGCACCACGAAGTCCAGTCCCGGAGAAGATGACGGGCGTCGAGCAAGTCTCCCATCGCAGTCGTCAATTCGGTCAGCGGGTTATCATGTTCTGCCCAAGAAGGCGTCTTTCCAGCAGGGATCGCAAATTGGGTCTTGGCAGCCTCGAATGCTGCAGAAGCCGCAAGGAAGCGGGCTGCCCCATAGCGCATCGTGCTATCTGCTGCACCGCTTCGCAGGCTCGGGGCGGTTGCTTGCAGGAGCGCTTTGAAATCCTCCGTGCCGAGGCCGGGCAGGCGTAGCGTCTGTCGAAGCCTTTCGGCCATCGAGAGTATCTGATCGATACGGTGGGTGTCGGTATCAAGTGCGGCAAATCCGATCGGCTTCCCAGATAGGATGTTGGCTTCGACAGTGGCCCGGCGGTCCTGCATCAGGCGCAACAGCAGCAAGTCGTGCTGAGGATCGGCTACCCCCTCTGTGACATAGCCTTGAAGCAGCTTCTGGACTTTGCGTTTGCCCAACTGACTGTTTGGCCAGAATGCAGAAGCGGCCTGCTGCCATTGCTGCTCTATGTCCTCCACCCGTATGCGCGCAACGGCAGCCTCGTCATAGCGGGCCGACAGGTCCTTGCGAGACTTGCGATAGTCTCCGATTGCCTCATTGAGAGTGGCGAGGGCTCCCCGCAACTGGGCGAAATCTCGATCAAAGACAATGCTGACGTCATAGCCGGCACTGTCCTGGAGTGCCGCTGCTAGTTTTCGCAGCGCTTCGAGCTCCGCTTTTGACGCGTCGCCTTTGGCGCGCAGGCCGATGCTCACCAGGAAGGCGTCGAGTGCGGTCGCTAGAACCTCGGACGCATTCTTGAGGGTCTTTGCCCCTTCGAGCAAATTGTCCTGCCAGCCTGACGTCCACTCGGTGACATCTATAAGACGCAAGACCGACCGCATCTCCACCGACTGAAATGCGAGACCTGTTTCGGCGGCAATATGCTCCAGCGCCAGCCGGTTTGCCTCGTCATGGGAATCGCGCGATGGCCAGGACAATCTCGGAGCGTGCTGCCGCTTGTTCTTGAGAGCGATGCCGAGCGCCAGATAAGGCGTCAGACCATTGACATGGTGCCGATGCAGCGCTTCGACATAGGCATTCAGTTCGTCGCGACGGACGCGAAGCCGCTCGTTGATCGCAATCCACTCCGCTGCGTCCACGCGCACGCCGCTTTCCCAGCTGATCCTGAGCTGGGTGAGAAAGTTGCGTCGGTCCGCCTTGCTGGAATGGAGTTCGAGACAATGCGCGCCCAGGCCATGTTCGCGCAGGCGGCGATACACCACATCGAGCGCCGCCGTCTTCTCGGCCACAAACAGCACGGTTTTGCCAACTGAAAGACAGTTGGCAATCATGTTGGCAATGGTCTGGCTCTTGCCAGTGCCGGGAGGACCGATGATGACAAAATCGCGACCCTCAGCGGCGGCAAGACTTGCGGCGGTCTGTGAGGAGTCGGCCGGCAGCAGCAAAACCATGTCGGACGGGGCATAGTGCCGGTCGAGTTCGCGCTCGTCGCGGAATGATGCGCCATTGCCCTCGAAAGCTATCTCCGGCGTGTCGATCAGATGGCGCACGACACGGTTTTCGCGCAGCGCATCGGTACGCTCGACCAGATCCTTCCACATGAGAAACTTGGCGAAGGAAAAGGTCGACAGCGCCGTCTCGTCCACCACCTCCATGCCGGGGACGTCGCGCACTGCCTGGCGCATAAGACCGAGCAGCCTCGGCACATCAACGCCGCTTTCGTCCTCGGGCAGCTCACCGGAAAACTGTGGCAGTTTGAGCTCGAAGTCGCGTTCGAGAAACTGCAACAAGGTTGCGTTGAATCGCGGTTCATCTTCATGGAAGCGCAAGGTAAAATGCGATGTTGCGCTGCGGCGCTCGATTTTGACCGGTACGAGCAGCAATGGCGCGCGATAGCTGCGCTCGTCCTCGGCCTTCTTCTTCCAGCGCAGGAAGCCGACCGCCAGGAAGAGCGTATTCGCGCCGCCCTCGGCAAAATCGTTGCGCACTTGCCGGTAAAGATCGATCAGCCGGGATTCCAATTGACGCCCATCGAGCGTCGACGGGAGCTCGTCGCGCAGAAGCGCTTCCGCGGCAAAGCCACGCTGGAGGTCACGTCCGTGCACCTCGCGATAGAGGACAGCATCCCGCTCGCCCAGTGGATTCTGTTCGGGGAGCGAAATCAGCCGGATCGAAGCGCCTGCCATCAGACGGTCCTCGAGGTAGCCGACGTCAGTACAAAGAAACGGAATTGTCTTCTTGGAGTCCGGAAAATTGAGCAGGCGGTTCCGCAGTGTCAAATCGAGGAGCTTTTTCTGCCAGCGGTCGATCCGTCCGGCCGCTGTCGTCGGCTTTACCTCGACGATCTCGACCGGCAGGGCTACCACGGCCGGTGCGGCTGGCAACGGCAACGCGATTTCGGTTGCCACCTCTGCATCCACGCTGCGGCGCGTCGGTTCGTGCGAAGCAAGCGGTGTGATGCCGCCGCTGCGCGAGCGGCGTATATCGATGGCTGCGACAAAGGTGGCTACCTGCGTTTCGTCGAGCCGCTGTTCGATTGCGTGTTGGGCAGCCTCCAACGTCATCGCCGGCCGATGCGTCACGCCTGTCGTCTCAAACACGATGAGTTCGCGCGATGCCAGCGCCTTGCGGACCTCCATGGCATCGGGTTCAATGGCGTTGGCGAGCGTCCTTTGTGTCATCCAGACGCCGACGGCCGCGTGTCCCTGAAACATCAAAACGACGGGATGCAAGCCCGTCGCCTCCAGGGCGGACGCGAATAACAGACTGGTATCGAGACAGGTTGCCAGCTTTTCTGCCGTAATAATTGAGGGACGTCGAATTTTTTGGCCGCGGCTTTCGAAGCTCGCAGGTGGCTCTGCATAATGCAGCGATAGGCCAGCAATGGCCGAATAAATTGCGGCCGCCAGCATGAATGCGCGTTGCGGATTGCCGCTTTGATAGCCATCGAGGCTGGAAGGATGACCATGCGCTGCGAGCAGCTCCGCTGCGGAACGCAGCAGTCCTGCGATCGCCGGGTCGTTCGGCATGACGAATGCGGCGAGCAATTGCGCCATATCGACGACGCCACCCCATTCGTCGCGGGCAAGCAGGCGCACCGCAACGCGCTGCTCGGCCAGCACTGCGCCTCCTGAGGTTAGGCGCAACGTTATCTCCCCGCGCTCAGCCTCGTTGAGACCGGCCAGATAGCCGGCGTCGAGATCGATTTTTCGATCGCTTAAGGGAAGCCGGTCGCCAGCAACGATCCGATCAATTGTCCAGCTTTTGGCGCGCAAAAAAGGGGGGTTCGATGTCAGCTCGAGAGTGCATTTTTCGAAACCCTGCTGGGTCGGGTTGTTGAGCGCGATAGACCGGATCACCGGAATAGCATTTTGGAAGGACGCATATGTAAAGCTGGCGGCGATGTCCGCCACGACTTCTATTACGGGCGCGGCTGATATACCGGCAGCATCGCCAGTCTCCGAACTCGTTTCCATACGCCATCCCCTATTTTCATTTACGATAGAACTTTGCCGCCAGAATTTGAAAGTAAATTCTCGGTATGGTCGCCGCTTATGTCCAGCAGCATAGATTTCTAAAAGTGTTACCGCCCAGATAACGGTCGAAATGGAGACAGGCGATAATCGGTCGTCACGATTGGAGGGGATCCAAAAGTCGCGGAAATCGGAGCGCCGGCGCACGCTGCTGAAACCCAAGACGGGCAGGACGTCATCCGCAAATGTGTGGCGGTCCGGGCGCCATGGACCAAGCGTTGCGCGCCTATCGCGAGCGCTGTCGTGGCGCCTATCGCGGACTCGGACCCAGCCCGACAGTGACGGCGAACCTCGATCGGCCTATCGGTGAGGCGGTCGAATTCCGCCCATAGACTATCGAAAGGCACGCACTTCCAGCTCTATCTCCTCGTACGCGTTGCCGGCTACCTAAATTCGTGCGCGCGGTCCAATGCCTTTGATTGCTGATGTCGTTGTGGAGACGTTTGATCGCTGAAGCATTTGTTTGCTGACCTAGCGGCGCGGGGGGAGGTCATTTATTTGGTACATCTCCAGCACTCTATGTGCGATCGCGAGGAAAATTTGTCCAGACAAGCGAATTCATCGAATCTGGACAGATCAATAAGTATAATGATGGTAAGATTCGGGGGGCAGGAATGGCCGAGGTTGGACTTTTGGAATGGGCGGATAAGCAGCCCGACTGGATTAGGGATGCCTTAAGAAGACACGCCGCGCGGCCGGGCTTCAACCTCGAGCAGGAGGATAAGGCCGGTGTAACAGCTCGGGTCCGCCACGTCGGTGGATTTACCGCTGATCTGCCCGAATGCTCTCCGCTCTCGGCGGAGCATTTGAGGGCCAACAGTTCGAACGAGCCGCGCGCGGTGCTTTGCTCACTCGGCCCCGTCAAGCATTTGAACCGCCTCGCCGAAGAGCAGCAACTGCGTTTCGCCACCGATGGCATCACCATTATCTACGGCGACAATGGAAGCGGAAAGAGCGGCTATTGCCGGATCGCGAAGAAGCTTTGCCGTAGTCTGACGGCGGATGATCTTCTTGGCAACGTGTTCGAGATCGGCACCAAACCGCCAGCCGAAGTGCTTGTCCGGTTTCTCGAAGAGGGTGCTACGGAACCGACCCCCATAACCTGGAAGGACGGAACGCTGCCCCCCGCGTCAATTGCACGGATCTCCGTTTTCGACTCCGCGAACGCTCGCCTCTACGTCGATAAGCAAAACCGTATCGGTTTTCTGCCCGCAGCCATCGCGCTTCTCGAAAGCCATGGACGTCACCGCACCGAGCTCGAAGCCGACTTCCGGGAAGAAATCAAAGCGATCGAAAAGAACCTAAAGACACCATTGCCGAGTGGGTACACAGCTGCCGGCGCGGTCGTAAAGCTGCTGGCTCGTCTCGAAATCAAGTCAAAGGACGTGATGCCTTCCGCAGCCGAAATCAAAAACCTCGCTGCCCTCTCAGAGCAGGACATGGCTGATCTCGCTGGCCTCGAACAGGCTCTGGCAAGCGACCCTTCAACGATGGCGACAAAGCGTCGGCGTGCCAAGGCGGCCTTGGAAAAACTGCTGACTGCATCTGAACAGATCGACGCGGCTCTCTCAGCGGCGGCCCTCGAGATTTATCGCAATCTATATGCAACAGCCGATTCTACAGCGCAGGCTGCACAACTTGCCGCCTCAGGAGCGTTCGCGACTATGCCGTTGAGCGGCGTTGGGCTTTCTCCCTGGCGGTATATGTTCGACCATGCACGAGCCTATTTAGCGAGCGTCACTGGCATCGATCATCAGCACTTGCCAGATCAGGAAGGCGATCGTTGCATGCTCTGCCAGGAGCCGATGACGGCGGACGCCGCGGGGCGGATCCAATCCTTCAATGACTTCGTAACGGGCGCCGCAAATAAGGCGGCGCAAGTCGCATCTATTGCCCATGAAGAGGCCCTGCGCCAAATCAAAGGACTCACCATTGCGACCGGGGAGGCGGTTGAGGCGGCTCTCGGAGAGTTTGGCGATCTGTCCGCCGCACGCAAGGCGATGGTGGCCCTGATCTCGGCATATTATGTCGAGGCAGGTAAAAGGCGTGATGCAATTGTCGTTGCGGCTGCGCTGTCCGAGTACGCTGCGTTCCCGCAACTTGCGGCGCCAGTTGCATCGAAACTCCGAACGGAGGCGGAGGCGCTAGAGGCCGAAGCGCTGACGGACGACAAGGCAGCGGCCGACGACGGGAACCGCGCTACCGATCGAGCTCGTCGCGATACACTCAAGGATCGGAAAAAACTGGGCGACGATCTCACCATCGTTCTCGCGCGCTTGGCGAATCTCGAAGAGCGGCGCAAGCTTCTCTCATGCTGCGATGCTGTCGAAACAGGCTCGGTGTCACGGCAGATGACGTCGCTTCGACGAAGCCTCGTCATGCAGGATCTCGAAAAGCGCGTCGTCGCCGAGATTGAGACTCTGGCGTTAACGCACATCCCGTTCGCAGTTAATGATCGTAGTCAAGATGGGCAGAGCTATTTCGAGGTCGGGCTCAACGCGGCAAAAGCGATCTCAAACAGCAAGGTCTTAAGCGAAGGAGAGCAGCGGGCGCTTGCCCTGGCCTGTTTCTTAGCCGAGGTCGGAGGAGACACATCGCGTCAAGGCATGATCATCGACGACCCCGTGTCATCTCTCGACCATGTTCGGATCAGGCGGGTCGCGGCAAGGCTCGTAAAAGAAGCGGCCACAGGACGTCAGATTATTATTTTCACCCATAATCTTCTGTTCTTCAACGAGGTGGTTGACGCAGCTGCGCAGGCCAATCCGCCGATTCCCCTTGTTCGAAACTACATCAACAAGTCCGAATCTGCCGGTTTTGGCTTGATTAGCGAAACTGACGAGCCGTGGATCGCACAGTCTGTCACGAAGCGCATCGAGACTCTCAAGACGCGCCTGAAGAGCTTCGACGGCGCCACTGATTTCACCACCGATGCTTGGCGAAGGTCAGCGAAGGATTTCTACAGCGATCTTCGGGAAACCTGGGAGAGGCTCGTTGAAGAAATCCTGCTCGGTAAAGTCGTCGAGCGATTTAACAGCGATGTCAAGACACAGAGCCTGAAGGGTGTGGTGGTCGAGGACGAAGACCACAAGCGAATCTATTGGGCCATGAAGCGAGTTTCGGAGCGTTCTGGACATGACATGGCGTCCGCCAAGGCCATTCCAGTTCCAACACCAAACGATATGAAGAGCGATCTTGATGGAATTGACCAATATCGTATCGACACCACCAAACGAAAAAAGGATGCCGAAAAGCGCCGGATTGAATTCGAACAGCCTCCCAAGGCGACTGTACTCTAGCCTAATGACTATTGTCGTGTATTACTGGCCCTCACTGGCTTCATCCTGCTGCGCATGCCGGTGTCCGCCTGCCGCGGGCGAAGCCGACGTGACGAGGAAGTATCGCGAGGGCGCCAAGCCATCAATGGCTGTGCGCTCGCTCTTCATCTTGGATTTCAGCGCCGAGAAGCCTGACCGCTGGTAGTGCTTCGCCTGCACAATGTCGCCGCCGGCAAGGGCATGTCGACCATCCATCGCGTCGTCCGGTCCCTCGGGAAAGGCCTCGAAACGCTTGTCGATCTCGCGACCTACGAGGTCGCGGGCCAAATCCTCAAACTCGTTATGGGACAAACTCGAGAAATCATAAGCCATGCGCCCAGAATGAGTGCCCATTTGGTGGGCAGACAAGCAACCGGGGGCACAATTGCGTCGTGCCTCTCCATTACCAACAAAAAGATAAACGCGCTTTCCAGGCGATGCGGTCGGATGATCGTTTCGCGCTTGGCAAAAGCGAACGGATTAGTCTATGGCTCTCGGCGGGGGGGCGAGTTATGCGACGGGTGCGAATCCTTCAAGTAGGCGATATTCACTATCCGGATTGGCATCCTTCCTCTAGCAACATCGATGCCAAGGATAGCAAGTTCGCTCCGAAAATAACGCAGAAGCTACGCGCGTCTTCGCTGCGTGCCGTCTTGACGAAGCTTCGGCGGCTGACGACTTCGAAGCCCTTGGATTCGATCGCCTTCATGGGGGATTTCACGAGCCGTGGCGACAAGACTTTCATTGCTTCGGCATTCCAGCATTTCACGTTGCTCTGCCGCGCACAGGGGCGCAGTTCAAAGGCGCTTCCGTTGATATTCGTACCGGGAAATCACGATGTGAACCGTGATGACGCGCGCGAACTTGGACCGACTGAGAAATTCAGCGAAATGGCGAGTTTAGCCGCCCGCTTGGGTTGGCAGACCGTTCCCGTGGACCAACCCGTGCACTTCAGACTTCCGACAGGATCCGCAGGCGCAAACTTCATCCTCGTCAACACAGCGATAGGCAGTTGGGAGCTTCAGAACCTTCCCGCGTTCCTTCGTGATCGTCTCGAGGCACTCGGTCCTTCTACAGAACCTGTAGATCTCGGCTCGCCGGACACCTCGGGACATTCGCCCGCGACACCTCCCAGCGATCCAGACAAGGAGGCGTCCGACGACGAGTATTACGGTCAGATGGACACGCCATACATCTCGCGTGAGATGCTTGCAGGCCTACAGGAATTGCTCCAGCAGCCCGACATGCGTTACGGCATCATGATCGGCCATCACAATCTGCTGCCACAAAAGACTCCGCGCATTACGCCATACGCGGAGATGCTCAACAGCGGATTTGTCAGAACTCAGCTGCTGCAGGGCAACAAGCCTATCGTCTACCTGCATGGACACATACATGCCGATCCGGTCGAGATCGTCAACGATCCAAGGTTTCCGGACGGCAAATTGATCTGCATCTCAGCACCAGGGAGAGCTCGTCGGCATCCGACTTATACCCTACCGCACCAATGTCGCCGACGGGACGGTCATGGAAGGCGAACATTGCTTCATCTCGACTATGTCCAACGGCAAGGCCTTTCTGAACAACGACACGTTTGACCTGATGCGCCGACTGCGCGACCATGCCACCAGGCGCGGGAATGGGTTACTCTTCTGGGACGAGATCACTGAGATTGCCGCCTCCGCCGAGCTCGGGCTAGATTTGGAAGACTCTCTTCTGATGCTCCAAGCGGCGCGCTTCGTCGAGATAGACGGCCTCACGAAGGCAAACTCGGCTTGGCGCATTAAGGTAAGGGACGAATAGAGATGGAGAATCCGTTCGGCCCCAACAGGATCGAGTACGAAAGTCGCCCGATACTGTGGTTCAGTCAGAAGTCGGCCTTGATTTCTGCCGCCGCCAAGCCGGTCTTCGTCGCAGGGACGAGAGGCAGCGGCAAGACCAGTATTCTTCGCTCGCTTTCCACAGTTCATATCCTCGAAGACAAAAGTCTCGCGGACCAAGTCGGCAAGCTCGGCTGGTATGGCGTCTTCTTCCAGCTCAATGAGACATTTTCGCCCCTAATCGACAACGCGGTTCTGAACCTCATTCCGGAGCGGATACGCTTCGACACGGCCGCCGTGATCCCGCGGCAATTCGTAATCTTCTCTCACTATCTGGAGCTGAAGATAGTCGAACGCCTGCTCGAGAGCATCAGCCAGCTCAGACGCGACAGCCACTTGAAATACCGGGCCTCTGAAGATAGGGACGTCGCCTTGGCACTGCATCGCGAAGTGCTGCACTTCATACCCCAACCTGCCCGTCTCGACTTCTTCAGCATAGATGAGCTGCGGGGTGGGATAACCCGGTACGTCGACGAATGCTTCAACGCGTTCTTCTTTGCCGCCGATGAGGGAGCGACCGGCTTCAGAGCGACAGACCCTGGCGCGATCATTAACAAGGTCGCGACCGCGATCACCCCACTTTTAAATGGCCCATCTTTCGCCGGTGACAGGGCGCCCTTCTTCAAGATCCTGATTGACGACTGTGAGGCACTGACACCGCTCCAACAGCAGTTCCTGAACACCTTGGTGAGGAAGACGCGCGGCAATGTGAAATGGGTCCTCGCCTACATCGGCGGCCTTTACGACACGATCCGGACGATCATACCCGGCCAGTCGCTCTCGAATGCTGACCGGGACGTCGAGAATCTTGATTCAGTCGATCCGAGGGAGTTCGCCACGCTGTGCGAGAACGTGTCGTCGCTTCGGCTCTACTATGCGCTTCCTGACCATCTGCGGAGTGATCTCAAGCGCAACGATGCGCTCAGCGCGTTTTCGCTCAAAAACCGGCTGGGGCGGCTTTCCGTCAATGACATCATCGAGCGGGTTATCATATCGGGTCATTCCGAGGGCAGAGAAGAGCTTGTGGCACTCGCTGATGCAGCACGTGAATTCCTCTCCGTGAATTTGAGGACGGCGGATCAGCAGCAATTCCTTCTTGATCGAAAAGCGCGCCCTTATGCCGAAGGGCTGGCGCTCGCGCTCATGAACCCGGAAATCAAGCGCCGGCCCATGAGCAAGGCGGATGCTTCAAATCTGAAGAGGTCGATCGCCCGGAAACAGGGATGGGCTTTTCTGAAAGCGTGCCAGATGCTGCGTCTGCATGACTACCCGTACGTAGGGCACCAGATCATCACATCATTGAGCGACGTCTGTATACGCGATTTCCTTGATATAATGGGAGAGATCTTCCGCCGCAGTGTTCCGAGTTCCAGTGATCCACGAAAACTGGTGGAATTCATCAACTCGGATTTACAGATTCATCTCGAACAGCAGAGACAGGCTGTGAACGCCGCCTCTCAACGGAAGCTTGATGGACTTCAGGCGCTTTCACATCCGTACGAAGAAGAGAGCGTGCGCATGGTGCGGGCGTTGGGTTACCTGACCGCTCGCCTCCAGACAGAGTTTGCCGAAGAAAATGCTCTAGGAACGACAGAGAGAGGCATTTTCAGGGTTGATCTAAAGGAAATGCGCTCGCTGGTGAACCGACTGGAGCAACCCAGCGGAAAACTGGACGAGGTCCTGCGTCGGGCGGAAAGGGATGGGTTTATCCGGGAGGTCTCCGCCGCCGGCAACTTTGAGGTGGACCGCGCCGACCCCGCATCGAAGGAGATGCTGATCAGATTGCATCGGCGATTTGCACCTTACTTCGGGTTCTCCTATCGCGGCCCGTACGAAATCAACACAATCCCTGCGGCGCAGATGGTCGACCTGCTTTTTACCAGGCATCGGCTCCCAGAAGACTGGGCCGACTCGGTGTTTAAGGAGCTCGTCGCGCGGCCCGCACTCAAGACCGAATTCCAGCACTCGCTTTTCGAGAGCGATCTCGAATGACCGCTTCAACTGTCGAGTATCGAGTCTTCGGCCATCTGGCCGTCACTGAGAAGGCGAGAGATGCAGGTACCTGCGAAACGATGGAGGCAGATATCGCGATCGTCGCGCTTGGATGGGAAACGCGTTTCGCCGCGTTCGAAAACCATCTTGACCTGAAGGTCGGCAAAATCGTGGTTCTGGACTTTGCTCTGAAGGAAGCGAACGTCCCAGCCGTCGAAGAAAACCGGCGAAAGCTCATCGCTATGGGTACCCGATGGGGCGTCGAAGTGACTGCGATCACCCTCGAGCCTTCCATCGAGTATCAGAAGAACATCAATCTCCTCGATCACCTGCTCACTCAGATGGCCGCTTCATGTGGCTCATACGAAGGAAGCCTGCGGAAGGTTTTCGTCGAGTGCTCGACGATGCCGCGAATCTACATCCAATGGCTGATTGCGGTGGCATTCAAGAAAATGTCGATTCAGTCTCTCGAATTCGGGTACGCCGAAGGTATCTACGGGAACGCGATCGGCAAAGAGGATTTTTCCAGCGGCTTGGACCGATACGTCACCGTCCCTCATCTTCAAGGCAGCGGAGGAATGGGCGAAGAGAAAGTCCTGCTCGTGGGGATCGGAGGAGATGCCGACGTATTCTACGGATTGATCGATATCGTCAGTCCGGAACGGATCTCGCTCCTCGTCCCAAGAAGCGAGAAGAATGCGCATATCGATGCTTTGCTCGATCAACAGGTGGCCAAGGTACGTGAAACCCACCGGCTCGAAGATGGCGAAGTTCGCGACATCCAGGCTTTCGGGCTGATGGCCCACCTCGATGCTTTCGAGACGTATCTCGACGGGTTCGGCTCGCGTGCGGTGGTGAACGTTTTTGTCAGCGGCCCGAAGGTTCAGGCCATCGCTGCTGCCGTGCTCGCCTGCTCCGACAGCCGCGTCCATCTCAAGGCACGAATTCCCACCTCCTATGCCCATCGTGAAGTCTCAGCGAATGGGCGGTATCATATCTATAGGCTGATTGACCTGACATCCCCTGCCTGCAGCCTTCCCGGGACGTTCTGACACGATCTTGCATTCGAGTAGCATCATGGTCCCAGTAGCCGTTCCGCCAAGCCTTCAGCGCATGTTCGTGTCGCCCGATCCGGTCGATGGGGGACTAATTCCCACTTAGAAGCTGCTCTACATCAGATCAGGGGAAATGCAGACTGGCAGAATTCCATAATTAGCGACTCAAAACATATACTCAGGCGAGACTGTTTAGCATAGAAATAGTGAGCGCTCTCCAATATGTTAGGCTCTGTCGCAGTAGCGCAACAAGCTCAGTCTTTGGATGGGTGGTATGAGGATGAGACGACTGAATGTGTACAGGCTCAGTCATTTTATCGAGGCTCTCGTTTTTGTCGTAAGCGCGTTCGGTGCGACGTGGCTTACCAGCTTTGTGAACGCGCCATGGTGGGCATATGTGATTATAGCGGCCATCACTATGGGCATGTTCGTAGCCGTGCGTCGGGTCCTTTCTGAGCCGCAACGTATGGGACTCTTGGCACACAACTCGGCAGCGACCTCTGCGTGAACCCAGGCGCCTTGAAAATGTCCCCGATGCGTCCGGATTTTTGGCGGTGATCTTCAATCAAATGCGATGAGCTGCAATTTCTGGCGACGGCCACGCTAAGGGCGGGCCTCCAGCACCATGTTGAACGGTGTCTCCGCGGCGCGACGCAATCGCTTGAAGCCGCCGCCGGTCACAACCTTGCGCAGCCTCGCCTCACCGGCCTGGGCTCCAAGCGCGAGCCCGACTTCCTGCGACACGGATGCGGGCGTGCACACGAAAGTGGAAGCGGCATAGTAAACGCGGCCGACGGGATTGAGGTTCGCCGCCAGATGATCATGCGCGAACGGCTCGACGATCATCCACGTGCCGTCCGGCTTGAGCGATCCGTGGACATGGGTGGCGGCGCCCGTCGGGTCGCCCATGTCGTGAAGGCAATCGAAGAATGTGACGAGGTCATACGTTCCGGGATAGCTCTTGGCGGCCGCCACGTCGAACCGCGTGTTAACGCCGACGCCGGCTACCTCGGCCGCCTTGCGGGCGCGCTCAATCGAGGGGGCATGATAGTCGAAGCCGACGAAGCGCGAATTGGGGAAGGCCTGTGCCATGAGCACGGTCGATGCACCATGACCGCATCCAACATCCGCGACGTCCACGCCGCGTTCGAGCTTCTCGACGACGCCCTCCAAGGCCGGCAGCCAGGAGTCGATCAGATTGGCATTGTAGCCTGGACGGAAGAACCGTTCCGTACCGCGAAACAGACACGCGCTATGATCGTGCCACCCGACGCCCTTGCCGGACTGGAATGCCTGCCTCACCTTTTCTTCATCGAGCCACAGCGCGGACAGGAACTCGAATGCGCCTGCCATGAAGGCCGGGCTGTCTTCATCAGCGAACACCAGCTCTTGCTCGGCGTTGAGATAGAATTTGTCGCTCGCTTCATCGTAGTCGACGTAACCCGCCGCCGCCTGCCCGGAAAGCCATTCCCTTACGAGGCGTTCCTGGGTGCCGGTGCGTGTCGAAAGTTCGGCGGCCGTCATCTTGCCGCCTTCGCGCAATGCCTTGAACAGGCCGAGTCTGTCCCCCAGCAGGACTCCCGCGCCCGTTGCGATCGCACCGAGATCGCCGACCATTTTCCCCAAGAATGCGTCCAACTTTTCCTGATTCGCTTCAGACATCTGAATCTCCCTTTGGGTTCAATCTCTCCAGGCGACGGAGCCGTGCTCGTCATGAGGCGCCTTGAGCATCAGATGCTCGAAGACATGCAGATATCCCCGGCGGCTCATCCGCGCTGCCGATCCTGCACCAGACCATATCGGTGACGAGCGGCGCGGTGGTCGGGAATGACAGCCACCTCCATGCCGTTGAAAAGCAGGAAATCCGTCACTTTGCCCTCGTCGGTAACCGGCGGAGCCGGAGTGGTCGTCACCAGGGCAAGCCCTGTTGCAGCAGGTATCCTTGGGCAGCCTGTCAGAACATCGATGACTCCGGTTGTGGTGCCGGGGCGGGCGATCAGGGGCCAAGTGATTGTTCCGCGGCGGCTGTATGTTGTGGTAAGGTGATCATGCGAACTCTTGTTGGTCGGTCACGTGTTTTGCGGATGACCCGCATGTACTGTGCCAAATGAGAAAACCATTCAAACGCAATCCAGTAGATCTGACTGTATCCGACATTGTCGGAATTTGGACATCGCCGAACGCGAAGCGCTCGGGGCTTGTGACGATACTTGAGCGTGCTGCTTCGGAGGAGGGATGCGCCTCGAACCGGCCGCGAGGCCTTTTTCTGGCAACGGATATTCCGGCCGGGTTAGGCCGCGAGGAAAGCGACGGTGAATAAGAGGTAGAGGACCAACCGTTTTGAGCGGGTAGTTGCCGTGTTGCGCCCCCAGGCAAAGGCCAGCACCACGGAGCAGTATTTCTGGTGGCGATACTACATCGCCTTTAAGTGCCGGTTACCCGTTTTTACCCAGTTGGCCTGGTGCATTCAGAGCGAGGTCGTTGGAAACCGCTTATTGTGGCTATGAGCAAACTCGGGATGGAGGAGTGGACCCAAAAATTGGCAAAATGCCCCAGGGAGGATTACATGGGTCGCTCATTCCCCGTACTCGTTACAGGTGCGCGTCGCTACGCAAACAGCTTGCTTTTGACTTGGCGTTTCTTGCCGTTTCGGCATCGCTCACTAATTCGGCCGCTGCCGACACCGTGAACTGGCGTCAATTCGAAGGGACCAGCATAACTTGGGCCTACGACATCCACCCCTATGCGGATGCTCTCGCTGCGCAACTTTCCGGAGTTCGAGAAGCTGACCCGGCATCAAGGTCACGCCGGAACTCTACCCAGACGATTCTTACTGGAACAAGATGACGATCCAACTGACGACGAAGTCGCCAGCATGGGATGTGTTCGGCACTGGCATTCAGCCCGCGTAGGACCTCGCTCCGAGTGGCGCCTGCTGGACAAATACCTGAGTGATCCGAAGCTTACCGATGCTGGATACGACTACATTCGGACATGATCAAGAAGTGCGCGGCTCCTTCCTTCGCCAATGATAACTGGAACCAGGTCGTGGACGGCATCTCGTCCGGCCGCACCGCGATGACGATCGACTCAAAAATGTTCGGCTTCTGGAACGATGTTGCGGGGAAGCCGGCATCCGGCAAGATCGCCTTCGCTCCGCCGCTGCACGCACCGAGCGCCACGAGCTTGGATTCTGACATCTGGATCTGGGCTCTCGCCATGAACGCGGCTTCCGAAAAGAAGGGCACGGCCTGGCTGTTCATCCCGTGGGCCACCTCCAAGCAGGTGGCGCTCAAGGGTGCCCTTGCTGGCCAGCTCGTCAATCCGCCGCGCACGTCGACCTGGCAGGACGATACCTAGACTAAGTACGCTTCGCAGCCCGAGTTCAACAACTTCGTTGACAGCTTCAAAAAGATACAGGATCAAGCCGCGCTGGCTTTCACACCGCGTGTCGGCTTCGGCGAAGCCATGAACGCATGGGCCGTGGCGATGCAGAAGATGGCAAACGGCGATGACGTCGAGACGACGTTGAGGGCGCTTGCCGAAGAAATCCGCACTGGCCTCTGATCAAAAGGAACAGGGCAGTACTATTGCACTGCCCTGTTCCCGCCAACGGCGGAGATCACGCCGTGTCACCCCAAGCACTTAAACCCAGCGTGCCGATGGCAGGCGAAGGCCCTGGCGCGCGCGCCTCGTCCGGTTCGGCTTCGCTGGAGGGGCGTTCCATCGACTGTTTCAGCCTTGCAATCATCCAGGCGCTGGCCAAAAGCCAGATGGAGCGCCGGCTCAGGAACCGGCGCAAAAAACTCGAGCCTGCCGGCGCTGATCGAGCTGGTGCTGGCGCGGCCGCTGGTGTCGGCAGGCCTGGTCGCGGCCGAGCTGAAAATTAGCCAGCGCGCTGCGCTCGGGCTGGTGCCGAACTCGGCATCCGTGAGGTGACCGGCAGGGGGCGCTACCGGGCGTGGGACCCCGTTTAGCTGCGGCGGGCTTTGGCGAAAGCGACAGCACTGATGATTTTTGCTGTACGCTCATTCTCCCTCATCTGCGCGTTGACAGAAAACCAGCAGGCGAGGGTCACAGCACGCTGTGCTACCCGCGATTTCCGGAAAACCAATGAAAAACGACTTTGATCGATCGCGCGGGACGTATCATTCAACCATGTCGAGAACGGGCGTGACGGCACGTACACTATGGACCGAGAGAACTTTGTCTGGCGACTTTGCGCACGCCTGCAGAACTCTTCGGAAAACTTCCTTCTGTTGATCCAACGATCGTAATGAGCTGGAGTGGCATCGCCGCTCTCCTCGGTTCTTGCTCTCTCAGTTGAACTTGATGCTAGCCTGCACGAAAACGCCGTAGCGCTTTGCCTTCCAATCGTCGGCCTGCGGGGAACCACGACCGCCCATTGCCTCTTCGAAATGAGCGGTGCCGTTATTCGCCACGGCCGCAACATCGCCTCGAGCTGGACGCCATGCCCATCGCCGTCTTCGGGAATTAGCTTGATCTTGGGGCGCATGTGGTGCTGATCTTTGCCGTCGAGCCGCGTGAAGAGGAACGCCACGTCACCAGAAAGGCTGAGTCGCTCGGTGAGTTGCGTCTGCCCGGCCAAGCCGAGTCGCAGCGAATGCCAATCGTTGTCCTGGCTGATGAGGTTGAAGTAGGTGGGACGGTTGGCACACAGGTTCCCCAGTTGGTCGCCTGCTGCGTGCAACCGAAAGCGTCGTAGCTCTCGTGCCAGAAATTGTTGCCAACAAAAGCACCGATGCGGTAGCGCGGTGAATTCAAGAAATTATATCCAAGATCGGCGGTGAAATAGCTGACGCCGCCCCCGCGCTGATCACTGAATGTGTTTGAGTAGCCCCCCATTTCCGTAAGAAGTCCTCGTCATGAGAAAACCCTCCCTGATGCCGCCCGCACCGAGGAGGCCTTTACGAAAATGCCAGTCGGATTGTGGATCGCGTTGAAGAAGACTTCACTCGAATGCGCGTCTAGATCGTCATAGGTGAGCCGCGAGACCAGTGACGTACCTTTATGATTGTAAAGTTCCTTCGATGCTTTGCCGGTACTGGGCCAGTAGCGTAGTCCACCCTCGAAGGAAAAGACTGAGGCCGCCGACCCGGCTACCGACGCCGACTCGCAATCACCGGCATTCGACGGCGGTTCGGAACTTCTCGGTGCCGCAGCGCCGGCCAAGCCGGACGGGTCCGGTGAAAAATTCGTCGTCGAGGGCAAGGCGCCCGCTGCTTCGCCCGGCCGCGCCGACGATTTTTCTTGGCCGCCAAGGCGGCAGCCTGCGGCCGGGGCCACAACCGAAACGACCACGGCGATCAGTCCGTAAGCTGCCCGGGGCAGCGGAAGGGCGGAAAGCGCCTTCAGGTGGCCGCACAAGTAGGGTCTCGAGACGGACTCAGCGCGGCAGCACGCTCGATCCCATCAGCGCCTCATCGATGGCGCGCGCCGCCTGGCGGCCCTCGCGGATCGCCCAGACGACCAGCGACTGGCCGCGCCGCACGTCGCCCGCCGCATAGAGCTTTTCGACGCTGGTCCTGTAGTCCCGGTCATTGGCCTCGACATTCTTCGAGCGGCGGCTGTCAATGGCGATCTTCATCTGGCCGGCCAGTTCCGACACCGGCCCGCGAGCGGCTGGCCCGGCAAAGCCGATGGCGATGAACGCGAGATCGGCACGAATGACGAATTCGCTGCCGGCGATCGGCTTGCGCTTTTCGTCGACCTCGCAGCATTTGACCCCGGTCAGCTGGCCGTCTTCGCCGATGAACTCGAGCGTCGCCACCTGAAACTCGCGCTCGGCGCCTTCGGCCTGCGAGGACGAGGTGCGCATCTTGGTCGCCCAGTAGGGCCAGACCGAAAGCTTGTCTTCCTTTTCCGGCGGCTGCGGACGGATGTCGAGCTGGGTGACGCGGACCGCGCCCTGGCGGAAGGCGGTGCCGACGCAGTCGGACGCGGTATCGCCGCCGCCGACGACGACGACATGCTGACCGCCGGCGAGGATCGGATGCGACGGCCACGCCACCGACTGGATCGGTTCGCCGCCGACACGCCTGTTCTGCTGCACCAGATAGGGCATCGCGTCATGCACGCCGCCGAGATCGTCGCCGGGAATGCCGGCCGCGCGCGGCGTTTCGGAACCGCCGCAATAAAGTACGGCGTCATGTTCGGCGAGCAGCTCGGCAACAGGCTTGTCGACGCCGACATTGACGCCGCAATGGAAGGTGACGCCCTCGCCCTGCATCTGCTCGATGCGCCGGTCGATATAGTGCTTCTCGATCTTGAAGTCGGGAATACCGTAACGCATCAGCCCGCCGGGCCGGCTCTCGCGCTCATAGACATGGACGTCGTGGCCGGCGCGGCCGAGCTGCTGGGCAGCCGACATGCCGGCCGGGCCGGAGCCGATGACGGCGACGCGCTTGCCGGTCTTCTTCTCCGGCGGATAGGGCCTGATATGGCCGGTCTCGTAAGCCTTGTCGGCGATCGCCTGCTCGACCGTCTTGATGGCGACGGGAATGTCCTCGAGGTTCAGCGTGCAGGCTTCCTCGCAAGGTGCGGGGCAGATGCGGCCGGTGAATTCCGGGAAATTGTTGGTCGAATGCAGGTTGCGGATCGCATTGTCCCAGTCGCCATTGTAGACGAGGTCGTTCCAGTCCGGGATCTGGTTGTGGATGGGACAGCCCGTTGGCCCGTGGCAGAACGGAATGCCGCAATCCATGCAGCGCGCGGCCTGTTTCTCGACCTCCTTGTCCGACATCGGCAGCGTGAATTCACGGAAATGCCGGATGCGGTCGGAGGCCGGCTGGTACTTGTGCACCTGCCGGTCGATTTCGAGAAAGCCTGTTACCTTGCCCATAGTCCAGCTCCTGCTGTCCAGATGGCGCGCCTGGCGACGCCCTGCAGCTGGATCAGATGGGGCATCCCGTCCCACATGGGCCGCACCAAGTTGCCCAAAATTCGACTATGTACACTTGCCGGGCTCAAAGCTCGTGAGGGGCTCGCCATGCAGCCAGTTCTCGACTCTAATCGAAGGAGCCGGGGACTCCATCTGCAATACCACGTTGCGGTCCAAAGCTATTTCCAAAGGTTTCTGCACGAGCTGGTTTCCTCTCAGAGACGGCACACGGGTTCAGGGAGGAGCGCATCGCTCGTCTTGCCCCATTAAGTGCAGTCACAGTCACTCAGTCTCAAAAGCCATGCCAACGCGCTCAGCGCGCAGTTAGCGCCCATTGCTTCGAAAAACCTCGTCAGTGCCCAGATGTTGGTTGTAATGAACCTGACATTTGTCTGACGCTGTCAGCTTTTGGACACGCGATCACGCGCTTCGTGCCGCCAGGCCAGGCCGAGCCCTGTGTTGCCAGCGGTCGCTTCGATGATTGTACCGCCCGGCGCGAGCTGGCCACGCTGTTCGGCATTAACGATCATCGACAACGCAATGCGATCCTTGATCGATCCGCCGGGATTTTGGCTTTCGAGCTTGACGAAGAGAATTCCTGACTCCGACGTTGTACCGCTGACCAGCCGTGTTGGAGCTGAAATCAGAGGCGTTCGCCTTGGTGGAGACCTTTCGGACGCAGCGATAGCAGCCATCAACCAGCTTCTTCTAAAACACAAGGTGATCTTCTTCCGCGGCCAGGAGCATCTCGACGATGCGGAGCAGGAATTGTTCGCGCGGCGTCTGGGTAACCTTGTACCTCATCCCACGCAGGGGCCGGCAGCCGGCACGGCCTCAATCCTCAATCTCGATTCCGGCCGTGGCGGTGGCAGGCCAGACCAGTGGCATACCGATGTGACTTTCGTCGATGCCTATCCGAAATTCTCGGTCCTACGTGGCGTCGTCATTCCGGCGGCGGGGGGCGACACGATCTGGTCCAACACGCACGCCGCGTACGAGAATCTGCCGGCGCCGCTCAAAATATTGGCGGACAATCTGTGGGCTATTCATAGCAATGCCTACGACTACGCAGCCGTGCGCCCGCGCGCCACAGCCGAAGAGAAGAAGCACTTCGAGGAAGTTTTCACATCGACGATCTACGAGACCGAGCATCCGGTCGTGCGCGTCCATCCGGAAACCGGGGAGAAGTCGCTGCTGCTCGGCAATTTCGTGCAGCGCCTCGTCGGCCTTTCCAAGAGCGATTCCGCCAAACTCTACGAGGTGTTCCAGTCCTACGTCACTGCCCCGGAAAATACCGTGCGGTGGCGCTGGCAAGTAGGCGACGTCGCTATCTGGGACAACCGTGCTAACCAGCATTATGCGGTCAACGACTATGGCGACCAGCACCGGGTTGTGCGTCGCGCTACGGTTGACGGTGACGTTCCGATCGGCGTCGACGGTCGCCGCAGTATAACCCATGTCAAGGCAGCCAAGCCGGCGGCGAAGGCAGCCTGACCGTCTGAACAGGGTAAAGATGAAAACTTCGTATCGCCGCGGCCATATCGCGCTGCTTAACCGCCCCACAAAGCCTTATGATTTCCGAGAAGCAAGGCGAGTTGCGGGCTCGAGGCTTGGCCCGAAATCGAGGTCCTGCAGCGTGGCGCATGGCTCGAGTCGCTGCTCGTGGCCCCGCTGCAGCGGTACAGGTCCCCCACCGCCCCACCATCTCGCCCGCCCTGCACCTCGGATAGCGATCATTCACCGTTTGTTCATTATGATAGCGCACGATCATAACTGGACATGCTGGTAGCTCGTACATGCCTGAAGGCCCTGCGCGCCGACCCAGCGCCGGGGCCTTTTTACTTCCGCAAAATCGATTCCAGCAACGCGGGCACTTCGCAGGATGTCGGAATCCCGCGCTTGCGATGATACGCCGTACAGCGAATTGCGCGAGTCAAACGAATTTGGGTTTCTCAAATATAGAATCGTCGATACCGATCCTGATGGATCGAGCCTCGACGACGAAGTCAACCATCTTCAAACGGAATTATTCAACATTGCCGAGAGCTCCCGGTGTGCCGTCGAAGCCGACATTGGGGAGGTCAGCGGTCACCAACGATCATGGTGATCGCCAGCATCTTTCGTATTCACATAACCGTCGGCCTTGTACTTTCCCGAGGCCATGACATGAGTGGGTCTTCCAAGCACCGATTTGGCCCGGTAGGATTTGCAGGGGGCGCGGACAAGCGGATGAACAAACGGAATGATGCCGGAAAACTGCGCGCGCCTGCTGGGATTTAGCCGACCGTCGATAGGAACATAGCCCTGGTCGACGGCTTTCTGAAGGGCAAGAGTTTCGCCGACCTGGCTCAGGAACATGGCTTGTCGACAACGAGGGTGCGCCAAATCATCGAGAAGGCCGATCGGCTCGTGGGCGGCGCATTCAGACCAAGACTGAAACGTCCAACGCCTCGCCTCGGTCCGATTTCATGGTCGACTATCCCTATGTGTGCAAATGGCCGAGAAGCACCGGCTGGGTAGCGTCACGCCGCATCATTCTTTGCGGAGCTGGAGCGCGCGGGATCGCTGGAGCGGCTGGTGAAAGCGGTTGCCGGGGCGCACAACACGTGAGCTGGCGCCTCGTGTGGCAAAAGGAGAGGGCGAGAGCCCATGGCCTGCAATGAAGCGATCAAGCATTGCGATCGTGGAACCAAGCTAGTCGACCATCCGGACCGCGGCCTTCAATGCCAGCTCGCCTTGGAATCGGCCTTCCAGGAATTGGCTGAGCGCGCAGCGGAATCCGGCTGGACCGAGGAGATAGCCACGCGCTCCTCGAACTCGCCGGCGCGCGCCTCAGGAGCGACTCCGCCAATGACAGACTGAGAGGACGATTAATCGTGCCAGGGCAACGAGAGAGCGGCAGGTTCAAGAAGCTTCGCCTGAACCGATAGGAACGTCGCTGCGCCAATAAAATTGGCGGTGAAGGCTGACCGCGGCCGAGTCGGGCAAGCGAGCGAAGTGCTGAAATAAGGGCGTGAGAATCCAAGACATCGTTTGTAGAGAGCATCGAGCTTCGCGAGATTGTGGTACAGGATCGACCGCAGGTGTTCTCGCAGCGCTCGCAGAACCCGGGATTCTTCCGCGGCACCCGCCAAGGCGAAGAACGGTCAGAGTTGCACGATAACGTTTAAAAGCGAGCCTTCCTCCGAAAGTCTGCGCGCGCAGTTCCACGGTCCGATGCGCTTTCATAGCTATTCCAATCGCCGCGCCCATCCTCTCCCGGATCAGGTCCAGCGGGTCTGCAGTGCATGCGCCCCCAAAGTGGACGCCATTGGGCCGGGTGAACCGGGCTCGATTGCGCGCCGAAGGCCCGTTCCAGGCCCGGAAATCCGGGTCCGTCAGGGCGAGCGCGTGCGGGTCGAGGTAGAGAACGGCCTTGCCGAGAAAACGACCGTGCACTGGCATCGCGTGCGTGTGCCACATGCCATGGATGGCGTGCCTCACCTCACGCAGAAGCCCGCGAAAAGGCAACGGAAGATCTAGCATTTATGGGGGAAATGTTTTTTCGGAGTGCTTGACCCGCAGGAAGGGCAGGGCATGACTGCCTATCGCCCGACCCGGCCGGCCGCACTCATGACCGGCTGGGCTCGGTTAATCCTGCATGCCGCGCCCATGAGGTTGCGCTCTGTCGGGAGTGCGTCGAGCACAACGACGAGATGTAGTTCACGATCTTTGAAACGCGTGGTC